>NZ_QGTH01000006.1 GCF_003182075.1 Finegoldia magna
TGAGTCTTGTTTCTGGTCTTTTTCTTGGCATTTTAAAATCCTCCTGATTACTATTATATCAGGAGGATTCTATACACAAACTATTTCACAGTCTCTGTAATTTTTAGATTTTATGCTACTTTTAATTCTTGTTTTTGGGCTTTTGATTCCATAACTCTTGCATAGTAGATTCTTAAGAATTTGTTTAATCCTGCAAATTTACATACTTTTTTGGCTTTTCCTTCTTTTTCTTTTTTTATCATGTACTTATATATTTCATTTTCTGCTTTTTTAGCACTCATCATACATTTCATTGCTTGGTAGCCTACTTTTCTTAGTATTGCGTTTCCACTTTTACTTATTTTTCTTTGATCTGCTTTAAAGTTTCCTGATTCATATGGTGGTGCGTCTATCCCTATAAAGGATATTAGGCTTTTTTTATTTTTAAATTTTGATAGGTCGCCAAATTCTGCTACTATTTGTACTGCTAATTTTTCTGATATGCCTGAGAATTTTTTTGCTTCTTGATATTCTTCTAAGGGCTCGGATATTTCTATCATTTGTGATAAAATTCTATTTAGAATCTGATTTATTTGTTTTATCAGGTTTATTCCTTCTCTGATATTTGTTTCTATTTTTGTGTTATGGGAAGGTTGTGTTGAGATACTATCCTCTGCTAATTGGTAAATGGCTTTTGCTTTGTTTGCATTTGGATGGTATCTCTTTTCTTTTGCCCACCTTTTATATTCTTCTATAAATTCTTCTTCTGTTTTTTCTAATACTAGGTCTTTATGCCACCATTTTTCTAAAAAGTCTAAGAGTTTGTCTTTTGAAAAGTCTCCTGAATTATGTAGTATTAGTTTTTTTATGCCTGGAAATGTTTGATGCATTGTTTGATCTATGTAGTTCATTTGATCGATTCTTAGCTCCATGTAATGTTGGTAGTTTCTGTTTAATTCTTTTAAGACTATGTAGTTTTCTTCATCTACTTTGTATTCTTCTAATTCTTTCCAATACATTAGTCCATATTCTGCTATTTGTTTTGCATCCATCTTGTCATTTTTTGCTTTTCTAAAGTTTAATGCTCGACAATATTGTTTCATTTTTAATGGATTTATTACTGTTACAAAGTATCCTCTATCTTTTAATTCATAAAGTATTGGTAGATGATATTTTCCTGTTGCTTCCATTGTTATTTTTACTTCTTCTTTTAATTTTTCTAGTTTCTCTATTAATTCTTCTACTTTTGTTTTTTTAAGAGAAACATCAAAGGGTTTCCAAATTATTTTGTTTCCTTGTTCTAATGCACAAACCGTTATTTTTTCTTTTGATATGTCTATTCCTACAGATATCATAATTTCCCTTCTTTCTTATTATTTTGTAGTTTCTACCTGCACCATTACACTCTTTTTAGCTTGTGACACGGACGTTTTGCCCAACCTGCTTAACCGAATATGAATAATGAAAAGGTAGTTGACAGTTTTATTGGCGGATGTTTCAACCCTAAAAGCGACTCGTCATACTACATCTTCATTATACAAAAATAGTGCAAGATAGGAATTACTTCCTTTCTTACACTATTTATGGTACTAAAAAAGCTACTAGCATTAAATGCCAATAGCTTATGATTTTAGTTTAAGATTCTTCTTGCTGTTACAAATGTATTTGAGTAATAGTTTGAGTCAATGTCTGAAATAATTACACCAGTTGAAGGTGTTGATGCATGAATCATTTTTCCATTACCAACATAAATCCCAACGTGAGAAATACTTCCTGAACCATTTGTACTAAAGAATAACAAATCTCCTTGTTTTAAATTACTTTTATTTACAGGATATCCATTATTTGATTGTGCAGCTGAGTTTCTATAAAGAGAAATACCGCAAACTTTATTATATAAATAACTAGTTAATCCAGAGCAATCAAATCCTACTCCTGGTTGTGCAGAACCCCAAACATATCTTTCTCCCAAATAATTATAAGCTGCTTGAGCTACAGCACTGCCAGAACCACCTTCATTAGATCTTACAACCTTAGAATTAGAATCTTTTTTGTAAGAATCTTTAACTTCTGTGTTTTTTGTTTGGTTTGATTCAACTTTACTGTCTTGAATATAATTTACAGAAACATATCTACCTTCAGAAAGTTTTAACCAATATTCTCCCTTAATACCACTTACTTTAGTACCTTTTTCTAATACAGAAACTATGTTAGAATCCATGCTGTCTTTATCTCTAACATTTACAGCTTCCTTTACATATCCAGTATAGTTAGCTCCTTCAAATTTTGTAGAATTTGATTTCTTCACTTGTTCTTTGGTTTTAACTTCTGAAACTTTAAGTTCATCATTTTTCTTTTCTTCAATTTTAGTTTTTTGCAAGTATTTTATACTAATAAAACCATTATTTCCATTTACAGAAGTTTTGAACCATCCATCTTCAACTACACCTTGTACTTTAGTGTTTTTCTCTAATACACCTAGTTTATTAGAGCTGATTGATTTTTCACTTCTTAGATAAACTGGAGATTTTACCCACATATCTACTGGCTTTTCAGTAGATTTAGATTTTACTTCAGATTTTACTTTCTTAACTTCAGGATTATTTTTTGAAACTTGTTTTTTAGTTTCAGAATCTACTTTTTTATTTGATTTTTCATTCGTCAAGAAGTCTTTACTTACGTATGCTTCTTTGTTTTTATAGCTTATTTTTGCCCATGATTTATTGCTATCATCTTTAACAACAATTTTAGTATCTTTTGGTAATACACCTATTGCTTCAGATTCTTTATCTGCTTGTTCTCTTACAAATAAATCACCTGTCGTAGATTTTGTTATATTTGAATAAATCTTTTCTTCTTCATTTTCAGAATTTCTTGAAAGAGTTAATGAAGCTACTTCAGATTTTTCTTTCTTTAGGCTTGATTTTGAATTCTTATTATCTTCTGAAATTTTCCCAACATTTGCAGTAGATAATTCTACTTTTTTAGATTCATCTTTTTTTGGATCTACTTTTTCACTATTTTTTTTATATGTAGAAACGTTATTATAAACAGAATCTTTTAATTCTTGCTTATTCTCTTTAACTTCTTTTACTTCAGAATTAATTTCTTCTTTAGATTCTTTAGATATAGTTCTTGTGGAATCATTTAATACGTTTCTTACTTGTGAATTTCTTATTTCATTAAGAGCTTTCTCTTTTTCTTCTTTTTCAGCATTTGGAGTCAATAAATCATTGCTTTTTATTGCAACTGAATATTTAGAATCATTTGATTGATTAGACTCAATATTATTGTCTCCGATTAAAGTTGTAGAACTTAAATAAGGCGATACAAAAGTTCCTACAGCTATGACTGAAGCTAATCCGATAGATAAGCCAAGTCCTTTTTTGTTCATATTAACTTCCTCCTAATACATCCTAAGATAATATTAAAAGAATTAAAAAAATATGTCAAGTAAATTCAACAAAAAAGTTACAAATAAGTTTCAAAAAAGTAATAATTGTAACATTTTTGTCATAATTACTGATTTCTCCACTTTTATATAAGTTAATTCAAAATAAAAATTTTATTAAAATAAAAAAATCTATTCATAACATAATGAATAGATTTTTAATTTAATATTAATTTTTTAGATTTCCATTAGTTCAGTTTCTTTATCAGAAACAATATTGTCAATTTCTTTTGTTAACTTATCTGTTAATGATTGAATATCATCTAATAATACGTGCAATTCATCTTCAGATATTTCAGCATTTTTTTCCATTTTTTTTGCATCGTCAACAAAATCTCTTCTTATAGATCTTATAGTGACTTTAGATTTTTCGCCATATTCTTTAACAACTTTTGTCAATTCTTTTCTTCTGTCTTCAGTTAATTGCGGAAATGGTAATCTTATAATATTCCCATCATTGGAAGGAGTGATTCCCAAATTAGATGCTTGAATTTGTTTTTCAATTTCTTTCATTATTGATTTATCCCATGGCTGAATTGTAAGTAATCTAGCTTCTGGAGCAGAAATCGTAGCAACTTGTTTTAAAGGTGTTGAAGTCCCATAATAATCTATCATAATATTATCTAATACGCTAGGATTCGCACGACCAGCTCTTACTGTTTTTAGATCTTCTCTTAAAGCATGCAATGTTTTCTCAGCTTTTGTTTCCATATCTTTTAAAATTTGTTTACTCATTTTTATCCCCCTCAACAATTGTTCCAATATTTTCTCCATGAGAAACTCTAATTATATTTTTAGGATCATCTATACCAAAAACTACTAATCCCATATTATTTTCCATGCAGAGTGATGTGGCTGTTGCATCCATTATTCCTAAGCCTTTGTTTAAAATATCAATATAAGTAAGTTTATCGTATTTGATTGCATTTTTATTTTTATTAGGATCAGAATCGTATATACCATCTGTTCCTCTTTTACCTGCTAAAATAACATCAGCGTTAATTTCTACTGCTCTTAACGCAGCTGTTGTATCAGTAGAAAAATATGGTAATCCTGTTCCTGCAGCAAAAATTACAATTCTACCTTTTTCAATATGTCTTATCGCTCTCCTTCTAATATAAGGTTCTGCAACTTGTTTCATATCTATTGCTGTTTGTACTCTTGTTTGAATACCTTTTGCTTCCAAAGATGCTTGCAATCTCAAAGCATTTATTGTCGTTCCTAACATTCCCATTGAGTCCGATGTAGCTCTATCAATTTTAGATGATCTTCCTCTCCAAAAATTTCCACCACCAACAACAATAGCAATTTCTAATCCTTCTTCGTGGACAGCTTTTATAGAATCGCAAATATTTTCTATAATATCATCATCTAATCCGTGTCCTTGGTCTCCACTTAAAGCTTCACCGCTTAATTTTAGTAGAACTCTTTTATATTTTAAACTCAAAATTTCCTCCTAATTAATAATAAGGTTTTCTTTAATTAATCATACCAAATTAACATTTTAAAATCAATATGATACTATGTAAAATAAAAAAAAGCTGCAATATAGAAATTGCAGCAATAATTTTTATTGACCCATTTGTTTTTTTACTTCTTCAGCAAAATCTTCGTTTTTCTTTTCTAAACCTTCGCCAACTTCAAATCTAGCAAATCTACGAATTTTAATGTTTTCACCTATTTTTGCAATTAAATCTGTTAATAATTCTTCTACAGATTTATTAGGATCTTTAATGAATGGTTGTTCTAATAAACAAATTTGTGAGTAGAATTTGTTTATTCTTCCTTCAACTTTCTTTTCAGCAATCATTTTTGCTTTATCTTCAGGAATATTTTTTCCGTCGTTTTCGTTCATAGCTTGATGAACTAATACTTCTTTTTCCTTTTCTACTTCTTCAGATGGTACTTCATCACGACTTACGTATTTTGGATTTGATGCTACAACTTGCATTGCTATATCTTTGGCGAAATCCTTAAATTCTTCATTTTTTGCAACGAAATCTGTTTCGCTATTGATTTCAACAATAGCAGCAATTTTTCCACCGTGAATATAAGTTTCAACAATACCTTCAGATGCTAATCTTCCAGCTTTTTTTTCTGCTCCAGCAAGTCCTTTTTCTCTCAAAAGGTCAATTGCTTTTTCAATATTTCCATCTGCTTCAGATAGGGCTTTCTTACAGTCCATCATTCCTGCGCCAGTTTTTTCTCTTAATTCTTTTACCATACTAGCAGTAATTTGTGCCATTTTATTACCTCCAATTGAATTAAAAAGCGACTGTCAAACAATTATTTAATTTTAAGTTTAACCGTCGCTTGTTTTTTATTATTCTTCGTCTGATTGTTCTTCAGAATTTTCAACAAATTCTTTTAAATCTTCTTCTGATACAGATTCTTCGTTTTCAGATTCTTCTGTATCATTTTCAATTTCAGAATAAACTTCTTCTGAATCTTCACGACCTTGATTTGCTTCAATAACAGCATCAGCAATTGTAGAAGTTAAAAGCTTAACCGCTCTAATTGCATCATCGTTACCAGGAATAGCAATATCCAATTCGTCTGGATCACAGTTAGTATCTACGATACCTACAACTGGTATTCCTAATATTTTTGCTTCGTGAACAGCAATGTATTCTTTTTTAGGATCAACTACAAAAAGTACACTTGGCATTTTTGTCATTTTTCTAATACCACCAAGGTTTTTTTCTAGTTTTTCTCTTTCTCTTTCTAATTGGCTAACTTCTTTTTTAGGTAAAAGATCGAAAGTTCCATCTTCTTCCATTTCATATAATTGGTGAAGTCTATTAATTCTTGTTTTGATAGTTTTGTAGTTTGTTAACATACCACCTAACCATCTTTGGCTTACATAATGTTGTCCACATCTTTTAGCTTCTGTTTCGATTGCTTCTTGAGCTTGTTTTTTTGTTCCTACGAAAAGAACTTCTCCACCATCTGCAACGATGTCTCTTACATAATTGTAAGCATCATCAATTTGTTTTACAGTTTTTTGAAGATCTATAATATAGATTCCATTTCTTTCTGTAAATATAAATTTTGACATTTTTGGGTTCCATCTTCTTGTTTGATGTCCAAAGTGAACCCCAGCTTCTAACAATGATTTCATCGATACTACTGACATTTTTTCTACCTCCGTTTTTTTCCTCCAGACGACTCATCTACAAATGCGACAATTAAGCAACTGCATCTGTATCATCGACTGTGTGTTTTACCTTCAAAGTATATCATATATGTTTTTATTTTTCAAGCTTTTTATAATCACATTTTTCATTAGAACAAAGAATGGATTCTCCATGCCTATTTTTTCTATGAACTAGTAAACTACCACATTCAGGACATTTTTCACCTGTAGGCTTATCCCATAAAGCGAAGTCGCAATTTGGATAATTTTCACATCCATAAAAAACTTTACCTCTTTTAGAAACTTTTTCTATTATTCTGTGACCACATTTTGGGCATTTTACTTTAGTATCTTTTACAATAGTTTCAGTATATTTGCAATCAGGAAAAGCACTACAGCCAATAAACTTTCCATTTCTTCCGTGTTTTATTACCAAATCATTGCCACATTCAGGGCATTTACGTCCAATTGGTTCGTCTTTAACTTTAAATTTATCTTGTGCATTTTTTGCATTGATTAAATCTTCATTAAATCCATCATAAAAATCTCTAATTACTTTTTTCCATTCAACGTCGTTTTCAGCAATATTATCTAATTCATTCTCCATTTCAGCAGTGAATTTTTCATTAATAATTGAATCAAAATATTTAACTACAAATTCACAAACTTTTTCTCCGATTTCTGTTGTATAAAATTTTTTCTCTTTTAATTCAACATAATTTCTAGACAAAATACTGCTTATAATCGATGCATAAGTGCTAGGCCTTCCAATGCCATCTTCTTCAAGTGTTTTTACAAGGCTTGCTTCTGTGTATCTAGGTTTTGGTTTAGTAAAATGTTGTTTAGATTCTATTTCTTTTGAAGTTATAGATTCTTTTTCCTTTAATTCAGGCAATTCGCTATCTTTAGTATTTAAAGAATATACTCTTGTAAAACCATCAAAAATCACCACGTTACCATTAGATCTAAAAGTATAACCATTGTTATCAAAATCTATTGATGTAGATAAATATCTTGCATCTTTCATCTGACTAGCAACAGTTCTTTCCCAAATTAATTTATATAATTTATATTGATCATCTGTCAAATATTTCTTAATTTCATTCGGTCTTCTTTTTACTGATGAAGGCCTAATACCTTCGTGAGCATCTTGTGATCCTTTTTTCTTTTTAGAATAATCGTATCCTTTTGTGGCATATTGTTTTCCATAGAGATCATTAATAATATCTAGGCAATCACTCACGCAAACATGAGAAATTCTTGTTGAATCTGTTCTCATATAAGTTATCAAACCTACTGAACCTTCGCTACCCAAACTAATTCCTTCATACAACTGTTGAGCTATTCTCATAGTTTTAGAAGTTTGAAAATACAACTTTTTATAGGATTCTTGTTGAAGTGTAGAAGTAGTAAAAGGAGCGTAAGGTTTCCTAGATTTTTTTTGTTGTTTTATAGAATCTACAACAAAATTATCTGACAAATCATTTAAAATTTTATCCGCTTCATCCTTGTTTTTTATATTGATTTTATTAGATTTATCGTTTTTTGAATAATATAACTCAGAATCAAATTCCAATTTTTCTTTGGATAAATTTGCATGAATAGACCAGTATTCTTCTGGTTCAAACTCTCTTATCTCTTTTTCTCTTTCACAAATTAATCTTAAGGCTACAGACTGTACTCTACCAGCACTTAGACCAGATTTAACTTTCTTCCATAATAACGGAGAAATGCTATAACCTACTATACGATCTAAAACCCTTCTTGCTTGTTGGGCATCTACCAATTTTAAATCAATAGCTTCAGGTTTTTTTATTGCCTCTTTTACAGAGTCTTTAGTTATCTCTTGGAATTTTACTCTATTTTCTTCCTTTGGATTTATACCTAACAAATAGCACAAATGCCAAGAAATAGCTTCTCCTTCCCTATCAGGGTCGGTTGCCAAGAATATTTTTTGAGAATTTTTATAATCTTTTTTTAAAGCATTAATAACATTAGCTTTACCACGAACATTGATATATTGTGGTTCAAAATCATTGTCTATATCAATTCCTAATTTGCTTTTCGGTAAATCTCTTAAATGACCTATTGTGGCTACAACTTTATATCCAGAACCTAACATTTTTTGAATTGTTTTTGCTTTAGTTGGAGATTCTACTACTACTAGCTTTTTATTTGCCATTAAAAGTCGATCCTTTCTGTTAACTTTCTTGTAATTTAGATCTTAGTTCACTTATAGACTCAGTTGAAATTTGATCTTTATTTATTCCTAATTTATTTATTATCTCATTTAAATGTTCTTCATCTTTGACTTCAATTTCCAAATATGGATATGGATAAAAATCTTTATCCCAGCAATCAAAATCTAGTCTTGCATCCATAAACTCAAAAGATTTTCTTTCTTTCTTAGATGAAGATTGCTTATCTAATTTAACAAATTTTAATATTTGTTTCAAATTTTCTTCGCTATCAAACTCTATAGTATATTCATTATAATGTCTCACATTTGTATCATTAACTCTCTTCTTGTAAGTAAGAAATTTCTTGTTTTCATTATTAAAAATATCCTTTGAAATTCTTATTCTAAGATAATCACTACTATTAATTAAATCAAAATTATTAGATTCAATTAAAATATTTTCTTGAATTTCATGAGCTATCATTTTAGCCCCCATTTCAATAGCCTTATCCATCAAACCATTAAAATCATCTGTAAATACCTTACATTCTAATTCTTTTTCCATATTATCCCCTAATTTTCTTAACTTTAAAATCTATATAATCCGAAGACACACAATGTACATTTATTCCATCTATTATTCCTTCTACTACATTTAGATGTCCATATCCATGCAAATGTCCATATATTAAATGTGTAACATTATAATTTTTTAAACAATTAAATATCTCATTAGGTTGTTTATTAATATCAAAAGGTGGATAATGAAGCATCATAATAATATCATTGTTATTTCGGACGCTTTCCAAACTCATATTAACTCTTAAAATTTCTCTTTGAAAAATTTTTACATCTTTCTCTGTAGCTTCTTTGCTAGTTGGATCAAGCCACCCACGTGATCCACATATATTGATATCTCCTAAATCTAGTGAATCATTTTGAATAAAATTAATAGATTCTAATTCTAATTTTCTTAGTTTACTTATTCCAGACCACCAATAATCATGGTTACCTCTAGTTAGAATCTTTCTACCTGGACTCTTATCGATTCTTTTCAAATCTACAAAAGCATCATCTAATTGCATTGCCCAGGAAATATCTCCTGGTATAAGTATAATATCTTCATCATCTAATTTTTCTAGATTATGAAATATCTTTTCTTCATAATTATCCCAATTATCACCGAACACATCCATCGATTTTTCTTTTGTATAATCCAGATGTAAATCACCTATCGCATATATCATAATTACTTTAACTCAATTTTCTTATATATTATGTCTAGTTCATTTAACAATTGCTCATCTCTGTTTTGGCAAGAAAAAAGTATTATTTGATTATTATTTGAAATTTTAAATAACAAATCTAGACATTTCTTATATCTTACATCATCTAATTGGACAAAACAATCATCTAGTATCAGCAAATAATCAAGACCCATTAATTCTTCAAGAACACTTATTCTAATAAAAACAGAAAGCAAGTCAAATGTTCCAGAACTTAAATGTTTTTGTTCATAAAATTTTACTCCATCATAAATACTGACATCTAAATTTTCATCAACCCTAAATTTGTCCTTATCTTTAGTTGAATAAGCCATCATTTCTGAAACTTTCTTGTTAATTCTAGGGATAAAATTTTTGTGTAATTTATTTATACTTTTATTGATCAAATCCATAGCTAATTCTATAGATGTAATTTCATTTTCATACTTTTGAATATTCTCATTGATATCTGCTAATCTTTCTTCTTTTTCCAATAGAAGATTTACAGATTTTTCAAGTATTTTAGTCCTTTCAAATAATTTCGCATTTTCTTCAATAGATTCATCAATTTCTTTATTAAGTAAGTTGATATCTTTTATATCATTATCCTCAAGTTTTATTGAATCTGAATTAATATTTTCTAATAAAATACTAAAATCATATTCAGATGATATCTTTTGAAGTTGAGCATCTTTATCAGAAATTCTATCCATCAATTGGTTATACTCTATTTTTTTTCTTCTATAATCTTCAACATCTATGTTCTTCAAATTTCTTGATGAAGATAAAATATTGTTGATTTTAGACTTGGAACTTTCATCTTCATTTATAATTGAATCCAATTTTGAATCAATATCTTGAAGCTGTACCTCAAGTTTGCTCAAATAATCAATGCTTTTATCCATATTTGAGTCATATCTAAAGTCATTAATTACTTCATTGTAATTTTTATAACTCATATTAGTAATTTGATTAATCTTTTTCACAATCTTATTTAATTGACGATTGTATGATAATCTCTGAAATTTGTTCGATATAACAACTAAAATATAATATAGTACAAATAATACAGGAGCAATTACTATTTCTTTTGTATACCCCATCATATAAATCATCCCGGCAATAATTAATGTAACTATAACTCCAATAATAGATAATTTTATTTTTAATTTAGAAATTCCATTTAATTTTTCAATTAAATTATTAATTTCATCAATATAATCTCTTATAGTTTCATAATTACTAAGTTTTGCTTTTAATTGGTAGTAATCCTTACTTAATAATTTCTTTTGCTTCGATAACTCATTAAATGTAATTCTATTGTCGTTTAATAATTTATTTTGATATTCCAAACTATTTACATCATCTTCGTCAATGTCATTGATGTATTTAATCTTTAATACTCTGTCTAATAAACTTGCTTTTTCTTTTAAAATCTGCATTTTATAGTTTTTTGCATCTTCTATTTTTTCTATATCGTTCTTCTTGTGCAAATTAACTAATTTTTCTTTGTTTAAAAGCAAAGTCTCGTGTCTAAGCTTGTACTCATTTAACTTATTTAAACTATCTTCATATTCTTTTTTCTCTTTATTAATATTTTTGATTTCATCTTCTAAATCAAACTTTTTTTGATATAAACTCCCCAAAGGTTTTGCCTTAGATTGTTTAGTCCCAATATTTGATTTCATCTTTTCCAGATTATCTAGAGCTTTTTTAAATGAAACAGAATCATTATTGCTATCTGATGAATTCAATAGCATATCAACAATAGAACTTACATTCTTATTTTCTGCATCTAATTCTTTCAAATTAGAAAAAACAGTGGATTTGAAGATATCTGAAGGCATTTTAAAAAAGTATTCACCAGGAAATGATAAATTATCTTGATTAAAACCATCTAGTTCAGTTTCGTTATTGCCAGTAGTTTCATTGAAAATATTAAAATATTTTTCTTTGAAATTACGATAAATTACAAATCTCTTATTATCTTTCTCCACTAAAATACTGCCCTCATAGTTTTCGCTATTCCAAGGGCGATATTTTTCGTAGTCTTCAGTATATACAGTTCTCTTTAAATAAGGTTTAATAAATCCATAAAATACACCTTCTATAAATTTGGATATAGTGGTCTTCCCTGACTCATTTAACCCATAAATTAGATTAAATTTGTCTCCAAATTCTATTGTGTAATTATTAAATCTGCCAAATGATATCAAATCTAATCTAATAATTTTCATAAATTATTCTCCATTAAGGACTTAATTCCTAAATTAATTGCTCTTTTAACCACAGGATCTTCTTTATCCAAGTTTTTTGTTTCCTCAATAAAATAACCCAACACATTATTTCTGTTAAATTCATAAATTTTATCCAAATTTATATTAGATTCTGTGTTGTCAATTATTTCTACATATTCGCAATATTTTTTTAAACTTTCTTGTAAAGAATCTATATCTAGATCAAATCCTTCTTCTAATTGTCCCTTTAAATTAATTCTAATGTAATTTTTCTTATCTTCAACTAAACATTTAGACAATGAACCCACTAAATCGTAATAACTAAATTTATCTGATATATTATAGTCAAATTCATTGAAGTTTGATTCTGAACAATCTAAAAAATCGATGTCAAGTCTATTATCAACTATACTTCCAATAACAGCACCGTGCATCCCTTTTTCTTTAAAACTCAATGGTTCAATAGAACCTGGATACACAAATTTATCATTAAAAATCGTTGGTTTATGTATATGGCCTAAAGCCACATAATCAAAACCCAAATTATTTACTTTATCTTGATCAAAAAACATATAACAATTGTTATCATTTAATAAATCAGAATGAATCATTAAAACATTAGTTTTTAACTTGTCCAGTTTTAAATCATCAAAAATGTTTATAAAATCGTAGTTGTTTTTATTGTAACTTATCCCATAAACATCAGTGTCATCAAATTCTATTTTTTCAAGAGTATCCTTTTTGAAAATATTCAGATTATCACTAATATTTACCATATCCCATAAATTATCATTATAAATACGATCGTGATTACCACCTATAATGCAAATTTGTGAATTTGTTCTAGAAAATAGATCCATTAAACGATTCATATCACTTAGGCTAAAATTTTCCAAATTATACAAATCTCCAGACAGAAAAATATAATCAACATTTTCATCAATACTATATTTGATTAATTTTTCAACTGATGTCCAAATTCTTTGCCTTCTTATTTTAGACATAGATTGCGGAATTGAAGATTTTTCAAATTTCATGCCTAAGTGAAAATCAGCTGAATGTATAAACTTCAAAATAAATCCTACTTTTCTGAATCTAATTGTTTCAATTCATCATCTATTAATGCATGTAATACTCTTAATTCTTCTTCTGTGAATGTAAGACCTTTACTCATTCTGGTATGATCAGGATTCCATTCTCTAATATCGTATTTTGCATCGTAATCTGACCACTTAACAATATTTAATTCCTTATTCCAATTGTTAGCTTTTGTGGATAAAACTCCAATTCTTTCTACTATTTCAAATTTTAAATCAGCCATAATTACCTCCATTTTTATAAATATATTATAGCATTATTTTAAAATATGCAAATATATGTTTTTGTGTTAGAATATCATAGAGGTGAATTTCATGAAAAAACAAAAATTAGCTCAAATTATAGCTATTATTCTAGTGGCGATGATGGTTGCTCCATTCATACTCAATGTAATAATGAACATAAGATAAAATGATAATTCAAAAAATTGAGTTCAATGATAAAAAAGATAAGTTTGTAATTGAGACTGATACAAAAGAAAGTTTTTTATTAAGTTATAATGACTTTGAAAAATTTAAAATTCATAACGAAATGATAATAGATGATGAATTGTATGCTCACCTATTGAACATATCAAAATTTGGAGAAGCTTTTGAAATCAGCCTTAATTTTTTATCTTATAAATTACGAACTGAAAAAGAAATAATTACAAAATTAAAATCCAAGAAATTTAGCACAGAAATTATTGATGAAGTAATTACTAAATTAAAAAATCTAGATTTACTGAACGATTATAACTATGCAAAAATATTTATTAACGATAAAATTAATCTTACAAATTACAGTAAAAGACGAATAATCAACGATTTATACCAAAAAGGTATTGATAAAATAATTTACGAAGATTATTTAGAAGAAGTTTTTGGGTACAATATGGAATTAGACAAAGCTACTCAAATAGTTGAAACTAAAATCAACATTTGGAAAGAAAAATATGAAGGCTACGAGCTAAGGAATAAAATAGTTACCTTCTTACTCCAAAAAGGTTTCAGTTATGATGTTGCAAAACAAATTAGTGGTATGTATTAATGTATTATTTATATATTTTAGAATGTGCTGATAAGAGTTTATACACAGGCATTACAAATGATTTTTTAAGAAGAATTAAAATGCACAATAAAGGCAAAGCTAGTAAGTATACGAGAGCAAGGCTTCCCGTAAACTATGTTTTTATGAAAAAAATTGATAATAAAAGTGATGCATTAAAATTAGAAATTAAAACGAAAAGTCTAACTCGTGATAAAAAGTTAAAATTAATCAATTCAGAAGAGAATGAAATTAATTCTATATTAAAAAAAGCTTAAGTATGATATAAATCAACTTAAGCTTTTTATTTTATAAATTATTTTTTGCTAATTCTACTAATTTAGCAAATTCTTTTTCATCTCTAACAGCCATATCTGCAAGAACTTTTCTGTTCAAATCAACACCTGCTACTTTTAATCCGTGCATAAATTTGCTATAGCTTAAATCATGCATTCTTGTAGCTGCGTTAATTCTAGCAATCCATAATTTTCTGAAATCTCTTTTTCTTCTTTTTCTTCCAACATATGAATAAGCTAATGATTTCATAACAGCTTGGTTAGCAGTTTTGAATAATGTATGTTTTGAGCCGTAATATCCTTTAGCTTGTTTTAATACTTTTTTATGTCTTTTTCTATTATTTGTACCACGTTTAATTCTAGCCATTTATATTTCCCCCTCTAACTAAGGAATCATTTTATCGATTCTTTTCATATCTGCTTCGCTAACTGTTGTGCCTTTTCTTAAGTTTCTAATTCTCTTTGCAGATTTCTTTCCTGTTAAGTGACTTGCATAAGCTTTAAATCTTCTTAACTTACCTGTACCAGTTCTTCTAAATCTTTTAGCAGAACCTCTATGTGTCTTCATTTTTGGCATATTATTTCCCCCTCTAATTATCTTTATCAGTCAAAGGACCCATAAACATTATCATCATTCTACCTTCCATAGAAGGTTTCTTTTCTATTTGTCCTACATCTTTTGTTAATTCATAAAATTTATCAAGAACTTCCTTACCTAAATCTTTGTGACCAAGTTCTCTACCTCTAAATCTAACAGAAACTTTTACTCTGTTTTCATTGCTTAAAAATTTAGATGCTTGATTAGCCTTAACTTCTAAATCGTGCTTTTCAATATTTGGTGAAAGTCTTATTTCTTTTACGTTAATTACTTTTTGATTTTTCTTCGCTTCTTTTTCTTTCTTTAATGCATCGTATTTGTATTTTCCATAATCTAATATTTTGCATACAGGTGGCTTAGCGTTTGGTGCTACATTTACCAAATCTAGATGTTTATTTTCAGCCATTTTCAAAGCTTCTTTAATAGGAATTACACCTATTTGTTCACCTTCATCATCGATTAATCTAACTTTAGAAGATCTTATCTCCTCATTAATCATTAAGTCTTTTATATTATTCACCTCCAAAAAAATAATGGCGGGTAAAAATACCCGCCAAAAATTAATAATCAAATTAAATTTTAACCTTATGAATTCGAAATTATAAGGTGAGAGCGGATATCTCTACTTAACAACAATAAATATTGTATACTATGTTGAACGCTTTGTCAACTATTTTTTCTTTGAATTTACTACATTAATTAAAATATATGGTAAATTAAAGTCCGAAGTATATGCTATATACTTATTCGACCAATTAGGCTTAAATTTATCCTTGTAGTTTCTTAAACCTTTAAAATTATATATCTTATTTTGAGTATTGTAAACAATATTTAGAATTTTTTCTTTCTTCTTTGAATAAATCTTATCTCCAACTTTAGATAACGGTGCCATTCCTAGGTAGAATTTTTCAAAATTATTTTCTTGACCCCATAAAATTAACTTTATGAATATAAAATCCATCAGCCCATCTTCATTTGATCTATCATATCTCATTAAATCGATAGAAAGTGTCTTATCATCATAAAAAGGTTGAAGATTTGCAAAAGCAAGTAATTCATTGTTTTTGTAAATACATGCTATTTTGGTTCTTTTTAGATAATCTTCGTCAAAAAATCCTAAACTAAATCCCATTTCATTTTTATTTTCTAACCATTTATCCGAAACAATTTTCATTTGAGATAACAGGTTATCGGTTGGATCTTCAACTTTAAATTCATAATTCCCTTTATCGAAGTTATTAAGAACATGTCGCCAAGTTCTATTTTTCTTTCCTACTAAAGAAAATTGAGTTAAGTCTACTGTTGCGTCTTGTCCAACCTTAACGAATCTAAAACCTTGATCACAGTATAATTCAAGATTTTCTCCATTTATTTCATAAAAACAAACATTCATGTGATATTCATTGCAATAAACTATAAAATCATCAATTGCTTCAACGAAATTTTCTTTCTTACCTATTGGATCACCTAATACGATAACGCTGTTTTTTACTGGGCGATACATAATCATTACTGTATTTGTCTTGTCAAAATAAACATTTTTATCATTCAAATAAACTAAATGACTAAATTCATTTCCACCAAATTCTTCCAAGAATTTATCAATTTTATCAAAATCCTCATCTGTTAATTTTGTAAATGTGATCTTCTTAGTTCGTGTATATTGAGCAAGGTAAGATAATATCAGAACAAATAAAACATATAGAAGTATAAATTTCTTGTTTTCAACCAAATAATTTAGAGAATATTTTCGATGTGATGTCAAAAAATTTACCTTGCGAACAGTATTGCTAATAAAGATAAATAATACTGTGACAACTGATAATTTACCGATAGTATTTATAAAATATTTTGGGTTGATTTTGATAGCTTTTTCTGTGAATCCATCTTTCATTATATACATTACAATTCCCAATACTAATGTAATAATAGATTCTTCAATGTCTAATCCTTTTAATAGTGTTGAAAAAACTGAAACTATTAATACTGCTTCCGCTATATAAAAAGATTTTTTAACTGATTTTTTTATTCCTTGTGAAAGAAGTATTAGTAACCCACCTGATGTAAGAGTTATAAATCTAGCCAAAATCACTACATCTTTCTTAACAAATCTCTTTAAAAATTTTATTCTTAATAACATTGATGGAGTAGCAACACTTAAACATAATATTAGCCCAACGATTAGAGTAAAAATAGACAAAATATTAAATGCGAACTGTTTCTTGTATTGATCAGTATTGTAATTGTCGTAAATTCTTTTTAATATCATAATTAAAGAAATTATCCATGGAATAACACTACTTACAATTCTGTATATCAATATGGCAATTATTGCAGCTCTAGGTTCTATCAATTTACATAAAAAGTGTATTTCTATTAAATCCGAAACAACAAATCCATCCTGCATCAAGCTAACTTGCCCAAATACATTTGAAACACAATAAATAAGCACCAAAGATGAAAGATTTACATTAGTAAATTGTTTTATCGCAAAAACGAAAAATAATATATTACATATTGTAACAACAGTTTCATAAGCAACTGATAAAACTTTTCTTTTGACACTTATGTTATCCTTTACAACAAAATCTAAATAATATGGACTTTTGTTTTTAAAATAAATAACACAAATACCAATAACCAATATTACTAAATAAATCAAAAATAGTGTCCATTCTGGTTTCATTAAAAATATCGTGAATATACTAATTAAAGATAAAGCGATAAAATTAGAAATATTTTTGTTTAAGTTCTGATTCCTATACTCATCTTCACCAATAAATACTGATTCTATTCCCTTTATCCATACAAATTTTCTTAATGATTCTAGAACCCAAAACTTTTTTATATCCTTGAAATCAAAATTTTTATTATATAAAAAATAGGAAATTGATGAAATAAGAAATACTAAAAGTCCAAATAAAGCAATTTGTAATTTTTGAGCAATACTCAAAAAAATCTTATATTTAAAAATATGATTAGGTGCTATAAAATTATTCCTTACGATATATAAGACAATAATTGTGAATATTATAGTGTATGTTGTCCTAATGTATTTTAGTTTTTTATCCATTAATCCCCCTTTAAACGGATGATTGCTCATCGTACATTTGTTTGTAGAAACCATCTTTTAGTAATAGTTCATCATGAGTTCCACTTTCTATTATTTTACCATTGGATAAGGCAAAAATCTTGTCAACATTTCTAATTGTAGATAATCTGTGAGCTACTATCAATGTAGTTCTTGAATATTTTAATTTTTCTAATGGTTGTTGGATAATTTGCTCTGTTTCAGTATCAATATTCGATGTAGCTTCATCTAAAATTAATATTCTAGGATTTCTAATATATGCTCTTGCAAAGGAGATTAATTGTCTTTCTCCTTGTGAAAGATTAGAGCCTTTTTCTTTTATAGGTTCATTTAAACCTTTTTTAAGCAATGTATAGCATCCTAATTCTTCTAACGCATGTATCACTTCCTCGTCACTATAATCCTTATCTAAAGTGATATTTTCTTTTAATGTAGTTTCAAAAAGAAACGGATCTTGTAGTACAACCGCAAAGTTTTCTCTCATAATATCTTCATTTAAATTATTGATATTTATCTCATCAATTAAAATTTCACCACTTTTTACAGCATAAAACTTCAATATTAAATTAAGGATTGTTGATTTTCCACTACCTGTAGTCCCTACAAAAGCTGCACTAGTTGATTTTGGTATTTTAAATGAAATATCCTTCAATACATCATTTTTATCATAAGCAAAATAAACATTTTTAAATTCAATATCTCCCTTTAGGTCTTCTATCACACCATCTGACTTTTCAATTGTATCTAATTTCATTATGTCAAATATGTGACTTGCAGATGCATAAGCTTGTTCCATATCTCCAAATCTTGTAACGATTACGCTAACATTCGAAAATATCTTTGAAGTATAATCAATAATGATATAAAGGCCACCAACCGTAACTGGATAACTTTTCGTTATCTGACCATATCCAAAATAAAATAAAATTATAACTGTTGATAATAAACCAATTATATCAATAGCCCTGTATCCTCCATAGCTTCTTAATTTAGTAAGAGCTAAATTATTTCCAAAAATTTCTTTGTTAATTTTATCGAACTTATCTTTTATAGTTTGCTTGACATTTAAAGCTTGAATTATTTCCATATTACTAATATTTTCATTAATATTTGCGTTTATTTTACTAACCAGATGTCTGATTCTTTTGTTATGTTTTGCTGATTTATATCTATAGTCATAGAATATTAAGAAAACAAGTGGAAACAAAATCAAAAGCATCAAAGACACTTTAATATTTGTTACAACCATCATAATATATATTGCAATTATCATTATCGCAGCAGTTGTAATATCTGCAAGAATTAATTGAAACATTATCTTCAATCTCATAGTATCATTCGTAATCCTTGATACGATACTTCCCGCTGCCAAATTATCGAAGTATTCTATAGGTAATTCATTGATATGTTTGTAGATATCATTTTGTACAAAATATGTTACATTGTTTGCTGCCAATTCAAAATAAATCATACTCAAGTTGCTGAAAATTCCACAAGCAACGTAGATTACCAAATAAATAGCCAAATATTTTATAATTGATGAAAAATTACCAACTATATTATTCTTAGCGACAAACTCATTTAATACAAATCCTATTACAATCGGTCCCAAAATTTCCATTGAAGTTCTTAATAAGGAAAAGACAAATCCAATCACCAATTCTTTGGATTGCTTCATGGAATACATTTTTAGTTTTTCTGATACAAATTTATTTCTTAATTTACTCTTCATATCTGCCCCTCACTAATTGGATATTATATTGATTGTAATACCATTGTTTGTTTTCCATTAATTCCGAATGAGTACCCATCTCACTTATTTGACCATCTTTCATTACTATTATTAAATCAAAATCGTCAATCTGATTTAATCTATGAGTTGATAATATTACGGTTTTTTTAAGTTTTTTTAACTCTCTTAAAATATTTTTCTCAGTTTGAGTATCCAATGCGCTTAAGCAGTCGTCTAATACAACCAAGTTTGAGTCTTTTAATAAAGCTCTTGCTAATGAAATTCTTTGTTTTTGACCTCCAGATAACGACAGCCCGTTTTCACCACACAAAGTGTCAAATTCATCAGGAAAATTGACTATATCCTTATAAATATCCGCGCTTTTAGATACTTTAACCACTTCTTCATCTGTGGCCTCTATCTTGGAAAGTTTTATATTATTTTTTATTGTATCCGAAAAAATCATACTTTTTTGAGACACATACGCCATATTATCTCTTGCTGATTTTAAATTTAATAAATTCGTGTATTTACCGTTGATTTCAAATTCATCTTGCCTTGGATATAAGAATAATAATTGTTTAAGAATAGTTGACTTTCCTGACGCTGTCTTCCCAACAATAGCCACCCTCATGTTCTTCTTGAATTCAAAAGAAATATCTTTAAGTGCGAATTCTTTAGAGTAAGGATATTTGAAACTATAATTTTCAAACTTAATACTTTCTATATCATCAATTTCCTTGTAATCTTCGTTTAAATCTAATTCATCTTTATAGTCAAGTATATTATCGATTCTATCCATTGATGCATCGGCTTGTTGATATACATTTATGAAGTTTCCTAATGCATACATTGGCCAAATTAACATATTTAAATAATATGTAAAAGAAACCAATTGACCAACAGATATTTGATTCTTACTTATTAAAAATGTTCCATATCCGATTGCTATAACAAAAGTTATTGCTGGGATTATCCTTTGAAAAGGAGCCATCATTGCTCTGTATTTTACAACATCCATGTTTTTTTGAACCAACATTTTAGAACGATTTTGAAACGAAAAATATCTGGCATCTTTTATCCCAAAAACTCTTATAATTCTAATACCTTCAACATCTTCTAGTACACTATTGTTTAGCTTATCAAATGTAGATTGCACAATTGAGTATTTTTCATGGATTTTCTTACCAATTTTTAAACACAAAAATGCCAATATAGGAAGAGGTATTATAGAAACTAGTGTTAAACGAACGTCAACTACGACCATCATTATAATTATTATAAACAAAGGAAATACTGTAGAATCAAAAAATGTAAGAGTTCCAAATCCCATCAAATCGCTTAAACTATTGACATCTCCAGTAGCTCTGTTCATAAGTTCTCCCGTTTTGAAAGTTTGAAAATATTTCATGGATTCGTTTAAGTATTTATCCATAAGTCTATTTCTAGTTACATAGTCTATTTCATTCGAAGCTCTGAATGTGTAATAACACCATCCCATTGCAAAAAAATATTTAATTCCTATTACTAAAACATCAATTAAAAGTATAATTAAAAAAGGTTTTAATTCTATCGAATTGTTTAATACTCTATCGGTTAATTTCCCTGTTATATATGGAGGAATTAATCCTACTAGGTCACTTAATAAAAGAAATGTAATAGCAAGAATTAATTTGTTTTTGTAATATTTTAGAAACCAATAAAATTTCTTGTACATTTTACCTCCTTCTATTAAAAATTTGCTCTGAAAAATTCAGAGCAAATTTTTATATTGTAAAATAAGCTTTCTTTATAGAATTATTTTCTATTTTGATATTCATCTACTAATTCATCAATAAATTCATCAGTATTCTTAGATCCTACATCTCCGAGATCTCTTTTTCTTACTGATACCTCATTGTTATCAATTTCATTTTGTCCAATTATTAATGAATAGTTCACTTTCTTCAATTGAGATTCCCTGATCTTAAGACCGATTTTTTCACTTCTATCATCGACTTTCACTCTCAATCCACGTGCTCTCATTTTTTGTTGTAATTCATACGCATAATCATTGAATTTATCGCTAATAGGAAGAATTTCTACTTGAACTGGTGATAACCATAATGGGAATTTTCCAGCATAGTGTTCTATTAGTATTCCCATAAATCTTTCTTCACTACCTAAAATTGCTCTATGAATCATTGCTGGACGTTTTTTAGATCCATCACTTGCGATATAAGTCATATCGAATCTTTCTGGCATTTGGAAATCTAATTGAATAGTTCCACATTGCCAAGTTCTACCAATTGCATCTTCCAAATGGAAATCTATTTTAGGGCCGTAGAAAGCTCCGTCACCTTCATTAATTTTATATTCAAGACCTTTGTGTTCCAACGCACTCTTAAGTGAATTGATTGCTAAATCCCAATCTTCATCTGATCCCATTGAATCTTCTGGACGAGTTGACAATTCAACTTCATATTTAAAACCAAACTTAGAATAAATATAATCACAGAAATCTATAATCTTAGTTACTTCTTCTTCTATTTGTTCAGGTAAACAGAATACATGTGCATCATCTTGTACGAAAGTTCTAACTCTGAATAGGCCATGCAATGCCCCAGATAATTCATGGCGGTGAACTTGACCCAATTCTGCAACTTTAATTGGAAGCTCTCTGTAGCTGTGCAATTCATCTTTGTAAACTAAAATTGATCCTGGACAGTTCATTGGTTTTATTGCATAATCATCGCCATCTATTTGAGTGAAATACATATTTTCTTTGTAGTGATCCCAGTGACCTGATTGATGCCATAAATCTTCGTTCAAAATCAATGGAGTTTTGATTTGACCATATCCTCTATCTAAAAGTTGTTCCTTCAAGAATTTTTCTAGTTCATTTAACACAACCATTCCATTTGGATGGAAGAATGGGAAACCCGGACCTTCTTCTTGAATTGAGAATAGCCCCATTTCTTTACCAATTTTTCTGTGATCTCTCTTCTTAGCTTCTTCCATTCTATCCAAATATTCGTCTAATAATTTTTTCTTAGGGAATGAAATTCCGTAAATTCTTTGAAGCATCTTGTTATTTTCATCACCTCTCCAGTACGCACCGGCAATTGATAATAATTTAAATGCTTTAATATTTTTCACTTCTAATAAATGAGGTCCTCTACACAAATCAACGAAGTCTCCCATTTCATACAATGTAATTGTAGCATCTTCATCAAGATTTTCTATTAAGTCAACTTTATAATCTTGACCTTCTTTCTTAAATCTTTCCAATGCTTCTTCTCTTGAAATTTCAACCCTTACTAATTTAGGATTTTCTTTAACTATTTTTTTCATTTCGGCTTCAATTTTTTCTAAATCCTCAGGTACAAACTTGTGATCTGTATCTAAATCATAATAGAATCCAGAATCAATTGATGGTCCAATTGCAAATTTTGTATTTGGATACAATCTTTGAATAGCATAAGCCATTAAGTGAGATGAAGTATGCCAAAAAACTTGCTTTCCTTCTTCATCATCAAATTTTACGAATTGAACTTCACAGTCAGAATCAATAGTTTCCATTAATCCCATTATTTTACCATCTACAACTGCTCCGACACAGTCTCTTGCTAATCCTTCAGAAATTGATTTGCAAACATCTAATAAACTAATTTCTTCATCAAATTCTTTTACGGATCCATCTTTTAATTTTACTTCAAACATAAATACCTCCTAATAAAAAAGAGACCCTCATCCCGATAGGGACAAGTGTCTCGTGGTTCCACCCTAATTTTTTCTCATTTGACAATAGGCTCCAAATTAGTATTCAGCATACTGATCTCTTAAGTAAAATTTCAGCCTAAGTTTTACTCTCTCTGAAAGTTCTTATATGCCTACTGGGATTTTTCATCGCCTTTATTTTAACTTTTCAATAATTTGGTTAAGTTCTAATAATTCTTGATTACCATTTTCCATATTTCGTAAAGTGAATTTATTTTGCTCAACTTCATCTTGTCCTATTATTATAACATATTTTACGGATAATTTGTCAGCATAATTAAATTTCTTTTTTAATTTATCATCTTCAAGATAACTCATACATCTTACAGAAGAACTTCTCAAATCTTTCATCAACTTCACTGCATTTTTTTCATAACCTTTCATAGGAATAATAATGCAATCAAAGTTAGTTTGTTGTCCTTTAACCAAATTTAATTCTTGAAGTTGATAGAATAATCTAGTTAAGCCGATACTCATTCCTACTCCAGGCAACTTGCTTTTGGTGAAATTATTAGCTAAACTATCATATCTTCCTCCAGAACAAATAGATCCTATTTCACGATATTCCTTAAAAAATGTTTCAAATACTGAACCTGTGTAGTAATCAAGCCCTCTAGTTATAGATAAATTTATTTTAATATTATCTGGACTAACTCCCAAAGATAAAATATCGTCATATACAAATTTCAATTCTTCAAGTCCACAAACAAATAATTCATTATCAATATTCAATGATTCAAGATTTTCGATAATTTCTAGGTTAGTTCCATCTATTTGTAAGAAATTTAAAATCGAATCAATTTTTTCATTATCCAAGTTTAGCTTAGATAATTCTTCTTTTACATTATCTATTCCTATTTTATCTAATTTATCAATTATTCTCAAACATGATTCAAAGTCCTCAATACCTAAATAAGAGAAATATCCATTCAATATTTTTCTGTTATTAAATTGAAATTCAAAGTCTGGAACATCTATTGATTTTAAAGCTTCATACATACATTTTACTATTTCCGCATCATTATATAAGCTCAATTTTTCATTTCCTATGATGTCTATATCGCATTGATAAAATTCTTTATATCTTCCTTTTTGATTTCTTTCTCCTCTATAAACTTTAGCTATTTGATATCTTCTAAATGGGAATGCTAAGTCTTGCATGTACATTGAAACGTATTTTGCGAGTGGCACAGTTAAGTCAAATCTCAATCCTTGATTTTTCTTACTACTATCAATTCTATACACTTGCTTACTTGTTTCTCCTCCACCTTTAGATAGTAAAACGTCTAATTTTTCTATAGCAGGTGTATCGATTGAAAAAAATGCATTTTTAATAAAAACATCTTCTATTCTTCTTTTAATTGTATCAAACACCATTTGGTCTTCAGGAAGAAGTTCCATCATTCCCGGTAATGTAGATGGTTGAATCATAATTGACCTCCTATTAATTAAAAATTATAGATCCGCGATCTATAAAATCATCATCATCTGTATAATAGTATTTTATATTTTCTTTTTCTAAAAATTCAATAAGTTTATTTTTAAATTTATAATTTTCAAGATTGCCATAAAACACAACCCCTAAATCAGCACAATATCCACAAGTCCCACCAATAAATCCTGTATCATAACCTTCTAGTTTTATTTCACCAGAATCTATCAAATATGCCTGAATATTTTGTTTCTGAACACTAGCATATATAGATTTATCACTGGTAATTACAAATTTATCAGTAACTATTGTTGAACATTTTGAATATCCTTGTTTGACCATTATTATTTTCTCATCTTTAAGTAATTTTAATACAACAGGATCTACAGATTTTTTATTACAGACTAAATGATTTTCAATTGAAAAGTTATTTAACAAGCAATCTTTCGGGTATGTGTTCGTTATATCAAGCTCCGTTACATATAATGCTATATAATTTGGAAGATATGCCCTATAATGAAAATACGATTCTTGAGTACAAACGAATGCATTTTCATTTATTTTCCTAATTTGCATATCTACATGGTCACTAACTTTTTCATCCATTTTTTTACTATCGAAACTGTAAATAACTTCATAACCATTGCCTTTTAAAAATTTTATCAAGCCATTTTTAGCTTTAAAACTAATTATCGCAAATTTCTTATGAGATTCTTCAAACATATCATTCTTTATTTCTAATCTATTTTGATCATCCAAATGTTCTTTTATAATTTCATCGAAAATAAATCCATTGAACTTAAATTTAATTATATCAAATAAGTTTGATAGTGCATAATCCATTAAAAATCTAAAAATTTTAAAAAGTATTGATTTATTAATTTTATCTAAATATATCTCTTTGATTAACAACTCTTTATCATCTAAATCTAACACCAAATACCCTATTAACTTAGTTTCTTCAAAAATCACGAAATGATTTCTATTAGATATTTGTTTTTTCAAAGATTTAATTATTGTTGTTCTATTTTTCGCCAAATTTGAATCAAACTTATTTTGAAATAAAAAATTATTTCTCAGTTTGTATACAAAATCTGATAATTCCTCAATATACTCATCTTCTAATAAATCAATAAAAATCATATTAACTCCTTTACATATAAAAAAAAGGAAAGTCTATAATAAACTTTCCTTTGGAGGCGACACCCAGATTTGAACTGGGGGTGAAGGTGTTGCAGACCTCTGCCTTACCACTTGGCTATGTCGCCGTATGGAGCGGAAGACGAGACTCGAACTCGCGACCCTCGCCTTGGCAAGGCGATGCTCTACCACTGAGCCACTTCCGCACACATTTTGGTGCCCAGAGCCGGAATCGAACCAGCGACACAAGGATTTTCAGTCCTTTGCTCTACCGACTGAGCTATCTGGGCTTAATGTATCAAACATTACTTTACTAGTATAAACGATTAAATTTGTTTTGTCAAATTTTTTTACAACAATTTAAATCCGACTTTACAATTTACTTATACCTTTGTAATACTCTGTCATTTAACCCATACCACAATGCATCTTCTATAGAATTATTTAAAACAGTTTTCAAAGTTTTAACAATTTTTTTGTACAAATTTTCTAATTGCCACATATTCAAGAATTTTTCTTCAGAAATCACTACACTATCATTAATAGATTTCATCACTAACTGTTTGTCCATCTTGCTATTAATGCTAAATATCTTGTCTTTTAAGATGTTTTCACAATAATTATCTATTATTGAATCTTGTACTCTAAATGCATTTGATTTGTTTTTAATTGAACTAATCATCTTATTTTTTAAAAACTTAGCACTTCTGCTTTCAGTATTATGAAGAAGAATATCCGATTTTTTAATCGTAGATGCTGGAATATGTCTTAATGCATAAAACTCCAACTCATCACTTATATTCTTATTATTAAAGCCTTCAGTATAAGCTTGAAGATAATAAGTGAATTCAATTTTATTAATATCTTCTGATATCAAATCAAAAATAGCTTTAATAATATTTTCTCTATCATTTCTATACGACAAATGATTAATTAAAACATTGTAAATTTTATTAAGAGCGTTATATTTGACATAACAAGGTTGTATTTTGTTTTCTTGTTGAACAATATCAAGCATTAAGTATAAAGCTAATAAATCGTCTTCGAAAAGAAATTTTTTCTCAAGCTTTTTCTTTAAATTGTTCGTGTTATAAGCTTTATACATAACTCCTACTCCTAATTATATTTAAAAAACAAAGGACTTTTGATAGTATCTTTCTGTAGAGAATACTTCAATAGTTTCAAAGATAAAACAGAAAATAGAATAATTCAAACCATACGCAAAGTCCAAATCTCTCGTTTTATCTTCTGAAATGCTATATTCATCTACTATATCTTCAATATAATTCTTAACCAATGTTTTTAACATCACACATTCATCATTATCTATGCTTATTTGACCTGATGTTATTGCTCTTTTGTCAAATATATGATTTTGTGCTAACTTATTCAAAACTCTTTCGTAATTCATGTGATCTTTAAGGTGTTGATTACACCTCCATCTTTTTGCATGCGGAAGACACACATAATCACTTAGATAATGACTTATTACTCCAAGTTTTGTACTTAAAATCTTATTTTGCAATGAATTCAATCTTGTTAAATCTGTAAATTGAAAAAGATAAATTATAGTTATAATTTCTTTTACAATATAATTTATACTTTCTTCTTTGTAATGTGCTATTAGCTTGTATTTTGGTAAAATATCTGGACTAACAGCTCCCCATTCTAATTTTTTTATATTTAAATTGATTCCATAGGAATCTTTAATGTCTTGATTTATTTCTCTAACAATTCTCTTATGAGTTTCTGGAAAAATATTAATCACTACCTTTCGTCATTGGACATAATATTATTTTAGAGTAATTTAAGTTAAAAGTCAATTATTAACTTTTGCACATAAATACAAGAAAATCGCTAATTCTCAACGATTTTTCGTCTATAACTTCATTTATAAGATTAACAAATTCACTAGAATAT
This sequence comes from Finegoldia magna, assembly GCF_003182075.1. Taxonomy (GTDB): domain Bacteria; phylum Bacillota; class Clostridia; order Tissierellales; family Peptoniphilaceae; genus Finegoldia; species Finegoldia magna. Next base: position 28,340 of record NZ_QGTH01000006.1, read on the forward strand.
TTTTCAGTTAAAAAAGAATAATCTATGTTAAGCGAATGAATTTCAAATTTTTTCATTTCACAAAAAACATTATAGATTAGATTTTTGAAAATATTTTTGTTGTTATTTCTTAAATCATCTGGCAAATTTGCCAATATCACATAATCCGAAGTTATATTAAAAGCGGGAATGATTTTACATTCACCTTTTTCTATTCCACTTAATTTTGTAAGAGGTTCTAAAATTCTTTCTCCAGCTTTTTCAACTAATTTTTTTGAATTCTCTTCCAGAAGTGAATTTTCGATAAAATATAAAATTGCATCGCTTTGTAGCTCAAAAATATTGCCTTTAACAAATCTTATATCCATAAAATCTACCCCTTTTTATTTACTATATTACCAATATCAATTATAATACAACATAAGAAAAAAGTATATGAAAGGAATCAATAATTATGAATATAGCTATAGTATGTGAATACAATCCGTTCCATTTTGGGCATTTACATCAAATAAATCAAATTAAAAAAAATTTCCCAGAAGCAAATATAATTGCAGTTATGAGTGGAAGTGTCGTGCAACGTGGTGAGTTTTCTATTTTAGATAAACTTCATAAAACTAAAATTGCTTTGGAACACGGAATAAACTGTGTTATTGAAATTCCTTCTATATTTTCTTTACAATCAGCGCAAAATTTCGCCTATTACGCTATTAAAATAATAGACACTATTGGATGTGATTATGTTTCTTTTGGAATTGAAACAGAAATAAAAGATCTAATTTCATACAAAGATTTTCTACTAGAAAATGAAGCTAATATTAAACAGTTTATACTAGAAAACAAAAATATTTCATATAATAAAAATATAATAGAATTTTCAAAACAAAACTATTTTGATTATTCTGATTCAATTTTCAAATCAAATAATATTCTTGCTTTGGAATATATGAAATCATTAGATAAACTACACTCTAATTGTAAAATTCTGCCAATAAGAAGAGTAAATAGCGAATACAATTCAAATTCCTTAGAATGTATTTCTTATAGTGCCTCTTCTATTAGATCTAATTTAAAACTATTAGAAGAATTTAAAGACAAAATACCATCTTTAACTTACGATTATCTAAAACACAATTCTATTAGATCTAACAAAAAACTTTTAGACATATTATCTTATAAATTATTTGTGGAAAAATCAGAATTAGATAATATAACGGGTTATGAGAAAGGATTAGATAATCATCTATCAAATGTATTGAATGAAAATTATGATGATTTTTTTGAAAACATAAAAAATAAAAAATATACCAAAAATCGACTTCAAAGATTGATTTTAAATTATATTTTAGGAGTAGATAAAAAATTTGTAGATGATATCGTAAATGCAGATATTGAAGCTGTTCGCCTATTGGGATTCAAAAAAAACTTCGATTTGTCTACAATTAATAAAAATTGTAAAATTTATTCTTTGAACAGAGACTTTTCAAATTTATCTGATAATTACAAAAAATTATTTGAATATGATATAAAAGTCAGTAGACTAATATATTCAACAAAAAAGGTTAATGATTTTTATAATTTTCCAGTAATAAAAAAATAGAGAATATTTTGAGGACCCCCCAAAATATTCTCTTTATTTTATTGTCCTTGTTGTTTAGTCAAAATTCTTGGACCATCTTTTGTGATAGCTAATGTATGTTCATATTGGCATGATTTTTTTCCGTCAATAGTTCTAGCTGTCCATCCATTTTTATCAATTTTCAACTTATGAGTTCCCATATTAATCATTGGTTCAATAGTTAAAACCATTCCCTCTTGTAATCTAAGACCTCTGTGTTCTTTACCATAGTGAAGAACCATAGGATCTTCATGCATACCTCTTCCAATCCCGTGGCCTGTGAATTCGCGTACTACAGAATAGCCATTAGTTTCTGCTATTGACTGAATTTTAGCTCCTATATCTCCTAGTCTATTGCCAATAACAGCTAATTTAATTCCTTCATACAAACATTCTCTTGTAACATCCATAAGTTTTTGAGTATCTTCATCTATTTGACCAACTGCATAGCTCCAACAGGAATCACTCATCCAACCATTCAATTCAACTACTGTATCTACTTTTAACAAATCACCAGATTTTAAAATATAATCAGATGGATATCCATGGCATATTTCATCATTTACAGAGCAACATGTAGCGTATGGGAATCCCTCAAATCCTATTTGAGCTGGTATTGCTCCCTTGCTTCTAATAAATTTTTCGCAAAAATCATTAACTTGCATTGTAGTCAAACCTGGTTTAACAAATTCCCTCAAAGCTTCATGCATTCCAGAAATAACATTTCCAGAAATATCCATTTTTTCTATTTCATCTTTATTTTTTATAATAATCATTTAATCACCTATTCAAAAAAGTTCTTAGGTAATGTAATTTTTACCTTTTTAATTCTTTTATCTTCCACAAAAATTATATTGTACAAAACATCATCTATTTCTATTTTTCTTTTAAAGCCATCTTCAGGTATATATCCCAATCGATTTATTAACATACCGCCTAATGTATCATAATCATCCGATAGCTCATCAATCTCAAGTCCAATGTTAGAATTAATTTCTTTTATAGAAGTACTACCTTTTACTATATAATTAAACTTGTCAACCTGAATAATATCAGGAGCTTCATGATCGTATTCATCTTCAATATTTCCAACTATTTCTTCAATTAAATCTTCCATCGATACAATACCTGAGAAACCACCATATTCATCAATTAAGATTGCCATGTGAATTCTTTTTTTCTTCATATCTGAGAATAAATCATTGATATTTTTAGTTTCTGATATAAAATACGCTGGCTTTAAAATCTTTCTTAAGTCAACATTATTAAATCCATGTTTGTAAGCTTCACTCATGTAATCTTTAATGTAGATGATGCCCAGTATGTTGTCAATATCACCTTCATATACTGGAATTCTTGAAAATTTTAGTTCCATTAATTTATCCAAATAATCTTCAATACAATCTTCAAGGTCAATTGCAAATACTTCTGTTCTTGCTGTCATTATTTCTTCAGCTGTTTTTTCATCAAAGTTAATAACAGCATCAATCATATCTTTTTCGTTTGAATTTATAATTCCTTGTTCCTTTCCGACCTCTACCATTGATTTTATTTCTTCAACAGTAATTTTGCTCTCCACATTCAAAGTTTTAATTCCAATTATACTCAGTATAAATTTTGTTGACTTAGAAAGTAAAAAAACAAATGGTTTTAAAATAAAGTAAATAAATTTTACAGCATTAATCGAAAATAACGCAAAAGAATCCGCCACACTCAAAGCAATTCTTTTTGGAATCAATTGTCCAAACAAAATATACAAAAACGATAAAACAATAAGTACAACACACACTGATATCCAATAAGTTACAGATTTATTTAATCCTAAAAATATCATCTTTTTACTCAAACTTACACTTAAACTAGATGCACATATTGCTGAAGCAACAAATCCAATATAAGTTAATATAACTTGAATAGTAGACAAAAATTTTGTGTGTTTTTCAAATTGTTCTAAAACAGATTTTGCCTTTTCATTTCCATCATCACTCATAACCCTAAGCTTATTTTTATCACAAGATACAATTGCTATTTCACTTGCTGAAAAAAAAGCATTAATTACTATAAGTATTAATAAAATAACCAATTCTACAATAAGATTGGGCCCGACTTCGTCCATTTAATCCTCCTAAAATTATAGATAATAATATTATACAATAATTTTGAATTAAAATAAAACAAAATTAAAAACGGAATGTTTTCCGCAATACAAAGATAACATTCCGCTTAAAATCATTTAATTCAATTCGTGTTTTAGAAAAACACTTCAAATACTAAAATATTCGATTTTTAGAATAAGTTTAGTATTACTCCACCATGTTGAGCAATCAATGGTGCGAATACTAATGATACTACCGTCATCAATTTAATTAATATGTTTAATGATGGACCTGAAGTATCCTTGAATGGATCCCCAACAGTATCTCCAACTACAGCTGCCTTATGAGCATCTGATCCTTTTCCACCGTGTTGACCTGATTCAATATATTTTTTAGCATTATCCCATGCTCCACCACTGTTTGACATGAATATTGCCATTAATACGCCTGTAACAAGTGAACCTGCTAAAAGTCCTCCTAAAGCTTCTGCACCTAATAAGAATCCCATTATAACTGGACAAACTACAGCTAACAAACCTGGAACAAGCATTTGTCTTAATGCAGCACCTGTAGAAATATCTACACATTTTTTGTAATCAGGTTGTTGAGTACCTTCCATAATTCCTGGGAATTCTTTAAATTGTCTTCTAACTTCAACAATCATATCATTTGCAGCTGTTCCTACAGCATCCATAGTCAATGCTGAGAATAGGAATGGTAACATACCACCAATGAACATACCAGCTACAACTTCTGGACTTGTAACATCTATTTGTTTCAAACCTACTACAGCTGTATATGATGCAAATAATGCTAATGCTGTTAATGCAGCACTACCGATTGCAAATCCCTTTCCTATCGCAGCGGTAGTATTTCCGACTGAGTCTAATTTATCTGTAATATTTCTAACATCTTCTGGTAATTCGCACATTTCAGCAATACCACCAGCATTATCTGCTATTGGACCATAAGCGTCTACTGCAATTGTCATTCCACAAGTAGATAACATACCTATAGCAGCTACTGCAATACCATACAAACCTTCTGTAGGGTTTGTAGCACCATTTGATGCAAAGAATGAAATTATTATACCAATAGCTATTACAATAATTGGACCAGTAGTTGATTTCATTCCTGTAGCCAAACCTGAAATAATATTTGTAGAAGAACCTGTTTCTGATTCTTCAGCAATTTTTTGAACTGGCTTTTTATCTTCAGATGTGTAGTATTCAGTAAATTGTGAAATTATCAATCCAACTAATATACCAGCTAATACAGAGAAGAAAGCATTATTACTACCAAGAATAGATCTTGATAAGAAGAATGATCCTGCGATTGCTAATATTGAGCTGATAATTGTACCTGTATTTAAAGATTTTTGAGGATCTTTTCCTCCTCTAACTGTAAATACACCTATAATAGATGCAATAACACCTAAAGCTGCTGTTGCTATTGCAAACGATACTCCCTTTTCTTCGTAAGCTAATAAACCTAATGTAATACCAGATAAAATACTACCAGCATAGGATTCAAATAAGTCGGCTCCCATACCAGCAACATCCCCTACGTTGTCCCCAACATTATCTGCAATTACTGCAGGGTTTCTAGGGTCATCTTCAGGAATACCAGCTTCAACTTTACCAACCAAGTCCGCTCCAACATCTGCGGCTTTTGTATAGATACCTCCACCAACTCTGGCAAATAAAGCTATGGAAGAAGCACCAAAACTAAATCCAGTAACAACTTCAGCATCTTGGAAAATAATATAAGAAAGAGTTATACCTAAAATTCCTAATCCAACAACGCACATTCCCATTACTGCTCCACCAGAAAATGCTACGTTTAATGCTCCATTCATTCCTTCTTCTTTTGCCGCATTAGCTGTCCTAACGTTTGCCTTTGTTGCAGCTTGCATACCGATGTAACCTGCAAGTACACTAAATATTGCACCAGCTAAAAAACAAATTGCTGTCTTATAATCGATTGCAACACCTAGAATTACACATACTATAACTACAAAAATAATAAGTGCTTTGTACTGGCGAGAAAGATAAGCCATTGCTCCGTCGTGAATAAATCCAGATATCTCCCTCATTCTTTCATTACCAGCACCTTTTTTACTTATGCTACTAAATTTTATTGCAGCAAATAATAAAGCGATAATACCTGCTGCAATAGCTAAATAGTAATACATATTGTCCATGATTTACTCCTTTCAACTATTAAATTATTTTATATATGCTAACGCCAAAGCTGAAACCAAGAATATAACTGATGATACAATAACAACTCTGTTAATATAATTATCCTTAGTTAATCTTCCACCATGTCCACCGACATTAGTTTCGCCTGTTAACGCTGCCATCCCTTCTGATTTAGTTTCTTGACTCATCACTGCAATTATTATTACAATGCTGGCAATTACTAAAATTACTGAAAAAATAGTCTTCATTTATACACCTCATTTCAATTAAGTTGATATATAAAATATAACATAGACATTCGATATTATCAAGATACTTCATATATCATTATTGCACAAAGATATTATACCACAAATTTCTTTGAATTTAATTGATAATCAGTATTGATTTATCAAAAATCATGTGCTATACTTATTGTGATATCAATTATCAATACTTATTATAGAGGTGGTTATGTTACAAGACATATTATTAGAACATTGTTATCCCACACTAAGTAATCTCAAATTTGCAAATATGATAAATGTTGATTATACAGATAGCATATTTGAAGACATATTTAAATTAAACGAAAAATTATCAGAATATAATTTTAGCTTAATTATTTTAAAGCAAACTAGAAAAAAGTTGTTGCTGTACTTAATAAATTACAATTTAATAGAAAACTATAATGATAAGAGGCTGCAAAATGCTTTGAAAAGTTATGGTTATCCTGCGGATAATTTTAATAGCAGCATAAATTTTTTAAAGAAAAGATTACTTGAAAATGAATTTCCTCATGAAATCGGATTCTTCTTAGGGTATCCCTACGAGGATGTGCTTGGTTTTATCAATTACAACGGAAAAAATGAATGTATTTCTGGAAAATGGAAAGTATATTCTGATGTAGAAAAAGCAAAAGATATATTTAAAAAATATGACTATGCTAAGCTCGTAACAAAAAGATTATCATTACAAGGAAATAACTTGTTTGATATAATAAATTATTTTAAGGAGTAAATAATGAATTTATTAATTTTATACTGGTCTCAAACTGGTAACACTGAAAAAATGGCTCAAATTATTAAAGAAGAATGTGAGTCAAAAGGATCTAAAGTCGAAATGGTATTTAGTGATGATTATAAAAACTACGATATAGACAATTTCGATGTCATTGCTTTTGGGTGCCCTGCTATGGGTGATGAAGAACTAGAAGATACTTCATTTGAACCGATGTTTTCTGATTTAGAAAATACATTAAGTGATAAAAAAATTGCTCTCTTTGGTTCTTATGAATGGAACAACGGTGAATGGATGGGCTTTTGGAAAGAAAGATGTTCGAAAAATAATTTAAACGTTATTGATACTGTAATTTGCTATGATACACCAGACGAAAATTCTACTGCTGATATCAAAAAATTTGCAGATAATTTATTAAAATAATACTTAAAAAAGCTTGGTAGTCTAAGGTGACCCCAAAAAGTTGGACTTTGTACCAGAGACATTTAAAAATATTTGTCTCTGGTTTTTTTTGTCCTATTCTACCCATAGAGGTAGAAATTTTTATGCTACATTTTTCTTTCTATATTCTACTGGTGATAAATATCCTAGTTTTTCTTTTATCCTTTCTTCATTGTAATATTTTATGAAATCTTCTATTGTTTGTTTTAAGTGTTCGTATGAATAGAATTTATTTCCGTAGTATATTTCTTGTTTTAATATTCCAAAGAAGTTTTCCATTGGAGAGTTATCTAAGCAATTTCCTTTTCTTGACATGGATTGAGTGATACCGTTAGATTCTAGTTTTGATGTGTATTGATCTATTTGGTATGCCCAGCCTTGATCTGAGTGAAATATTCTTTTTTCTTTTGTTAGTTATTTCTATGGCTTTGTTTAAGGCTTTTAGGATTGGTTCTAGAGTTGGTTGTTTTGATATTTCATAGCTTAGTATTTCACTGTTGTACATATCTAAATATGGATTTAGATAAAGTTTCTTTATTTGGTAGGTCCCTGATTTATCTTTTTCAAAATAATTAAATTCTGTTGTGTCAGTTGTTATTTGTGTATATGGTTTTTCTACTTTAAAGTTTCTTTTTATTTTGTTGTCTGCTACTTTCCCTACTTGTCCTTTGTAGGATGAGTATTTTCTTGATTTTCTTGAAAAACTTTTTACTTGAAGTTTTAGATTTTGAACTAATCTTTGTACTTTCTTTTTGTTTATTTTTAGTCCTAATCTTTTTAACATAGCAGTTATTCTTCTGTATCCATAGTTTGGATTTTCTTTTCTAATTTTGAGTATTTTGTTTTCTATTTCCATATCTTTATTTGGTCTATTTATGCGTTTTTGCCAATACATATATGTTGATTTTGGAAGATTGAAGTATTTTAACAAGTCTTTTAATTTGTATTTATTTCTTAAAATCCCGATTGTTTCAGTAATTGTCTTATTTCTGCATCTGTCATTTGAGACAATTCTATATTTTTTTTTATTGCATCATTTTCTAATTGAAGCCAATAGTTTTTTTCTTCTAATTTCTTTATTTTTTCTTTTAATTGTGTTTCTGTTAATGAATTATCTCCTAAATTAGTTAAGTTTTCTGATGAATCTATTTTGATATCTTTTGATTTCTTTGGGGATTTTGGCATTTTTGAAGATCTTCCTCTCTTTTTGGGTTTTAGTCCTTCTATGCCTTTTTCTCTAAAGTCGTTTACCCATCTTGCTATCATTGAAGGATTATTTATCTTTAATTCATTTGCTAGGCTTTGATAGGACATTTCTCCTATTAAGTACAAGTTTACTACATTTAACTTAAATTCCAAAGTGTGTTGTGTATTTTTTCTTTTTACTTTTATTCCTTCATAGCCTTGTGACTTGTATGCATTTACCCATTTTCTTATTATGCTTTCTGAAGGTATACAATATTTATTTGATAAAGTTTTATATGAGGTATTAGATTCTAAATACTCTTTTACCACTTTCGTTTTGAATTCTATGCTATATTTTGCCATTAAAAAACTGACCTCCTTAAGTTAGTTTTTAGGTCTAACTTTTGGGGGTCAGTTCAGTCATCTAAAACTACCAAGCTTTTTATTAGCCTTTTAATTCATTTCTGTTTTCTTGTAATTCTTCCAATAGATTGTTCAATTTGTCTTGAGTTGTTTCCAACATTTCATCGATATATTGGATAGATTGACTCTTTAATAGTCTAGCATTGTTTTCAGCTTGAGAAGTAATTTCTTCTGCATTTTTTTGAGCTGCAATAGTAACATCGTGTTCATTTACCATTGTTTCAAATCTGTTTCGAGCTTCTTGGTCTATTTTTTCTGCTTCTTTGTAAGCTTGAGTTCTAATATTTTCAGATTCTCTGTTAGCTTCATCAATAATTCTATTCTTTTCAGCATTAGTCCATTGAGCTTGTTTGATTTCTTCTGGTAAATTTTCTCTCATATCTTTTAAAACTGATAGAAGTTCTTCTCTTTCAACCATAACTTTTTTAGAAAATGGAACTGTTGATGCTTCATCAAGTATGTCTTCCATTTCTTCTATTAACTTAATAATATCCATGTAACCCTCCTGCATTGAGCTAATTATTCTTACAATTATTATAATAAAAATATCAAATTAATTCAAGATAAAGCATTTATTTATCGTTAAATTTATCCTTTATATCTTCAATGATATTTTCAGGAACAAGTTCTGATATATCAGCGCCGTAGGAAGCTATCTCTCTTACTATAGAAGACGAAAGAAATGCATATTTGCCATCTGCAACTAAAAACAATGTTTCTAATTCATTATTTAATTTCTTATTAGCCAAAGACATTTGCATTTCTGATTCAAAATCACTAACAGCACGTAGTCCCCTTATAATTGTACTACATCCTATTTGTTTTGCAAAATCTACAGTCAATCCTTCAAATTGATGAACTCTTACATTAGATAAATGGCTACAAGATTTTTTAATCATCGAAACTCTTTGTTCAAGAGAAAATGTGCTTTTCTTTTGAATGTTTTTTACAACAGCTACATTTACTTCTTCAAAAATTTTTGCACTTCTTTCAATAATATCCATGTGTCCATTCGTAATTGGATCAAAACTACCCGGATATAATACCTTTGTTTTATTCATTATCATTCCTCAAAAAATATATATTCTTCTTTTTACCATATTGTTTTTGTTTTTCTAATTTCAAATTTTTGAAATATTCATCAGACAATTCTTTTTCGGATTCTAATATAACAAGACAATCATCATTTAAAAGATCATTATCTATTAGCATCTGAATGGATTCTTTGTAATAATTTAATCTTTCATAAGGCGGATCGATAAAAACATAATCAAATTTTAATCCTTGTCTTCTGATATTTAATAAATTTTTCTTAAAATCTCCTTTAAAGACTTTTGCGAATTCCTGTGATTTTGTATGCTCAATATTTTCATTGATGCATTTTATATTATCATTAGAAGCTTCACTAAATACTACTAAATCACATCCACGACTTATGAACTCTATACCAACTGCTCCACTTCCTGCAAATAAATCTAATGCTTTAGAATTAGGTTTTACTTGAAAAATCACGCTGAATATAGCTTCTTTTATTTTACCCTCTGTCGGTCTTGTAAATCTATCTAAATCGGTATTTAAGTTCATACCTCTCATTTTTCCTGAAATAACTTTCATTTCTCACCTCAATTAAAAATAACATTTTCTAGTAATTTATCTTTAAACTTATTAATTTCTTCATCCAAATACATATATTCTTTAGTTTCGCATAAATCATTCGTATATATATACTCAGTTATCACAGCAGCCTTTTCTATCAAATCATAGTCTTTTTCTAGATCTGCTATGTTTAGAAGTGGTATTCCTGATTGTCTAGTTCCTAACAAATCACCACTACCTCTCATCATCAAATCCTTTTGTGATAGTTCAAATCCGCTGTTCGTCTTAACCATAATATTCATTCTTTCCATTTGTTCATCAGAATGTGCATTATTGATAAGAATACAATAAGATTGATCTGAAGATCTGCCCACTCTACCTCTTAGTTGATGAAGTTGTGAAAGTCCAAATCTTTCTGCATTATATATAACAATTACATTTGCTTTTTTGACATCAACGCCAACTTCAATAACTGTTGTAGATACCAATATTTTTGTTTTTCCGTCTACAAAATCTTTCATAATTTCTTCTTTTTCTGCAGATTTCATTTTACCGTGTAACATTCCAACATTTATACCAGAAAAATACTCACTAGATAACCTATTGTAAAGTTCTGTTACATTCTCTAAATCCAATGCTCCAGATTCTTCTATCAATGGACACACAACATAAGCTTGAAACCCATTTTCAACTTGTTTTCTGATAAAAGCTGCTATTCTTTTTTCATAACTAAATCCAACAGAATATGTTTCTATTACTTTTCTGCCTTTAGGCATTTCATTTATTGTTGATATATCCAAATCCCCATAGTAAGAAAGTGCTAAAGTTCTTGGAATTGGAGTAGCTGTCATCACAAGAACATCTGGATTTTGTCCCTTGTCTGAAATTTTCTTCCTTTGTCCTACACCAAATCTATGTTGTTCATCGGTAATTACGAGTCCAAGCTTTTTAAATTCCACAAAATCTTGAATTATTGCATGCGTACCAACTATGACATCAAAATAACCCGACTTTATTCCTTCTAAAACAGAATCTTTTTCCGATTTTGTTAAATCAGATTTTAATAAACAAACTTTTAACCCAAATTTTGAAAAATCATCCGATAAGTTTTCATAATGTTGTGTCGCTAAAATATCCGTAGGAGCCATAAAAGCTGATTGATAACCACTTGAATATGATTTGAATATCGCTGATTCAGCTACTATTGTCTTTCCACTTCCTACATCTCCTTGAACCAATCTATTCATTCTCTTTTTAGATGTCATATCACTTTCAATATCTCTAATTGCTTCTAACTGCCCTTTTGTAAGTTCAAATTTTAAAGACTGTATGAAAATATCCATGCTTTCGTCAGTTTGAAATTTTATATAATTTTGTTCGTTTAGTGTTGTCTTCATTGATTTCATTGCCAATTGCATTATAATAACTTCTTCAAGAACAAGCGCTGTCCTAGCTCGTTTAAATTGTGCATAATCCACAGGTTTGTGTATGTTTTTTATTGCATTTCTTTTGTTCTCAATATCGTAGTTTTTAATCATACTATAAGGAATAACATTTTTAATTTCATCAATACAATGTTTAATAGCAAAATCAATGAATTTAATCATATCATTATTTGTAACGCCTTTTTTTACTTTGTAAATTGGATAAATAATGCCCAATTTTCCACCAAAAGTTTTACTTAAAATTGGTGACGATATCTTGAATTGATTTTGAACTCTATTTATTTTCCCATACAAATAGTAAGTAGTGTTTGGTAGCATTTGATTTCTGATAAAAGGCTGATTAAACCATGACACACTTATTTTAGAAGTATCGTCAAAAGCAATAGCAGATGTTAAATTTAAATTTCTTCTAAGATATTTAGTTACAGGTTTTGAAATAAATTTGACTTTTATAACGCAGTTTTCTTCATTCCTTGTATCTATAATGTTTTTAATGATCGATCTATTTTCGTACCTATACGGGAAATAATTCAATAAATCATTAACATCAAAAATACCCATTGAGTTTAAAACTTCTAATTTTTTCTTTCCTATTCCTTTTACTTCTGATAATTGCATAACTCACCACACAAAAAAATCCCTACATTAAACATACAAATAATAGACCGATGAAAATCGATCTATTATCTGTAATTATTTGTAAGGAGTTATTCTATTGAAAATACATAGTAATATAAAGGTTGAGATCCTTCGACAACTTCAATATCAATGTTTTTATATTCTTCTTCCAAACTATCTTTCAACTTATTAGCAACCATTTCATCACAGCCTTCACCGTAATAAATTGTAACCAATGAATCGTCTTTTTGAATTAGTTGTCTCAATAAATCCATTGAAACTTTATTAATATCATTACCAACCGCTCTGATATTCTTTTGGTCAAGACCGATAATGTCATCTTTCTTTACTTTAATATCTGACATATTTAAATCTTTTACCGCAAAAGTAACTTCACCAGTCTTAACTGTTGCTATTACATCGTTAAAACTATCAAAGTTTTCTTCTGCACTTGCTTCTTCATTGAATGCTAAAAGAGCCGAAATAGATTGTGGTACGGCTTTTGTCTCTACAACAAATACTTCTTTATCAACTATTTGTTTTGCTTGATTAGCTGATAATATGATGTTCTTATTGTTAGGAAATACAAAAACTGTCTTTGCATTAACTTTTTCTATAGAATTAACTATATCTTCAGTTGAAGGATTCATTGTTTGTCCACCAGTAATCACTTCATCAACATTTAACATATCGAAAACTTTACTGAATCCTTTACCACTGCTAACAACCACAAATCCAAAATCTTTTTCTGGTTCTGAAGGTTTTGTAGAAGCTTGACTAATTTCTTCTTCAGTAGAATGCAAGTTTTGATGTTGCAATCTCATATTATCTATTTTGATATCTCTTAGAGCACCTAATTCCATGGCAATTTCTAAAACTTTACCAGGATTATTAGTATGAATATGAGTTTTGATTACTCCATCACCTTTTACAACTAGTAAACAATCCCCAAAGTTTTCTAATTTTGATCTATATGAATTTTCATCTGCATCAGTCATTATAAAAAATTCAGTACAATATCCGAATTCTATTTCTTCATCTGATACAACATTCGTATTTTCATTAATAGTTCTAGAAGATTCGTCAATTACTGTTTCGGAAATCAATTTTTCATTATCGTAATTTAAAACGCCTTCTAAGAATAACATTAAACCTTGTCCACCTGCATCAACTACGTCGGCTTCTTTCAAAACAGGTAACATTTCTTTAGTTTTAAGAAGTGCCTTGTTACCTTCAGATATAATATCTGTCAAAAATTCTTTGATGTCTTCATAATTTTGGTAGTTTTGATCAGCAAACTCACCCATACATCTAGAAACTGTAAGAATTGTTCCTTCTGTTGGTTTCATTACAGCTTTGTATGCAGTTTTATAACTTTCAACAAATCCATCTCTTAGTGCAAATATATTAAATTCAGTATAATCTTTAAATCCATTATAAAAACCTCTCATGATTTGAGAAGTAATTACACCAGAATTTCCTCTAGCTCCCATAAGAGAACCATCACTCATGGCTTTAGCTAAATTTGCAATACTCAAATCAGTTACGCCATTGACTTTAGAAATAGCTGATTTAATTGTCAATGTCATATTAGTGCCAGTATCTCCATCTGGAACTGGAAAAACATTTAAGCTATTTACTATTTCTCTTTTATTTTCTAAGTTCTTAAATCCCGCTAGAAGGCAATTCTTGAACAGTGTTGCGTCATTCTTCATTGTGCCCCCTATTTTTCTTCGTTTATTCTCATATCTTGAACAAGAACATTAACACATTCTACTTCAAGACCAGTTTTGTTTTCTACACTATATTTAACTGTATCAATGATATTTTGGCAAACCACAGCAATTTTAGTACCATATTCCAAAACTACAGTTAAATCTATTACAATTTTATTATTTTTTGTATAAACTTTTACTCCCTTACTCATATTATCTTTATTGAGTAACATTAAAAATCCGTCTGATAAATTTTTATAAGCTAGTCCAACAATCCCGTAACAAGTCATAGCTGTTTCACTAGCAATAGTTCTAACGATATTATCTGATATTAATATTGAACCATATTCGTTATCAATTTTAGTAGTCATATTACCTCCTATTTGTGATACCTAATTAATTATATTATACTCTTTTAATGTTTAAGATTCTAATTTACATATTAATACTATATTATTATAACATATTTTAGCTCTAAAAGCTTGAAATTCAGTTTTAAAATATGCTATAATATCAAGAGACATTTGAAAAAGAACCAGGAGGTGTAATTATGTCCAAAAAATGTGAAATTTGTGGTAAATCAAGAACTTTCGGAAATAATAGATCATTTTCTTTAAGATCTTCAAATAGAAGCTGGGCACCTAACATCAGAAAAGTTAGAGCTTTAGTCGATGGCAAACCAAAAAGAATCAATGTATGCACTAGATGCTTAAGATCAGGTTTAGTTGAAAGACCTCAATTTATCAAAACAACAGAAGAAGAATAAAACAAAGAGTCGAAAACTTCGACTCTTTTTTAATCTCTAGAATCAATTAAAAGGCCATATCCCTCTATTAATTCTATATATGCTTTTTTATTTTTTATTTTATTACTAATCGTCAATGTTGAACAAAAATCAACATCTAAAAATTCGCTGTCGTATTCAAAACCATTTAACCTAATTTTCATTCCACTATTCGATAAAACTACAATGGAAATATAGTCATATCTCATAACACATTCTGTGCTTTCTCCTAAGAATTTAATTATATTATTGTTACCAATAAATATAAGTTCAATTCCTTTTTCATAGCATTTTTTTGAATAAATTAAATTCGACATTGTGTGATCTAATCTGGTTCCTGTTGCCCCAAAAGCATATATTGTATTACAGTTCTTTTCGATTAATATATTTATTGCGGCTTCAAAATCAGTAAAATCTTTTTTGCAATTATATTTTTCAAAAATCTTGTTGTTTTCTTCCAGAAAAATTTTGTCCTCATTATTTATAGAGTCAAAATCTCCTATAGCGAAATCAAAATCTTTGTGATAATCTATGAAATATTTTGTTCCACCATCTACAGCTATTTTAAAGTCTGATTTTTCATAATATTCTTCAAAAAGATTCTTATCAGATAATTCCCCTGCGCAACAAATCAAACCAATCATTTTTTACTTACCTTTGATACAGGTTTAATTAAAATTAATATAACAACTATAGCTATAATTCCATTAGGAACAATGTAGGTGATGTTATATAAGAATGATCCTAGTAATGCAGGAATATCTGATGGCAATGTGTCTTTGAAAAATACATAACCACTTAAAATCGCAGCTACTCCTCTCATTAAAATAGCGAATATACATGCTAAAATCATTTTATAATTAATTTTGCCACTCAAAGTTTCTTCATTACATCCTAACCCTGATAATCCTAAAGCCATATAAGCTATTGGATAATCTAGCATATATTGTATTGGGTGAATAACGTAAGGATCAACAAAGCTATCCAAAACTCCATACATTAATCCAATTACAATCCCTGGTTTTAGCCCCCATCTTAGTCCAAATAATAAAATCGGAACATATCCCGCTAGGGAAACAGATCCTCCTCTTGGCATTTTAAAAATAACAATACTGTTTAGCACAGCTGTCAGAGCTAAAGTAATTGCCCCTTCAACCATAAATCTCAAATTTTTGTTCAAGATATCCTCCTTTTAACTATAATTTTTGATTGTAAATATCTAGTTGCGATTCTATGTCATGATTAAAAACATCTGAACCACTTACAATTAGATTAGCTCCAGATTCTAACACTTTATCGACATTAGAAGTTTTTACCCCTCCATCAACTTCCAATATAATATCTTTTTTTGATGTTTCTATCATTTCTCTTGCATCTTTTATTTTTGAATATTGACTCTCTATAAAGGATTGTCCTCCAAAGCCTGGATTTACACTCATTACAAGTATTATATCCAAATCATCAATAATATAATCACAACATCCCAATCCTGTAGATGGATTAAGTGCTAATCCACATTTTTTTCCAGCTTTATGAACAGTCTGAATAATCCTATGTGGATGAAAAGTTGCTTCTGGATGAAAAGTAATTATATCAGCTCCGGCATTCAAAATGTCATCTATAATATTTTCTGGTTTGTTAACCATCAAGTGACAATCAAGAATAAAGTCCGGATATTTTTCTCTTATTTGTTTTATAACTGCTGGACCAAAAGAAATATTTGGCACAAAATTTCCGTCCATAACATCCAAATGCAAATATTTTATTCCCTTATTTTTTAATATATCTAAGTTTTTTTCTAATTCAAAAAAGTTACACGCCAACAAAGACGGACTTAAATTAGCCATTAATACCTCCTAATTTTTTTGTATTCTTCAACTATCTTCAAATAATTATCATATCTACTCTGAGATATTTCTCCAATTTCAACAAGTCTTTTTATTTCACATTTTGGTTCATTAATGTGATCACAATTATTGAACTTACATCTTAAACTATGTTTTCTAAATTCTACAAAATTATTTTTAATTTCGGACTTGTCATCTAAAAAAGACAAATCAAAAGAACTAAAACCCGGTGTGTCTAAAACGTAAGTATTGTCATCTACCATTTTAATTTCAATGTGTCTTGTCGTTTGCTTTCCTCGCTGAGTTTTATCACTTATTTTACCAGAAATAAAATCCTCACTTGGAAATATTTTTTTTAAAGTACTAGATTTCCCTGCTCCACTAGGACCAATAACACAATTTATATGATTTCTGAATTCATTTAATAATTCTTCATTAGTGATTGAAGATTCATTTGAGTTGAATATTACTTTATACCCAATATTTCTGTATATATCAGCAAAATATTTTTTCTCATCTTCAGATACTAAATCAGTTTTATTAAATACAATGACACAATCAATGTTATTTTTCTCAATCATTAATAGATATTTGTCTAGTAACATTAGATTAATATTAGGTGACTTAATGCTACTTAGAACGAAACATTTATCTATATTACTCACTTCAGGGCGGTGTAAAAGCACAGATCTTGGATGTATTTTTAAAATAAATCCAAGACCATTTTCTAGGTTTATATCTACTTTATCGCCTACAACTGGAGTAATTTTCTTGTTCCTAAAATTCCCCTTTGCCTTCGAAGGATACACTTCGTTTCCAACGCTTACGTAGAATAATTCCCTTTGAATTTTCGTAATAACACCTGTTTTATCCGACATTAACTAATTCTCCATTAATATAGACTTTAATATCATTATTAGCTTTTACTTTTACTTTAATTCTGATATCTCCTTCAGAAGCATCATGATTTTCTTCATATATTATATTATTTTCAGTTTCATCTTTAATAGTTACTGTGTAAATTCCTTTTTCTACAGGTTTACTTATTCTGAATACTTTATCAATCATTTCAGGTTCTTTTTTCCCTTTACTGATTATAACATCAATTGAACTATCTTTTTTTAGTTTCTTTCCAGCATCATATTGTTGCCATATAACTTGATTTGTATCATATGAATTGCTAAATTTCTTTTCAATATTTCCAATATTTAGTCCGATTGATTTTAATTTATTACTAGCTTGACTTATATCCGCTCCTATTAAATCAACCATCTCTACTAGTTCTTCTTTTTTACCTAAAGAAATTACAACATCAACTTTAGAGTCTTTACTTATGCTAGTTCCTGCATCTGGATGTTGTTGCATAATTTTTCCAGCTTCAAAATTATCGCTGTTTTCTTTAGTTATTTCACCAATTTCTAAGCCTAATTTATTTAGTTGAATTTTAGCATTTTCAATAGTCATATTGGATAAATTAGGTACAGACACCTGTTCCTCGCCTTTGCTTACAACTAATTTTATAATAGTCCCTTTTTTCACTTCTGTACTGGATTCAGGATCTTGTTCTAATACTTTTCCTGGTTCAACATTACTTTCAGTCTTATATTCTGAAACAACAGCAATTAAATTATTAGCCTTAGCTTTATTTAAAGCTTCGTTTTCCGTTAAACCAGTTAATGCAGGAACTAAAACTAGGTCTTGCTTATTCTTGTTTATATATTTCTTGCCAAATATAATTGCAACAAATACCAAAGCTGCTAAAACTATAGGCAATAGAATCCACATAAATTTTTTAGATTTATTTTTATTATCTTTTGTAGAAGATTGTTTAGGCGTTTTATAAACTGCTTCTTTTACTTCAGGTTGTTCATCATTTTCTTTAACTATTGGATTTTTAGTAGTTTTTTGATATAAATCAGAAGAATAGTTTTGATAATTTCTCAACATTTCTTTCAATTCTGTAGCTGATTTAAATCTATCATTAGGATCTTTTGCCATCGCTTTAACTATTATATCATTAAGGCCTTGTGGTAAATCATGACGAAGATTTATAGGTGGCACCAATGGATCTTGAATATGTTTCAATGCAATTCCAACAGCATTTGGTGCATCAAACGGTACTTCTCCTGTAGCCATTTGATACAATACAACACCTAATGAATATATATCACTTTTCTCATCAATAAATTTACCCTTTGCTTGTTCTGGTGAAATATAATGAACAGTTCCCAAAACAGTTGAAGTATATGTCAATGTTGCAGACGAAGAAATTCTTGCAATACCAAAATCTGTAGCTTTTAAATTATTAGATTTATCAATTAACATATTATGTGGCTTAATGTCTCTGTGAATTATTCCATTCTTATGAGCACATTCTAATGCACTTGCTATTTGAACTCCATAATTTACGATATCTTCAATCGGCAAAATTTGTTTTTCATCGATTATATCTTTTAATGTCTTACCATCGACATATTCCATTACGATGTAATTATATTTGCGACCATCAACATACGAACTTCCAACATCGAACACACTTACTATATTTGCATGAGTCAATGATGCAGCAGATTGTGCTTCCATAGCGAATTTTCTCAGAAAATCTTGGTCTTCCATATATTCATTTTTTAATACTTTTACAGCAACATATCGATTTAAAACAGTGTCCAAAGCTTTGTATACTTTGGCCATCCCGCCAACGCCGACCTCTTCTATTATCTCATATCTATCGCCTAAAACTTTACCTATCATAATTTTCCCCTTCATATAAATAAAGCGTAATAGTTATATTATCAATACCTTCGATATCATTTGCTTCATCAATCAAATTTTGAGCTATTTTATCCAAATCTGATTCTTCTTTAATAATATCAACTATATCTTCATTTTCTAATTGTGAAGTCAAACCATCTGTGCACATTAATATCAAATCACCCTTAACAAGCTCAACGTTAAAAATGTCTATATCTACAGTATCTTGAATTCCTAAAGATCTTGTAATAACATTTTTTTGTGCAAAATCAACGGCTTCTTCTTCAGTAATAGTTCCAGATGATAATAAATCATTCACAAGAGAATGGTCTACAGTTATTTGCTTTAATTCTTCATCCCTGTATAAGTACAATCTGCTATCGCCAACATTTGCAACAATAGCATTATCATCATGAACTAAACAAGCAACTATCGTTGTACCCATATTTCGATGTTCAGTATTATTTTCACTATCTTTGTAAACTTCCTCATTTGCTAAAGTAATTGCTTTACGCAATGTGCTTTCGTAATCTTTTTCATTTTCTTTTTCTTTTACGTAGTCTACAACTGTTTCGACAGCTTTTTTACTTGCAACCTCACCAGCTTTATGTCCACCCATTCCGTCGCACACAACAAGCAAGCTAAAATCATCTGTAATATAATTCATATGATAATCTTCATTAAGCTTTCTTACCAGCCCGATGTCTGTGTTTGAAGCATATTTCATTTCACACCTCTTTTAGTCATATTGTTAATTCTTAATTGTCCACAGGCTCCTTCAATATCAATGCCCTGTTTTCTTCTTATTGTAGTATTAACATTGTTTTTATTCATGTAATTCATAAATTCCATCATCTTGTTTCTATCTGGAGATTTTTGATTAAATTCTTCAATAGGATTTAATGTTATTAAGTTCAAAAGACAATTTCTATTTTTTAATAAATCGACTAGCTTGTCCATATATTTTTTTGAATCATTTACACTTTCGATTACCGTATACTCAAATCCAATTCGCCTTTTTGTTTCATCAAAATAATAGTCACAAGCATCTAGAATTTCTTCAATTGAGTATTTGTTTCCAATGGGCATTAGCTGACTTCTCTCATTATCAAATGGATTATGAAGTGAAATAGTTATGTTTATACCTATATTTTCATCTGCAAGTTTAATTATTTTATCGACTAACCCACACGTAGACAATGTTATATTTCGAATAGACATATCTTGTCCTTCTTTATTCGTAATCAGATTAATAAATCTAATAACATTATCGTAATTATCTAATGGTTCGCCTATCCCCATTAGTACCATATTGTTAATTCGTATACCCAAATCATTTTCTACCAAATATATCTGAGCGCACATTTCATAAGGTTGTAAATTCCTTAAAAAACTTTTCTTTGTCGACGCACAAAATTTACATCCCATTCTACAACCAATTTGTGTTGATAGGCATATTGAAGTGTGAGTTTTATATTCCATAAATACCGTTTCTACGATATTACCATCACTCAACTCTATAAGATATTTTTTCGTGTTGTCTAATTTTGAATCAATCCTTTTGATAATACAACAATTTTTGATAACATTGTATTCGTCTAGTTTTTTTCTTAATTCATTAGAAAAATTAGTCATATTGTTAGGATTGGATATTCTATTTTTATGAATAGCTTGAAAATACTGCAATGCTCTGAAAGATTTTTCTCCATTATTCACAAAAAATTCTTTCAGTTCGTCGACAGTCATATTTTCCAAGACAATTTTATTTTGCATATTATTCACCAATCTAAATTATATCAAAAATCTCAAGTTTTGTAATCTATTAGTCTTTTAAAAACTTTGAAATGAAAAAGCCCTGCGTTCCTTTTTGGAATGGCATAAGTTTTATAAATTCATTTTTATCTCCATAAAAATCAATATCTTCTCTTTTTAAATTTAATTTGTTTTCAATATAATCCACATTTTCTTCGTTCTCTTCTTTTAAAAGTGAGCATGTAGAATATACTAAGATGCCGCCTTTTTTTAAATATTTTTCACAATTTTCAAGAATTCTTCTTTGCGTTTCAACCAAATCTTCTACATCTTTTTTCGTTCTGAATAATTTTATCTCTGGATTTTTATTGATAACACCAGTTGCAGAGCAAGGTGCATCCACAAGAATTCTATCAAATTTATTTATCAAATCTTCTTGTAAAATAGTTGCATCAAAGTTCAAATATTGCACATTTTCAACTCCACATTTATACACATTCTCTTTTATTCTATCTATTTTATTATTATTAATATCATTACAGTAAATAATCGATTGATTGTTTGTTAATTCTTGAATGTTGCATGATTTTGACCCAGGAGCTGCACAAATATCAAGAACTACGGAGTTCTCCATTGGCTCTAAAACCTCTGCGCACAAACTACAAGAACCATCTTGGATAATAAATTTACCTTCTTTAAATTCGTTCGTATCTATTATCGATTCAGGATTTCTTACGATAAAACTATCTTTTAAAAAAGGATGCTCTTCTAATACGAATCCTTGATTTTCTAAATTTGTTTTTAAATTATTTTCCTTCAATTTATTTTGTTTAATTACAAAATCAGATTTGTAAAAGAAAGATTTGAGAAGTTTTTTTACAGTTTTTTTAGAATAAGATTTGTTCAACATCTTAAGTAATTCTTTGTTTATGGAGAATTTAATTTCATCTCCTAAATCTTCCTCATCCAAATTAATCCTGCAAACCTCCCTTAGAACAGCATTAACATAATCTTTATAATGTGTTAAGTTGTTAGCCAATTCTACTGCTTCGTCAACTACAGCATAATCAGCTGTTTTCATAAATAGTATTTCCGTAGTTGCCATTCGCAATATTTCCAAAACAATTTTATCAAGCTTATTTAATTCCAAATCGCTGCACTTAGATATTACATAATCTATGAAAAATCTATTTTCTATTTCTGTAAATACACACCTTTTAATGTACGCGATATCTCTCTTGTCCAAATCACCATAATCATAAGTCTTTAATAATTCAGAAGAGTATCCCGATTTATTATTAATTGAGTTGGTAATATTAATTATTTCGTTTCTAATATTCATAATCTCTCATTTCTTTTAATTATTTTAATTACATAATATATTTTACACTAAAACAGCAAAAATAAAAAAATTGAACCTAAAAGGATTAACCTTAGGTTCAATCTACATTAATTTTTAATCTCTATCTCTTGATATCAGTATTAATCTTACCAATTGTAACAGTGAAACCAAAGCGCTTGCTATATAAGTTAATGCAGCTGCTTTTAAAACTTGTTTCGCAGGTTCTATTTCATCATCAGTCAACAGCCCATTTGATAAAGCTCGTATAGCTCTACTACTAGCATCAAACTCAACAGGTAATGTAACTAATTGAAACAAAACAGTCGCTGAGAATAAAATAATTCCAAATTCTACTAATGGTCTCATGCTAAACATAAATCCAAGTAAAATTAAAATCCACACTGATTTCGATGCGAAATTCACAACAGGAAACAAAGATTCTCTAAATCTCAAGAAACCATAATTTTCCTTGTCTTGAATCGCATGACCTACTTCGTGACTTGCCACAGAAACTGCAGAAATCGACTGACTATTATACACTGCATCTGATAAAGCCAAAACTTTTTTTGATGAATCATAGTAATCAGTCAAGCTTCCTTGAACATTTACTATTTCTATATCTGACAAACCTTCGTAATCAAGCAAAACTCTTGCCATTTCTTTTCCAGTCAATCCTTTTGAATTAGTTGTTTTCTTATACTTATCAAAAGTATGAGTAACTTTGATTTGTGAGTAAAATGCCAATATCAAAGCCGGAATTAACAGCAGCATAGTTCTATCATAATAAAAATTAAACAATGATTCCTCCTACAAAATTATTCCCTCTTCAAATGAATTTCCATTCAAATATTCGCTAACGTTAAGAGGTTTTTTATTTGGAAGTTGTAATCTTGTGATAATTATAAATCCATCTTCACAAGCAACCTTAATTCCATTTTTGTCAACTTTTACAACTTCCCCACTCTTATTATCATTATATTGTTTTATTATGTTGATATTGTGAACTTTTACAGTTTTATTATTTAATTTAAAAAACAAACCTGGCCAAGGAGTCAATCCTCTAAATTTATTGTAAATTACGTCTGCTTTTTCATTAAAATTAATTTCACCCATAAATTTTTGAATTTTACCTACAGTAGATGCTTCATCTTCATTTTGTTTTTCTCTTGAATTGAAATATTTTTGGTAATCATTGATCACTTTATCGATTAAATCAGCACCCATTATCATTAATTTATCGTGCAATTCTTCAAGCATAATTTCATTGTCAAGCTCAATTTTATCTACAGCTAAAACATCACCAGCATCAAGTCCTTGTTCAACTAACATAATACTTACACCGGATTCTTTATCACCATTTAGTAAAGAATAATTTATCGGAGAAGCTCCTCTGTATTTAGGTAAAATTGATGCGTGAACATTTAAAATCTTGTTTTTAAACCTATCCAGTATTCTTTTTTTGATTAATTGACCATAAGCTACCACCACAATAAAATCAGGATTAAGTCTTTCTAATAGATCAAAGACTTCATCGTCATTTATATTTTGTGGAGTAATAACCTCTATTCCCAAATCAATAGCTCTTTTTTTAACTGCCGTAGGTGAAAACTTATTTCTATTTCGTTTTTTATCTTGTTGTGATATCACTAATTGAATTTCGTTATTTGGGTTGTCATATAATCTTTGCAAACTCTCAACTGCAAAATCTGGAGATCCCGCAAATACAATTTTATTTTTCATCATTCAATCTCTCAATCTCTTCATCAGAAAGATCCAATACTTTATCAGTGTACAATACGCCATCCAAATGATCTAATTCATGACAAAAACAATGTGCTTTGTAATCAGTGCCTGTTTTCCTTTGAATATTTCCGTCCAAGTCTGTGTATTCTACAGTAACAGTCTTAGGTCTTTCAACATATCCATTTTTACCAGGAACTGACAGACAACCTTCAACATTAATTTGCTTTTCATCTGATCTTTCTACGATTTTTGGATTTATCAAAACCATTTTCCCGTCTTCATCTTGCATGTCTATTACTACTATTCTCTTAAGCATTCCAACTTGAACACAAGCCAATCCCATTCCTTTATTTTCATACATCGTTTCAAACATATCTTCTACGATTTGTTTGATTCTATCATCTATTTTTTCAACCTCTCTTGATTTTTTTCTCAAGATTGGATCATTTTCTAATCTAATTTGTCTTAATGCCATTTTATCTCCTTAAAAATAACTTTGAGGATCTAATGTTATTTTAAGCGTTATTCCCTCTAAGTTAATATTGTATTCATTGTTTATTAAAACTTTTTTTATTATTTCTATTATGTTATCTTCTCCATTAGGGAATTTATAGTACAAATCAAACCTGTACATATTATTTATCCTTTCTATTGGAGAAGGATGAGGACCATTAATCAATGTTGTAGATAATTTATATCTTCTAATAAGGGCAGCAACGTAATTTGAAACTTCATTGATTTTTTTCATAGCAACATTTTTGTTTTTACTAGAAATATTGATGTTTAATATTCTGAAAAAAGGAGGATAATTAAATGATTTTCGAAGTTTTATCTCCTTTTCATAAAACATTTTGTAATCATGAAGCGCTGCTGATGTTATAGCAAAATTATCAGGTTTATAAGTTTGTATAATTACATCTCCTTCATATTCTGCTCTTCCAGCTCTTCCGGCTACTTGAGTTATCAATTGAAATGTTTTTTCGTTTGATTTGTAATCTCCTAAGTTCAAACTAATATCTGCAGCCATTACTCCGACTAATGTAACATTCGGAAAATCAAATCCTTTCGACAACATTTGCGTCCCGATTAATATATCTATTTCTTGATTATTCATCATATCATAGATTTTTTTGTAATCTTTTTTTGTGTTTGTAGTGTCTCTATCCATTCGTGCAATTCGAGCATTTGGAAAAAGTTCTCTAGTTTCTTCTTCTAATTTTTGAGTACCTGCTCCAAACTCTTTTATAAATTTCGAGCCACAGTTTGGGCATACTTTCGGCTTTAGAGCTGTTCTCCCACACATGTGACAAATCAATCTATTTTTTGTCTTATGATATGTCATGGAAACATCACAGCTATCACATTTTAGTACATATCCACATCTTCTGCACGAAATAAAAGAAGTGTGACCTCTCTTGTTTAAAAACAAAATAGTTTGTTTTTTGTTGTTTAAATTATCTTGAATTTTATTGAGTAGAACTTTACTGAACATTCTCATGTTTCCAGTTTCAAGTTCTTTTCTCATATCTACAATAGTGCATTCAACAGGGTTTGTATCATTAGCTCTTTTATTCATTTCAATAAGATTGTACTCACCTTTTAAAGCTTTGCTGTATTCTTCAACTCCAGGAGTTGCTGACCCCAATAAAAGCTTTGCGTTATTATATTCTGCTCTAAATCTGGAAATATCAATAGCGTTGTATTTAGGATTTTTTTCACTTACATAACTTGTTTCATGCTCTTCATCTATTATTATCAATCCTAAATTTTTAAACGGAGAAAATACAGCACTTCTAGCTCCAACTACTATTTTATATTCTCCATTATACATTTTTCGAAATTGTTCGAATTTTTCGTTAACATTTAACTTAGAGTGAATTATAGCAACTTTCCCTGGAAACCTACCCTCAAATCTTTCAATAGTCTGCGGAGTCAATGATATTTCTGGAACCAGAACTATGCTATCTTTACCTTCATTTAACATTTTTTCAACCAAATGCAAATACACTTCAGTTTTACCACTACCCGTTACACCATGTAACAAATTAAATTGATTTTCTAAAATCGAATTATAGGCTTTTTTTTGCTGTGAATTTAGTTTTATTTTTTTATAAGTTCTAGTATCGTCCACAACAACTCTGTCAACTTCTTTGAAGTAAATTTCAACAATTTTCTTATCTTCAAGTGCTTTTACCACGCTTGAAGTCGTTTTTGTTTTCGCTAAAAGCTCGCTATAAAGTATGTTCTTTTTAGTTTTTAGCATATCAACTATTTTTTGTTGAGCATTTGCTCTTTTTGAAATAACTGGATTATCTTCTATAAGTTTGACGTATTTCAATAGCTTTGGTGTAATTTGTTGATCATATACTAAATCCATTTTCAAAAAATCAGATTTTACATATTCCATTAGCTTTTTATGGCTAACATCTGAAATTTCTTTAATTTCTGAATATTCTTTCTTGGTTTTAAGAGTATTGTACAAATCTTCATCTACATTTCGTAGTTTATCATTTGCAGTGAAATATTCTTTTAATTCTTCAAAGTTTCCAGGTGGCAAAATAGTTTGAAAAGCAGAGCTATAGTCGCTTAAATATTTACCAACCATGAAAAAAGCAATGTCAATGGATTCTTGTGTTACAATAGGATTCAAGTCTACTACTGATATTATTTCTTTGTAATCAATATCTTTTCTAGGGTTATCATTAATTCTAACCACTAACGCTAATTTATTAATATTTGATTTACCAAAAGGGACTATAACTCTCATTCCAACTTCGACATCTTCACTTGAATAATATGAGTATAGTCTGTTAGTCATCTTCGATTTGTTTCTAAAAATAACATCAATATACATGTTTACCTACTTTATCAAATCCAATATCTTATCTGCGATATTTAACTTTGTGTCCTTACCAATTTCTAATATATTATCTTTGCTGATTATAGTTACCTTATTATATTCTGAATTAAATCCAATGTCTTTTTTTGATACATCGTTTAATACTATAAAATCTAGATTTTTTTTATCTAACTTTTTCTTAGCATTTTCTAATAAATTATTTGTTTCTGCGGCAAATCCAATAAAGATTTGATTATCTTTTTTATTTAATGATTTTAAAATATCTGGGTTTTCTTCTAATTCTAAAGAATTAATACCATCTTGTTTTTTTATTTTTAAATCTTTTCTGTTCTTTACTTTAAAATCACTTACAGCTGCCGCCATAATTAAACAGTCAAAGTCGCCAATATAACTTTCTATTTTTTCTTTCATTTCAATTGCAGACTCCACTTTTATGTTTTCAATACCATATGGATTTTCTGCTGTTGTTTTCCCAGAAATAATTGTTACATCGGCTCCTCTCATAAAAGCTTTCTTAGCAATCGAATATCCCATTTTCCCACTGGAATCATTCGTTATATATCGTACAGGATCAATTCTTTCAACTGTTGCTCCTGCAGTAATCAAAATTTTCTTACCTTGTAAATCTTTTTCGCAAAAGTATTTTTCAACTTCTTCAACAATTTCCCAAGGTTCTTTTAATCTTCCGTTTCCTTCTGTATTACAAGCAAGCATTCCACTATTTGAATCTACAATTAAGTGTTTTTTTTGTTTCAAATCTTCTATGTTTTTTTGTGTCGCAGGATTATTCAACATATTGGTATTCATACTTACACAAAACATTATTGGCTTGGTATATGCTAGCGCAGTAGATGATAACAAATCGTCTGCGATACCATAATTTATTTTAGCCATAGTATTTGCACTAGCAGGTGCAATCAAAAATAAATCTGCCCATTTTGCAAGCTCTATATGTTCAACAACCTTGTGTGAATTATTATGAAACATTTTGTTTTTAACATCGCATTTGCCAATTGTTTCAAAAGTCATTGGACTTACAAATTCACAAGCTGAATCAGTCATAATTATTTTGATATTATAGTCAAGTTTTTTTAGTCTACTTACAACATCTACAACCTTGTAAATAGCAATTCCTCCAGTAACACCTAAAAGAATATTTTTATTCATTTGATTTGTTTTCCCAAACCTTTTTTTCCATAACTTCTTCTAAAGCTGTAGTAACTGGTTGGGCTTTTGCTTTCTTTAGTTTTGTGTCTTTGCCATCTATTAACATTCTTGCTCTTTTGCTTACCATTACACAAAGTGCATATCTACTATTGTTTATTTCTGATAATTTTTTAAATGATGGATTAATCATATTTTTCTCCTTTTACAACTCTAAATTTTTCTGCATCAATTATAGTTTCAATATTTTTTACAGTTTCATCGACATCTTCATTGATAACTGCATAATCATATTCATCAATAAAACTCAATTCTTTCTTGGCGTTTTGCATTCTAATATTAATTGT
This sequence comes from Finegoldia magna, assembly GCF_003182075.1. Lineage (GTDB taxonomy): Bacteria > Bacillota > Clostridia > Tissierellales > Peptoniphilaceae > Finegoldia > Finegoldia magna. The sequence continues at coordinate 57,249 of NZ_QGTH01000006.1, forward strand.
TTCTTCATCTTCTGTATTTCTGCCTTCAATTCTTCTCCTAAGTTCAATTAAATCCGGTGGAAGGATGAATACAAAAACAGCTTCAGGATAGTTTTCTTTTACTTTTAATGCTCCTTGAACATCAATTTCTAAAATAACTATTTCCCCTTTATTTATTTGATCAAAAACAAATGATTTTGGAGTCCCATAATAATTATTGTGCACATTGGCATATTCGATGAAATCTCCCTGTTCGATTTTCTTCTTAAACTCATCCAAGCTCAAGAAATAATAATTTTCTCCGTCTACTTCATAGGGTCTCTTCTTCCTTGTTGTAGCTGATACAGAATATACAATATCATTTTTTTGTGATATTAATTTTTCACAAACAGTTCCTTTACCAACTCCTGATGGGCCAGAAACAACTAATAAAAATCCGTCTCTCATATTAATCTTCCTTATTATTTGATTTATCTAATCTCATTTGTAAAGTCTCTGGTTGAAGACAACTCAACACAACATGACTTGAATCCATAATTATTACACTCCTGGTTTTTCTTCCAAAAGTAACGTCTATGAGATTATTATCTTCTTTTGCTTTTTGAACAATTCTTTTAATTGGATTTGTTTCAGGACTAACAATTGCAATAATCCTGTTGCTATTAACTAAATTTGAAAAACCTATACCTAAACTTTCCATTTTCCCTCTATTCAATATTTTGTACTTGTTCTCTTAATTTTTCAATCAAACTTTTAACTTCAATAACACAAACTGAAATAGATTCATCATTAGATTTTGAAGAAATTGTATTAATTTCGCGATTCATTTCTTGAATTATAAAATCCAATTTACGTCCGATGCAATCTTTCATATCCATTGCCGATTTAAATTGAACTATATGTGAATCAAATCTCTTTAATTCTTCGTTAATGTCAGCTTTATCAGCCATCAAAGCAACTTCCAAGTACATTCTATCCTTATCAATTTTTTCTTCATCTAACAATTCAGATATTTTATTAAACAAATTTTCTCTGTATTCTTTTACACTATTTTCAGTTAAACTTGATATCTTAGATATTTGATCTTCTATTTTTGATAAATTAGTCGATAAATCTTCTCTCAAATTATCGCCTTCAATAGATCTCATTGAATAAATTTTATTCACAGCTTCATCTAAAACTTTTAGAATATTATCGTGCAAAAATTCATTGTCCAAATCTTTGTAAGTAAATATCATTACATCATCATATTTTACTAAATCTCTTACACTAATATCCGATTTCATATCTAACTTTTGATTTAATGAATCAAGTTTTTCCTTGATTTTTTGAGCTAATTCATAGTTAATATCCACACTGTCAACTGATAGTTGATATTTTTTAATTTTGATATAAACATCAACTCTACCACGTTTTAACTTATTTTTGATTAATGATTTCATGTCTTCCAACATAAAATTCAAAAAACTCGGCATTGAAAAATTGAAATCCAAATACCTATTATTAACAGATTTGATTTCAATATCTATGCTGCAATCTTCTAATTCCAAACTTGAAGATCCAAATCCTGTCATAGACTTCATTTCTATCGCCTCCCTTGATATTGTTAGTGTATATTAATCTTTAAGAATTTACAATAATTTATTACAATTTTTAAACAATTTCTTTGATTTTATCAATATCGTAAGAACTCATGTCGACATTAACAGTGTTGAAATTATTGTAAAAAACCATTCCAGGTTTTGCTCCCTTAGCTTTTTTAACATTTTTCTTTTCAGTATAATCAACTTCAACGTATTTTTCTTTACTCATTGATGAAAAATACGCCGCTAAGAAACAAGCAATGCCGTAGTCTTCTTCAGTCAAGTTTTCGTTTCTAATTATGACGTGTGAACCTGGCATATCTTTTACGTGAGCAAAAATATCTTCTTTGTTAGCTTGTTTCAAAGTAAGATTATCATTTTGGTAATTATTTTTACCTACAAAAATATCAACGTTATTTTCTGTTACAAAATGTCTTGGCTTTGATGGTTTTACTTTTGCAGTTTTTTTCTTAGATTTTTTTATCAAACCTATTTTTACCATCTCATCCTTAATCTCTGATAGTTCCTGATATTCTGTCACTCTCTCCAGCGTTTCTAGAAGTTGTAGTAAATATTCGTTTTCTTGTTTTATAAGAGGGAGCTCTTGTGTAATCATTTTTTCTCTAGTTTTTAATTTGCTAAATTTTTTGTAATAATTTTGTGCATTTTCATTTCCAGATTTTATTGGATTCAATGGAATTTCAATTGGGCTCATATCATCATAGAAATTCTGTACATTTATTTTATCCACGCCTTTATGGATCAAATGCATATTTGAACTTATCAAATCAGCATAAACTTTGTAAATATCTCTTTTCTTAGCTTCTTGCAAATCTACAGTTAAATTGCTCAATTTATTTGAATTTCTTTGAATTTTATTTGAAACTATTTTCTTCAAGTGCGAAGATTTTTGTGTAATTGAATCATTCGAACTGTGTTTTTTATAATAATAATCCAACATTTCATGAATATCATCAAAGTTTTTCTTTTGATATCCGTATTTTTCTAATTTAGTTACATGAAAATCCTTTAATTTTTCATCTTCATCAATGACTATAGAATAATCATAATCACAATTTTTGATAGCTTCTCTAACGTCAATAAATGCTTGATTAAATCGAGATTTTTCATCTTCGGTCAAATCTTCGAGCCTTATATTAAAATCCAAATCTGCTCTCAGGCATATTTCTCTAGAAATAGTGGGAGAAAATCCAGTATAATTCATATAAAAAACTTTTTGTAGTTTAGTAGTCCCCTCAGCTATTTCTGTTGGAAGATCATCTGATTGCAAAATGTTTCTCTTGTCATCTTCCAAGCACGAATACTTGGTTTTTGGAAGTATTTGTCTGATGCTTTTAGTGTCGAAGCTAATTCTTTTGATTGCATCTACAATCATCTTACTTTCTTTTTCAATTAAGATTATATTAGAATGCTTGCCCATAAGTTCTACAACTAATGTGTAGTTCATGTCATAACCCATCTCATCTCTGCTATTGATGTCAATATTAACAACTCTGTCCATCGATTCTTGATAAATATCAGTTATAACCGCTCCTTGTAAGTATTTTCGCATCAGCATACAGAAATTATACGCCTCAATTGGATTTTTCTTATTTTCATTTGTAAAATGCGTCCTCGGTAAGGATGAGGATGCAGAAATAAGAAGTTTATAATTTTGTTTGTTATTATAGATAATTAAATCCAATTCGTTTTTATCCGGTTGATTAACCTTACTGATTTTACCGTTCGTTAATTTTTCTTTTATATCATCTACTATCGCTTTTGTTACAATTCCGTCAAAGCTCATTATTACTCCTTATCTTCTCATTGCTCTTTGCATATTTCTCAAATCATCACGTTTTTTCAGAGTTTCTCTCTTATCATACAGATTCTTACCCTTTGCAAGAGCTATCTCTACTTTTACAAGTCCATTTTTTTCATATACTCTTAAAGGTATCAAAGTATAACCTTGTTCTTTTGTTTTTCCTATTAATTTTCTGATTTCAGATTTATGCATTAAAAGTTTTCTTTTTCTTAAACTATCCACGTTAAAAATATTTCCTTGAGTATACGGACTTACATTCATCGAATAAACAAAAACTTCTGAATTTTCTATCATGCAATAACTTTCCTTAATGGAAACTTTTCCTTTTTTGATAGACTTTACTTCAGTTCCTTTTAGTTCAATTCCACATTCGTACACATCTTCGATAAAATATTCGTGACGTGCTTTCTTATTGTTTGCTAATAATTTTATATCACTCATTATTTTCCTTTTCTAATTTACAAATTCAAAATCTATTTGACGTTTATCTTTGTCACTATTTATAACTTTAACTCTAACTTTTTGCCCAATATGGTATGATTTTTTAGTTCTTTCTCCATAAACTGTGTAGTTTTTATCGTCAAATACATAATAATCATCTATCATAGATTGAAATTGTACTAAACCTTCAATCGTGTTGTCAAGTTGTACAAAAATCCCAAATTTTGTTAGCGAACTAATGATTCCTTCAAATTCTTCATCTATGTGTTGTTGCATATATTCTGCAGATTTCATATCAATAGCTTCTCTTTCAGCTTCCTCAGCTCTTCTCTCAGTTGCTGAGCATTGTTTTGCAATGTCTTTGATATATTTCATGAATTCTTTTTCGTTATTAGTATCTGGCTTATGATTTATAAAATTCTTCACAATTCTGTGTATAAATAAATCCGGATATCTTCTGATTGGAGAAGTGAAGTGCGTATAGAACATCGATGCAAGTCCAAAATGAATGCTAGGATTTTGGCTGTACTCAGCTTTTTGCATAGATCTTAATAAAAGCGAAGATAATAGAGGTTTTTCAGGCTTGCCATCTAGTTCATTTAAAATTCTTTGGTAATCTTTTGAGTACAAATTCTTCCCTTTCAAATGGTATCCAAAATTAGACAAAATCCTTTTAAAAGTATTAACTTTTTCTTCGTCAGGTTCTTCGTGAACTCTGTATAAAAACGGTCTATCCAAATACCCGAAATGACTTGCCACAGTTTCGTTTGTAATCAGCATGAACTCTTCAATCAATTTATTTCCAATTCTTCTCTCATCTTTTGTAACATCAACTACTTTAGAATTTTCATCTAAAATAATTTTAGTTTCTGGAAAATCGAAGTCAATGCTTCCTCTGTTTTTTCTTCTAACGCTTAGAATTTCATACAATTCTTTCATTAGTAATAAATTATCCGTGAGTTTTTCATCATCATAAGGATTTTCTATGTCTTCCAAAAAGTCTGACACATTTTTGTAGACTAATCTATAATCAGAGTTTATAACAGACTCATAGAATTTGTAGTCAAGAGTTTTACCCGTTGGCGAAATTTCCATTTTAACCGTTAAACAAAGTCTGTCTTCATTAGGGTTTAGTGAGCAAATTCCATTAGATAATTCTATAGGTAACATAGGAATTACTCTATCCAACATATACACACTTGTTCCTCTTCTGAAAGCTTCCTTATCAAGTGCAGTATTCTTTCTAACATAGTGGCTTACATCAGCTATGTGAACATATAATATAAAATTATCATCTTTTTTAGTAATACTAATGGCATCGTCAAAATCTTTTGCATCAGATCCGTCAATTGTAACTGTAAATAAATCTCTAAAATCCATTCTAGATTTCTTTTCTGATTCATCGACATGTTGTTCAATTTCCTTTGCTTGTTCTTTTACTTTTTTGGGAAATTCATACGGTAATTTAAAAGTCTTTGCTATAGAATAAATATCAATTCCAGGATCGTCCTTGCCTCCTAAGACTTCAACTATAACACCTTCTGGATTTTTGTGTTTTTTAGATGGAGTTTTGATTAATTTAACTACGACTTTATCGTTGTTTTTCGCCCCATTCTTATTACCAGATTGGACAAAAACGTCGAATCCGTATTTTTTATCATCTAATATTACAAATCCATAACCTTTTGCTTCATCAAAAGTTCCCACAAGTTTTTTTGTTTCTCTGGATAGAATTTGTAAAACTTTTCCTTCAGGACTTCTGTTTGGTTTTTTTTCTACTGTTATCGTAACTAAAACTTTATCTTTATGGATTGCACCATTTAAATCTTTTTTGGCTATAAATATATCATCAATGCTTTCATCATCGGGAATAAAATAGCAAAAATCACTTCCAGATCCTTGAATTGTACCTGGATATGCTTTTTGCTCTGTAATTGGAATTATATTAGAATTTTTATCAAGTAAAATTTTCTTATCTTTTTGTAGTTCATTAATAATCTTATGAAAAATTTTCTTATCTTTTTTTTCAATATTTAATCTTGAAGATAATTCATCAAAAGTTAGAGGAATATAATCATTAGAATTTACGATATTAAGTACCTTTTGCTTTATTTTCATTAAATACCTCCTAGTTGTTTCCTACCTATATTATACCCTAAATTGTAAGAAACTACCTAATTGATGTATTTAACGTTTATTTTACAATTTTCCCCTTATCAATAAAAATTAATCTATCAGATAAAATTTCTGCTTCGTGTCTATTATGGGTAACCATGATAATTGGAATATCCAATGATTTTTTGATTTCGATCAATTCTTTATAAAACTTATTCTTAAATTTTTCATCAATTGAACTGAAAGGTTCATCCATTAATAGCAAACGCGGCTTATTTGCTAACGCTCTTACTATTGAAACTTTTTGTTTTTCTCCACCTGATAAAGTATTTGAAAAATTTTCCAAAAGATATTCAATCCCTAGTTTTTCTATAAGTGAATTTGTGTAATTTTTATCAGGATTCATAAAAAAAATATTGTCTTTAACACTCATATTTGGAAATAATGCGTAATCTTGAAAAACATATCCAATATTTCTTTCCTGTGGTTTCAAATTTATTTTATCTGAAAACAAAATATTATCATCAAGAATAATCTCTCCTTTATCTGGAGTTAATAAACCTGCTATCGAGTTTAAAATAGATGTTTTTCCGCTTCCAGACTCACCCATTATGCACAAAATTTGATTCTCCACGATAAATTCAGCATTAAGAACAAAATGATTTAATTTCTTTTCGATATTACACTTCAGCATTTCTATTCCTTCTCTTTTCTATCCATCTATTCAAGAAATATATCAATGAAAATGAAAATATCACAACAACAATCATTAGAGTATTAGCCATTGTTTTATCGCCACGTTCGACCGCATAGTACATAGCTAACGGAATTGTTTGAGTTTTATTTGGAATATTTCCAGCAACCATCATAGTTGCTCCAAATTCTCCTAAACTTCTAGCAAAAGCAAGTACCAACCCGCTGATTATCCCTGTATAAGCTAACGGAATTGCTATTCTGAAAAATATTTTCCATTCACTAGCACCCATTGTTCTTGCTGCATTCAAAATTTTCTTATCAATACTTTGAAATGAAGCTTTGCAGTTTTGATACATGAGCGGAAACGAAACTATTACAGATGCTATGACACACGCCTTCCATGTAAAAATAACACTCCATCCAAAATTATCGTAAAAAATTTTACCAATTAATCCGTTATTTCCTATTACAATTAAAAGTATGTATCCCAAAATTGATGGTGGTAAAACTAGAGGCAATGTGATAATTGCCTCCAAAACACTACCGTTTTTCTTGTTAAATTTTACCATCATCCATGCAATAAATATAGATAAAACAGAAGTTATAATGGTTGAGATTATGGATACCTTCAATGAAATTATAATAGGCATCATAATATCATTATTCATCGCTAGATTCAAAACCTGCTTCCTTGAAATATTTTGTTGATAATTCGTTTTGCAAGAATTCATATAATTTGTTTTGCATTTCAGTATTCTTAGAGTAAGTTGTTTTAGTTATTGGATAAATAATAGGTTTGTGAGAACTTTCATCAACATTATAAGCAACTTCAACCTTATCATCAGTTACAGCATCAGAAGAGTATACAAATCCTACTTCAACTTCCTTGCTGTCAACAAATCTCAAAGTATCTTTAACATTTTTACCATATACAAATTTTTCTTGAAGCTTGTCCATTAAATTATAATGAGTCAAACTTTGTTTTGTATATTGTCCTACTGGAACAGTTTCCAATTCTGCTACAGCAATTTTACCTTTAATGTTTTCCAAATCTTCAATTTTAGAAATTGTAACATCAGTTTCTTTGTTTTTAACAATAACTAACTTGTTTTTTAATAAACTTTTTGAATCTTTTACAAGTTCTTTTTCTTCAAGTGCTTTTACTTGTTTTTGTCCTGCTGAAACGAAAACATCACAAGGAGCTTTTTGTTCGATTTGTTTTTGTAATTTTCCTGAGCTTGCTAAGTTAACATCTACTTTAACATTATTTTCTTTTTCAAATTGAGGAATAATTTTTTCTAACGATTCTTCTAAAGAAGCTGCTGCAAATAAGCTTATGTTTCCATTATTCGTTTTTTCTTCCATTTTCTTTTCCGCTTTTTGTCCAGAATTTTGTTTTTCATTTTTTGCACAACTAGCCAAAATTAAACACCCCACTAACATTAATAATAAGTACTTTTTCTTCATATCATTATCCTCCTTAGCATATAACGCTATGTATTAAAAAAGCCCTTTAAAAGGCTTTTTTTCTTAATTAAAAATTAACTGATGCGATATATTTGCAATTGTCTTTATCTTTTAATTCTTCTTTTACAATCCAATTTGCGTCTATATTATTATAATTAGCTAATTCTGTATAATAGTACATTACAATTCCTGCATCTATAAGATTTTCAATTCCTTTGTAATCTTTGATATACAAATCAAAATCGTCATCATTTAATACAAATCTCCATGGTTGTTCGTTTTTAGTTGAAGGAGCAAATCTCAAATAACTAAATAACTCATCCAAGCCATAATTTTGTAATTTATCTATATCGATTGGAGTAGACAATGATTTGTCGCAAACAAATTCTTCAACACCAATTCTTGAGCTAAATTTCTTTTTACCAAATCCAAATTCGTTTGGAGCATATCCCATAGCAAGTAAGAAATCTACATTAGAATTATCTCCAAAAGCTGATTTTTTGGATTCTTCTGAAGCGTTGGATATAGTCACCCAGCAACTTCCTACATTTAATGCATCTAATTTAGTGATTAAATTTTCAAAATAAAATGCACCAAATATCATTGATAACTCATTATTCTTGTCAGCTTCCATGGCAATATAATGGTTAGCTTTTATCATAGTTCCATCGTATCCACCCTCTCCATTAAGAGCATTGTAAACCACAGAACCATCTTTGTATAATTTAAAATTAACTTCGTATTTCTCTGCTAAATTGTTTATATCAAAAATAATAGATTCAACTTTTTTTAAATCTGAATCACTAAGATTTTTTGATTTAAAATCTCTTACTGATTTTCTATTTTCTAAAAATTCATTCATTGACATTTTAATTACCCCTTATAATAAATCTTATAATTAAATAATACTACAAATTGCGAATAATCACAAACATTTTGATATAATAATTAATGGTGATAATATGAAATTTACTGAAAATCAGCAAAAAGCAATATCTCATTTTAAATCTCCTGCATTAGTATTAGCAGTTCCTGGAGCAGGTAAAACCACCGTACTTCTTAATAGAATTAAATACTTGGAAAAAGTTCACAATATTGATCCAAAAAGTATTTTATCCATAACATTTAGCAAATCTCAAGCAGTAGATATGAAAGAAAGATTTTCTGAAAAATTTCCAGAAACAGATTCTGCGTATTTTTCAACGATTCATTCTTTTTGCTATTATATTATAAAACTACATTATAAAATGAATAATAGAATATTTAAAATTCTTGAATCCAATAATGATATTAATAAATATCTTGTTATTAGAAATATAATAAGAAAAGTCAATAAAACAAACTCTAAAGATGAAGACGTTGAAAAATTTTTGCAATATTATGGATACTGTAAAAATATGATGATATTCAAGGATTTTCCCAAATTCGATATCCAAAATTTTGAACAAATATACCTTGAATATGAAAACTTCAAGAAAAAGAATTTTTATATTGATTTTGATGATATGCTTACTAAATCATTTGAAATCCTCAACGAAGATGATTATATATTAAAAAGAATTAAACGTAAGTACAAATTTTTTCAAGTAGATGAAGGACAGGATACTTCCAAAATCCAATTTGAATTAATCAAAAAAATCGCCTACCCTGAAAATAATTTGTTCATTGTCGCTGACGACGACCAGTCGATTTATTCTTTTAGGGGAGCAGATCCTAGCTATTTATTAGATTTTAGTAAAATTTTCCCAGATGCTAGTATTTATTATATTGATCAGAATTTCAGATGCAGCGACAAAATAGTTAATGCTAGTAACTTGTTTATCAAGCAAAATAAAAATAGATACAATAAGGATGTTACTTCCACAAAATCATCAGACAGGAAAATAATTATAAAATTTCCACAAAACTTTTTGTCGATGTTTTCTTATCTAAAAAACAATATAAATCCTGAAAAAAAGACGGCAATTTTATACAGAAAAAATATTTCCTCTATTGCCTTGAGTAAGTATTTACACGATCAAGATATTGATTTCCACTCTAGATATCAAAAAGATGATTTTTACAATCATTTTGTGCTCAATGATATTTTAAAAATGATTGCATTTTCTGAAAACAAAACGTCTGTCGGGCTTTTTAGGGATATTTATTACAAATTAAACAGCTATATCAAAAAAACTTCCATAAATCAACTAGAAACCTATGATGAATCAATGCCTATTTTAGATCGTCTTTTGGATGATTCAACTCTAAGTAGATATTATGTAGACAGATTTATGGACTTAAAATCATTTTTTTCAGGAATAAAAAGAGCAAAAGGTTCCAAAAAAATTGATATTATTATGAATGATATTGATTACAAAACATACATTGAGGACAGTGTTCTACTACAAAACCAAAAAATATCATTAGATCTTTTGATAGAAATCTATAAATATTTGTTTAAAGATTGTGAGTGCTACGAAGATTTTATCAATGAAATTGAAAATTTGAAAACAATCCAAAAAGATTCGATAAAACATACTAGTAATCTAAATTTATTAACTGTCCATTCTGCAAAAGGTCTGGAATTTGATGAAGTATTCATTATAGATTTGATAGATGGCGAGTTTCCTACAAATATCGACTCCAACAACAAGAATTACGAAAATATATTTGAAGAAGAAAGAAGAATGTTTTATGTAGCTATGACAAGGGCTAAAGATAAATTAACACTGTTGTCTCCAAAAACTAGAAATTCCTTAGAAGTCGATTCATCCCAGTTTTTAAAAGATATCATAGAAATTGAAAATAATTTAAAAAACTAGCTGTAATTTTACAGCTAGTTTTGCTATTTATAAGTTACCTACTAGGTCAATTCCTGGTTTTAAAGTGTCTTGGCCAGGTGCCCAATTTGCTGGACAAACTTGATCACCGTATTTGTCTACATATTGTGCAGCTTGCAATTTTCTTAATAATTCGTGTGCGTTTCTACCAATTCCATCAGCAGATACTTCGTATAATACAACATCTAAATCAGGATTGATCAAGAAAGCTCCTCTTTGACTTTGACCGTCAGCTTCTTTTAGAACGCCAAATTGTTTTGATAAAACAAATGCTCTATCTGATAACATTGGATATTCGATTTTTTTAATCTTTTCAGATTTATCATGCCATGCTTTGTGAACAAATTCTGAATCTGTAGAGATAGAATATATTTCACAGTTTAATTCTTTAAATTCTGAGTATAGGTTTTGTAAGTCTTCTAATTCAGTAGGACATACAAATGTAAAATCTCCTGGATAGAAGAACAATAATGACCAGTGACCTTTTAAATCTTCACTAGAAACTTCTGTAAGTTCTTCATTGTGATAAGCAGGAACTTTAAATTCTTCAACATGTTTTTTAATTAATGACATAAATAATCATCCTTTCCTATTTAATTTACAATTTAATTATACCATATTTTGTAATGATTACAAGTTGCATTGATGTTATTTCATATATTTCACTACATATAAAAAGAGGCTCGAAAGCCTCTAAATTTGTTATTTGTTTGAATCAAAAGAATCTGCAATTAATTTTATGATTGAAGAGAAAAAGTTAATTATTTTGTCAATAATACCTGCATCTTCTGCTTTTTTATAAATATCCTTAGCTCCTTCTATAACTTTACCAGAAATATTAGACAATTCATCCTTAATATCTTTTGAATCAATAGATTTCACATTAGAATATTTTTCGAAAAAATTAACCAATTCTTGTTTTTGATCTTCTGTGATTACATTTTCAAGATTATTCTCTTTGATTGCGTCGTTGACAATCTTTTTAATTTCTTCAAGAGTTGGAGCTTGACCATTATTGTTGATATTTATATTAGCAATATTATCTTTTATTACAACAATGACATCATTTAATTTGTCTCTATTAAAGTCACTTTTATCTTTGTTTTCTTTATTAATATCACTGACAACTTCTAGTTCTTCTTGGGCAACTTTTATTCTGTCACTTTGAAGCTTTTCACCATTTGACTCAAAAGCTTTGAATACACCAGTGAGTGCTGATTCTCCCGTTACTGGTCTCACTGCAGCCACCATTATTGTACAGTCTTTTACACCTGCTGTAATTGCGGCATTTTCATATTGTTTTTCAGTAATTAATGTAATGTTTTTTGGTGTTGTAATATTGACTTTTATACCTTTGTTCTTGTTTTCTTTTTTGACCAAAACGCTTGAAATCATACTACCAGGATTTGAATCATCCCCTCCGATGTATTTCAATAAATCATTATAAGTAACCATAACAGACTTTATATTGTCATCATCTTCAATATTTAAAAGTCCTTTTGTTTTTCTGATTTGAGATTTATCTAAGCTTTCACCATACACAAAAGTTGGCTTTCCCCATCTCTCATCAACAACCTTCGTGTCTATCTCTCCGGCAAAACTTATATTTGATGATAATGAAATCAAAATAGCTAATAAAAAAACTGTAATTTTTTTCATAGATTGTTATCCTCCGTTCACATTGATTATAGCACAAAATCAAGCGTTCAAAGTCTACAAAATTATTAAGAAAAACTAAACAAAATAAGCCAAATCTCAAAGACTAATAAATTAATTTCAAATTTTCACAAAAATTCCTTTACATTGTTTTTACTTTATGCTATACTTATAAAGTCAGCCGGAGTGATGGAATTGGCAGACGTACTGGACTCAAAATCCAGCGGTGGCAACACCGTGCGGGTTCAAGTCCCGCCTCCGGCACCATATACAAGATAGCTTTAAAAGCTATCTTTTTTTCTTGCAAATTTTAAAACCCAGGTAAAAATTTTTACCTGGGTTATTTTTGTTTTGTTATTAAATAATAGCTAAAATTTCTTAGAGAAATCAAAACACAAAAGCTAAAATCATACCAATAAAAATTGTTACGTTAATTGTTACGTTTTATCGTAACAAATAGTAACATATAGTAACATGGCAAAAATAAAAACGGTTTGTTCTCAATGTTTAACAACATTTATAAACAAACCGTATATTACTGGTGCAGGAAAGAGGACTTGAACCCCCACGTCAAAGACACTAGATCCTAAGTCTAGCGCGTCTGCCAATTCCGCCATTCCTGCTTATGGGGTGGATGAAGAGATTCGAACTCTCGATCTTCAGTGCCACAAACTGACGCCCTAACCAACTAGGCTACATCCACCATAGCCTCAATTGACTACTTTATAAGTGTACCATAATAAGATATGATTGTCAAGCATTTGTAAAATTTATTTCAAGTGAACTTGACTTTATTATTATAGCATCGTGTTTTTAATTTTGCAAGTATTATTTTGAAGATTTTGAAAAACCTTCGTCTTGCGCTTCTTTTTCTGTTACGAAATATTTCTCACCTTTTTTGAAATTGATTTTTACATCTTTGTAACTCTTCTGATTAGGCATGTGATATATTTTCAATCCTTTATTGTTGATATTTCCTTTTATCATTCCCCTACCTTTAGAATCGGTGTATTTTATATATAAATTGGGATCATTTACATAAAAATCTTTCCAGAATCCTTTTTTATTGTCCTTAGCGTATTGTTCGGCTTTTTTTAATCGTTCAGAGTATTTTTGATTAGTTGTCTTAGTATATAATTTGGCCATTCCTTCTTTTAGTAATTTTTCATTAATAAATTCATCATCTAAGAACACATAACCTAGTTTTCTTTCATATACATCCTCTTTTTCATCGTCAAATTCTAACCTAACTTTTTTATTTTCTAGCAAATTTTTAGTGTATTCACTTGCAATTTTGCCTTCTTTGACATTTCGACTTTTATCTTCCGCTACACTTTCTGGTGTATCAATTCCTATAAGTCTTACTCTCGTTTTTTGTCCATCTATATTTAATATTACAGTATCTCCATCTACAACTCTGACAACTTCATATAAATTATTTTGATTTTCTGTTTGAATAATTGTGTCACAGCTTGTTAATGATATTAGTATTATTAATGCCAGTAAAAATTTCTTCATGTTTTTCTCTCACTTTTTATTATTTATAGCTTGATAAAATCTTTTCAGCTATTAGTATCATGTGATTGTTGACTTTTTCTCCCCAATTTTTATCACTTGCATAATTTTTGTTCATAGCGTAAGAATTGTACCCTTTAAAATACTTTCCATTATCGCTAAGATACAATATTTTGATTTTTTTGCCAATATCTTGAATTCCTTCATCAAGTGAATTGTATTGACTTGCTCCGTTGTAAGGATCAGAGTCAACAGCATTGAATCCAAACAAATTATTTTTGTCCTTTGCTATTCTACTTTGTCCAAAATCAGATTCATGATTTGCTATAGCTAATAAATACAAGGCGTTCACACCGTATTTTTTTTCTACTTTAATAAATGAATGAGCATTGCCTTTTAAATCAGTGCCTTCTAATGCAACCTCTAACATTCGTTCAGATATTTGAGATTTGTGAGTTGGATAAAACATATTATCTTCTGTAATTTTTAAAGCGCCTACTCTTTTAAATTCAGCCAAATCTTTTTCTATTTTGTTTAGCGTTTTCAACTCATTGTCTTCCAATTCACTTTTTTGATAAGTGATTTTGTTAGAAAAAGAAAAATAATTTTCAGAATAATTAATTATTAAACAGGCACAAAATACCAACATAAGCAAGAATATCCCAACTCTTTTTTTTATTAGTTTCTTGTTTTTCATTCTGCCTCCTCGAATATGACTAGTATTTTATCATAATTTTTACAAATTTCCTATTGATTTTCATTATTGTAATAATCTTGAATTATTGCACTCTTAAGCTTATAATAAATGTATATGCTGTTGTGGCTCAGTTGGTAGAGCAATTGATTCGTAATCAATAGGCCGGAGGTTCGATCCCTCTCAACAGCACCAATAAAAAAACAATACTTATCTGGAGGTAAGAATGTCTATAAAAATAATCACAGATTCTGCTTGTCAAATAACAGATTCTAATAAAAATGAAAATTTAATAATACTGAATATGCCAGTTATTAGTTCTGATAAAGAATACATAGAAGGTCAAACCATTAATTCTTCAGATATGTTTTCTAGAATGAAAGATGGAGAAGTATTCAAAACTAGCCAAGTTCCATATAAAAATTATTATGAATCATTTAAAGATGAATTGGAAGCTGGAAATGACGTAATCTGTATTACATTATCTAGTGGACTTACTAGCACATTTCAAACTGCCACAATGGCAATGAATGCATTATTAGAAGAAAATAAAGATTATAAAATAATAGTTAAGGATTCTCTTTGTGCTTGTTCCGGAGAAACTTCAGTTATTAACAAAGCACTCAAACTTGTAGAATTAAATTATTCATTTAAAGAAGTAAACGAAAAATTAGATGAAATAATCTGCGCACAAGAGCATATTTTTACTGTTACTAACTTAGAGTATTTGTACAGAGGTGGAAGATTATCTAAGACTCAAAAGGTAATGGGATCATTATTGAACATAAGACCTGTAATGAGCGTAGATAAAAATGACGGTAGCTTATATGTTGTAGAAAAAGCTCGTGGTGAAAAGCAAACTTTTATTAAAATGAAGAATTTAATGATTGAAAAATGTAACAACAATGTGAATTTAAATCAAACACTTTATGTTTGTTACGGAGAAGATGAAGATGAA
The DNA here is from genome assembly GCF_003182075.1 of Finegoldia magna. Lineage (GTDB taxonomy): Bacteria > Bacillota > Clostridia > Tissierellales > Peptoniphilaceae > Finegoldia > Finegoldia magna. The sequence continues at coordinate 73,000 of NZ_QGTH01000006.1, forward strand.
GCAGATCTCCTTATTGAAAAAATTAAAGAAGATTTTGATTTCAAGAAAATTGTTAAATGTCCTTTAGGGTGTGTAATAGGCGCTCACACTGGACCAAATATGTTAAGTATATATTTCAGTAACAAGGATTTGGGAGAAGAGCTATCAGAAGTATAAAAATAAACCTTCTAAGTTATAACTTAGAAGGTATTTTTGTGTAATCTAGGTTTGTTTTTTTTATAGCTGTGATAAAATCCTGTTTCAAATTTCCAATTACATTGATATTTTCATGAGTATGAGGATGAACAAATTGGAGATTGTATGCGTGTAGAACTTGACTGTCGAAAAGTATTTTTTCTTTTTTCAATCCATATAATTTGTCACCTAAAATTGGATGATGAATATAATTCATGTGAACTCGAATTTGATGAGTTCTACCCGTTTTGATTTGGACTTTTACAAGAGAATAATCGTCATTATAATCAAGTCTTTCATAATGAGAAACAGACAATTTCCCTTCGTCAGAAACCATCATCTTCTTTCTATCTTTAGGATTTCTAGTCAGGTATTCTTCAATTGTTCCACATTCATCGATTTTTCCATGAACAATACACAAATAAGTTTTTGTAATTTCGTGATTTTTGATAATATCTTTTAATTTTAGATGTGTATCGTTGTCCTTTGCAATTATTATTAGTCCTGTAGTATCTTTGTCTAATCTGTGAACTATTCCCCTTCTATAATCTCCGTCAACATCACTCAAACTTTCAAAATTATACATCAAATAATTCACTAAAGTATCAGAATATATAGTCTCTGTCGGATGAACTATTATATTTTTGTCTTTATTTATAATCGCAAGATAATCGTCTTCATATACGACATCCAAATCGTATTTTTGTGGTTTTATAGTTTTGTCTGGCTTTTTATAGTCAAATTTAATCTTATCGTTCAGATTTAACTTATAGTTTTTTTTCTGAAATTTTTCATTTACCAGTACTTTTTTTTCATCGATAAGTTTTTGAATTTCACTTCTGGATAATTCAACTTCATTAGCCAAAAAAACATCCAATCTTGAGTTTTGATTAGAATCATCTATTAAAAATTCGTACATCATATATTTTCTATCTTCCAATCAATAGGTTCAAGCCCGTTATCCTTCAAATAATCGTTAGTTTTTATAAAATGATTGCAACCGAAAAATCCCCTATTTGCAGAAAAAGGAGAAGGATGTGGTGATTCTAATATAAGAGCATTTTTGCTTTTAATTAAATCTTTTTTCATTCTAGCGTTGTTTCCCCACAATATAAAAACTATAGGTCTATTAGAATTCCCTAATAATTCGATAATTTTATCAGTTAAAATTTGCCAACCAATTTTAGAATGTGAATTTGGTTTGTTTTCGATTACTGTAAGTGAAGTATTTAATAACAAAACTCCTTGTTTTGCCCATTTCATCAGATATCCATTATTGGGAATTGGATAACCAAATTCATTTTGCAATTCCTTGTAAATATTGATCAATGAAGGAGGTGTTTTTACATTTGGTTTAACAGAAAAACTAAGTCCATGTGCTTGATTGGGATTGTGATATGGATCTTGACCTAAAATCACAACCTTGCAATCTTCAAATGGAACTAATTTCAACGCTTCAAAAATATAATTCATATCAGGATATACTCTGTAATTTTGATAATCGTTTATCAAAACTTCTCTTATTTTTTTATAATAATCCTTAGTCCATTCATCTTTTAATAAATCATCCCAACTATTTCCTATACTAACACTCATTATTTCTGTCCTTTTAAACTAAATATCACAAGTAAAATACAAGATACTACAACAGCTATATCTGCAACATTGAATACTGGGAAATCGTAATTAAAAGGTAATCTTACAGAAATAAAATCGATGACATAACCTCTGAAAATTCTGTCGATAAGATTTCCCAATGCACCTCCAAGTAATAGTCCGTATATTACTTTTTCAAAACTAACCAAGCTTTTGTAATTCTTAAAAATATATACGATTACAAATCCAATTATTAGTAATGTAATTATCATTAAAATAATTTTCTTATTTTCAAGAATTCCAAAAGCCGCCCCTCTATTTTCAAGGTAAGTAAGCTTCAAAAATTTATCAAAAATGATAACATCTCCTTCTTTTAGAGAAATTGCCATATATTTTGTTAAATGATCCAAGCCAATTACCAAAATCATCATTAAAATAGTAACCATTTTTACTCCTAAATGTATTTAATATATTTTATTCTCAATTTGTCTTTTTTTGTGCTTCCCAAATATTCTACAAGCCTGTATCTACCATATCCTCTTATTGATACAAGAGAGTTTTCTTCAACTGATTTGCTTGTATTAGATATTACTTCATAATTAAGCTTGATTTTCTTGTTTTTTATCATAATCTGAGCATCCTTCCTAGAAATATTTGCAATCTCAGAAACCAAGCAATCTAATCTCTCTGAGTTAATAATTCCAGTAAAAGATTTAACCTTTTCTTCATCTTTTTCTATATTATCTTCAATAATCGATGTCGAAATATTAAACTTTTTTATCTTGGCCAAATTCAAATTCAAAAAATTAATCATCGTATTTGTAGCACACAGATAAAATCTTTTATTATGAGTAAAAATATCTCCGATTTTTTCACGATTAATTCCTAAATTCAATACAGCTCCTAAAATATCTCTGTGAGTAATTTCTTGATCAGTTTGTATTTCTAAAAGACCAATATAATCGAACATATTAATATATTCTTCTGCGTAGCAATACCTATCCCACATTATAATAATGCTGTTTTCACAGTTTATTGGACAATTTGTAACCATATACCCTACATCGGTCTCTGTATTCAAAATTGAAGTAGCATACTCTATTTCCTTTGGATTCATAAAATCAGTTGCATAAATAGTTTTGGTCCTTTTAACTGAAATAAGACTATCAATAAATCTATCGATAGTCTTTTTAATTTCTATATCTTGAATGTAATTTAATTCATAACTCATTTTAAACCAATCCTATTATAACCGATCCAATAATTTGAAGAAATATCAATGTTATTAATGGTGACCAATCTATAATGCCTCTATCAAGTCCAAACATATTTAAAAGTTTTTTTGCAGGATACATTATATAATCAGTAATCAAATAAATCGAATCAACTAAGGCATTGTCTCTTGATATGTGAACAAAAGACAATATAACTCTAATAAATATCGACCATTCTATTAACTTTAAAATGGTTAAGAAAAAATTAACGATACTAAATCCATTTATCATAATTGGAAAAATCCATTATTTTTTGTAATTTGATCCTTAATCTTGCCGTCTATTTCTACCCCTTTTGGAACTAAAACAAAAATATCTTTAGTTACTTTTTGCATTTTTCCATCAAGTGAATAAATAGCTCCACTAACAAAGTCAAATATTCTTTGCTTTACATCCTTTTCAAGCATTTCAATATTTAATACAGCAACTTCGTTTTTTAATATAACATCAATAACCTTTGGTGCATCATCAAAACTAATTGGTTCATGAATATTAATCTTAACTCTGTTTAAAGGTTTTGATTCCACAGGTTTAGTTGTAGAATTATTCATGCTTACTATATTGTTTTTTGTTTCGTAATTTTGTTTTGGTTCATAATCATTTGATTCAGCTTCAACATGATCTGAGTCATCATAGTAGTATTCATCATCGTAATATTCGTCGTAATCGTCTTCTACCCCTACTAATTTTTTAAATGAATTCATAAATGACATAACGTCCTCCTAATTGTAATTTCTTTTGCCAAAAATAAAGCTTCCAACTCTTACCATATTGGATCCTTCTTCAAGCGCTACTTTGTAGTCGTGGCTCATTCCCATTGATAAGTATTTCATTTCTATATTTTTGTATTCTGTATTTTTTATTTTATCATAAATTTCTCTCATTTTCTTGAAAACCCATCTAATTTCTTCAGGATCTTCTGCAAATGGAGCAATGCTCATCAATCCTTTTACTTTGACGAACTCTCTTCTTTCTATTTCTTCAATAAAAGAATCCAAATCATCAAGATATAAACCAGATTTTTGCTCTTCTTCTGCAACATTTAATTGAATCAAGCAATCTTGCGGTTTATTAATTGCACGAGCTCTTTTTTCTATTTCTTTTAAAACACTCATTCTATCTAATGAATGAATCAAACAAGCTTTTCCTACAACATCTTTAACTTTATTAGATTGCAAATGACCAATCATATGATAATTAACACAATCTTTTAATTCATCATATTTCCAGCTCATTTCTTGGGGCTTGTTTTCGCCAATATCAGTTACTCCACAATCAATAGCTTCCTTAATCCTGTCGATGTCCACAGTTTTTGTAACCGCAATAAGTTGTGGTGTTTCTCCATGAGATGCAAATTTTTTCAAATTTTCATTAACTTCATTTAGATTGTCTTTTATACTCATTATTTTAAAAGTTCCCCCTCTTTAACAAACCTTGGATTTTTTACAATATAATCGTATAGTTCCAAAGTGTTTACTTTTCTGTTATTAACATCAATCTGTCCATCAATACCCGTTGAAATATAAGCAAATTTATCATCAGTTTTTAAAACTTTTACAGCTACAAATTTTATAATTCCTGTCTCTTTTTTGATGTAAACGCCTTGTGTAGAATCTTTTGTAATAATTGACTTGTTAGGTATTTTGAATACTTTTGTTTTTTTATCAATCACAGTGATAGGCACAAATCTTTTATTCATTAAATAATTAATACCATCATTCATATCGCATACTATAGTTATGATATCTCCATTTACTTTTATGTCTTTTATATGCGCTGAATATTCGTTTTTGTCAACATGGATTTCTATTTCGTCGTTATTTTTTAAATTTCTATTTAACTTAGAACTTTCCACATCAAAGGCCAAAGACAAATTCATACTATCAACTACTGATAAGCCTTTAGAAGTATAACTTTCATCTATATCTCTTAGATAAAAATCACTACCCATAATACTTGAAGAATTATATCCTACGAAGTTTTCATAATTATCAATATTGTTTTTTAAAACTCCACTAACTGTTGTCTTTACAGAAGATGATTTTGAATTTAAAACTTGTTTCAATATTTCCAATTCTTTTTTAGAATGAAAATACTCTTCTTCTGTTATATTCCTTTTCTTATCATATTCAGACAGAAACTTATCATCAAAGTTTCTATTTCTTATAGAATTTGATAGTGTTTTAATATCTGTATCTTTAATCTCAAATTTACTTGTAGTCTTATCGGCGTGATTTATTTCCAAATCGTTCAATTTGTCATCTATATATTTTGTACTCATTTGTAGGTTGATATCTTTCGGTACGTTTATTACATTAGATCCCACAGGATATTTGACATTTTCAGCCGCTTTCGTATCCACATCATTTAAATAAATGTACTCATCTTTGAGAACAAGAGCATTTACATTTATTTCGTTTTTTATTTTGGAAATATCGTTCACAAGATATAAGTTTCGTTTGAATAAAAAACCTAATAAATTGTGAACAATAAATACTAATAGTAAAAAAGAAATAATTATTATAAAAATTTCTTTTTTGTTAAGTTTTTTCGTTTTCATAATCTGATTATATCATAGTATAAATTACATTCCAAAATTAATTATCACTCTTTTTTCTCATCATAGAATTAGGTTGAAGTTTTTGTTCAATCTTTATTTTAAAAATTTGTTGAGCCTTATTTGCCACTTCAATTTCATTCATTTTTTCATCATACATTTTTTCGATCTTCGTGGTAATAAATCCATCTTCTGGTCCAAAAATTTCTACTTTGTCTCCTTTGAAAATTCTATTTCTTTGTTCAAAAGTAGCAATATTATTTTCTTCATCATAATCCAATAATAATCCGACAAAATCATATTTTCTAATGTAAGAGGAGGATTCGTACAATTGGTCGTTTTCATCCGGTTTTTTTTCAAAAAATCCTGTAGTAAAATATCTATAAGAAACTTTTTTAATCTCTTCTAAAAGTCTCTTCGCTGTTTGTTCATCAAATTCATTATTGTAATATTTGTCAATAGCAATTCTATAGCTTCTAACTACCGTAGCTACATAGTATTGACTCTTTACTCTACCTTCTATTTTCAAACTATCAATTCCTGCCTCGATTAATTTATCTAAATGCTCAATCATACACAAATCTTTTGAATTAAAAATAAAAGTTCCTTTCTCATCTTCTTCAATCGGAAAATATTCTCCAGGTCTTTTTTCTTCAACAAGTCTGTACTTCCATCTACATGCTTGTGCGCAGTCTCCTCTGTTTGCGTCTCTTCCTGTCATGTAGTTACTCAATAAACATCTTCCCGAATAAGACATACACATAGCTCCGTGTACAAAACATTCTAATTCAGAATCCGGGATATTTTTCTTGATGTCTTGAATTTCTTTCAAAGATAATTCACGAGCCAAAACAATTCGTTTGATTCCTTGATCCATCCAATATTTTACTGTTCTAAAATTTGTCACAGATGCTTGTGTTGACATGTGAACTTCAATTTCTTGATTAATGCTTCTAATAATAGAATAAATTCCTGGATCAGAAACAATAAGAGCATCTACATTAATATCGATCAAGCTTTGAATGTAGTCTTCAATTCCTTCCAAATCGTCATTGTGGGCTAATATATTCATAGTTATATATATTTTCTTGTCTCGACTATGAGCGTATTCTACTGCTTCTTTCATATCATCTAATGTGAAATTTTTAGATGCAGTTCTCAAACCATAGTCAGGACCTGCCATATACACTGCATCTGCGCCATAATCTATGGCTGTTTTTAATTTATCTAAATCGCCTGCCGGTGCTAATAATTCAACTTTTTTCATTTAATCTCCTCAAAAATAGTCGGAAATCATAGACTTCCGACTATCGCTATTTTAATTTAGTTATGCTCATTCCATCATCTATTGGAATTATAGTTGTATCGTATTTTGAACTATCAGAAATAATTTCTAAAAATTCTCTTAATCTCTTAACAATTGTTATCTTTCTGTGTCTATGTTCATAGAAGTCTTTTTCGCATACCATTCCTCTAAACAAAACATTGTCACATACAATAACTGAATTTTTGTTAGATAATCGTACAGCTTCTTCAAAATATTTTATATATTGTCCTTTAGCAGCATCGATAAATATCAAATCAAATTTTGTATCCATATTTTTCATTACTTCATATCCGTCTCCAAATATTAATTCGATATCGTCATAGCCATACTTTTCAAAGTTTTCTCTGGCAAAATTTGCGTTCTTTTCGTAATTTTCAACTGTAATAATCTTTGCATCAGGACATGTTTTTTTCATAATAATCGAGCTGTAACCAATAGCTGTGCCTATTTCTAGAATAGTTTTTGGTTGTTCCATCAGCAAAATCATCTTTAATAATTGTCTAACTTCTGCTTCAACTATTGGGATATGATTATTCTTAGCAAATTCTTCTAGTTCTAAAATAGTTTCATCGTCACTTTTTGATAATTGTCTTAAATAATCTTGTAGTTGTTCATTTACAATACTATTCATCTTCTAATTTTATGCCACCTTCTAATGCATCATAGACATCTTTCAAAATCATAGAAAATCTTGCATCTGCTTGTAAATAAGCTGCTATATCATGATTTGTCATGATAATATTTTGTAAGTTTTGAAGTTTTTGTACATCTTCAGGATCTTCTTTTCCTGTTTGTTGAATTTTTAATTGATACTCAAAAAGACGCTTTTTAAAATCATCTATCATATTTTTGTTAGTTTCATTCTTCTTATAAACTTCTTTGTGAAGTTTTTTGAGCTCTTGAAACTCTTGAGAATTGTTCAACATTTGTGCTAATTCTTTAGCTTTTTTCTTATATTCCATATTATACCTCCATTATTACTGGCAATATCATTGGATTTCTCTTAATTTCTTGATACAAGAATTTCTTTAGTGTTTCTCTTATATTGTGTTTAAGAGTAGACCAGTCATATATATTTTTTGTATAACATTCATCTAGGACTTTTTGGACAACAGATTTGCAATCTTCCATTAAATCATTATTTTCTTTAACATATACAAATCCTCTTGAAATGATGTCAGGACCAGCTATAACTTCTTTATTTCTAGCATCTAAAGTAATTACTACAACTATTAGTCCATCTTCTGATAAATGTCTTCTATCTCGTAATACAACATTTCCTACATCGCCTACTCCAAGTCCATCTACTAAAATATTACTTGCAAATTTAGTGTCAACAAGGTTAATACTTTTTCTTGTAAATTCTATAGTATTACCATTATCAGCGATAACTATATCTTTTTCTTTCATTCCAAGATCAAGTGCTAAATTCGCATGACATTTCAAATGTCTCATTTCACCATGAAGTGGAACGAAAAATTTAGGTCTAACTAATGAATGCATCAACTTTAATTCTTCTTGACAAGCGTGTCCACTTACGTGCACATCAGCCAATGAAGAATAAATAACTTTTACTCCCATTTCCATTAATTTATTGATAACTGAGCTAACTTGATTATCATTTCCTGGAATTGGTGTTGCAGATAAAATAACAGTATCTGTTGGGTCCAAATGGACTTTTCTATGAGTTCCATTAGCCATTCTTGTCATTGCACTCATAGGCTCCCCTTGAGAACCAGTTGTTAGAAGAACTATTTCGTTTGGACGGTACCTATTGATATCATTTATATCAATAATAGTTTTTTCATTAACTTTAATGTATCCCAACTCACGAGCTACATTAACAGTGTTGATCATTGATCTGCCCGAAAGCGCCACTCTCTTATTGAAATGTTCAGCTGCCGAAATAACTTGTTGAATTCTGTGAACATTAGAAGCAAAAGTAGCTACAATTATTCTAGCAGGTGCATCATCAAATAAATTTATAAATGTTTTTCCAACGCTTTTTTCGCTTAAAGTATAGCCTTGTCTTTCAACATTTGTACTATCAGCAAAAAGTGCAAGGACACCCTTGTTTCCAATGGCAGCAATTCTACCAAAATCCATTCTATTGTTATCAATTGGAGTGTAGTCAATTTTAAAATCACCAGTAAAGAACAAAACTCCCACAGGAGTTGTTATAGATAAACTTGCAGCATCAGGAATTGAGTGACATACTTTTACAAATTCTACGCTAAATGCTCCAAGTTTTATTGATTTCTTATAATCAACTGTGTGAAGTGACTTCAAGCTTAACTTGTGCTCCAATATTTTGTTTTCTAAAAGTCCCATTGTAAGTTTTGTACCATAAACAGGAACGTCTAATTTTTTTAATACATAAGGAATTGCCCCGATATGATCTTCGTGACCGTGAGTAATTACAATGCCTCTGATTTTTTCCTTGTTTTTTTCTAGATAAGAAATATCTGGGATTACTATATCAACTCCCAACATTTCTTCATCTGGAAATGTCATTCCACAATCCACAACAATAATATCATCTTTGTATTCAATTACTGTCATGTTCTTTCCTATTTCGTTAAGCCCTCCTAGTGGAATAACTTTTAATTTATCAATATTCTTTTTTGCCATTTATTTCTCCTCATTTTTAATTTTTTCTTGGCAATCAGAACATATTCCATAAAACTTTAAATCGTGATTTTGGATATCGAAGTTGTAATCCTTGCTGATTTGCTTTTCGATATCTTCTAATAAATCGTATTTCACTTCGTCAACTTTACCACAATTCGTGCATATTATATGGTGATGATGGTGGTCTTCATCCTCATCTACCAATTCATATCTGTATCTTTTATCATCAAAATCTAACTTGTAAACCAAGTTAAGTTCTTCAAAAATTAATAAAGTTCTATAAACCGTAGCTATTCCAATCTCCGGATCTTTTTTGCTTACTATTTCGTTCAATTCTTCCGGAGATAGGTGTGAATCCATATTTTCTAACAACGCTTCAAAAATTACTTCTCTTTGCTTAGTAACTTTATATCCCGCATTGATTAGCTTAGTTTTCAATGTTTCTATGTTCATTATTGCTCCTTTTGTGAATTCATTAGATCTTCGTATGCTTCAATAGCATCGTTTAATTCTTGCTCATTTTCTAATCCAATAAATTCAACTTGTTCATCATTTTCTATATATTTCAAAATAACATTTTCTCCATTTAATACATCTTCTAATACGCAATAATTATCATCGTCTATACCAAATGTATTTATTATTTTAAATTCTTTTTCATTGTTGTTTTCATCGTATAATTTTATAGTTTCCATAATTATCTTCCCATATCCAAATAAGTTTGCAGAATATAAGTAGCTGCAACACTATCAATTACATCTTTCCTTTTTTTTCTTGAGACATTTTGTTCAATCAATACTCTTGTAGCACTGATTGTTGTAAGTCTCTCGTCAACATATTCAATATCTAGATCAGTGTGTTTCCTTAATTCTTTTACAAATGTTTTAACTTTTTTAGCTTGAGGGCCAATAGTATTATTCATATTTTTAGGTAGACCTACTATAATTTTACTGACTTCCTTTTCTTTAATTATATCATTTATGATTTCTATGTCTTCAATCTTGCTTTTTCTCTTAATAGTCATCAAAGATTGGGCAGTCAATAAGAATGGATCACTTATAGCGATACCAATAGTTCTATCTCCCACATCAAGTCCAATATATCTTTCCATAATTATTTACATATTTTGAGAGCTGTTACAAGTAACAGCTCTACATTATCCTTTATTTATCTATTTCGTTCAAATAAACTTCTAACATTTCTCCCAATAAATCATCTCGATCTATTTGTCTAATCAAATTTCTCGCATTATTAAAGCTTGTAATGTAAGTAGGATCACCTGATAATATATATCCAATAATTTGATTTTTAGGATCATATCCTTTTTCCTCTAAAGCTTGGTAAACTTTCTTCAAAGTTTCCTTTATTGATTTCTGTTCAAGTTTTGATGCTTCAAATCTAACCGTATGGTTTAAATCCTTACCTTCCATTTTTTGCCTCCTTTAAGCATTAATTTTTGATCTTACTGTTTCAATTCCCTTTTGTAGTGCTTCATCAACTTTAGAGTTATCTTTTGCACCAGCTTGTGCAAAATCTTTACGTCCGCCGCCATTTCCACCGCATACTTTGGCAACTTCTCTTACAATGTCCCCAGCAAATACACCTTTCTTAACTGCTAAGTCCGTAACTAAAGTTATAAATGATACTTTTGATTCATCTGAATTAGCTAGTATTACAACACCATCTTCTAATTTTGATTTAATATTTTCTCCAAAATCTCTAAAAGAATTATTGTCCAACCCACTTAACTCAAATATACAAACTTTTGTGCCGTCAATGTCTATAGCATCCTCAATAACTGAATCAATATTTGAAGATAAATCCTTATTTGTTATATCTTTAAGTTTTTTCTTCAATTCTTTAATTTCTTCAGTGTTCATTTCAATTCTTCTTGTAATTTCATCTTCATTAGATGCCTTTAACGAATGCTTAACAATATCAATCAAACTATCTCTATCTTTTAAATATTTGTATACTGCGCGACCAGTAATTGCTTCAATTCTTCTGACACCTGCAGCTACACTTGATTCAGAAAGTATTTTCAACATTTGAATGTCACTTGTTGTCTTAACGTGAGTTCCTCCACATAATTCTTTAGAATAATCTCCCATTTGAACAACCCTTACAACATCTTGATACTTATCTTCGAAAAGACCTCTAGCTCCAATTGATTGAGATTGTTCTAATGACATTTCATCAATTTTTACAGGAATACCTAAAGCTATTTTTTCATTGACAATTTGTTCAACTTTTTCTAATTGTTCTTTAGTAACTGCTTCAAAATGTGTAATATCAAATCTTAATCTTCCTCCATCAACATAAGAACCTGCTTGATTAACGTGATCTCCTACAACATCCTTTAATGCTTGATGCAATAAGTGTGTAGCAGAGTGATTTTTCATAATATCTCTTCTATTAAGTTCATCTACTTCGATTGTAACTTTATCGCCTACATTTAAGCTTCCTTCGATAACTTTTACGTAATGCAAGAATACTTTCTTTCCAGTTTTTTTCGTGTCGTAAACTTCAGCTTTGAAATTATCATTATAGATAATTCCCTTATCACCTACTTGACCTCCACCTTCTCCATAGAAAGTTGTACGGTCTAATACTATTATACCCATATCTTCAGCATTTAAATTATTATCATTTTCACCGTAGATTTCGATAACTTCACTTTCATCTTTTAAGGAATCATATCCATCAAATTTTGTTTCAGGAAGTCCTTCGCCATATTTTTTGTCAGAAGACCAACCCATGTTAGATTCATTTCTTGATTCTCTAGCTCTTTGTTTTTGTTCTTCCATTAATTTTTTGAATTCATCTTCATCTACAGTTTTGTTGACTTCACCAACCAATTCCTTAGTTAAATCTATAGGGAATCCATAAGTGTCATATAATTTAAATGCATTTTCTCCACTAAACACATCTGATTCAGTTTCTTTTAGCATAGAATCCAAAATACTCAAACCTAAATCCAAAGTTTCTTGGAATTTTTTTTCTTCAGCATTAGCTATTTTTACAATTCTATCTCTTTCTTCTTTTAATTCAGGATATCCAGATTCATAAACTTTAATGCAACAATCTATAACTTTTTCTATAAAACTATCGTTTATTCCCAATAATTTTCCGTGTCTACAAGCTCTTCTTATAAGCCTTCTTAGTACATATCCTCTTTGCTCATTACTTGGAATTACACCATCATAAATCAAAAATGTCATAGCACGTACGTGGTCAGCAATAATTCTGATTGATACATCATTTTGATGATTTTCCTTATATTTTACGCCTGAAATTTCTTCAATAGTTTTGATTATATCTTTTACAAGTCCAATTTCAAAAATATTATCAGCATTTTCCAAAACCATTGTAATTCTTTCAAGACCCATACCAGTATCTATGTTTGGATGAGCAATTCTTTCGTATTTTCCGTCAGCGGTTTTGTTGAATTGTGTGAATACCAAATTCCATACTTCCAAGAATCTTTCGCCCTCATCACCTGGTTTTGCATCTTCTCTAGGGTCAAATTCAAATCCTCTATCTACGTGAATTTCAGAACATGGTCCACAAGGTCCTTGATCTAGTTCCCAGAAGTTGTCAGCTTTTCCTAACTTAACTACTCTTTCTGGACTAACTCCTACATCATTTACCCAAATATTATAAGCTTCTTCGTCTTCTTCATATACAGTTATCCACAATATATCTTTTGGTACTTCTAATTCATTTGTCAAGAAGTCCCAAGCCCATGTAATAGCTTCTTTTTTGAAATAATCTCCAAAAGAGAAATTACCAAGCATTTCAAAGAAAGTACCATGTCTTTGAGTCTTCCCTACTTCGTCAATATCAGCTGTTCTGATACATCTTTGTGAAGATGTTGCTCTGTCTTTTTTTAGTTTTTTCTCACCTGTAAAATACTTCTTCAAAGGAGCCATACCAGCATTTATAAGTAGAAGACTTTTATCATCTTGTGGTATAAGAGGAAATGATTTGATCACAAGATGTCCCCTTTCCCCAAAATAATCTAAGAATTTTTTTCTAATTTCATTTAAACCATAATCTTTCATTATAACCTCACTAATTTTTAAAAAACATTTTAATTTTATCCTTAAAATGTAAATATAATATTTTAACTGTAGCAACGAATGGAACTGAAAGAATCATACCTACAACTCCAAACATTCCTCCACCTATAATCAAACTAACAATTACTAACAATGGATTAATTCCAATTTTTGAACCTAATAATTTAGGTGCTAGAATATTATTTTCAACCCATTGAATAGAAACGAACACAATTACTACAACCACCGCTTTTAAAGGGCTGTCCAAAAAAGCCAAGATAAAGGCTGGAGTAACCGCTATAAAAGGACCAATGTATGGAATAATATCACCTACCATAGTAAGTATTCCAATTATTATCGCAAAATCGACTTTCATAATGATTAAGGCAATTGCAGTCAATACTCCCACAAAAATTGCCATAATTAATCTACCACGAATGAATTCACTGTAAGCTTTATCCATATCAGAACAAATACTCAAAAATTTATCTTTATTTTCATTTGGTATGAATCCCATTATAAAGTCAATGCACTTTTCTTTATCTAATAACATATAAAAACTTACAACTGGAACTAAAACAATTCTGAGTAAATTGCTGAATATATTTCCCGTAACATCTCCAGTTTGGGATAATTTGTCCAGTATAGAAGTTTGGATAGTTCCAAGCTTTTGGTTAATTGTTTGCATTGCATTGGACATAATTTTGCTAACGTTAGGATATTCCTTAAATATTTTATTGTTGATAGCATTTAATTTCACAGAAATATCCGACATAAAGCCAGGTAAGCTTATTATCATTTTTTTAATTTGTTGTATAGTTTGTGGAACGACAATCATCCCCAATAAAATAATCAAGAGGATTACTATAACGTAAATGATTAAAATAGCTATTGATCTTTTAACTCCTTTTTTTTCAATATATTTTACCAAAGGATTTATAATATATGAAAGCACTATTCCTATCAATAAAGTATTAATTGTATGATATATGATTGGATATTTTGAAAATAAAGCTGCAATTCCCAGCAATATAAGTATTAGTATTGTAGTCTTTTTTATTTTATGAAAATTAAATACAATTTTGTATTTTTCGTCTACTTTACTATTTCCCACAGTAATCAGAAAATAAGTTCCAAAAACCATGAAAATAATAGTTATAAATATTAATGCATTTCGCAAAAATTCAGAATTAATAAGCATATCTATTTCTCTTTGCTAATTAAATCTTGCAAACTCACGTTTTTTATACTGTTAATCATATCATCGTGCATTTGAGTCCAAATAAGCCTAGATGGACAAGTGTCTTCTCTTGAACAAAGTCCTGGAACTACAGAGCATTCTGTCACTCCAAAAAACTCTTCTAAACACTCCAAAATTTCAGCTACTGAAATTTCTTTTGGAGATTTTTTCAATAAATAACCACCTTGCACACCTCTAACTGAAATCACCAAATCTTGTTTTTTCAATTCTCGTATAAGTTGTTCTAAATAATTATTACTAAGTCCTGTGGCTTTAGATATTTCATTTAAACTAACAGGATTATCTCCATATTTTTTGCCTAAATATATCATGGCCGCAAGCCCGTATCTTCCTCTCGTAGATAATCTCATAAGCCCTCCTATTTATGATAAATTTTATCATAGTAAAATAGTTGTGTAAATATCCTATTGCAATAATAATAGTAGATTAAGAAAACTCAATCTACTATTACCAAAATTATTTAACAATTATATTAAAAATTCTACCTTTTACATAAATTTTCTTAACAACATTTTTGTTTTCAAGATATTTTGCTACAACATCATCCTTGATAGCTTTTTCAAAAACTTCATCTTCAGAAGCATCTCTACCTATCTCTACAGTTGTTCTTAACTTACCATTTACTTGTATAGGAAGTTCTATTACATCTAATATAGTCTTTGATTCATCATATTCTGGCCAACTAGCTTCGTGAACATATCCTTCATATCCCATTCTTTGCCAAATTTCTTCTGTTATATGAGGGCAAACAGGATTTAATAATATCAAGAATATCTTATATTGTTCTTTAGAAATTTTATCTAAGTTGTTGAATTCATTCAATAATGTCATAAGTTGAGCGATCGCTGTATTAAATTTTAAATTTTCATAATCTTCACTTACTTTTTTAATAGTTTGATGCGTTAAAGTTTCCATTTTTTCAAAATTAGAATCTTCATCAACTAACTCTTGTGTTCTCCATACTTTATCTAAGAATTTTCTACAACCTTTAACTCCATTTTCAGACCAAGGAGCTGATTTTTCAAAGTCTCCAATGAACATTTCATAGCATCTCAAAGTATCTGCACCAAAATCTCTGACGATATCATCTGGATTTACAACATTACCACGAGATTTACTCATTTTTTCGTTGTTGTCACCTAAAATCATTCCATGGCTAGTTCTCTTCATATATGGTTCTTTTGTAGGAACTACTCCAATATCATACAAAAATTTGTGCCAAAATCTTGAATACAATAAGTGAAGTGTAGTGTGTTCCATCCCACCATTATACCAGTCAACTGGAACATAATAGTCTAAGTTTTCTTTACTTGCTATTGCTTCATCATTGTGTGGATCAGTATATCTCAAATAATACCAAGAAGATCCTGCCCATTGTGGCATAGTATCAGTTTCTCTTACAGCATCTCTACCGCATTTTGGACATTTTGTGTGAACAAATTCATCTATATTTGATAATGGTGATTCTCCATTATCTGTTGGTTCATAATTATCGACCTTAGGCAATACTAACGGTAAATCTTTTTCTTCCAAAGGAACCCATCCACAATGTTCACAATAAACCAATGGAATTGGTTCTCCCCAATATCTTTGTCTAGAAAATACCCAATCTCTTAATTTGTAGTTTGTTTTCTTGTGACCTATTTCTTTTTCTTCAATGTATTCATACATTTTTTGTTTTGCATCATCAACACTCAAGCCATTCAAAAATTCAGAATTAATAAGATTTCCTTCGTTAGTTTCAGTGAATGCAGAATTTTCTATGTTAGAACCTTCAATTACAGGAATCATTTCAATATTGAATTTCTTAGCAAATTCATAATCTCTATCGTCGTGCGCAGGAACTGCCATAATAGCGCCTGTTCCATAAGTCATCAATACATAATCTGATACATAAACAGGGATATCTTTGTTAGTCAATGGATTGATTGCTGTTAAGCCATCAATTTTGTATCCTGTCTTTTCTTTAGATAAATCTGTTCTTTCTAATTCCGATTTCTTAGCTACTTCTTGTCTGTAGCTTCTAATTTCTTCGATATTTTTAATTTGATCACTATATTTTTCAATCAAAGGATGATCAACAGAAATAACCATGTAAGTTGCACCAAATATAGTATCTGCTCTTGTTGTAAAAACAGTAATTTTTTCGTCAACTTCTTTTAATGGGAATTTAATTTCTGCACCGTATGATCTTCCAATCCAGTTTATTTGTTGAGATTTTATTCTATCCAAATAATCAACATCTTTTAAATCATCTATAAGTCTATCAGCGTATTCAGTTATTTTAAGCATCCATTGATTCTTAACTTTTCTGATTACTTCTCCACCACATCTTTCGCAATGACCGTTTATTACTTCCTCATTTGCAAGTCCTGTCTTACATGAAGGACACCAGTTAATAGGCATTTCTTTTTTATATGCAAGTCCTTTTTTAAACATTTGGATGAAAATCCATTGAGTCCATTTATAGTAATCTGGGTCTGTTGTGTTTATTTCTCTGTCCCAGTCAAAAGAAAAACCGATTGATTGCATCTGTCTTTTGAAGTTTTTGATGTTATTTTCTGTAACAATTTCAGGTCTTATTTTATTTTTAATAGCAAAATTTTCTGTAGGAAGTCCAAATGCATCCCAACCCATTGGATACAAAACATTATATCCTTGCATTCTTCTTTTTCTTGAAACGATATCCAATGCAGTGTATGGTCTTGGATGGCCTACGTGTAGTCCTTGTCCAGAAGGATAAGGAAACTCTACTAATGCATAGAATTTTTCTTTTGACTTATCATCAGACGTCTTAAAAGTTTTGTTTTCTTCCCAATATTTTTGCCACTTTTTCTCAATTGAATTCGGATTATATCTATCCATTTTTACCTCCAAATAATAAAAAATTCGCCTCTTACAAAGAAGAGACGAAATAAAATTCCGCGGTACCACTCTTATTGGTTAATCCCACTCAAATCTTTAACGCAGATATACGAATATTCTATTAATAAACAAGTTCAATAATCTCAAATATTGATTCGCACCAACCACCAATTCTCTGAAAATTTTTAATTATTTACTACTTTTATTCAAATATTATTATAAAAACTTATTACTATGATATCACATAACAGAATTAAATTCAATATTAGTATTCACAATGTCCAACAGTTCTTGGGAATGGAATGACATCTCTTATGTTTGACATTCCTGTCATATACATTACCATTCTTTCGAAACCTAACCCAAATCCACCGTGTTTAACTCCACCGTATTTTCTTAAATCAAGATACCATTTGTATTCTTCTTTGTTAAATCCTAATTCATCCATTTTCTTATCCAACAATTCGTATCTTTCTTCCCTTTGACTTCCACCAATTAATTCACCAATTCCTGGGACTAAAAGATCTGTTGCCGCAACTGTTTTGTTGTCGTCGTTAAGTCTCATGTAGAATGCCTTGATTTCTTTTGGATAATCAGTAACAAATACCGGCCCGTCAACAACTTTTTCACTCAAATATTTTTCGTGTTCTGTTTGTAAATCCATTCCCCATTCAACAGGATATTCAAATTTTTCTCCTGATTTTTGTAAAATTTCAACAGCTTCAGTATAAGTTAATTTTTTGAATGATTTATTGGCAACTTTTGTTAATCTTTCAATTAAGTTCTTGTCTACAAAACTGTTGAAGAATTTAATTTCTTCTTCACAATTTTCCATAACATCTTTTATGATATACCTAACCATATCTTCAGCCAAATTGCATACATCATCCAAATCAGCAAAACATATTTCCGGTTCCATCATCCAGAATTCTGCAGCATGTCTAGGAGTATTCGAGTGTTCACTTCTGAAAGTTGGGCCAAATGTATACACATTTCTAAATGCTAATGCGTAAGCTTCTGCTTGTAATTGACCACTTACAGTTAAGTTAGTAGATTTTGAGAAGAAATCTTGTGAAAAATCAACATTTCCATCGTCATCTTTTGGAATATTATCTAAATCTAATGTTGTAACTCTGAACATTTCTCCAGCGCCTTCAGCATCACTACCTGTTATTATTGGAGTATGAACATATACAAATCCTCTTTCATTAAAGAATTTATGAATAGCAAATGCCAATCTACTTCTAACTCTAAATACAGCATTAAATGTATTTGTTCTTGGTCTTAAATGTAATATTGTTCTCAAAAATTCAAAAGTATGTCTCTTCTTTTGAAGTGGATAATCATCTGTGGATTCCCCTTCAACTATAATTTTTTCTGCTTGAATTTCAAAAGGTTGTTTAGAATTTGGAGTCAAAACTAATTTACCTACGACAATAATTGCTGAGCTTAATTTTAACTTTTCACTCTTTTCAAAATCTTCATTATCTTTTCCTACTACTATTTGAACCGGATTGAAGAAAGTTCCGTCGTTTAGTTCAATAAATCCAACATTCTTACTAAATCTTGAGTTTTTAATCCAACCTCCAACTTCAACTTCTTTGTCAGAATATTTTTCGTAATCTTTAATTAAATCTCTAATTAATATCATTCTTTGCTCCTCATTTTTTTATATATTTTGCTTTCATATCCAATATCTTTTGGATCGTAATATTTTTGATTTTTCAATTCGTCTGGTAAATATTGTTGATACGAATCGTCATTGTGTGGATATTTATATCCCAAACCTCTGTCCAATGATTTTGCCCCATTATAGTGCGCATCTTTTAAATGACTAGGAACATCGTAAATCTTATTTTGTCGAATATCTTCCAAAGCCTTGTCAATCGCGACATAAGACGTATTAGATTTCTCGCTAGATGCAAGATAAATTACACCATTCGATAAATTTATCCTACATTCTGGTAACCCTATTAAATTTACTGCGTTGAACACATTGATAGCTACAGTCAAAGCTTCTGGATTTGCTAGTCCAATATCTTCTGATGCAAAAATCACCATTCTTCTAGCAATAAATTTAGGATTTTCTCCACTTTCAATCATTCTTGCTAAGTAATACAAAGCTGCGTCAATATCAGAACCTCTCATAGATTTAATGAATGCCGATATAACATTATAGTGATCTTCTTCTTTGTCATATTTCAACACAGGTTTAAATACAGAATTTTTTATCGCATCTTCATCTATGATTAAACATCCATTAACTAAATCTGAGCTTTCGACTGCAATTTCCAAAGCATTCAATGCACTTCTTGCATCTCCATTTGCAGAATTGACAAGAACATCAATTGCTTTTTCATCAATTTGAATGTTCACTTCTCTTAGCTTTTTATCTTCTGTAAGCGCATTTTCTATGATATTTCTAATATCTGTATCAGTCAACGGTTTCAACTCGATAATTTGACATCTAGATAAAAGAGCTTTGTTAACTTCAAAGAATGGATTTTCTGTAGTAGCACCTATCAGTGTAATTGTACCGTCTTCAACATATCCAAGCAAAGCATCTTGTTGCGATTTATTAAATCTGTGAATTTCGTCTATAAACAAAACGGTCTTTTTATTATACATACTCAAATTATTTTTAGCTGTTGAAATGACTTCTCTAATATCTTTAACTCCACTAGAAATAGCAGATAATCTTTCGAACAACGAATTAGTTTGGTTCGAAATTATTTCTGCCAAGGTTGTTTTTCCAGTTCCGGGAGGCCCATAAAAAATCATGGAAGGAATTTTATCAGCCTTTATCAACCTATTCAAAAGCTTTCCTTCTCCAACCACATGGGATTGTCCAAAATATTTATCCAAACTTTTAGGTCTGAGTCTATTTGCTAACGGCGAACTATTTTCTTTTTGTAATTGTAAATTATATTCAAATAAATCCAAAATATTTCCCCTTTAACATTTATTTTATTTATATCTTACCACAAAAATTAAATATCGTTAAATAAAAATTAAAGGCCGGATAATTACCCGACCTTATTCATTATCTAATTTTGATATTTCCTCGTTAAAAGATTTAACATCTGTAAATTCTCTATACACAGAAGCAAAACGAATATATGCCACCTTGTCAATCTTCTTAAGCTTTTTCATTATTAATTCACCTATCTCAGATGAATCTACCTCCCTTTTATTGCTATGTGTTAATTCAACTTCTATCTCTTTAGTAGCCTCAAGCAACACTGAATCTGGAACGGGTCTTTTTTCACAAGACTTTTTCATTCCACGATACACTTTATCCCTATCAAAAGCTTCTCTGTTTTTATCTTTTTTTACCACTGTAAGGTTATTAAAATCATATCTTTCATAAGTGGTAAATCTTTTGTGACAAGAAATACATTCTCTCCTTCGTCTAACTATCTTATCATCTTCCGATGCTCTAGTATCTACAACTTTTGTATCAGATGCATTACAGAACGGACATTTCATTAGAATCCTCTTCTCTTCAAGAATGAAGGTATTTCTATATCGTCGTGATCTTTTTCAGAAGTTTCTTCTGATTTTTGAGAAACTGAATCAGTTTTTTTGTTTGATTTTAATTTGTTAGCCATTGGATTGTCAGAATCAAATCCTGTTGCAATAACAGTAATCTTGATGTCATCTCCTAGTGAATCATCGATACCAGCACCAAATATAATATTAGCATCTGGATCTACTTCTTCTCTAATTAATTCTGCAGCTTCATTAACTTCGAATAATCCTAATTCTTTTCCAGTAACGTTAATTAACACAGCTTTTGCTCCACCAATTGATGTTTCTAATAAAGGAGATTTAACTGCAAGTTTAGCAGCTTCCATTGCTCTATTATCTCCGTTTGCTTTACCAATACCCATATGAGCAATACCTTGGTTTAACATAATTGATCTAACATCGGCAAAGTCTAAGTTGATTAAGTTAGGTACAGCGATTAAATCAGAGATACCTTGAATACCATCCATAAGAACTTCGTCAGCCATCATGAAAGCTTCAGACATTGTAGTTCTCTTGTCTGAAATTTGTAACAATTTATCGTTAGGAATAATTACCAAAGTATCAACTTTTCCCTTCAAAGCTTCAATACCTTGTTCAGCTTGCATTTGTCTTTTTCTTCCTTCAAATGTAAATGGTTTTGTTACAACACCAACTGTAAGTATTCCTTTTTCTTTTGCGATTTGTGCAACTATTGGTGCAGCACCAGTACCAGTTCCACCACCCATACCAGCAGTTACAAATACCATGTCTGTTTTGTCAAGTGCTTCTTCGATTTCGTTTCTACTTTCTTCAGCAGCTTTCATACCAACTGCAGGATTAGCTCCGGCTCCCAAACCCTTTGTAATCTTGCTTCCAATTTGCAATTTAGTATTAATATCTAAATTATTTAAAATTTGTTTGTCAGTATTAACTGCAACAAATTCTACACCTTGCAAACCTTCTTCTTTCATTCTCTTTACGGCGTTATTTCCGCCGCCACCAACACCAATTACTTTGATTTTGGCTAAATCATTATCTTCTAGTTCCATATCAAAAGTCATAACATCCTCCTAATTTGTAATTAAAATTCCTTTTAATCTCTTTAACTTAATTATACTACAAGTTCAACAATATTTTTAATGACATTTAGCGTTTTTTTCACTTCTCATTTGTTTTGTACTTGTAGTATAATCTTTATTATATTTAATCATTTTCAGCTACATTTAGCTATTTTGCTTTGTATCTATAACATTTTTAAAGTTTATTGCTTTTTCTTTGAGTGTGATGTAATTTTTAAATCATAAAACTAATAATACACCAATGTATTATAAATACACCATATTTTTTATGCATCTTATAAAATCTTTTTTACAAAGCAAGCTCCAAAACTGTAATTACTCAGTTTGTTCTGGATTTTCTTTTATCAAAAATGGTTTTTGAGGATCTTTAGTATCTAGCATTTTTGTGTTTATACTTTTAGTACTAATTTCTTTTAAAATCTTCGAAATATTATTTGATTTCTTTTCTGAGTCATTTAAATCTCCAAAAAAGACTTTTATTTCATTTTTTGTAACCATTGTTATATCGTTCGAATTTACCACATTAATCTCTGTTAATTGTTCCAAAATTTTGTGTGTATAAAGGTTATTCAAAAATTCATGAAATTTTTCGTCCGATTTTAAATTACTAATTTTTGACAGATTCTCATTTGCTCCAACAATTTTAACAATTTTTGAAAAGTCTATTCTATCTTTGTTCTTTACAATTTTATAATCCGAATCTACGAAAAATTTATCTTTTCCAACTTCAAAATAACAAATATCCTTTGCCTCTTCCACTGTTATTTCAATAGTATTTGGATAAATTTTCTTGATATTTGCATTTCTAATATAAATATCTTTATTAATCTTTTCCTGTAATTTTTTCTTATTAAATCTAAAAATATTTTCTCCTAATGAGTAATTAGCATAATTTTGTATTTCAGATATTTTTACCATTTTATTGTTTTTAACTGTGATTTTTTTTATTGAAAAATAGTCAAGTGTAGCACATAAATACGCTATGAGTCCAATCAATAGCGATATTGCTACAATAATTACTACTCTATGCTTTCTCATCTTGTTCTACCAATCTGTAAAGTTCATCTACAATATCTTTACAAGCAGTTGGATAAGACATTTTCTTCGAGTTTTCTGATAGTTCTTGTAACAATTTATCATCACTTAGTATTTCATTTATTCGATCAAATAGCGTATTAGCATTCACGTCTTTTTCCAATATAACCTTACTTGCTCCTATTTTTTCAAATGCTCTTGCGTTGTGTTCTTGATGATTTTCTGTTGTATATGCTTTTGGAACAAGTATTGACGCTTTACCCAAGAAGGATAGTTCAGCTAGTGTTATAGCCCCACTACTTGTAACGATCAAATCAGACACAGAATAAGCTTTATCTATGTCATCTATATATGGATAGATGTGTAAATTTCTAATGTCATTTCCTGATTTTTGTATAAACTCATCGTAATTTAATTTACCTGTAGCCAAAATTACTTCAAATTTATCTTGATTAGATATTTTATCAACCATATCAAGTGTTGCTTTGTTTAATATTTCAGAACCATTTGATCCGCCAAATATGAATACAACTTTTTTATTATCCGATATTTTGTATTGTTCAATTGCTGCATCTTTATTTTTTTCAATATCAGTAAATCTATTTCTGATTGGGTTGCCCGTTACCACTGCTTTTTCTTGATTTTTAAAGTATTTAATAGATTCTTCAAATGTTACAAAATATCTGTCTACATATCTTGATAGTATCCTATTAGTTACTCCAGGGAAGCTATTTTGTTCGTGAAAAGCTACCTTTGCTTTAGTTTTAGTAGCTTTATATAAAATTGGACCACTCACATATCCACCAGTTCCAATAACAAGATCTGGTTTAAAATCTTTAAGAATTTTGTTTGCTTCTTTTAATCCTTTGAATAATTCTTTCAAAGCTTTAAAAGAATTCGCATTTATTTTTCTAGGGATTCCTCTAACATGTATAGTTTTAAAATCTATTCCGAGTTTTGGAACAATACTACTTTCCAATCCTTTTTCGGTTCCTACATAAAGTATTTTATTGTTTTCATCTCTTTTTTTTAATTCTTCAATTAATGAAATGGCTGGATATATATGTCCACCAGTTCCGCCGCCAGATACTATTATATTCATTGTCTCTCCTCTTCATTGTTTCTGTCTACATTTAAAATTATTCCTACTAATGCCAACATAATCATCAACGATGTTCCACCGTAAGATATAAACGGTAACGTCAATCCTGTTGGTGGAATTAATCCTGTAACCACTGTCATATTAACATAAGCTTGTATTCCTATTACGAAAAGTATTCCAGAAACCAATAATCTTGAATAAATATGTTTTGTTTTCATCGCTATTCTAATTCCAAAAACTAGGAATGCAAAGTAAGCAATAATTAAAATCAAAGCTCCCAAAAATCCAAATTCTTCACAAATAATCGCAAAGATGAAATCGTTATGAGCTTGTGACAAATACAAAAATTTCTGTTTACTCATGCCCAATCCGCTTCCCAGAAAACTACCGTTAGATACAGCAGCTAATGATTGGGATAATTGCCATCCCTGATCTTCTAAATTTCCCAACGGATCAATAAAAGCTATAATCCTGTCAATTCTACTGTATCCTATTTTTACTTTAAATATCGCTACGTATCCAAAAACAAGAGCAGTTATAAATGTAGACACAATGTATCTAATATTTAAACCACTTACCATAAATACGCAAAAAACACTTCCTATGATTACTATTGCTGTTGATAAATCGGGCTGGATAAATACAACACCTCCTGATATCGCAACTAATATAATCATTCTCAAAAATCCTTCTTTGAAGGTTTTAATTTTATTGATATTTTGTGATACAATAGCCGCTGCTAAGTTAATCGATGCAAATTTAAGAATATCCGATGGCATAAAGCTAAATGATTTAATCTTGATCCAACGTTTTGCGTAATTTATTTCTTTTCCCAACGGTGTAAAAACAAGCATACACAATAAAATTGCAAAAACAAATATCCACAATGCGTTTTTTTTGTAATTGTCATTATCAAATACACTAGTAAATTTCATGAAAATAAAACCTAGCAAGGCAAAAATTCCTTGTCTTAGGCCATAATAATACCAAGCTCTATGTTCACTAACTGCCGTTGGCCAACTTGAGCTTAATACCATAATTATTCCAAAAATTGTCAGGAAAATTGTTATATACAAGATACCTTTCCCATCTTTTGAAAGTTTCATGCTTCTATCCTCGCAAATTGTTCACTAATTCCTTAAATTCGTTTCCTCTTTCTTCATAGTTATTGTACATTCCCCAACTTGCACTAGCAGGAGAAAGTAGCACCACGTCACCACTTTCGGCTATTTTATTAGCTAGATTAACAGCTTGTTTCATATTATCTACCAAAAATATATTTTCAAATCCATATTCTCTTGCTTTTTTCTCGAACAAATCTCTAGTTTGACCCATTAAAATCAACGCTTTAAATTTGTTCTTACCAGCTATGAAAAAATTATCCAAGCTTACTTTTTTGTCGTATCCACCAGCTAATATAATAACATTCTTATCAAAAGATTCTATCGCTTTGACACTAGCATCTACATTAGTTCCCTTAGAATCGTTGTAGTATTTTACTCCAGACATTTCCCTTACAAATTCTAGTCTATGTTCTACACCAGAAAAAGTCATTAAAGTTTGTCTGATACTATCATCATTAATACCTATCAACTTTGCTAAAGTAACACAGAATAGAACATTTTGATAATTATGATAGCCTATTAATTTAACATCTTTTAAGTCAATTATTTTGTTGCAATCTGAATCAGAAAAATATATTGAATCGTCTTTGATGAATGAACCTTTTTTCACATCGGTTGAAGTAGACACATCATATACATTTGATTTTGTAAAATTTTTGCATTCTTCGTAGTATTCATCATCAACATTAAGTACCGTGTAACAATTTTCGTCTTGATTCTTTAATACATTCCTTTTTGCGTTTACATAATTTTGCATACTTCCGTGCCAATCAATATGATCTGGAGTTATATTGATTATGCAAGAATATTGTGGTTTAAAGTTTTTCGTACTTTCTAGTTGGAAGCTTGAACATTCAATAACAAAATATGTGTCTTTGTCGCTGTTGTATATTTCCCATAACATTCCAACACCAATATTTCCTATTGAAATAGCTTTTCTTCCTGAATCATTCAACATTTTAGTCATCAAAGAAGTTGTAGTTGTTTTTCCATTCGTGCCAGTAATAGCAACAATTTTAATATCTTCAAAAATTCTTTGTGCCAATTCCAAATCACTAACAACTTCGATATTTAATTCATTCGCCTTTAATATCACTGGATTATCCATTCTAATACCAGGACTTTTTAAAATAATATCGTATTTATCAATAGTATCTATAGTCTCTATTTGAACGTCTAATTCATTTAATATTTTTGTTTTCTCTTCGTCAATATTATCATCAATAGCTCCCAAATCATATCCTTTTAATTTTAATGTTTTTAGAGCTGATATTCCTGTTCTGGCTAATCCAAATACTAATATTTTTTCCATAATTCACCTATAATATATCTATTAATGTAATTAAACTTGTAATTACTGATACAACCATAAAAGTTGATACTATTTTTTGTTCTTTGTAGCCTTTTAATTCATAATGATGATGAATTGGACTCATCAAAAATACTCTTTTTTTGTTTCTTAATTTGTAGCTAGTCATTTGAATTATTACAGATAATACTTCAATCATATATACAAATCCTAAAATGATTAAGTACAAACTCAAGCCGTACATAGCCATAATCATTACCAAAGCGCCGCCTATCGCCATC
The DNA here is from genome assembly GCF_003182075.1 of Finegoldia magna. GTDB lineage: Bacteria > Bacillota > Clostridia > Tissierellales > Peptoniphilaceae > Finegoldia > Finegoldia magna. The sequence continues at coordinate 100,186 of NZ_QGTH01000006.1, forward strand.
GAACCTGTATCCCCCATAAAAACTTTGGCTGGATTTGAATTGTACACCAAAAATCCCAAAAGGCTACCAGCAAAAATAATACTGAATATACTAGCTGTAGAATTTAAGTTATACAAAATAATACTTGTAGCAATGAACACAGGAATTGATACAGAAGTTGCAAGTCCATCTAATCCATCAGTAAGATTAGTAGCATTAGATGTTCCCATCATTACGAAAACCAAGAATGGATAAGTTATTATTCCAAAATCTACTGTTTTATGGAAAAACGGAATAACTTGTTTTGTAAAATTCGGATTTACTTGTTTAATCAAAAAACAAGCTATGATAGAAAACAAAAGTTGTAACACAAGTTTTTGTTTTTCATTTAATCCCAATGAACGCTTCATTACTAATTTCATGAAGTCATCTATAAAACCTATCGCTCCAAATGCAAGCATTCCATATATCGCCAACAAAACTTCACCATTAAATAATCTAAATACAATCACAGTAATCAATGTAGATATTATAAATATAATACCTCCCATAGTTGGTGTTCCAGCTTTTGAATAGTGTGATTTTGGACCGTCATCTCTGATTTCTTGACCAATATGTTTTTGTCTTAAAATCCTGATTACAAACTTTCCTAATATCAATGAAATTACAATTGATAATAACATCGACATTAAAATTTCACTTTTAAAATTCATATTTATCTCCTTAAATTATGAACACAAATTATGTCCAATTTTATACCTCATAAGTATTTATTATACCACACGAAAAAATTATTCTTCAGTATTTTTCTCTTGTTCAGTATAAATTTTAATGTAAGATTTTGGATCCATTAATTTATTTTCTTCAGGATCAGTTTTTACTACTTTACCTTTTTTACCATTTTTGATTTCGATATTTTTAATACCGTATTTTTCTAAAGTATCTACAGCATCTTCAACTGTGAATCCTACTATTTCAGGAATTCTAATCATTGAGTCCTCTACACTTCCCGTCGTAAGTTCAATTATATCTCCCTTATTCACTTTAGAATATGCAGATGTTCCTTGAGAATTTACAATTGAATTCAAATTCGAATTTGAATTTGTAACCTTGGACTTTAATCCCAACGAATTAAGTTTATCAACCGCTAACTTCAATGTAAGCCCTTCTAATTCTGGAACAGTAACCTTGTCTAAATCGTCAGCATCCAGTCTGGTTTTATTTATTCTCTTATATTCGATAATTCTTGAAAAAATCTTACCTGCAGAAGGTGCGCATACAGCACTTCCGCCGTTTTTTCTTTGAGGCTCATCTACAACAATTAAAACAGTGTATTCCGGGTGATCTGTTGGAAAAGATCCAAAGAATGATGCAGTTGTTTTACTGTCAGTGTATTTGCCATTTTCGATTTTTATACTTGTTCCCGTTTTACCACCGATTGCAAATCCTTGAATTGCAGCTTTTTTGCCACTTCCATCATCTACAACTCCCTGCAACATTTTATTAATTTGCTTTGAGGATTGTGCTGAAATTATTTGTCTTTTGACTTTTGGCTGAACTTTTTCTATCTTTTTTGTATCCTTTGAAATAAATTCCTTTGCAACATGTGGTTCTATCAACATTCCACCGTTTACTATTGAGTTTAAAGCTGTTATCATTTGAATCGGCGTTGCCGAAATACCGTGGCCATAAGAAAGCGTAGCAAGTCTTGCTGCATCTATATCTTTCACGCTTTTCGGAGCTATCCCCAATTCTTCAGCCGGTAAATCAATATCTGTTTTTTGATTAAAACCAAATCCATTTACATATTTTTGAATATTTGCTTTTCCCAAATCTCTACCAATATTTACATATGCAATGTTGCAAGAATTGTTAAAAGCGTCTTGGAAAGTTTCGTCACCATGAGGATTCCAATATCTTTCGCATCTTATAACAACACCTGGAATATCCCTGATAAATCCATTACAGAAATAATGTGATTCTTGTGTTGCTGTATGTTCTTCAGTTGCAGCCGCACTAGTTATAGTTTTAAATACACTTCCCGGTTCATAAGTCCATGAAGTTGCTTTATTTTCCCACATATTAAAATAAAATTCACTTATTTTATCATCATCATTTTCTTTTTTCAAATCATTTAATTCATTTATTTGATCTCTTAAAAGCGGAGTTTTAGGATCATTGGGGTTAAAATTCGGATAAGATCCCATACCCAATACATCCCCATTATTTGGATTCATAACGATTATCGTCGCTGATTTTGGCTTAAAATTATTCTCTATGTCTTTTAAACTATCTTCTACAAAACCTTGGATAGTACTATCTATAGTTGTTTTTAAATCATATCCATTTTCTGGATTAATAATCACAGAACTATCATCTGATAAATCAATCGATCGATTGACTGAACTGTTCAGAATCCTTTTTCCTGGTTTACCTTTTAATTTAGCGTTATAAAAGCTCTCCAATCCGATAACACCATCATTATTTACATTTGTAAATCCTAAAACTTGAGCTAACATTTCTTTATTTGGATAATATCTCTTTTTCTCAGAAATGACGCTAATAAATTTCTGATTACTAATAGGTAGTTTCTTTATGTTTTCTATTTCTGTTTTTGATAATGAAGGTTTAACTAGAACTGTTTTCTTTTTATCTAAAACTTTTCTTAATTCTTCGGGTTTCATACTTAAAGTTTTTCCTAACGAATCAATTAAGTCTGATTTCGATTGATCATTTAAATAAGTAGCATTTACATACAAATTATTGGATACGACGTTATCTGCCAATGTCTCTCCATTAGTATCTAATATTTTCCCTCTTTCAGCATCAATATTAATAGTATTGGTGCTTTGTTTTGCCGATAGTTTTCGGTATTTATCTCCTGCAGGGGTCAATTGTAAATAAATCAGTTTACCAACTATTAATAAAACAATAATTGTCAGTATACAAAATAAAACTACAATACGAGAATTGTAGTTTTTATTGAAATTTTTATTGATTTTTCCTTTGCTTAAATTGCGCCTTCTCATTATTTTTCCTCTAATTTTAAGTACATAATTTGAGCATTTTCAGGAAATTGCATACCCAAATTATTTTTTGCTATTTCTTCAATATTTTTACTAGTTAATTTACTTTCTATATGAGATTTTATCACATCTCGGTTGCCTTCTGTAAGCATTACTTGATTTTTTACTTCTTTTAATTCACTGGACATACTTTGAATCTTAGAATAACGATGCATCACCAAAATGGATAAACAAATAACCACGCATATCATTACTTTATTAAAAGTAGAAAAGAGATTTGTTCTTCTACTAGGTCTATTTAATTTTTTTGTTTGTTCAATTTTTTTGACTTCAAATTCTTTTTTTTCTACATACTGTGGAAAAACTTCAATTTTTCTTTGTGCATTACCCATTTTTGTCTCCATTTATTAATCAAATCATATAATTATCAAATAATCTTTTCAGCAACTCTCAATTTTGCACTTCTAGCCCTAGAATTTTGTTTTAATTCTTCTGGTGAAGGCTCTATCGGCTTTCTAGTAATAATCTTAATTTCAGGCTTATGATTGCAAACACATACCGGAATTTCGGGAGGACAAATACAACCTTTTTGTCTTTGTTTGAAAATATCTTTGCAAATTTTATCCTCCAAAGAATGAAACGTTATTATGCAAATTCTACCTTCAGGATTCAATAAATCTATACAATCTCCAACTGCTTGTTCTAAAACTTCTAATTCTTTATTAACTTCAATCCTAATTGCTTGAAAAGTTTTCTTTGCACTGTGGCCTTTTTGATTCATTCTTACTTTTTTAGGAATCGCTTTTTCGATGACTTCCACTAATTCGAAAGTAGTATTAATAGGTTTAATTTCCCTTTCATTGCATATAAACTGAGCAATTCTTTTCGCCCATTTTTCTTCTGAATATTTGAAAATAATATTTTCCAAATCCTCTTGTGAATAAGTGTTGACGATATCCTTGGCGCTAACTGGATTAGTTTTATCCATTCTCATATCCAAAACCGCATCATGCATATAAGAAAAACCTCTACTATCTTCATCGATTTGATAAGAGCTAACACCTATATCCATTAAAATTCCATCAACTTTTTCAATTCCTATATTTTGTAAATCGCTTTTAATATTTTTAAAATTATCCTTTATAAAGATAACCTTATCTCCATATTCTTTTAAGCGTTCTTTTGCTACTGTTAATGCGTCTTCATCTTGATCAAAGCAAATTAGCTTACCATTACCAATTCTTTTTGCAATTTCTCTGGAATGTCCAGCGCCTCCAACAGTGCAATCCACATAAACTTTTCCGTCTCTAATATTCAAATTTTCGATGCATTCATTTAATAAAATTGGCACATGTTTGAATTCCATAATTCACCTACAAATCAAGATCATTTAAATCATCAGCTAAATCGTCATAGTTTAGTGAAGAGTCATTAGAATATTGTTCCCATTTTTCTTTATCCCATATTTCAATACGATTGGATACTCCAATAATAGCAACTTCTTTTTTGATATCTGCATAATTTCTCAAGGATTGTGGAATCAAAAATCTTCCTTGTTTATCAATTTCTTGATTACTAGCACCAGCAAAAAACACTCTTGAAAACGCTCTTGCTTGTCTTCTAGTTAATGACAATTTATTAAGCTTTTCGGTCATTTGGATAAAAGCAGATACAGGATATACGAAAAGACATTCATCCATACCTTTTGTAATGTAGAATTCTTCTCCTATTTCATCCCTAAACTTTGAGGGCATAATAACGCGACCTTTTGAGTCAATATTATGAAAATATTCGTTAATAAACATTTTTCCCTCCACTTTGTTCCACTTTCATTCCACTACATTAATAATATCTTTAATATATGATGCTTTCAATGTTTTTATACGTTCTGAATATACGTTCTCATTGATATTTACTTATATTTAAATATATGTTAAAATACTCTACGTAATAAAAATTAAAGAGGATGAATGTGAGAAAGAAATTTGGAATTTTTTTAATGACGATAGGTATTCTACTATTTGCTTTGTATTTTGCAGCAAGATTAATACCTAACTATTATAGTGAAAATGATATAAGTAAAGATATATCATCCACAGAAATGGAACAAAACAATAAAAAGGAATTCAAAAACGACTTTGACGCTGTAAACTCCATTAGCACAACTACATCGTTGTTTAATTTTACAGCTATAAGCGGAGAAAATGTTATTGGACAAATTATTATCCCAGATTATAATTTGAGTTTACCTATTCATCGTGGAGTAACTGATGAACACTTATTAAGTGGTGCAGCTACAATGAAAGAAAATCAAAAAATGGGAGAAAAAAATTACACACTAACAGGTCATTACATGAAAAGAAATGGCTCTTTATTTAGTAAAGTGTATGATTTAACTAAAGGTACCAAAGTTTACATTACCGATAAAAAGAACATCTACGAATATGAAATCGTAGATAGAAAAGTTACTGACTCATATGCATTTTATATGTTAGAAGACGACAGAATTGAGAAATATGATAATAAACCTATTCTTTCTTTAATGACATGTGATATGCCAAATGATCCTAATAACAGAGTATTCCAAATAGGAAAACTTGTTAGATCATTTAAATACGATAAAAATTATTTCAAACAAAATTAGAATAAAAATTTAGACCACAGGTGAAATTCAAAATTTTTCTGTGGTCTTTTCATATAAAAAACTCTCCTAACAACTGTAAAGAGAGTCTGTTATGCTTTTTAAATATCCAAAATTTTACCATTTTTAGGAAATTCGTATATTACATCTTTTCTTTCAATGATTATTTTGGTTTTTTCATTTATTTTTTCGTTAGCTCTTATTAGTTCAAATAACTCTTTGGTAGGATTAATCGCTGTTGGTTTTCCCATCATATTAATCATAGAAAAATCACCCGAAGTATCACCGTAACAGTATGAATTATCGACATCAATTTCATAACGTTCAACAATTTCATCGATCACAGTCTTTTTACTATTTTTATCCCACATTGGAACCACTTCTCCAGTGTACATTCCTGAATTTTTCAAATACAAGGATGCTCTGTATTCAGTTACTCCATAGCTCTCAGCCATTTCTTTTACTAAAAAGTCCGGGCTTCCTGAAATAAAGAATATCAGATGATTATTTTCTTTGTGAAATTTAATCATCTCACGAGTATATCTGTAAACTTTCTCTTTAACTTGACTGATTACTTGATTTGATATATATTCATTGAACTCACTACTAAATCCTTTGAGCTTATATTTATAGACATCAACCAGTTGATTGAGATACTCATCATAGTCAATTTTTCTTTTTTCGTATTTTTGGTATGCTGGATAAACTTTTTCGTAGTATAATTTTTGATCTATTATTTCAAAATTAACCAATTTTTTGAAATGTTCAATCATTAGTGAATCTCTGGCTATTGTTCCATCAATATCAAAAAACGCACCTATTTTCATTATTTTGTACTCCTAGATTCTTCAACTAATCTGTCAAATTTTTCGATTATATTACGAAATTCTAAGCTTTTTTTCTTTTCAGGTATAGGTTTTATGATATCCAAAATCAAAGAATATGCTAAGCAAATTACAGCCGATGCAAATGTAAAAGTAAACATCATTAACAAAGTGAGTCCAAACTTACTTAAAATCGACAACATCGACATTACAAAAAGAATAGCTGATAAAATAAAAATAGCAGTTGTGAATATATATTTTTTTTGTTTATTGTGTAATTTATTATGTAAAAAATGCACTATAATCATTAATAAAACTACAAATACGAAAAATAAAAAAGTAAAACCTTTGTACTTCCATACTACAGATAATATTGATTTCATGTTCGTCCTCCTTTTTTTATTATATCATATATATTGAACTTTTAAGTTAATTTAATTTTCTAAAATAAAAAAATCCGAGTCAATCCCGGATTAGATGGTGCGCCTTCAGGGACTCGAACCCTGGGCCCACTGATTAAGAGTCAGTTGCTCTACCAACTGAGCTAAAAGCGCATATTAAATTTAAAAAAGTGGTGCGCCTTCAGGGACTCGAACCCTGGGCCCACTGATTAAGAGTCAGTTGCTCTACCAACTGAGCTAAAGGCGCATATCATTACCACAACAATAATATTATACACTATTTTAAGAATTTGTAAAGAGTTTTAAATATTTTTCAAATTCAAATTATTGTAATAATGTAAAAAGAAGCAGATAAATATGAGCTGAACCCGTAAACACGGAATAATTTAATAATATTTTAAGCGGAATGTAATCTGTACATAACAGGGGACATTCCGTTTAAGGGTATATGAAAAGTTTTGTGTATCAGCTCCTCCTGATAGGTTGTGAGCTGATATTTTTTTGATTTTTAAAAAAATATACTTTTATTACTGAAAT
>NZ_QGTH01000007.1 GCF_003182075.1 Finegoldia magna
AATGACCTAGCTGATGGAGCTGTAAAAAATAATAAGAAAGACAGTTTTGCTATTAAAATTTCCATACTTTTGGCAGTAATTTTACTAGGAACTGTAATTTTTATCTTCAACTCGTTAAAAACTGACAAGTATGAGTATGTAAAGAAAACTTTTGGAGATTATCATGTGAATATAAGTGGAATTGACCAAGGTTTTTATGATAAATTAAAAAACGATAAAGATATAGAAAAAGTTTCTTTCAATAAAGTAATAAAAACAGACTTAAATGCAGTTATATATGAAAATGGAGATCCTGCAAGCCTTTTACGTTATGATATTAAGGAAGGAAAAAAGCCAGAAAAAGCAAATGAACTTTTAGTTCCAGAGATATTTTTGATAAAAAATAAAGAATATGATTTGGGTTCTGAAATAACTGTTCGTGATAAAACTTATAAAATAGTTGGTACTTATGAAGATTTTAGCTATTCATTTGAAGAGGCTATGCTTGTAGGTTTATCTAAAAGTGATGATAAAAAAGTCTTGTTTGAAAAAAATGTTGGTACCGAAGCAGAAATTTGGTATAAAAATATAAGAGATACCTATACAAAGACTAGGGAAATTTTATCAGAAATGAATATTGATGAGAACCATGCCCTAGATATTGGTAGAGTATTTTATAATAAAGATATCTTAGAATATAAAATGGTCTATCCAAAAGGAATCATTCCACCAAAAAGTGTTGTAAACTCAGCTTTAGAACAATATGGAGCAGCCTTCTTTCTTTGTCTACTTTTTGCATTTATCATTTATGGGGCTTTTAATGTATGGAACAATAGGGATTTAAAGGAAATTGCTCTATTAAAAAGCACTGGGATGACAGATAAGCAGGTAAAGCAATTAATTCGAAAGAAAGCATTTAAACTTTCAACCTTACCAATAGCCTTGGGAACAATCTTATCTTTGGCTTCTGCAAATCTGCTCTTATATTTGATGTGGCTTAATAATACAAAATCTTATCAAAACATATCAAATATTTTAGGTCAAAGTGTAAAATCTATGGATTTCCATTTCATATTTCCAAGCCCTATATCTATTTTAATAATTATTTTGTTATCCTTGATAATGGTTTATTTTTCAGCATTGATCCCTGCCAAGAAAAGTGCGAAGATAAATGTTATCGAAGGTTTAAATGGTATTACAGAAAAAATATTAAATTAGGAAAATCAAAAATAAATGGATCTATAGAAAAGACTTTAGCAAAAGATTATTACAGGTCTTATCGCTCAACCTATCGAATTATTGTAATTTCCATGGCTCTGTCTGCCTTGGTACTGACTAATGTTTTAGTAAGTCGGGCATATGGAAGTTTAGAGGAAAAATATAATAACTACCAAAGTCCTTACAATTTTGACTCTAGTATTTATATAGGTGATTTTTTGGATAAAAACTTTGTTCATGATATAGAAGAAGTTGAAGGCATAGACCAATTGCATGTATACCAAAGAGTTGATACAAAATTTTACCTTGGTGATAATAAGGACTTTATTTCTAAAGATTTAAATGAAGCTTTAAATAGCGGTAAAATACCGGAAGATAAATTATATTCCAATATATATGCCTTAACAGATGAGGATTTCGAAAAACTTTTAAAAGAAAATAATATTTCGGATGCAAAGTATTTACTACTAAATAAAATTCCAAAAGATAGTGGAAGTCCTTATACTTTTAATGAATATGTAAAAATTTCTGATAAGGATACAGGAAAAGTAACTTTAAAATATAATGCAAATGGTAAGTCCATGCCTATAAAAATAGATTCAAGTATTGATGAAATGCCTTATAATCTAGAAGCTTATAATGACAATCAAATATCTATCTTTACAAGTGAAAGTTCTATGAAAAAATTTATTGATGAATATGGAATAGATGAAGGCAACCCAGTTTATTACTACTTTGTAAAAATCAAAGCCGATAATAATAAAGAAAAAGTATTTGAAGATGCGGAAAAAGTAATTTCGACCTATGTTCCAAAATCTGACCATGGAACTTCCACAGAAATTCTAAAAGCGGCTATGGATAAAGAAGTAATAAGGAATGAAAGACTTCTAAATCTAGCTATCCAAATCATTCTTATAACGATTGCTCTTTCCAATGCCTATAATAGTTTTAAAGGCAACCTTAGGGCAAGATCCAATGACTTTAAACTTCTATCAACAGCAGGTATGACAGAAAAACAAATGGAAAAGATGGTCTTCGGAGAGGGGAAAATATTGTTTAAAAATATTTTCTTAGCCTATATCTTTATGTTCATTATTGGAATTGCATTGAGAGCCTATAGAAGTAACTATGAATTAGCATTTGCGATAAAAGGTCTGATAATAAATATGAATTATATCCCTCTAATAATAGTATTTGTATTTATGATTGCAGGAGTTTTATTTGCAATAAAAAGTGGTTTTAAAACAATAAATGAAAACTCAGATAATACTTTCAAGAGCATATAAGAAAAAGGCTGTGAGCATTAAACTCATAGCCTTTTTTATAGCACCAAACTTCCCGAAAATAAAAGATTGTATTAGATTCCTAGCCAAAACTGTACCTTTAGTATCATTAGCTTCTCGTGTTTTTATAAACTGAATATGGTCAATAGATGGATGACATTTGAATGAAGATACTAAAATTTTTCATCAGTTTTTTCACTCTTAGTTATATAATCTATTGCCAAATTTAGAGTTGATTTTATAGGATATATTTTTGTAATTGCCATACTAAATACCATAACTTTCTTTTGATTTATTAAGAAGTAGGGAATGTATATCCCATATCTCTTTTGCCAATTTTTCTATTTTTTCTCTCATATAATCAATATCTTTCTTGTAAATAACACCTGTCGTATTAGTAGCTTTTGCAATCTGGTTTATATTATTTGTTGCATTTGAAAGTAGCCATTGTAGGTTTCTAAATGGTTCTAGGTCTACAATATAAATTTCTTTTTCTAATACACATTTCCTAAGAAAGTGGGACATAGTTTTGCAGTTTGCAAGTTTCATTTTCTTTTCAAAAATTTCTTTTTCTTCATCTGTTAAATATATTTTTAGTTGATTTTTTCTTTTTCTATTATCCATATATTTCTCCTTTGTTCTTATATTTTGGGGTCTTAGGGTTCTCCCTAACAAGGTAAAATCATAAAATTATATAGCCTTATAAGCTATTGATTTTTTGATTTTTTCGTAAGTGGGTACTCACTTACTGTGCTTGCTATTATTAACAAGTCTTTAATTTATTTTCTAAGAATTTTTAAAATGAATGATATTAAGTGTAACTGTAACTTACAAAATAAAAACTTCCAAAATTAGGTAAGCTTGTTTTAAGAGTCTGTGTCAACCCATTATTATCAAGCCATTAATTTATGTAATCCTAATTTAAGAAGATTTATAACGGTAGGTTACAGGTTACAAAGTTACATCTGTATTTTCACTTGATTAGTTGTATCTATTTCTAATTGATTTTCTTTTTGCCATTCTTTTGGCAACAAATTATTGTCAACTTCTATAAAGTCAGTTTCGTTTTCTGTTTTCTTTTCATAATATAGTTTTACTGGGATTGAGACTCCGCTTGGCGATATTCTTTTGGTCTTTGATGACCTAACTGGAATCCATTCTTGGAAATAATTATCCATAATCTCTGAAAAAGACTTTGATTTTATTTGGTAGCCTTGCATGGTTAGTTCTTTGAAACAAGTTATATTTGGATCTGCACTTTTCGGCTTATATTCTTCTAAGAAATACCTAATGTCTTCCACATCTGGGTTTAGATATTTGAACTTTTCTTGCTCCTTATGCAAGTCTTTTAAAAGATTTTTTGGTATAGTCCATGCGTGAGTCTTGTTTTTAAAGATTTCATATCCTAAAGCTAGAGCCTGATTAAAATCTTCTCTTATACGTGACATATATTCTTTGTCTGAAAGTTTGTCATTGTTATTTTTATCTGGATATATAGTTCTTGCTCTTTTATTTGGGTTACATTCAACAGGTAAATATCTTCTTTCTCCAGTATGGTCATTAAGAAAAGTTCTTTCGTTTAATGTCCCTATAAAGATGCAAGTTCTTGGCACGTCTGTTGCATATTTTTCGTAGGGTATTCTTATTCTATCGCTTAGTTTTGATAAAAAAGATTTAGCTTCATTAGCCGATTTAGCATTTCTTAAAGCAACGAATTCTTCGATTTCAACGACAGTTTTACCCATAAGATTCATGATAGCATCCTTGCCTTGAATGTTTTCTATTGTACAAAACCAATCATCTGTTATGGACAAGTATCTTGCAAAAGTCGATTTACCTATACCTTGCCCACCAACTAAAACAATCATTTCATCAAACTTAGATCCTGGATTGAAAATTCTTTTTATCATACCCAATATCATATGTTCCATTATCCAATTATTAAGATCTGTATCATCCGCTCCCAAATACCTTGGTAAAAGTTTTCTAATGGTATTTTTATCTCCATTCCATTTTAAATTTTGAAGATATTGCTTTGGCGGGCTCACTTCATATTGGTGAGCTACAAAACGAATAGCTTCCCACATTTTATTGGCATTATAATTAATTCCAAAGTGTTTTTCTATCTCTAAGCCTAGTCTATTATTTAAAGAATCATCCCAAAGTCGTATTTGATTTTCCTTTATATTTCTTTCTCCGATAATTTTCCCCTGGAATTTTATTTCATTGGTAAATTTGTCAAAGAATATTTGTCCATCAATGATTTTTTGATTTTGACAATATTTGGGATTCAAAATAGCTGTCACAATATTTCCAGTAATTTGTCTAACCGTCCCCTTATCTGTAGTTTGCAAGTCTAAAAAGGCGTAAGTCTGATCTATTTCTGGGAATTTTAATTTAATATCTGTCATAAGCCTCACTCCTTTTCTTTTTACAATCATCTATTCTCTTTATTGTTTTATATTTATTCTCCATTTTATTCTCCTGTCTGGTATAAATAAGACTCCTGTGGTAAAATGAACTTGTCTAGAGAACACTTCTCACAGGAGTGTATGCCTTTACTCTTTGTAGTAGGGGCTTTTTTCTTTTTTTATTTCTTCATATATTTCTAAAATATAGATTAAAATATCAGTTTCATCGTCATTAAGTTTGCCGAACTTTTTAATAACTTTTGCTAGTTGAAATATTTCCTTGGCTATATTATCAGAAAGTCTGTAATCACTTACTAACTTAACCTCGTGATTTAATAGCATTTGTAAAAAATAATCTTGTTTTTTAAGTCCACTTATTTCAATCTTTTTGTTTATTAGATCATATTCTTCCTCAGAGACTCTAAAATTTAAAATTCGATTTCTTTTTCTATTTTTCTCTTTATTTCTAGTTTTTTGTGAAATTTCATCTAATGAATGTTTTCTAAACATCTTGATCGTCCTCTTCTAATAAATCTTTCCAGTCATTTGCCTTATTATTTCTTACTTGCGTTAAAGACAGAGCCATTTCTTTTTGTTTGCTAGGGAAGAGATGGGCATACCTATAGGTTATATCAATCGATTCATGTCCAACCCTATCAGCTATTGCAGTTGCAGAAAATCCAAGTTCAATCAAGAGTGAAACGTGAGAATGCCTTAAATCATGTATTCTAATTCTCTTTACTTGAGATTTCTTAGATCCCCTATCCATTTCATGGTGCAGGTAGCTCTTAGAGAAATTAAATATTAAGTCTTTTGGTTTTAACTTATAAAAACTATCTATATATTCTTTAATCTCATCAGTTAAAAATTCAGGCATAACTATTGTCCTTATGCTTTTTTTAGTCTTAGGGGCTGTTATTACATTTTTCCCATCAATCCTTTGTAAAGATTCATCAATTTTTAATGTATGCCTTTCAAAATCAAATTTCTCTTTTGTTAAGGCTAATAATTCTCCCATTCTAAGACCACACCAGTATAAAAGTTCGAAGGCATAGAATGATTCAGGTTTATCTTTAATAGCTTCTACAAATCTTTCATATTCATCTTGAGTCCAAAAGAGCATTTCATCAGCTTCTTTTTCTCCCATAGATCCAACATCACGAGCAACATTAGTTTTTAAATTGTAGTACCTACAAGCATGATTTAAGATACTAGATAACTGGGCATGAATAGTTCTCAAATAAGTAGGAGAGTAGTTTTTCCCATTCTTATCCTTAATCTTCATAAGCTCATTTTGCCATTGAATGATGGTTACATTATTAATCTCATTAAGCATTAGATCACCAATATAGGGAAGTATTTTTTGATTTACAATTGCTTCTTTTGTCCTCCAAGTATTTTCTCTTATTCTTGGTTTTCTATCCCTCTTGTAAAGTTCAAAAAACTCCCTAAAACTCATATCAATTGATTCAGAATGTTGATTTAAGAATTCTTGTTCCCATTTTAATGCTTCTTTTTTTGTTGAAAATCCACGTTTTTTCTTAGTTAATTTTTCTCCTTTCCAGTTGGTGTAATAAAACCTGCAATACCAAGTTTTATTTCCACTCTCATCTCTGTATGCTGGCACTTTAAACCTCCTTTGTATTTGTTGGTTTATAGCAATACTTTTCCATAAAGTATTCTCTATTTACCTTTCCTCTTTGTACACGATAACCTAATTTAAGTAAGTCTTGATTCATATCGTTTATTATCTGATATGCTGTTGTCCTACTTACATCAAGAAATTCTTGTACATCTTTTGCATTCATAAAAATACCTTTCATAATGTCCTCCTTTTATAGTTTGTAAGGTTCTACATCCTCAAAAAAGGCGAGCATTAATTTATATGTCTTACAATTTCCGTTCAATATCGAACGGTATGTATATATAATAACAGTTCATATTTGTTCTGTCAAGTTTTTTCTATTTATTTTTTTCTAAAATATTCAGATACTTACAAATATTTACAACAGAACAGTTTTGTTGAGCTTTTGTTCGTTTTGTGATAAAATATTTATAGTTATCGTGAAATAAGGAGGAGTTAGTTTGATTTCTGGAGAAAAATTAAAAAAGTTAAGACTTATGAGAAACTTAACTCAAAAAGAACTTGCCATTAAGTCTGGTTTGACAGATGCTGCTATAAGAAATTACGAGCTTGGAAATAGATCTCCAAGTAAAGAACAATTACAAAAAATATCCGAAGCACTTGATTGTGATATATCAGCATTAATCGATCATGAACCTAATTCTATTTTTGAAATAATGCATATAATTTTTGATTATGAAAAAGACATGAAGTTTAGACCCTTAGCAGGCGATGGAGAAATCACAGGGCTTTTATCAAATGATGTAGACTTCAATAATTTTCTTATAGAATGGAATGAGATGAGAAAAAAGCATTACAATGATGAAATAACAGACGAAGAGTTTGAAGATTGGAAGCTATCTTACCCTAAAAAATCAAGATTTTTAAAATAAAAATATGTACTCAAAAGACCGTAGCTTGAAACTACGGTCTAATTTTTTTACATTTCTTTTTTATTAAATATTCTAATTGCAAATATATAAATTATAATTATAAAAAATGTTGTCGTTAATAAGGCAATGATACTGCTGTATAGAGATCCTGTGATCGCAAAATTATATATATAGAAAAATGGGGTAAAGAAGTTAAATACAGGTAAGTATCTTCCTACGCTCAATATGGCATATATGGAAAGGCTTATAATAAGATTAACCCATGTATTTTTTACTAGGGTAGAGATTAGTGTCATTATATTTATTAATAACAGATATTTCAATATCAATACTAAACTAACTGAAGCATATAAATTGATTGATATATATACATCATAAAACAATAGGCCTAACCGTAAGATTATTAGAGATGTTATCATGCATAAGATACAAACTATATTCATCATTAAGCTTTTAGTTAATAAAATTTTCTTTCTTTGAACACCTAGCGATAGCAAATTATAAATTCTACCTTCTGAAACTTCTTTAACAATATAATCGCTAAAGATAATGGCAGTTATCAAAAATCCTAATTGTGAAATGTACTTACTAAATTGATCTATATAGTTTTTAGCCGATATATTTTTAGTATAGTGGTCAAGAATAGCCTTTGCTTCGCCCATATTTTCAGGAAATAAAGCTTTCATTATTTCTGGAGTATATCTAGTCAATAAAATAGAAAAAAATGAGATACTTATAAAAGATAGCATCAATATTAATAATTTATTCTCTCTATTAATTTCAATCCACTCTTTTTTCATTAAAGTATCCTCTTAATTTCTTGTCTGGATTTAATGGGGAGTACATTTTCTGTACCTTTCACTTTTTCTATAAAGTTACTAATGCTTTTTTTCTTATCAAAGCTATAAAAATATACTTGCTTATCATATAATAAATTTTGCAAATGGATTAGTTCCTCTTCATTTAAATTTTTATTTATTGTTAAAGTAGAATCTTTTACTTCAATATTCTTTCCATCTAAAAACTCTGAAAATATATTTGTTATTTCCTTTTTTTCAATATTTTTTATTAAATGAATTTCAAGACTCCCTTCACAAAGCTTATTGAAATTACTTGATGTATCCATATATATTATTTTTCCGCCATCAATAAAAGATATATAGTCAACGATATCCATTATAGAATCAACATCATGGCTACTTATAAGAGTTGAAAAATTTCCTTTTTGTTTCTTTATAAGCTTTAATAATTCAATTTTAGCTAATGGATCTAGTGCTGATGTCGGTTCGTCTAATAACATCAAGTCAGTTTCTGAAATAAGAGATAAACCTATAGCTAATTTTTGCTTCATGCCTCTAGAATAATTTGAAATTAATTTATTTCCATCATCTTTTGAAAGACCTATTTTATATAAAATGTCTTCTGGACATATTTTTTTCGATTTTTTAGAAACTTGAGAGCAAAAAATTAAAAATTCTAATCCAGTCATATAAGGGTAAAACATAGGTACATCTGGTATATAAGAAGTTTTTCCCGTATAATGAAACTGCCATTTTACAGTCCCATCATATGGGATAATATCAGATATACATTTCATTAACGTAGTCTTACCGCTGCCATTTTCTCCTATCAATCCAATTATAGAATTTTTAGGAATAGATAAATTTAAGTCACTTAGTATCTTTTCGTGACCATACGTTTTTGTTAGATTTAAAATTTCTAATAAATTTTCCATCAATATTTCTTTCTACCTACTGCTAAATATGCTATAGGACCAATTATCTGCACAAGCACTACAACAAGTGTCCAGATAACTTTTTTCTTGACATCAAATTTTGGGTTTCTTACGATACTTAAAATACAATATATTACAAGCACTAAATATACTGTCAATCCTCCTATATAAACAGGTAGTATCGGTCTAATCATTTCATAAAATTCACTCATAATTGTCTCCTTTACTTTTCTTTAATTGAGAACAATTTATATAAGCCATGACTTGCTAATATAAATAAAATTGTTCCTAAAATTATTGATTTATAATCAATTACCTTAAATAAACCTAAGACCATCAAAAGAACAGAGGTAGCGATAAGATAATAATATGGTGCTTTTCTCCTATTAATATCTAAATTCTTACTCTCCCTATCTGAAAAAACTGGAATTTCTTTATTTCCATCTGATTCAATTATCAAGATCTCTTTATTAATCATTCCAGGATAAGTAGCTATCATACCTTTGGGTGAGTTATAAGGTCTTAATTTCACGTTGCCTAAACTAAACTTTCCAATATTAAGTGGAGCAGTAAAAACTTTTAAATTCATTTCCTTTAAAAAATCAGAATATTTTTTTCTTTCTGTATTACTCATATATCCAACATACTGTACTGAATACTTATAATCTGAATTAGTTTTTTCAAATTCATGTAAGATTGATCCACTTTTTACAAGACGATACCCTTCACTTGCAATTTGATTAAGGTATTTTTCTCTGCCTTCTATTGGATTCATAAAAACTCTTATTTTATTCATAATTTCCCTCCTTCTTTAATTTCTTTTCCCCCTCTA
This sequence comes from Finegoldia magna, assembly GCF_003182075.1. Classification (GTDB taxonomy): domain Bacteria; phylum Bacillota; class Clostridia; order Tissierellales; family Peptoniphilaceae; genus Finegoldia; species Finegoldia magna. The sequence goes on from NZ_QGTH01000007.1 coordinate 9,976, forward strand.
AGACTAAAGATCTCATCCTATCAATCTCTAATAAGACTAATTTTTTTCCAATGTCAGTTGCTATATATACTTTTTTTCCACTCTCCTTATCTTTATCAACTAACTTGATCCAGCCTTTTTTGCTAAGATTGTTTATCGCACCATACAGTGTACCTGGACCTAAAACAATCCTTCCTCCAGTTATTTCTTCGACCTCTTGTGAAACTTTATAGCCATAGTTTTCTTCTAGCATTGTTAGTAAAACTAAAAACATTGTTTCCGTCAAAGGAATATTTTTCTCTAAATTATCACCCATTATCAACACCCCCGTATCTAATTACCTAAAGTATATCACCAAACATACTACGTGTCAAGTAGTATGTTTAACGTAATTATTCTTAAAAAAAGACCGCAGCTTTTAACTACGGTCTTATTTTTTGTCCGAATGTAAACCACTTGGAACTATTATTCAATTTATTCTTTTTAACAAATGTTCCCATTTTAATCCCAGTTACAGTTTTTTATCTTCTGTAACCGTTGACTTTACAAAGCTTTTAATTTTTTTGCTACTATTCCCATTCAATTGTTGCTGGTGGTTTACTTGTAATATCGTAAACTATTCTATTGATGTGGTCTACTTCGTTGATTATTCTTACTGAAGTTTTATCTAATACTTCGTATGGGATTCTTGCCCAATCGGCTGTCATGAAGTCTGTTGTTGTTACGGCTCTTAGTGCCAATGTGTAATCGTAAGTTCTAAAATCCCCCATTACTCCGACTGTTCTATTGTTAGTGATTACTGCAAAGTATTGGTTGATGTCTTTGTCTATTCCTGCTTTTGCAACTTCGTCTCTGAATATATAGTCTGCTTCACGCAACACTTCTAATTTTTCTTCAGTGATTTCTCCCATAACTCTGATTCCTAGTCCTGGTCCTGGGAATGGTTGACGATATACCAAATATTCTGGCATTTCTAATTCTAATCCCAATCTTCTGACTTCGTCTTTGAATAAATCGCGAAGTGGTTCGATTAAATCTTTGAAATCAACTACATCTGGAAGTCCTCCAACGTTGTGGTGAGATTTGATTACTGATGCATCGCCTTGTCCAGATTCTATTACATCGGGATAGATTGTCCCTTGCGCTAGGAAATCTACAGATCCGATTTTCTTTGCTTCATCTTCAAATACTCTGATGAATTCTTCTCCGATGATTTTTCTCTTTTGTTCCGGATCTGATACGCCTTTTAATTTATTTAAGAATCTGTCTTTTGCATCTACTCTTACGAAGTTCAATTCGTCATTTTTGAATGCGGCTTCAACTTCGTCGCCTTCATTTTTTCTCATCAAACCATGGTCAACGAATACACATGTCAAGTTTTTGCCGATAGCTTTTGATAAAAGTGATGCACATACGGAACTGTCTACCCCACCTGATAATGCCAACAAAACTTTTTTGTCTCCGACAGTTTTTCTGATTTTTTGGATTTGTTCTTCCAAGAAGTTTTCCATTGTCCAATCTCCATCAGCTTTACAGATTTCATAAAGGAAGTTTTTGATAAGTATTTTACCTTCAACTGTATGGTTAACTTCTGGGTGATATTGAACAGCGTAGATTTTCTTGTCTTCATTTGCAATTGCTGCTACTGGGCAAGAATCCGTTATTTGAATGATGTCAAATCCTTCTGGTTTTTCTGATACGAAATCAGTGTGACTCATCCACACGATGCTTTCGTCGCTCATATCTTTTAAGATAGGACTTTGATTTGCAATTTTGGCATTAGTTTTACCAAATTCACGATTTTTTGCTTTTTCAACAACTCCACCAAAATCTTTGGAGATAAGTTGCATTCCGTAGCACATTCCCAAAATAGGAATATTTAATTCAAAAATTTCTTTGTCGATTTGTGGAGAATTTTCTTCGTAAACGCTATTTGGTCCACCTGTAAAGATTATCCCGATTGGTTGTTTTTCTTTGATAACATCCAATGCTTTTTTGTAAGGAACAACTTCGCAGTACACGTTCAAATCTCTAACGCGGCGAGCGATTAGTTGATTATATTGTCCTCCAAAATCTACTACAATAACTAATTGATGTTTCATTTCTACTCCTAATTATTAGTTAAATATTTTTCTATATAGTCTTCGTAATTCATTGATACGTCACGATAAGTTCCGTCATCAAATATTTCAATAATTCTATTTGCAACAGAAGATACAAATTGGTGATCGAGTGATGTGAACAAAATGTTTGATTTGAATGTAATCAAACCGTTATTTACAGATTCGATACTTTCCAAATCCAAATGGTTTGTAGGTTGATCGAACACCAAGACATTCGCCGGTGTTACCATCATTTTGGAAAACATCATTCTGACTTTTTCGCCCCCGCTAAGAACGTTGGCTTTCTTCAAAGCTTCATCACCTGAAAAAAGCATCTTTCCCAAAAATCCTCTGATGTGAATTTCAGATTTTTCTTCGCTGAATTGTCTCAACCAATCAATCAAATTCAAATCGCAATCTTCGAAGAACCTAGTATTATCTTTTGGAAAATACGTGTGAGTTATAGTTTGTCCCCATTTGTATTCTCCTGTATAATCATCATCGTTTCCGTTGATTATTTCGAAGAATTTCGTGATGGCGATTTCGTTTCCGATGAATCCAATCTTATCTCCTTTGTTTACTCTGAAGCTCAAATTATCGATAAGCTTGTTGCCATTTTGTTCTACAGTCAAGTTTTCTACATTCAAAATTTCATTACCAACTTCTCTTGAAAGCTCGAATCCAACGAATGGATAACGTCTACTAGATGGTTTAATGTCATCTAATGTGATTTTATCGAGAAGTTTCTTCCTACTTGTAGCTTGCTTGGATTTTGATTTATTGGCAGAAAATCTTTGAATGAAATCTTGAAGTTCTTTGATTTTGTCTTCTTTTTTCTTGTTTTGCTCTTTTTGCATTCGAAGTGCAAGTTGGCTTGATTCATACCAGAAATCGTAGTTACCAACGAACATATTAATCTTTCCGTAGTCGACATCGACCATATGAGTACACACTTCATTTAAGAAATATCTATCGTGAGATACTATGATTACAATTCCTGGAAAATCCATCAGAAAATCTTGTAGCCACAATATTGCCTTCAAATCCAAACCATTTGTAGGTTCGTCTAGTAGCAATATTCCCGGATTTCCGAACAAAGCTTGTGCCAATAACACCTTTACCTTGTCAGATTCTTTCAAATCTTTCATCAACATAAAATGTTGTTGTGTCGTTATTCCCAAACCTTGCAGCAAAGATGAACTTTCCGCTTCTGCTTCATATCCTCCAAGTTCTTGGAATTCTGCTTCTAATTCCGCTGCTCTCATTCCATCTTCATCGCTGAAATCTGGCTTCATGTATATAGCATCTTTTTCTTTTTGGATATCGTAAAGTTTTTTGTTTCCCATCAAAACTGTATCCATCACGCTGTTTTCTTCAAAAGCGTAGTGATCCTGATTAAGTTTTGATAATCTTGTGTTCTTATCTATCGTGACATTGCCTTTTGTAGGCTCTTTTTCTCCGGATAAAATTTTGAGGAATGTAGATTTCCCAGCACCATTCGCACCAATAACTCCGTAACAGTTACCTGGATTAAAAATTAGGTTAACATCCTCAAATAATTTTTTATCGGGGAATATGACACTTAAATTGTTAACTGTTAACATCTAAATCCCTCCAATACTCACATATTATACCATAAAAATATTATCAAGTCTTGATATCACAATATTTGATAAATTTTTCAATTCAAAAACAACCATTTAATTTCGAAAAATAAATGGTTGTTAATTTTATAAATTTATATATTGGTCAATCCTTTTGGTAAATTTCCAATCGAAGCATCTTTTCCGAATTCACACACAGCTCTGATGTAGCTTTCGATGTTTTCAATTGGAGTATTGTCGCAAACAGTACATCCTGCATTTAGAATGTATCCTTTTGGACTGTCTGACGCCTTTTGCAAAAGTGTTTTGACTTCGTTTCTCACAGTCTCTGGATTCGAATTCAATAGTATATCCATAGGCGCAATATTTCCTTCGATTATCATATTGTCACCGAGGCTGTTTTTAAGTTGTTCAATATCTTCGATATTGTCAACAGAAAATCTTGAAAAACTACTGTCCCTGAAATTTTCCCACACTTTATCTGTTTTGCCGCAGATATGAACCATAGGCTTAATTCCAGTGATTTCGTACACACTATCTGATAATTTTTCCATGTAAGGTTGAGTGAATTCATCGTATTGTTTCCTACTGATGACATTCAACGAAGAAACTGGATCAGCAATTTTGAAAAAACATCCACCTACTTCTTCTGTAAAAATCTTTACAAATTCTATAGTATAATCTGTGCACATTTCCAACAGTCTTTTGATTTCTTCCTTATTTTTTCGAGTATCACGAAGAAGTTTTTCCACAGGTCTAACTCCTGATGCTGTCGTAAGAGGTCCTGTCACAGCACCAAATATGGTGATTCCTCTCATTGCTTCTTTTGTTTTTTTAGCTTTTTCAATAAAATTTACCACAGTTTCGCTAGATTTTATATCGATATTTTCCATTTTAGAAAAATCTTTGTAATCATCAAGCGCATACACCGATGTCAATGAATCTCCTTTTTCAGTCATCTTGGTTTCACTTCCTAAAATACTTCCAATTCCTTTTTGATCCATTCCTATATACATGTAATCAATTCCATACAACGATTTTTTCAAATGAACCATATCAGTGTACAACCCAAAATCATTTAAAATATCTTTCTTGGAATATCCGGAATTTATAGCCAGTGGAGTCTCCACATCAAAAAGATCGAAAGGATTTACATCCACGACATTTCCTTCCAAGTATGATTGTAACCTGGAAGTATAAGTCATATTCAAAAGACCTTCATCAACAAATGAAATAAATTTTTTCGACATATTCTCCCTCACTTTTTTGACCCAGAATTATTTTTGAAAATTTTGATTAATTCCTACATTAGTCCAGATTAATCGCAACTTTTGTTTCTGTTTGCATGCAAACTCCGCATTTTTTTGCTTTTGGATCAATTTTTTGTAATATTTCAAGAGATTTATCCACATCTTTTGCATCTACTACAACTACCATTCCAATTCCCATATTAAATGTGGAGAACATTTCTTTTGTTTCGACATTTCCCCATTCTTGAATAGCTTTGAACACAGGATCAATCTCTGATTCTTTTAAGTCAAATTCTATTCCTATATTTTCAGGCAACATTCTAGGCACGTTTTCGTACAATCCACCACCTGTGATGTGAGCAATTCCTTTGATTTGAACTTCTTTTAATAAAGCTGAGATTTCTTTTTCGTAAATTCTCGTAGGAACCAAAAGTCTTTCTCCAACTGTAGTGTCTTCAAATTTGTCGGATAATTTCACATTTGCCATATCTAATGCCGCTCTTACAAGTGAAAATCCATTGCTGTGGACTCCGCTTGAAGACAAAGATATTGCAACATCGCCTTCTTTAATGCTACTTCCGTCAATTATTTTTTCGCGGTCTACGATTCCAACTGCAAATCCCGCCAAATCATAATCATTTTCTTTGTATAACCCTGGCATTTCGGCAGTTTCTCCGCCAATTAATGCACATTCTGATTGAGTGCAACCTTCCGCTACACCACGAACCAAATCCGCCATTTTTTCTGGTTTTAAACTTCCAGTAGCGATGTAATCCAAGAAAAACAATGGCTTTGCCCCTTGGCACAAAACATCATTAACACACATTGCAACCAAATCAATACCAACTGTATCGTGTTTGTCTAGTTCCATGGCTAATTTGATTTTTGTTCCAACGCCATCAGTTCCACTAACCAATACAGGTTCTTTCATATCGGAGATTTCTGGTTTAAATAAACCAGCAAATCCACCGATACCTGTTAGAACTTCTTTTCCATGAGTTTTCTTTACGATTTCTTTTATAATTTGAACTTCTTCGTAGCCTTTTTCTTTATCTACACCAGAATCTTTGTAAGTTAATCCCATTATATTTCTTGTAACTCCCTGTCAGAATCAATGACACCTTGTTTCATTTCTTCTTTGTAATCTTTTAATTTTTGAGCTAGTTTTTCGTCAGACAAAGCAATCATTTGAGCTGCTAAGATAGCTGCATTTTCTCCACCATCGATTGCTACAGTTGCAACTGGAACTCCTTTAGGCATTTGAACTATTGAATACAAAGCATCCATTCCAGCAAGTGCAGATCCTTTTACAGGAATTCCTATAACTGGTTTTGTTGTCATTCCTGCTGTTACTCCACCTAAGTGTGCTGCTTTGCCAGCGATTGTGATGTAAACTTTGCAGTCGTCTTTTTCAACAGTTTCTTTTAAAACATCCAATGCTCTGTGTGCTGAAATAACTGATACTTCATAAGATAGATCAAATTTTTTCAACATTTTAGTAACTTTTTTTGCAACTTCAATATCTGAACTGCTTCCCATTATTAATCTAATATCCATTGTTTACTCCTATTTTTTTGTATAGTTTGGAGATTCTCTAGTGATTGTAATATCATGTGGATGATTTTCTACAAGTGTTGCTGGAGAAATCTTCACGAATTTTGATTTTTCTTTTAATTCAACTAAGTCTTTGCTTCCTACATAACCCATACCTGAACGAAGTCCACCAACCAATTGATAAACAACTTCTGCTACAGATCCTTTGTAAGCAACTCTACCTTCTACTCCTTCTGGAACGTATTTTTTAGTGTTATTTTGGAAATATCTGTCTCCACTTCCAGCTTTCATAGCTCCAAGCGAACCCATTCCTCTGTATTCTTTGTATTGTCTACCTTCTAATACAACTAATTCTCCAGGGCTTTCTTCAGTACCAGCGAACAAGCTACCTGCCATGATAACAGATGCACCTGCTGCTAATGCTTTTGTAATATCTCCTGAATATTTAATACCACCATCGGCGATGATTGGAATACCGTGTTTATCAGCTTCTTTTGCACATTCAATTATAGCTGTCATTTGAGGAACACCGATACCTGTTACAACTCTTGTCGTACAAATAGATCCAGGTCCAATACCAACTTTAACGCAATCTGCTCCAGCTTCTATCAAATCTCTTGTAGCATCTGCTGTTGCAACGTTACCCGCGATAATTTGAAGATCTGGGAAAGCTTCTTTTAATTTTCTAACAGCATTCAAAACTCCTCTTGAATGACCGTGAGCTGTATCAATTGTCACTACGTCAACTTTTGCATCTACCAAAGCTTGGCATCTTTCGATCATATCATTAGTAATACCAACTGCTGCACCTACTAATAGTCTTCCTTGTGAGTCTCTAGCTGAATTTGGATATTGAATTGTTTTTTCAACATCTTTTGTAGTGATAAGACCTTTTAATTTGAAGTTTTCATCTACAATTGGAAGTTTTTCAATCTTAGCATTCATCATTTTTTCCAAGGCTTCATCCATTGATATGTTTTCGTGACCTGTAATCAATCCTTCTTTAGTCATAACATCACCAATTGGAAGTTGTTCATCTTTTACGAATCTAACATCTCTGTTAGTTAGGATCCCGACTAAAGTCATATCATCATTAACTATAGGTACACCGCTAATTCTGTAGTGACTCATCAATTTCAAAGCATCAACGATTTTGTCATCTGCAGATAAGTAAAAAGGATCAGTAATTATTCCATTTTCTGAACGTTTAACTCTATCTACTTCTCTTGCTTGTTCTTCAATAGTCATGTTCTTGTGAATAATTCCGATCCCGCCTTGTCTCGCCATAGCGATAGCCATTTTTGACTCAGTTACAGTATCCATTCCTGCTGACATCATAGGAATGTTCAATTCAATTTTTTTAGTTAATCTTGTTTTCAAGATAGTTTCATTAGGTAACACTTCTGATGGACCTGGTACTAGAAGTACATCATCAAATGTTAATCCTTCGCCGATAAATTGCATAATACCCTCCTCATAAAATAAATAAAAACTTTGTTAAAAATTTTTAATGTTGAGAATAAATTTACCATACAAATGATCACAAGTCAAGCAAATTTATTCCTTTTATTTTCTTTACAGTTATTATATCAGAAATACAAATTTTTGAGCAAGAAAAAAGCACCAAAAAAACTTTTGATGCGTAAATCTTCTATAATAATTCTACATTTATTTGTTCTGCTACTTCGTTTATTTTATCTGCGTCCAATTTTTCAACTTCTGAAACTCTCGCATTTAAAACTCCAAGAGATAAAGCCTTCAAAACAGTTTCCATTACGCCTTCTTCATCATCCAAGAATTTCGCCAATCCAGCCACAGTAGCGTCTCCACTTCCGACAGTTCTTTGAATTTTGTATTGAGGAACAGAAATCCTGTACAAATTATCTTTGTATTTTAAAATTGCTCCGTATTTTCCATTGGTAACCAAAACTATTTCAATATCATCTAGCAACTCGTTTTCAAAGATGTTCTTCAAATACTCAGAATCTTTGTTTATGAAATCTTCTGAAGAAATATCTTCTGTTAAACCAATGATTTCCTTAAATTCGTAGAAATTAGGCTTGATAGCAAATGGTTTATAATTATTTTCCAACACTTTTTTAGTCACTTGTCCATTTGTATCCAAAATAATCTTGCTATTAGCTTTTAGAATATCCATAGTTTCTTCGACAAAATCTTCGGATAAACCGTTCATCAAACTTCCACTGATTACTGCTATATTGTAATTTTTTCCGATTTCTTTAATAAGTGACATAAAAGTTCTTTCAAATCTAGAATCAATTTTGTTAGTTTTTTCAAAGATTTCAAATTGCTTATCGCCATGAATTACTCTAATGCAGTTTCTTGTGTCGACATTTGTAAAAATAAAGTCGTGCTTGATATTCACATCGTCTAACTTGTCGATTACATAATCTCCATTACTTCCTCCAATAAAGCCTGTAACCATGAAATCTGCCCTCAACAAATCCAAAACTTTGGACACATTTATCCCTTTGCCTCCAGGCGTTTTGTACGCATCATCAACAACATTTACTCCATTAGTATCCAGCTCATCCATTTCGTAAATCACATCAATAGCAGGATTCGCAGTTATACAAAGTATCATTTTATTCTCCTCTTCAAATTAATTAAAAATTTAGCTTTTATTAAATATACCCAATAATTTAGCTTTTTAAATTATTTGGATAATTTGGATGTAAGGATAACCTCAGCAGCCTTCAATCCGTCGATAGCACTTGACACGATTCCTCCAGAATATCCACTACCTTCGCCAATCACATACAGATTATCAACATTTTCGCTTCTTAACAAATCATCTCTATCCATTCTCACTGCACACGATGTTCTCGTTTCAACTCCTGTAAGTATAGCATCATCCATTGAAAATCCGTGAAGCTTATTGTCCATCATTTTAATCGCAGTTTTAATGTAATTTGTAACATGCTCTGGGTAAATATCATTCAAATTGCTTAAAACATATCCCGGTTTTACAGTAGGTTCAACTTCTCCGATTTTTTCAGATTTTTTATCATCCATAAAATCTTTTACCAACTGAACTGGAGCATTGTAGTTCGCTCCTCCCAATTCAAAAGCTTTGCGTTCGATTTCTTGTTGAAATCTAATCCCGTCTAATAAATTATGTCCATAAGTATCTTCATCTATACCACACACAATCGCACTATTTGCGTTTTTGCCGTCTCTTTTGTGAAAACTCATACCATTGACGCACAATTCATTTTCTTCACTAGAAGCATTGATTACATATCCGCCTGGACACATACAGAAAGTGTACACTCCTCTTTTGTTTTCTTCAGAATAAGAAAGCTGATAAGTCGCACTTGGAAGATCTCTGTCGCATTTATATTGTGTAAAATCAATCATTTTTTGTGGATGCTCAATTCTAAAACCAACCGCAAAAGGTTTGTTCGTCATTTTAATTTTGTCGGCTAACATCATCACCGTGTCTCTAGAACTATTTCCAAGAGCCAAAACGTAACAGTCAGATTCAAATTTTTTATTCTGTGATTTTATTCCCACACATTTTTCATTTTCAATTTCGACATCGTCGATTAATGTATCGAATTCAAATTCACAACCCATTTTGATAAGGTCATTTCTCATATTCACAATTACTTTTTGCAATTCATCGGTTCCTATGTGAGGCTTGGAGTCATACATAATTTCACTAGGAGCGCCGTAGTCCACAAAAGTCTTCAAAACTTCCCTGACTCTTTTGTCTTTGGAACGTGCAGTTAATTTGCCGTCAGAAAAAGTTCCAGCTCCACCTTCTCCAAATTGCACGTTACTGTTTGTGTTAAGCTTACCAGTATCCAGGAATTTGTTGATATCTTCAACTCTTTTGGATACCTCGCTTCCTCGTTCAATAACTTTCACCTTAGCTCCTTTTTTCGCTAATAAATACGCACAAAACAATCCCGCAGGACCACTTCCAACAACTGTGACGCTTTTCGAATTATCGACATCTTCTAGGTTAAAATCTTCTTCATGATATCTTTCGCAATTTTTGATTGATTTTATTTTTTTATCAGACAAATCAACATCCACGATAACTTGGTAATTAAGCAGAATTCCCCTTCTAGCATCAATTGATTTTCTGTAGATTTCATAATTGAAGTTTTTCATTCCAATCATTTTAGAGATTTTTTTCTTCAATTCGCTTTCGTCGTCATTTTTTAATTTTATATTTCTAATAATAATCATATTTTTCTCTCTTTCATTTACTACTTGTATTATATCATTATTTAAATAGAATTATTTATTGGCAAAGCATAATGATTTAAAAAATCTAATGCACGAATATCTAGACTACAAAAATTGTAGATTTCTAAATCTCAAAATCCTAAAATCGCAAACTCGCCTTCGCTCAAACAGTGCGATTTTAGCCGGATTTTTTCGATTTGAAATCAAGCCAATTTTTTCCGTATGATATTCTTAGCATTAGGATTTTTAAATCCACACCTAAAAAGCTGCCTACCGAAGTAGACAGCTCTCATTTTATTTTTCTTCAAACATTTCCTCTAATATATCTATCGCATCGTTCACAGCTTGTGGACATTTTCTTTGCATCGTGTTTTCTTGTTCGATTTTTTCAAGATTTTCTGCTATATTATCTCCCAATATTTCTTCACAAATTATCGTAGATTGTTTTTCTTTGAATTTGGTATCGAATTCGAACATTTTTTTTACTAATTCAACTTTTTTTTCGCCTTCATTCGGCTTTGAATGTCCGTATTTGATTCCTAAAACCATGTAGGCACCAGTTACTGCTCCACAAGTCATTCCTTTGTACATTCCACCTGTAAATGGTGATGCGATTTTTGTAACAAGTTCCTTGTCCACTCCCAAATCATCTGCGAAATATCTCAAAACTACTTGCGCACAATCTATTCCTTCTGTAAATTGTTGCCAGATTTCTTCGTTAGTTAATTTACTCATCCAATGCACCTCCACAACTTGATCCACTACCTGCAGTACATCCGTAGCAGTAATCTTTACACACAATTTCTCTGGACAAATCCTTAACATCGATTAAATCTTTGATGTTTGTGTAGTCTTTCATTGGGACTTTTTCTGCTAAATGGAAGTCGCAATCGTGAAGATTTCCCAAACTATCTACAGAAATTTGGAATCTGCACATTATATTTTCACAAGTTTCTTCATTGTAATTATCTTCCAACAATTTCATGTAATCTTCGTATTCGCCTTTTTCAATTAAAAAATCTTTGAAATATCCAATAGGCATATTTGTAATAGTGAACAAATTATTGAATACAACATTTTTCTTTTTCAATTCGCGTTCATAATCAGATTGAAGATTGGATTGTTCTGGTGGCAAGAATCCTCCAAGCGGATTATAAACCAAGTCCAATTCTTTTTCAGTTCCATAGCCCATTTCATTAAGTTTCTTTAAGTTAGCAATGACTTTGTCGTATACGCCATCTCCTCTTTGGCTATCTACATTGTCTTGTGTGTAGCAAGGAAGAGATACGACAATTTTGATTTTTTCTTTATCAAACAAATCCATTAATTCCTTGTTTTTTTCGATATCTGTTGCGTTCGTTCTAATAATAAGTTCGTCCGCTCTTTTCAAACATTCCTTCATAAACCACACGATTTCTGGATGTGTTGTTGGCTCTCCCCCTGTTATATCCACAGTTTTCATCTTGTGGTTATCCAAAAACTTCAAGCAATCTTCCATAGTTTCTTTGCTCATTTCTAAGTTTTCGCTGTTCTTCATAACGTGGCAGTGTTTACAACGCAAATTACATTTTTCAGTAATGTTTAATTGTAGTGTTGTGATATCGCCAGTTGTTTTATATTTTTCAGAAATTCTATCTTCGAATCTCATTTTCTCCCCCTAAATTTTCCTTTTAATGCATTTTTGAAAAAGCTTGGATCGCATTTTTCATCTATACCAACCATTTTACTTACAAAATGGTGCACTTCATTATGTGCCACAAACTTGGATGAACAAGTCGCACAATAAGTATACATTTTTTCGTTTTTAATGGAGTTTTGCATTTGAGTTGCGATGTCTTTTTCGCTTTTTCCTGCAATTCCACCTGCTCCACAGCAGTTTGTACTTATGTATTTATTGTTAAATCCTTTGATATGTCTTTTGATTTCTTCAAAAATTATGTGATTATATCTGTCAGAGCATGGGAAGAACACATTTACTTCCTCATCAATGTCTTGTATCATATCTCTTTCTTCAAGCCATTTGAAAATCGTAATAACTTCAACCGACAAATTTTTGTAAAATTTGTGGAAACAATTTGGACAAACGCACACAATTCTTTCCACTTCTTTATCTTTGAGTTCTTTTTCAAATCTTTCCATATAATTATTTTCAAATCCCGTATAATCACTTGGAAGATTGCAACAATCAATTGAATAATCAAATCCTTCTTTGTTGAACAATTCCATTAAATATTTTGTAGTATCTGGATAAAATGCTGGGAAATTACAGCCCAAATACAACAAATCTTTTGTTTTTCTTTTAGATTTGTTTTTGAAGAAATAATTTTCTTTTTGTTTTTTCACAGATTCGAATTTAGGATTTTGTTTTCTTAAAATAAGAGAAATCTTTTTTCCATCCAAATCAACCGGACACACCGCTTTGCATTTTTGACACAAGAAACAAGAAAATGCCAAGTCTTGTCTGTCTGCAAAATCTTTCAAATTAATCTTGTACTTTGTCAAAAATGGACAACATTTCGTGCATTTACCACATTCAATACACTTGTCTTTTACTTCTTGTAAGTAATCATTTGTACTTTTGTTTGATATCATCTACGCTTTCCCCCTTGCGATACATATATTGGCATTTTTGCATCATCCACATAGTCCTAAAAGGACCATTTTCTTGAAATCTACGCGATGAAGAATATATCTTCATTTTTGATAGGAAGATTTTGTATCCTTTTTCCTTTACCCTAATCGAAAAATCGTAATCTTCCATTAAATCTATGTTTTTGAATCCACCCATCTCGTCGTAAAACTCTCTCGTAAAAAACATCCCCTGATCACCAAAAGCAATGTTTCTTTGTCTGACACGATTGCTGGAATTAAATGCGACAATTTGCATTATGAACTGTTTTGGAACAAACGAAATGCTGAAACAACCCATTTTATAATTTTGTAAAATTGATTTGATTTCTTCTTTTGGATTTTCTTTGAAGAAAGTATCCGCGTGAAGAATCAGAATTATTTCCCCTGTTGAATTTGCAATTCCATTTATAATTTGATTGCCACGACCCTTGATGCTTCTAATTGGATTATATCCTCTGTCTCTGATTTTTTCAAACGTGTCGTCATCTCCACTTACGCTGAAAATCACCTCGAACTCATCATCAAAAACATCCAGACGATCGATGAACTTGTCGATGTTGTCAGATTCGTTATACACCGGCACTATTACTGAAATCATTCGCTTTTATAAACTCCCAAATATTATCCAAAAATCCATCCGACAAATACGCTTTTATCTTCTCAAAAGTAAATCCATTATCCCTGTTTTCATCAACATATTGAGTGTATGCCATTGAGCACCAAGTTATTCCTCTGAGACATGTGAACAACAAATATTTTACGAATTTTTTTCTATCAACTTTTGTTTTTGATAAGTTGTCGTATTCATCTAAGAAATCATCCATTATGTCGTTGTCAAAAATTACATCCGTTTTCCAAAAAGTCGTAGTCGGTGCCAAAAAGTGCGCCAAATCTTGTTCACGCTCTCCTATAATTGGCTTTTCCCAGTCTATAACGTAAGATTTATCTCCTATGATGAAATTTTTATTGTTGAGTTCAGTGTTGATAAGACATGGATTTTCAAGTGTAGAATCAAGTCCTAAATTTTTGATGTATTTTAGCATATTCGAAATCTTTTCTTCAGTTGCATTGTTTTTCTTATCCCATTTTTGATAATGAGAAAACATCTGTGTAAATTCGTCGAACATCATATTAAAAGGACTGCCTGCTTTTATAAAATCTTGTCCTGTCACATCTAATGAGTGAATTTGTGAAAGCAAATATGCTGCGATTTTTAAATCAGTATGATAATCCAAATCCCTTCCTATTAAATATTCTTCCGTAAGATAAGAAATCCCTGATAATTTATCCTTTTTCAAATCGTAAACCTTGGCAGTTACATTTGATTTTTCTAAAAATTTGAGGGCATTGTATTCGTATTCAATTTGATTATCCAAATGCATTTGCGATCCACGCGCAATTCTTATCAAATAATCATCATCTATCAGATAATTCGAATTGTACTCGCCTTTACCAAGTAATTTCACATTTTCAGATTGGGATATGTATTTTACTAAATCAATATCTGTGTCAATATCGTGCGTTTCTTTCAATTTATAATAAGTTAAATCATGTTCAATTAAACTATTTTCCAAATCGTTTTCTACATTTGGATTGGAGTATTTTTTGTTCTCAAACAAAACATCGTGTGATTTTTTCATTCCAATCAAACTGTATCCACCATCTTCAGTTGGGCTGAACACAACATCATTGGTGTCTAATTTGTCAAAAGCTTCATCGAAAATCTCACCATCAAAATCAATAATATCTGATCCAATTAAAATAACCTTGGAATATCCTCGTGACAAAACTTCTTTTATAGAGTTGTTCATCCTTTGACCAATATCATCTCCAGTTTGTCTGATACAATCATAAGGAGAATTCTTAGTGTAATCCTCAAATAATTCATCTGGCGTTAGAGATAAGAAAACTCTGTAATTTTTGATAATATTTACGTTTTTTTCAATCAAATTGCCGCTGAATTTTATTCTTTCATTTTCTGATAAAAGAGTCGACAATCTAGTTTTAGAATTTTTATTTGGAATTTTAGTCATTAAAATTACTGCGTTCATTCAATCTCCTGTAAAAAAAGCGGCCCAAATTATGAGCCGCATTAATTTTAAAAACTATTTTACTAATTCGTAATCGTGTTCTTTAGTTCCATCCAAAGAGTTGAATACGTCTTTGTTTCCTCTGTCGATTAGTTTTTGTGCTAATTGACCAGATTTATTTCCAGAATAGCAATAAGTGTAAACTGGTTTATCTGTAGGAATTTCTGATAATCTTGCATCAGCTTCATCTAAAGGCATGCTGATAGCATTTTTGATATGACCTGCATCATAATCTTTTTTATCTCTAACATCAACTATAACGTTGTTAGTATCTTCAGATGCTTTTACTAAATCTTCTGGTAAAATGTTAGCAAATTTAACTAATTTGTATTCAAATTTCTTAACGCCTTCTGCGTTTGTAACATCTTTGAATCCATTGTTAACTAAAATTTCAGCAGCTTGTTGGCTCTTTTTACCGCTGTTGCAAATTGTAATTACAGCTTTGTCCTTGTAAGCATCTAACTTAGAAACTTCTTGTTCGAAAGTGTCGATTGGCATGTTAATAGCCCATTTAACGTGACCTTGGTCGTATTCTTCTTTGCTTCTAACGTCAACAACCAATACAGTTTCTTTTTTCTTCTTGTCTTGTTCGATTGCTTCAAGATCAGCGCCTTTCATTTCTTTTATGGCTGCTTTTTCTTCAGTTTTTTCTTCAGTCTTTTCTGCTGGTTTTTCAGCATTTTGTTCTGTTTTAGTATTATTGTCAGCTGGTTTATCTGAATTATTTGAACATCCAGTAACAGTTAAAGCTGATACTAAAGCTAATGTTAATAAAAGTTTTTTCACTATAAATTCCTCCTAAAAATCTTTTCGATAACATTGTATCATACACACACAACAAATTCCAAGATTCATTTATTGAAATTTTCTATAAATGATTTTGAGTATTAATTTTCATCTTTTATTCCACAGCTTATCGCATCAACAGGGCAGGCATTTTTGCATCTTGCACATCTAATACATTCCTTATGATTGCAATTTTTCGTAGGATCTACGTTCATTTGGCAAACTTTCTTGCACTTTCCACAACTAATACATTTGTCTTTGTCCAATCTATATTTAAAAATAGAAATCGGATTGAAAAATGAATAAATAGCACCCAAAGGACAAATATATTTGCAGAAAGGTCTGTAAATCATTATTGAAAGTAAAATCGTAAGTATCAGAATAGTTCCCTTCCAATAATACAAAAATCCAATCGCTCCTCTCATACTTTTGTTGAGTAATACGAGAGGAATTCCTCCTTCAAGCATTCCTATCGGGCAAATCAGTTTGCAAAAATACGGAGAGCCTTGTCCCAAAATATCCACCACAAACATCGGTAAAATTATTACAAAAATTAGCAAAATAAAATATTTTAATTTTCTCAAATGTTTATCGTATTTAAAAGTTTTTATCTTTTTGAAGAAAGAGATTTTGTATAACAAATCTTGAATCAATCCAAACGGACACAACCATCCACACACAAATCTTCCCATCAAAGCTCCAATGAAAAACAAAAATCCTACTATGTAATAGCTAAATTTAAAATTAGAGTTTCCAATTACAGCTTGTAATGAACCAATCGGGCAAGAGCCTTTGGCTCCGGGGCAAGAATAGCAATTCATCCCCGGAACGCAAATTTTCTTGAGGTTTCCACCGTAAATCTTTCCGGTTTTAAAACCTTCTACATAAGAATTTGTAATCAAAAACCACAGCGATTGGAAAGCGTGTCTGAAATTATCCATTATTTTATATCTGTTTTTCTTCGTTCCAAACCTTAGTAAATCTTTAATCTTATCCAATTCCAATACACTCCATGCAAATTCTTATAGCCTTATCCAACACAACTTTTACTTCGCCGTTGTTGTAACCGTAATAAATCATCCCAACAGACAGAAATAAAATCGTAACTGAAAATATACGGCTATGAATAAATTTTTTGTACATTTAAATCACCTAATTTTATTTATTTTTCAAATTAGCTAATTCTTTTTCGATAACTTGTTTCCATTCTTCTTTTGATTTTGCACCAGAATAAGTTTCTCCTACAATATTTCCATTTTTATCGACAAAGAAAGTTTCTGGCATTGCTTGAATTCCGTTTAATCTGCCGTTGAAGTTTGATTTATCTGGCATTAAAAATGGATATGAAGCTTTTGTTTTTTCTTGAATTAGTTTTGCCTTTTGCAATGCTTCATTATTAGTACCATTATCGTCCACAGTATCTGTGACAACTCCGACGATGTTTACGCCTTTGTTCTTCATTTCTTTTTGAACTTCACTCAAATCAGGAATTTCATTCACACAAGCACTACACCAAGTGGCAAATACATTTACCATTGTAAGGTCGTATTTTGAAAAATCTTTGCTTGAGAAATCTTTGCCATTGATGTCTTTTGTGGATAAATTGCTCAAACCCTTAACCGATTTTTTGTCGAATGCTTCTGTGTTTTCCAAATCAGTTTTTTCAGATAGTACAAATCCATTTTCAGGACGTGGTTTTTTGTCTATAATATCAATTTGAGTTTTAGCAAATTCTTTTGCAAAACCTTCATCCATTTTACCTTTTGAACTTATGTAGTAAGTGAACTTACCATCTTTTGATTCGCCGATATTTTTGTTATTGTCGCATTTTGTGATTTTGGCGATTTCAGCTTCAGGCATATTTTTGTCAAACATTCCAATAGAACCCACTCTTTCAAGTTCTTTTTGCCATTTTTCGTATCCATCACCCATTTTATCCACTACTGCATTTTTTTGTTCTTCAGTTAATTTGCTGAAAGTAAGCATAGCGTATTTCAATTCCTTGTCGATAGGACTTTGTTCATCCAACATCGCAATCTTCTTGTCTTTCATATCTTTTTTAACTTGTTCTGATAGCTTGAACTTCAATCCCAAAAACTCATATACAAATTCATCTTTTGGTTGTAATGAATAATCAGAAGGTTTGAATTTTTCGTTTTCACGGTTTTTATCGTTTTTCATTCCCGCTTCTTTTGGGCTTACCACTTTAGTTTCTTTTCCCGTATTTCCACTAGATTTTTGGCAACCTACCGCTCCAACGCTAAAACACAAAGCTAGTAGCAAAGTAGTTCCTTTTAATACATTTTTTCTCATAATTTCCTCCATAAAATATCTAAGTTCATATTTAGATAACACGCATTCGTGTAATCTGATATTATATTACGATAGTTTTATGAAACGTTCGTGAAATTGTTTTTTTTAAATAAAGTCGCAATTGATAAGACTATAATCCTCATTTATAGCAATAAAAAATCTACTACTTTTTCCGTAGTAGATTTGCAGCATTATTAACATATTTATTTTTTCAAAATAATTAACTTTTTTTCACAAATTTATGCCCACAATGAGGACAAGTTACTTTGATTTTTCCTTTATTTCTTGGAATTTTCATTTCTTTTTTGCAGTTAGGACATTTAATATACTTCTTGTCCTTGGAATTTGCGGCTCTGATTTTGTATTTTTCAAAAAAATCAGTCATAGGTTTTACAGCCTTTGAGAATTTTTGATTCTCAATCATTCGTTGATATTTATTAACAGAAAAAACTCTGAAAATTCCGAAATACACAATCAAAATCATCGTAATGATTTCTATAACTCTATTTTTAAATTTTAAATTAATCAAAGAAAGTATCAGAGCGACTACTATCATAGTCTTCGACAAAAAATCAACTCCGTACACTTTTTGCAAATAATTCTTGATTTTATCTTTCATCTATATCCCTCGTTACATATTCTAAAGTTTTTGCGATATCGTCGTGAATCACGATATTTGCCATATTATCGTAGCTTGTACGATCTAGATTAATTAGTATCAAAGTATCTCCTCTAAAATAATTGATAAGACCACTTGCAGGATACACGACAAGTGAACTTCCAGCTACAATCATCGTGTCTGCCTTGTTAATCCAACTGATAGCTTTTGCAAATTCACTTTGTGGTGGAACTTCTCCGTACAATGTAACATCTGGACGAACAACACCTCCACATTTTTCACATTTGCATGGTCTTTGTTGTTTGTAATAATCCAAATCGTATTTTGCACCACAATTTACACAATAATAATCTCTCAAATTGCCGTGAATTTCTGCGATATTTTTCGTTCCTGCCATTTTGTCTAAGCTGTCGATGTTTTGAGTGACTACTCCAAGTAATTTGTTAGCTTTTTCTAACTTTGTCAGAGACAAATGAGCTTTGTTTGGTTTTACTCCATCGATAATCAAATTTTCCAATACATAATTTTGGAATAAATCGGGACGTGTCACGAAAAATTCGTGACTTAACATATATTCCGGTGAAAAATCGCTGTCGTTTTTCTTGTTGTACAAGCCTGTCGCCGACCTAAAATCTGGAATTCCAGATGCAGTGGACACTCCTGCTCCACCGAAAAACACGATTTTGTCACTTTGTTCTACAATTTGTTTTAATCTTTCAACATCATCCATTATTTACACTTCCCTTTGCTCTTCTTTCTTGAAATCTAGTTGAAACTGCCAGTATCATCACCGACAAAAATATCATAAAACAGCCAAGCAATCTTCTTGGATCTGTAGTTTCGTTAAATAAAATAATTCCTAATATTACAGATGTAATTGGTTCCAAAGTAGAAAAAATCGTGTACGTGCTGACACCTGCATTCACAATGGATAGTTGAATGAATAGCGTTCCAAAAACTGAAACCAATATCGAAATCACGAATGCAATAATCCACGCATATCTTGATAAAGACAATGTAAAATCTCCAGTAATAAGCCCAAATACCAAAAGCATCGTTGAGTTAATTGTGCAATTGTAAAATGTAACTTTGACACTGTCCATGTTTTTAAGCCCGGAAACATCCATATAAATCAAATAAAAAGAATAAGTACAACCAGATGCCACAGCCAAAAACATTCCCAATGGAAAATTACTGCTTCCACCGACATTATTTGCTAGTAAAATAACTCCGATTATAGATGCGATTAGTGAGATGAATTTGTATTTCGTCATCTTTTCATTTAGGAACATAACCGAATACACCGTTACAATCGTTGGAAAAATAAAATGTATAGAAGTTGCAAGCCCGACGGAAATGTATTGATACGAAGCATAAAGCATTGTCATTGTGATGCAACCACCAATGCTACACATCAAAATTAGTTTTTTCAATTCTTGGTTTGTAACTTTGAGGCTTACATTTCTGCTTTTCAATGAAATAATCAAAAATGGAATTACGAAAAATCCCCTCAAAAAAGAAGTCATAATTACGTTACTTCCATTGCTCAGAGTTTCCCTCACCATAATCGGCGTAAATCCAAAAATCAACGCCGAGATTATGGCGAACATCATTCCTTTAGCTTTTCTCACTATTTATAACACTCCTTTTTTACGCATTTATTATCTTCATAATAAAGCACGATTTCAGAATATTTCCCATCGTAAATAGCGAAAATTTCACCCATAGAATCGCTATGTCCATCCATATTTTTTAATTCTTCGTAATCTATAAATTCCAACGTTCCTTCGACATTTTCCTTTATCAATTCTCCAGAAAAATCGTCAGTTTCATACAAAAATCCAACAATTCTGTCGTCGTTGTCCATGTCGTACCAGCTAATCATTCCAACATATTTTATGTTTTCTATATCCAAATTAGTTTCTTCTTTCGCTTCTCTAATGACAGATTCAGTTATAGATTCTACCTTTTCGACATGACCTCCTGGAAAAGTTAACCCTTCCCAGCCGTATTTTTTTACTTTATCTAAAACCAAAACATCATTTCCACGATTGATTTTTATCATATTGCACAAAATATTTTCCATAAATACCTTCTAAATTTTAAATTTTTGGATAATGTAGTCTGTAAACTCTGATGGATTACTGATATCGAAATTATCGTAACCCGCAAAACTTCTGTCGCTGATAATTCCGTATTTGTTCACATCGCTACATACCAAATCATCTGTAAGAGTACACTCGTATTTAATGAAATCTGAATCCTTCATTCCTTCGATAATAATCAAATCAACATCGTCTAATAATTTGATCAAATCATAAATATTTTTACTCCCACCATCTAATTTAAAGTATTTATCGTTAAAAATCAAGGTCTGACAAGCGCCGTACTCTTTGTAATAAAAAGTGTCAGTATCTTTGAAATCAAGCTCAAAATCGTGTCCATCGTGTTTAATTACCGAGCAGGTTTTGCCCCTATTTTTCAATTCTCCAACAAGCTTTTTAATAAAAGTAGTCTTGCCACTATTTTTTTTGCCGCAGATACAAATCAAAGGTGTTGTATTTTGTTTTAATTCATCTGGATAATTAATATTAACAAATTCATCCTCAAAAATTGTGTATTTCAAATTAACAAATTTCGTATCGATTTTCTTAACCAAATTCATCACACGATAATCTTTACTTTCAAGCATTTCTTCCAAAATAGGAATTATTTTTTTCGAAAAAATCCCGCAAGTAGGATAGCATCTCTCATCTGTTTCAAAAATTACAGCTTCATCTGAAAAACTTGCGATAGATGCTGCAAAATTCACCAAATCAGATTTCACATTTATCATATCGCAAGACGTTACAAATACATATTCATTTGTAGAATTTTTCAATATCTCCAATATTCCACTCAAAGGTCCCGCATCAATATAAGTGTCCCTTACAGTTTTAATTGGAGAATAATCGGCTGTATTAGATGAAACAATTACTTCAAAATCTTTGAACCTATCTATTAATTCTTCTATAAAAGTATGACCGTAAAAGTTCAAATCAAATTTGTCTTGACCCATTCTCACACTTTTCCCACCAGCCAATATTCCTACAGAAACTCTCATATTTCACCCAAATAAATATATTCTACGATTGACCCCACATCCAAGCTCTCATTTTGTTTTTGAAGTAAAAGCGCATTGCAATTTGTCAGATCTTGTAGCATGGAATTTTTGTGCTTATCAAAAATCGTAATCTCAGAATCTTTTACAAAACATCTGACGTATCGTTGAAGCTTGGAAGGTTTCATCAATCCTTTTACAACTTTTCCTTTTTCAAATTGCTTTACATTTAATCCATAATATTTATTGTACAAATCCCAAAATAAAACCTCGAAATTACAAAAAGCTGCAAACGGACTTCCTGAACACGACAACACAATTGTGTCACCTACTTTTGATGCCATCACTGGAGTTCCAGGCTTCATGGCAATTCTATGAAACAAAACTTCTCCGATTTGTTTCATGCAGGTTTCCATTAAATCTTTGTCACCAACACTAACTCCGCCCGTTGTTATAACGATATCTGATTTTTGCGTTAGGTTTTTTATTTCTTTTATAATTGATTTTTCATCATCCATGCAGTTTTTTTGTTCGACAACTTCAACGCCTGAATTTTTTAGAATAGATTTCAATGTAAAAGTAGTTGAACTGTAGATTTTACCTGGAGTATAATCATCTCCAGGATACAACAATTCAGATCCTGTCGACAATAGCGCTACTTTTAATTTCCTATAAACTTTAACTTTTGCATAACCATTTGAAGCCAAAATCGACAAATCAACTGAAGAAATCCTCGTGTTTTTAGGAATTAACAACTCTCCTTTGGACACATCTTCGCCTTCTTTTATATAGTAATCAAAAGGCTCGTAAGGTTTTTTAATTTCAATAAAACCATCCACTACTTCGCAGTCTTCTTGTTTTACAATTGCATCGTAGCCTCGTGGTACAAATGCACCAGTCATTATTCTCACGCAAGTATTTTCTTCGTATTCAAAGTCATTGCAATCACCTGCAAAATTCGTCCCAATAATTTTCTTTTTCGATAATTTGTCAGAATCTTTGCTACTTACAGCATATCCATCCATTGCACTTTTTGGATAATGAGGATTGTTGAACTTCGCCAACACATCCTCCGCCAAAACTCTGTTATAAGCATCATCGATATCAATTTCTTCAATATCAGATGCTTTTTTTTGTGTTTCTCTAAGAATTTCCTTTGCTTTTTCTACTTGTAATAACATTAATTCAACCTTATTCGTTTTTTAATTTTATGTTTATATTTCTCATTGTCGGAATCAAAATTCCGCCCAATACATTACCCAAAGTAATGACAATTAGAGCGATAATTGTTTGTGAATTCCACATTCTTGCCATTTGAATGTAAAACATATCTGCAATACAGTGTTCAAATCCGCATAGTATAAATACCATAATACTCATTATAATTCCCAAATATTTCCCAATTTCGTGAGGATTGTTTAAGTATTGATCCACAGCATGAACAACCATAATATTACAGAAAATACCCAAAACAAACAAACTAATCAAAGTATCGTCTGCTTTTACTTGAACCAATTTCGTGGATTTTTCGATAATTCCTGGAGCAACTCTTGTAAGACGAACCAATTCCGCTACGATAATACTACCAACTAAATTTCCAACCCACACCATTAAGCACCATGGCAAATAAGTTTTCACATCATTACAGAACAGATATCCAACTTTTCCCGTAAATAAATTATACTTTAAAGTACACACAGCAAAAAGTCCCAAGCTGAACATAAATGCTCCGACAATTTTATTGTTTAGGCTCAAAAACACAACTCCGCCCATAGCAATAAATGCCCCTGCCATAATGGCATACAAAAAATCCGCTAATTTTTTCATAACTAATCCTTCTTTCTAAAATCCCTATAAATATTTAAACGACTTTGTTTACAAAAGCCGATTACGGACAGATTATATTTACTTGCTAGTTCCAAAGAAATATCCGTTGGTGCACTTCTAGAAACTATAACAGAAATACCTGAATTGACACATTTTTGAACAATTGATGAAGGAATTCTTCCAGAGGTAAATGCAATTAAATTAGATAGTTTTTCTCCATTTAACACTGCAGTACCCACAGCCTTGTCGAAAGCATTGTATCTTCCAATATCATCACATTGACAAATTATTTCCCCATTTTTTGCCAAAACAACAGAATGCACATTGCCAGTTTCTTTGAATAACTGCGATCCCGATAAGTTAAAATTGGAAATCTTCAACAGCGTTTCTTCATCCCAATCAATCGGAGTGACTGACTCATCTCTGTTAGTAAAATTGTACGGGACGTTTTTATAATCTCCACTTTCAGTAGTCACATGACTTGGAGTGTTATCGATATCTTTTAAAGTAACATCACAAACATTCCCGTCAATTTTAATATCTACATTTCGTATATCTTCTGGCCTTACAATATTTTCTGTTATAAGATATCCCGTAACAAGTTCTTGTAAATCCTTTTCAATACACAAAAGCTTAACAATTGGTTTGGAATTAATATTGATATCCAACAAAAATTCTCTCAAAATAACATCTTCAACTTCTTCTATAACTCCATCGTTATATTTCTTAACCATTACATTTTTTTCAAAATTCATAAAATCTCCTTTATTTAATTATATCAAACAACTTTAGCCGATACAAATACTTAACACCATTATCAATTTTGTTTTGAAAATTTCTCACAAAAAAATCGGCGATAAAAATCACCGATTCTATCAATCATTATTATGTCGTTGTTCTGCTTCTTTTTTGCTGTAAACGCATCCGCAGTAATCTTGTCTATACAAATCAAATTCCTTCGATAATTCAATCGACCTCTTGTATCCATTTTTCTTTTTGAAATCAGAATGCAAGAATTTAGTTTTATGAGTTTGTTCTAATTTTTCTCCGATTTCATTAATCCATTGGCTGTTTTTGTGAGGACTAACCGATAACGTCGTCGTTACAAAATCAAAACCCATCTCATCTGCAATGTCGAAAGTTCTGTCGATTCTTAAATCGTAGCACTCATAACAGCGCTGTGATTTTTCTCCCAAATCCTTATAAGGAGCAACTCTTTCGTAAAATTCATCTGGATCGTATTTGTCGACGATTATATCAATAGGATATTTTGCTTTTGTATTTGCGATGACTTTTTTCTGCTCCACAACTCTTTTATCAAACTCAGATTGCGGAGAAATGTTTGGGTTGTAAAACAAAATAGTTATCTTAAAATACTGTGACAAATATTCCAAAACATAACTGGAACAAGGCCCACAACAACTGTGAAGAAGAAGTGTTTCTCCTCCATTTAGATTTTCAATTGTTTTATCCAATATTTTTTGGTAATTCTCCATAAAAATCAACTATCCTTCTTTGATCGGAAATCACAAAATCTGCTCCAGATTCTACAAGTTCTTCTCTTTCTCTAAATCCCCATTCAACACCGACACTTGTTACGTCCGCATTTTTACACGTCTCGATATCTGTATCCGTGTCTCCAAAATATACAATCTCTTCTTTTTTAATATTCAAATCTTCCACGATTTTTTCTAGCAAGTATGGATTAGGCTTTCTTTTTGTTTCATCTTCCAATGCAGACACATAATCAAAATAGCCTTGTGGAAATAAATTGTTCAAAATTTTCTCCGCTGCCGGAAGAGTTTTATTCGTGCATACGCAAATAAGTGCGCCCATTTCTTTTAATTTATCCAAACTTTCTCTAATGTATGGATACAACTGCGTTTTCTTATCGTCATATCCGTTGTAATACTCAATATAGCTGTCGTAGATTTCAGTAAATTTCGAATTAATCACTGCTTCATCCAAATTATCACGCTCTATTAAATAATTGAGAGATTTTTCCACCAAAATTTTAGGTCCATCTCCAAGAAAATAATTAAATTTTTCCTTTTCTACAGGTTTAAGCCCAAATTTTTTAGTAGTATGATTGAAACAATTATTTATCATTTCAATAGAATCTATCAACGTTCCGTCCAAATCAAATACAAATACTCTCTTCATTAAATCACCCTCGATTGATACATTGCAATGGAACAAGCTATCGGTAAATTCAAGGAATCCACATCCTTAGATTGATTGATGAAAATCTTATTTTCATTGTAGTATTCTTTTGGAAGCCCTGCCCCTTCATTTCCAAACGCCAAGCTAAATGGTTGTTCGAACTTCACATCGCCAAGTTCATCTGAACTTTCATCTAGCAAAAACGAATAAATCTTATTTTCTGGGAAATTATTCTTGTAATCTTGTAGATTATCAAATCTTTGGATATTTAATTTGAAAAAAGCTCCCATACTGGCACGGACAACTTTAGGATTGTAAACATCACACGTATTTGATATCAAAGCCAAATCCTTATATCCAAATGCAAGCATACTTCTCATAATAGTACCTAAGTTTCCCATGTTGTCTATTCCGTCCAAAATTATGTGGTTTTTTTCTTGTAATTTTGATTTTTCCTTTTTGAAAACTCCAATCACGTATTCCTTATCTTTTAGTGAAATTTTGTTTATTTGTTTACTCGAAATCGTATAAGGAATTTTCTTATCATTCAATATATTTATCAGTTTTTCTGTGTCATTGAAATCCTCAGAAATTAAGACCTTATCAACAATATCAGCCTTATTTTCAATAAGTTCATAAGTTGGAAAAGGTCCCATTGTATAAGAATATTCAAGATCTTTTTTGTATTTTGTGTATTTTTTCATTTATACTCCATTACTAAACACCCACATCGCTTTGATTTGTGGTTGTAATCTGTCATATTTCCATGATTTTTGTGAATTAGTAAAGCTATTCGGATCGTTAATTATAATATTACCATTTAAATCTATTCCCGAAATTACCATAACATGTCCCGTTTGTGTGAAATCACCAGGTCTTACAGAAATTAGAATCGGATTTCCTTTTTTTATATTCTCTTTTATAACATTATAATTCGCATCCATTTGCACAGCTTTCAATCCGTATTTTCTTGCGATATAAGGATAAAACCCCCAGCTTGTTCCTTCAGATGACGAATATCCGTTGCGATCACTTTCTTCTGCTATTTTTGCAGGAGTGATTGAAGGGTCGTTTTTCAAATACGACATCGCCATAGCACAACTTGTAGGTCCACATCCAGTAAAACCTATAATTCCGTAGCCGTATTTTTCATAACCCCATCTCTTGTCCCACTGCAAATACAATGGCACATTTGAATTATTTGCATTTTCTGGATATGAATAGTCATTTTTTATTGTAGAATCAATTGTTTTCGCCACGAAATTAACCGCAGTGTAGTTATTACCAGCAAGTTTTAAAAGAGATGGATGAATGTCATCAGCGTTTTTCATCACTAATTTTGCATTAGGATTGTACTTAGCGTAAACTTCCAAATTGTGCAACAATTCATTTCTCTTAAATGTGTTTTGGTAAATATTTTCAGTTTTTTTGATTTCTTCAAAAACTTCCTCATCAGTTTTCTCTTTTTCCACTGGTTCTTCTGGTTTTGAGTCTTGTTGTACGGAAGTTTTTTTCTCCTGAGCTATCTCAGCTTGTTTTTGTTCAGCTGCATGCTCTTGTCTATCGTTTTTTACTTTTATGATTGAAAATAGAATTACTAGAAGAAATACAGAAAACACAATCCTTCGTTTTACTGCACGTCTTCTTTTTTCTTCTAGAAATCTATCGTGATTATTACGTATCAAGTTTCCACCTCATTTATCTAATTATATCACAGGATTTGAAATTATTACAAAATTATGACAACTTTATAAAATTGTAACATTCTTTTGGGTATAATTACATTAGAGGTGATGATATGAGTAAATTTTACGATTCAATTTCAGATAATTACGAAGATATTTTTCAGCCAAATGATAAGCAAATTAGTTTCTTAGAAGAACTTGCTCACGGCAAAATCTTGGATGTAGCATGTGCCACTGGAAAAGTTGCGAAAAGACTTCAAGATGATGGATTTGATGTGATGGGGATTGATTTAGAAGAAAAGTTTGTGAACAAAGCGATTAATGAAAATAAAATCGATGCTAAATGTATGAATATGCTAGATATCGACAAATTGAGAGATAATTTCGGTTTGATTTATTGCATCGGAAATTCTTTGGTACACTTGGATTCTACAGAAAAGATAAATGAATT
Source organism: Finegoldia magna (assembly GCF_003182075.1). Taxonomy (GTDB): domain Bacteria; phylum Bacillota; class Clostridia; order Tissierellales; family Peptoniphilaceae; genus Finegoldia; species Finegoldia magna. The sequence continues at coordinate 38,351 of NZ_QGTH01000007.1, forward strand.
TTTGAAAAAATGCTACGACAAGTTAGACCCAAACGGATCTCTTGTCCTCCAAATCATAAATTTTTATCCATTTTTACAAGTAGATGATGATTACTTAGGAAATCTTCCTACTATCAAAAATGAAAAAGTGGAATTTGTAAGAAAATATTTCAGAAATGGTGATTTTATACGATTTAACACAGTTATGACAGCAGGTGATAAATCTATTGAAAATGACGTTAATTTATTTCCAATAACATCTGATGAATTAGTAACACTTTTAGAACAGAATGGTTTTGAGAATATAAAAATATACGGAGGATTTAACAAATCAGAATTTGATAAGGAAAACTCCAGACCATTAGTATTAGCCGCTGAAAAACTATAAAATAATCTTTAGCACATTTAAAAACCTCCCGTTTGGGAGGTTTATTAAAATTTTATGCTCTTTTTTATTGAACCGAAAATTCCACGCGCGATGTCTCTTCCGATTTGTCTTGTAAAACTACCAAGCATGGAGTTGATGCTTTTAGTTGCGAAATCTTCTATCGGTGATTTTTCTTGTTTTGTGGATTTCTTAGTTTGTTTTTCCGGATCTTCTTTGATTTGATTTTGCAATTTTTTTTGCAGTATTTCATAAGCAGATTCTCTGTCGATTGATTGTGAATATTTTTGATGCAAATCAGAGTTTTTCACAATATAATCCACGTCTGATTGAGAAAGTGGCGTAAACGATGAGTGTGGTGGAAGCACGAGTCCTTTTTTAGTTATACTTGGTGCTCCTTTTTCATCCAAAAACGAAATCAACGCTTCACCTGTTCGTAAGTTTATAATTTCATCTTTTACATTCATATCTTCGTTTGCTCTGAAAGTTTCAGAAACTTTTTGCACAGCCTTCAATTCTTTTGGAGAGAAAGCTCTCAATTGATGCACAATTCTATTTCCCAATTGCGAAGAAATCGAATCTGGAATGTCTAGTGGGTTTTGTGTTATGAAGAATATTCCCACACCTTTTGAACGAATAAGTCTTACAACTTGTTCTATTTTATCCATTATCATCTTGTTTGCATTGTCGAATAACAAGTGTGCTTCGTCAAAGAAGAACACAAGCTTAGGGATTTCTGGATTGCCAACTTCTGGTAGTGATTCGAAAAGTTCTGATAATAGCCACAACAAAAACATAGAATACAAGTTTTTGTCGTTGATAAGTCTTGCCGCAGAAATTATATTCACAAATCCACGTCCATCAGAATCTGTCATCATCAAATCTCTTATATCCAAACTTGGTTCTCCAAAGAATTTATCTGCACCCATATCTTCGATGTACAATAATTTTCTCATGATTGCGCTAATACTTTGAGTGGTGATATTTCCGTATTTTTTTGAATAAACTTCCCTGTTATCAGACAAATGATTAAGCATAGAACGCAAATCTTTTATGTCCAACAACAATAGTCCTTCCTCATCTGAAACCCTAAATGCAATATTCAAAATCCCAGCTTGTGTATCGTTCAAATCCAAAATTTGCGATAACAAAATCGGGCCCATTTCAGATACAGAAACTCTTAATGGAAGTCCAGCTTCTCCGTATACATCCCACAAATTCACAGGATAGTTTTTAAAATTAAAATCTGTGATATTCATTTCATCAAGTCTAGATTTTAAATTATCGTTCATTTCACCAACCGATGCCAAGTTTGACAAATCTCCCTTAACGTCTGACAAAATAGTTGGCACTCCCAAATCTGAGAAATATTCGCACAATACTTTTAATGTAACTGTCTTTCCGCTTCCAGTCGCTCCTACGATAAGCCCATGTTGATTTACTTTATTTGAAAGAAGTTCGATATCTTCGTTTCCTCTTGCAATCAATAGTTTTTCCACAATTTCCTCCGCATTCTAATTTTCTTGAATAATTTGTTTCAAATCAATGAAATTGAACAAAGCTTTATTGTAAAAAGCTTTTGTTTTCTTGTACTTGTTGTAATTGTTGTACACGTTTATTCCGTAAACAAACAAACTAAACACCATCAATATGTATTTGCCAAATATCAAATACAAAATCATTCCCATAATAACATAAAATATTGGGCTGTAATCAAATGGCAAATCGTAAAACACGCTGTAAATTATTTTATCAATGCTAATTAATGCCAAAAATAACCACGCGTACATCGCTAGATAGAGCGTATTTGATTCTAATAAATTAAGAATGATTGCTGGAATAAAATACACTCCCGCTCCTATTATTGGCACGAATGAAAATACCGTTATAAAAAACGATTTAACAAAAACGTGGTCGACCTTAGCAAATTTCAAAAATAAAACAGATGTCAATAAAATCAATATTATTTTCGAAATTTCGTAGCTTTTCTCGTACAAAACTATTTTCTTTAAATTCTCTTTCATATTAATAACCCGGCTTTTCTAATAATTTAAACATTTGCTTCTTGTATTCTTCAACTCCCGGTTGATTAAAAGGATTCACTCCTAAAACAAGTGCTGAAATTGCTACACTCATTTCAAAGAAATAAATCATATATCCTAGATTTTCTTCATTAATCTCATCAATTTTCACGACGACACTTTCAACATTTGACGACAAATGCGCATTAAGCGTTCCTTGCATAGCCATCTTATTCACATAATCCACTGATTTTCCGCTCAAATAATTCAGATTATCCAAATTATCAGCATCAGATTTTATATACAAATCTTTGCGTGGATTTTCTACTGAAATCACAGTTTCAAATACATTTTTTTGTCCATCTTGAATCATTTGACCTACTGAATGCAAATCAGTCGTGAAATTACACATCATCGGAAATATTCCCTTATTGTTTTTTCCTTCCGATTCTGCGAATAATTGCTTGAACCATTCAGAAAAATATTTTAATCTCATTTCGTAATTAATAAGTATTTCAATGTCTTTTCCATTGCGATACATGTTATTTCTGAATGAAGCGTATTGCAAAGCAAAATTTGACTCATAGTCAAGTTTTGTAAAATCTTCCATTGCATTTGCTGCGCCAATCATTAATTTGTCGATGTCCAATCCTTTTACGCAAAGTGGCAACAATCCAACAGAAGTTAGAACGGAAAATCTTCCACCTATGTCATCTGGCACTACAAAAGTTTCATAACCATTGATATCAGACAATTCTTTCAATGCACCTTTTTGTTTATCAGTAGTGGCGAAAATTCTGCTCTTTTGTTCTTCTTTTGTGTATTTTTCATCCATTAATTCCTTTATAAATCTAAAAGTGATTGCAGGCTCTGTAGTAGTTCCCGATTTGCTAATTACATTTACACAAAAATCCTTGTCCTTCAAATATTCCAAAAGTTCAGCCAAATACGTAGAAGACAATTGGAAACCAGCGTAGATGATTTCGATGCCCGATTTCTCAAAATAATCGCTCATCGCATAATCAATCGCCTTAGCTCCCATATAACTTCCACCGATTCCAATGACAACTAAACAATCAGAGCTTTCTCTTATCTTCTTAGCACATTTTTTAATTCTCTCGAATTCTTCTCTGTCGTAATTTTTAGGCAAATCAATCCATCCTGTGAATTCCTTGCCTTCACAGGATTTATTTAAAAGCTTTTCTAAAGCATTTACGGATTCTGTTCTCAAAGTATCCACAGAATTATGACTTGTCGTATTTGAAAAATCTAGCTTGAACATATTTCCTCCTATAGAACCTTCAAACTCACTAGAACAATATCGTCATCCTGTTCCAAAAATCTAAAAGAATTCACCTCGTTTAACACGTATTCAATTCTTCTATCTGGAACTTTCATTAAATCTCTTTTTAGTCTTTCTTCGCCGTAAAATTCGTTGTCAAATCCTCTAGTTTCAGTTATCCCATCAGTGTACATAATTAATTCATCACCACTGGAGACCAATATATCTCTTTGGTCAAACCCAACTCCTTCAAACATTGGAGAGATAGGATGACCCGTAACTTTTAATTCTTCTAATTTATCATTTGAAATCAAAAATGGAATACCATTGTGGCCAGCATTTGCATATGAAAATATTTTGAGTTTTCTATCGTATAACCCATAAAAAATCGTAAAATATTTGTCTACCGATAAATTAAGTTCAGTAAATGTTGTATTCAAATCCTTCAGCACTCTTTTTGGTCTAGAATCTGTAATTCTACTTACCAAATACCTCATTGTCTGTCTGATAAACATCGTCAGAATAGATGCCGCAATCCCATGGCCCACAACATCTGCGATGTAAATTCCTACAAATCTTTCGTCAATGTCTATGCAATCGATGATATCTCCAGACAAATCCCTAGATGAAATATAGCTGTAATCCAAATCCAAACCGACATGCTCACCCTTACTAGGCAAAGTTTTGCTTTGAATGTGCTTGGCGAATATGATTTCATCCTTGATGTCCTTGTTCGCATTAATCAAATCAATCTGAGTTTTGACCTCTTTTGAAATATCTCTGAAAACCTCGACAGTGCTTACCACTTCTCCATCTTTATCCATAACTGGAGAAGAAGTTATGGAATAATCCACGCCATTTATTTTTCTTTTTTCTTTGATAGTGCTGTTCAAACGGTATTTCCTATCTGCCAAACATTTTGGAAAATCTTCACTATAATCCAAATAGCAATTCACTCCTATTGGATTGATAGGCATAGATTTTATCATGCTAGTATTGGCAAATATTATTACCCCATCTTTATCTATTACTCTAACTAAATCCTTCATAGAATTTAGAACTTCGTAATCAGATCCTTTGAAATCACTAACATCTTCACTTGATTTCTTCTCCAAGGATATCTCCTCCTATTTAGGTCTCGGACCAAAATATTGATACAAATAACACTTCATATTTCCGTTGTACATCTTTCTATTTTTAGATGCTTTTTTTTCGTAAAATTTCTCAAACTCTTCGCAATCCGTGATTATATATTGTGATGCAGTCTTGAATTTTGCCATTTTAATTCCCAAATCCTTATAAATCTTCTCGGCTTCTTGTCTTTCGCCAAGCCTTTTTCCATAAGGTGGGTTAGATATTAGAACGAAGTAATTATCATTTAACACAACATTTCTGAAATCCCTCGTCACGAATCTAATATCCTCCCTGACCCCAGCATTTTCGGCATTAGCTATCGCTTTTTCAATCGCTGAGCCGTCTACATCACTTGCGAAAATATCTATCTTCTTATCGTAATCAATGCTCTCCAAGGCTTTAGTACGCTCTTGTTTGTATGCATTGTTAAATTTATCATTAAAATTAATAAAATCGAATTCTCTGTCAATCCCAGGTGCAATATTTCTGAATTTTCTCGCAGCTTCTATCGCAAAAGTTCCACTACCACAGAACAAGTCCACAAGAGGTCTGTTGCTATTAGCAAATGACAAATCGATAATTCCTGCTGCTAAGTTTTCTCTTATAGGTGCAAGAACTGAGCCTTCCCTGTAGCCTCTTTTGTGAAGTCCATCTCCCGAAGTATCCAAAGTTATCGAACAAATATCTTTTACTAGACTAACTTCAATTCTGAATCTTCCCTTTGATTTAGAGAACCAATCCACCTTGTATTTCTTCTGAAGAGATTTGATAATCGCCTTTTCTGTAATCGATTGACAATCTTTAATAGAAAATAATTTTGATTTGTAACTTCGGCCTTCTACAATAAAATTGGAATCCGCTTCCAAAATATCTAACCAATTTATTTTTTCAACGCCCTTAAAAAGTTGTTCGAATGATACAGCCTTAAAATTACCCAATTCGATTAGAACTCTATCTGCACATCTCAAATTTATATTTAATTTTGCGATATCTTTTTCATCGCCTTCAAGCATTATTCTTCCGTCGTTTACATTCAAATTCTCATAGCCCATATCCAAAAGTTGTCTTTTGACTAAGCTCTCCAAACCGAATGCGCAAGTTACTATTATTTTCAAAATTATTATTCCTCCATATTACCTTCTATTTTATCATATTTTCAATGTTTTTTTTACGTTATAATAATATTTAACTGTAAATTTACAATAAAAAAACTGCAACGAAAAATCATTGCAGTCTATTTAGATTCTAATCTACAGTAATATCTCCACTAACTGTTGCAGCACTAATTTCGATTTCATCATTTGAGAATGATTGGTCGTGAGATTTACTGATTTTTTTCGAACTATCTTTGTAGTAACTATCGATTTGAATTTCTCCGCTAACAGTTCTAAGTTCTATAGAACCTTTCTTTTCTTTGATATGGATATTAATATCGCTAGATACACCTCTCACATTCAAATCTTTGTTTTCGTTCACATCGATTTCGATATCTCCACTTACAGTGTTCACTGTGATTTCTGGGTTTTCAGAATCCACCTTCACATCACCGCTTACAGTATTAACGTAAATTTCTTTTTTGCATTTGGAAACTTGAACATCTCCACTTGCAGTATTGACATTTACATTGTTCGATTGTGTAGTGATATTTACATCACCACTTGAAGTGTTGCAAGTAACATCATTACTAATAACATCTACATTTACATCTCCACTTGCTGTGGCGATGTTTAATCCCAAATCACTGTCTTGTGGAATTTTGATAGAAATTGATTTTATAAAACTTTTTTGGAAGAATTTTTCCATTTTAACTTTACCAAGCTTCAACACGTGATTCATATAATCTACATCTAACTTTTGTGTTTCATCAGTTGTAGTGTAAGTTACGATAATTTTATCCAATTCGTGAGTTGACACATCTATGTCCGCATTCGATTTAACTTCAATTCTGTGGAAATCATTGTCAAATTCCAATGTTTGTTGTGACAAATCATAGTCTTTGTCTTTAGATTGGTCAAAAATTTTAGAATTAAAGAAATCACCAATGCTATCCAAGTTAAACATACCAAATAAGTTGTTTTCTCTGATGATTCCAGCTTCTTTACATTCGTTGAATATCTCTCTTGGATTACCTAATTCAGTTGAAATCTCTTCTTCAGTTTTTCCGTTTTCAACTCCGATTCTAAAATGTTCTTCGTAATCATTCTTGATTTCTCTGTAAGTTGTTTCGTCGACATTTCTGAAATAATAATCTAAAAGTTCCATAAATTGTTCTTTATTCATTTAAAAACCCTCCTCTAACAAGGCCTTAACACTTTCAACTAATTTTTTATAATCTTCAAGTTGTGAGTGCAAATAAGTTTTTCCTTCGTCTGTTATCTTGTAGTATTTTCTAGATGGACCTGACTCTGATTGTTCAGTGTAATCTTCCAAGTATTTGTCGTTTTTCAATCTTCTAAGCATAGGATAAATTGTTCCTTCGCTCATTGGTATCTTATCTTTTATCTGATCTATAATTTCGTATCCGTAGCTGTCTTGTTTAGATATAACCGATAAGACACATAATTCTAAAATCCCTTTTTTTAATTGTGTGTTCATATCTTACCTCCTGATTACATTATAATACACAGTAGTACATATTGCAAGGTATTATGCAAAGTTTTTTACTATAAAAATTTTAACTGCTCAAAAGTCGTGTCGCTAAGGTTTGCAGCAGTAATCCCAAAAAGTCTGACAGGCTTTTCAATTTTAGTGTTAACCACAAGATACTTCACAATCCTATAAATATCCTTGACATCACAAATGTATTCATCAAGAGTCATTGATTTTGTAATCACCGAAAAATCGCTAAGCTTTATTTTAATCCTAATTGTTTTCGCTTTAATATTTTTCTTATGAAGATCTTCTGCCAATTCTTCGCTGAATTCACTGGCTTTCTTTAGTAATTCATTGTAATTTTTCAAATCTCTTTCAAAAGTGTACTCAACTCCAATAGACTTTCTAATTCTTGACAAATCCAACTGTCTATCGTCAACACCACGAATTCTATCGTAAATCACTTCGCCAAATTTACCAAATAATTCTCTCAAATTATTTCTGGATAAATCATACAAATCGCATACTTTTTTTATTCCAATATTATTTAGTTTTTCCTCAGATTTTCTACCAATTCCTTGAATTTTTCCCACATTTAAGTCCATCAAAATATCTGGAATATCATCTTGTGTGATAATTTTGATTCCATGAGGCTTGTTCCAATCTGATGCAAGCTTTGCAAGGCTCATATTGTAGCTAATTCCTATAGAAATAGACAATCCCGTTTTTATCCTGACATTTTCTTGTATTAGATTTGCCAGTTCCAACCTATCCATATCTATATGAGAAATATCCATGCAACCTTCATCTATACTCATCTTTTGAATTTTAGTCGAAAATGCCGACAAAACCTTGAAAACTTTCTCGCTATTTCTTCTGTATTTTTCAAAATCTGGAGTAACTATAACAAGATTTGGAACGATCTTTTTTGCTTGAAATATTGGCATTGCAGAATGCAATCCGTACTTTCTAGCTTCGTAGTTCGCAGTAGTAATTATTCCTCTCTGACTTTTACCACCGACAACCATTGGGACGTGTTTCAATTTTGGATTATCCAGAATTTCACAAGAGGCAAAGAAAGCATCCAAATCAAAATGCAAAAAATTTAAATCCATAACACACCCCTTTCTACTAAAAAAGCTCTCATTATTGAGAGCAGTTTCAATTATAACTTGCAAACCGTAATGCTAAGAACATCATACGATAAAAATTTAATTGATTTCAAATTGAAAATCTTCGTTGAAAAATCCGTCTGTTTGAGCGAATGCGAGTTACGGATTTTAGAAGATTGAAATTTAGAAATCACAAATTTTTTGAGTCCGATGTTCGTGCATGAAGGTTTGCAATGTGCAAAAAGCCCTCATTATCGAGAGCTTAATCGTTAATTTCTAAGTTGTTTGATGATATCCATGCATCGTATGATTTTAGTGAATCTGCACTTTTAATTATCGCATGACACCATACTCTTTGACCTGAATCTGGTTTTGCTTCATAAATGTACACTTCACTTCCCATAGGAATTGAGGAAATCACTTCTGATTTATTGCTTGGTTCTTCATAGATTTTGGCATTATCTGTAGTTACCAAATAAGTTTTGCCAACTAAACGAATGCACAAATCGATAAGTCTTTTGTTATCATCAGTTTCATAGCTTTCATCTTTTTTATCTGGTTTTTTTGTACTTTCTTTTTCTTTCTTTAATTCTTCTGCTGATTCATTGGCAAGTTTTTCAGCTTTTTCTCTGGCTTCTTTTTCCTTTTTCTCAGACAATGCACGTTGTTTTTCTTCGTCTTGTTTTTTCTCATTGTATTGATTTTTTGCTTTTTCAACTTCTTTTATCTTGTCGATAACAATAGTTTCGTGTGGCATTACACGTGCGTATGAGTTTAACATATTCAAGCTTGCATCAAAGTTGTCGTCTTCTGCAAATGAATCACTTGCAATTATCACAGCTTGTGTACTTTCTTGCAATCTTTGTTGCGCTTTTTGATAATTGACGCTATCTTTGTTGCTTACTTTCAAGAAACTTTTTGCTGCATCGACATACTTCATTTCCTTTAAATAATTCACACCATAATCGTAATTATTTTTAGAAGACAAAAGTTCAACAGCTTCACGTTTTTTATCTATATAAGATCCATCGTTTGTTCTATCGTACAATTCACTATAATAATCTACAGCTTTTTGGTAATTACCATCTACTATACATTGGTGAGCCAATTTATCTAATTTTTCTGCCTTAGAAGAATTAAAAATATTTAATCCTACAAAAGCTCCAACAAATATTACTACAGTTATCAAAACTACAGCAATAATATTCTTCTGCTTCATTCATTACACCTCTCTAATATTCTAATGAATAAGCTAAAATAAGTCAATAAACGAAAACGTTATATTTTACGTATTTTTACATATTTTACACAGAAAAAAGTGGAGTGTTAATTTACACCCCACTAACTTCAAAAACTATTATTCTTTCATTGGTTGTTCTGCTGTAAGTTCGATTTCATTCCATCTGAAGTCGTCTTTGTTAAGATCTTGAACGTATCTGAAATCAAATTTTTTAACTCTCTTGTTGATTGGAGATAAAGCTTCTCTGTAAAGTGTTGGAATCAATGGTACATTGTCTTCCATTACTTTAGCAAAGTCTTTGTAAGCTTGTGCTCTTTCTTCATCAGATGTTTTACCATCAGCTATCTTATCCAATGCTTGTTGCATTTCTGGATTAGTATATCTGTAGTAGTTGAATGATGCATTCTTACTGAATAATCCTGATGGGTCTGGGTTAGTACCTACAGCCCAAGCTCCTTGGAATACGTCGATTTCTGGATCGTCGTTTTTAAGTTTGTCATAGAATGCGTTGAATTCGATTAATCTTCCGCCTGTTAATTCAACATTCAATCCAATTTCTTTCCAACATTGGATATAATATGCTGATAATGGTTCTGCGATTTCTCCACCTGACATTGATGCGAATTTGATTACCAATGGTTTACCATTTTTGTCTTCTCTCATTCCATCATTGTCTACGTCTTTGTATCCAGCTTCGTCTAACAATTGTTTAGCTTTTTCTGGATCGTAGTTGTATCCTTTAAGGCTATCGTCAAAGTAATCTTTGAAGATTGGAATAACAACTGATTTTGCTTGTGATCTGTATCCTAGGTAGAATTTTTCACCAACTGCGTTGTTGTCGATTGCGTAACCCATTGCTTTACGTAGGTTTACATCTGCCATCTTAGCGTTAGAATCTACCACAACTTCTCCCTTGGCTTTATCCCATTTACCTAATTTAAATCCTAGGTAAGTGTATGCCATGTCTTGCATTCTTGCAACTTTGTATCCTTTTAATTCTGATATTTCTTTGAATGTATCTGAAGGTGCTCCACCTGCGATATAGTCGTATTTACCAGATTTTAATGATGCTAAAATTTGTGATGTTGGAACTACTTCCATTACAACTTTATCGATTTTAGGTTTTCCACCCCAGAAGTGTTCGTTAGCACTAAATTCAACTGATTGTCCTGGAACTACATTTGAAATGTAGAAAGGTCCAGCTGATTTAGGGTTCTTTCTGATTGGATCAGAAGAAATTATGTCTTTTATAGCTATGTCTTTTACTTGTTCATAATTAGTTGGTTCAGCCCAAATACCAGCACCCCATTTAATTGAAGGTTTCCATTCTTTAAATGAAATTTGAACTGTTTTTTCATCAATTTCTTTAACACCAGCGATGTCTTGTGTTTTTCCAGCGTGATATTCTTCCATACCAACGATGTTCATCATATCATCATCATAACGTACACCAGGATAATCCTTGTGTCCAATGATTAAGTAGTTGATGATAATGTCTTTTGCAGTAACTGGTTTCCCATCATTCCATTTGAATGAGTCTGATAATTTGATAGTAGCAGTTTTTGCTTTTTCATCCCATTCAAATTTTTCAGCTCCAGAATCTCTCAATTCCAAACTTTCTCCATTATTTGCTGAACCGTACATTGTAGGTCCAATGATTGTCCAGTCGATGTTATCGTCTTGTAGTGTATTATTGAATATACCTTTAAATGGTGAATCTGTAGGAATACCTACTCTAAATGTACCACCTTTAATTGGTTCGCCTTCATTTTCAACAAGAACACCGCCGCCCATTTGTTCTCCGACTATGTTGCCTTTGTTTTCTGCGTTTTCATTTTTGCCTGTACTAGATTCTTGTTTTGAACCAGAATCTGACGATTTTCCGCTATCTTTCTTAGAATTTCCACATCCAGTAAGTACGAATGCCAATACTAAAAAGATTGCCAATAATGATTTAAACTTCTTTTTCATTATTTTCACCCTTATCCTTTCCTTTGTTTTGCATCGGAAGCTCTTCTTAATGCTTGACCGATATAATTTATACACAACATCATTACTAATATCAATAATGATGCAGGTAACCATACATATAATTTATCTTGAATAACTTCTGGCTTTCTGGCTAATGATACCAAAGTTCCAAGTGATGGATCTGATGGTGGAAGCCCGAAACCTAGAAAGCTAAGTCCTGTTTCAATACCGATGTTACCGGCGAAACTTAATGTCATGTCTACAATTAATATTGAAGAAATATTTGGCAAAATTCCTGTAAACATCGTCTTCAAATCGCTAGTTCCCATTGTTTTAGAAGCATTTACGTAGTCTTTTTTACTTTCCGCAAGAGCTTTCGATCTGACAAGTCTTGCCATCCCTGTCCAGTAGAACACCGTAAATATCATTACGAATGTAAACATCGAATATTTTGGAACAATTGTTACGAAAACTATAATAATCATCATTGTTGGAAGAATTTGTATGAAGTCTATAATTCTCATTATAATATTGTCCAACCATCCTCCGTAATATCCTATCAATAAACCTACAACTATTCCTATTACAGATGTAAGTATTGTCACGGCGATTCCTATTACAATTGAGTTTCTCGCTCCAATAATTAATTGTCCAAATAAATCCCTACCACCTTGGTCAGTTCCTAGTATGTGTCCAGCTTCTCCAGGTCTTACGTATGAATTAAGTATGTCAACTTTCATTACTTGTTCCTTATCAAGTAACATCGCTCCTACGAAAATTCCTATCCACAAAACTGCTAATACCACCAATGACACTATAGCTAGTTTATCTTTTTTGAATTCATTAACAATTACTTTAAATCCAGTAGGATTATCTTTTGCAAGGTCTTTATATTCTTCAAGCTTTTCTTCTGTTACTTTTACTTCTTTCATAAAAACCTCCTAATCTATCCTTATTCTAGGGTCCACTATACTCATGATAATATCACTTAATAATGAACCGCAAAGTGTCAAGAAACCATAAATCATTACAAGAGCTGTCATAACTGAGTAGTCCCTTTGGTTAATACAGTCAACGAATAATGAACCCATTCCTTGATATCCGAAAATTGTTTCAATCATGATAGAACCAGCTAACAAACCTGTGATTTGGAATCCGAAGAATGCAGCTATTGGTAAAAGTGAGTTTCTAAAAATGTGTTTACTATAAACTTTTTTAATAGGAACCCCTTTTGCTCTTGCAGTTCTTACGTAGTCTTGACTTTTTGCATCTACAACTTCATTTCTCAAATATTGAATAGTTCCAATAGTTGTAAGAAGTGCATATGATATTGCAGGAAGTAGCATATGATAAAATCTACTTAATACCGCTGCCATGCCACCTTTTGCTGATGCTTCAAGACTTATGATACCACTTGTTGGAAACCATCCTAACTTGTATCCGAATATTAAAAGCATTATCAAGTAAAATACGAACCCTGGGGTAGCTAATGCCAAGAAGTTATATAAGTTAACCCCCTGATCGAAAGCCGACCCACTGTATCTACCTGCGTTTATTCCTAGAGGAATAGCAATTGCATACATTATTATTAATGAGAACAATGATAAGAAGAATGTATTCTTAGCTCTTTGACCAATAACGTCTTTCACTGGTAGCTTTTGAGTGTAAGAAACTCCAAAATCTCCTTGAAGTGCATTGCCAACCCATCTCTTATATTTCACATACCATGGATCGTAAAATCCAGATTTTATTTTAAGTTCTTCTTCAACCTTTGAGTTACCAGTAGTTGGTGTGATTTTCCCTGTAAAAGGGTCCCCTGGCATCTTTTGAGCTACAAAGAATATAAATAAACTTAACACTATCAATTGAGGAATCATTATTAAAAATCTTCTGATTATTGTTTTAGTCATATTATATTTCCCCCTTTCTAGCTGCTACATAATGAGAATCTTTGTATTTTGTCAAATCGTACACCGATCCATTTTCATCGTAGTAGACATTTTTTTGTTCATCAAACTTCTTTTCAATAGCTTGTCTAGCATCTCTAAGCTCTTTTCTTCTATTTGGTTCGATTTGAGGAATCGCTGCGATAAGTCTTTTTGTGTAAATATGTTGAGGATCAGAGTATAACTCATCACGATTACCAGTTTCCACAAATTTGCCGTTATGCATAATATAAATGTAATCACACATGTGTCTTACAACCCCCAAATCGTGAGAGATGAAAATGTAGCTTAGATTAAACTCTTGTTGAATCAACTTCATGTAGTTTAATACTTGCGCTTGAACTGATAAGTCAAGTGCACTAACTGGTTCGTCTGCAACTATCAATCTTGGGTTACATGCAACAGCTCTTGCAACACCAATTCTTTGTCTTTGACCACCTGAGAATTCAAATGGATATTTGTAAATTGCACTTTCGTTAAGTCCAACTATGTCTAATAATTTAAACACCTTTTCTTTTTCTTCTTTAGGTGTAAGTTTTTCAAAATTTCTGATTGGTTCAGCGATTATATCCAAAATTCTTTTTTTAGGATCAAGCGAACTCATTGAGTCTTGGAAAATCATTTGAACATCTTGATTGTAGTTAATCTTTTTTCTGTAAGATCTACTTGTAACATCTTTTCCTTCATACAAAATGTGTCCATCTGTAATCTTTTCGAGTCCTACTATAGCTTTTCCGATAGTTGACTTCCCAGAACCTGACTCTCCAATCAATCCATAAGTTTTTCCTTGTTCAATATCCATATCAACTCCATCAACAGCTTTGATATAGTCTTGAATTGTATTAAAAAATCCACCACGAATTGGATAATGAACTTTCAAATTTTTAACTTCTAAAAATCCCATATTTTCCTCCTATTCGTCTTTAAAATGGAAGTTCTTCCAGCATGTACAACGAACTAAGTGTCCATTGCCAACATCATGTAATACTGGGTTTTCTTCATGTTCTGAATCTTCTATCCAAGGAATACGAGGTGCAAATCTGCATCCTTTTCTTGGTAAATCTTTTAATGAAGGAACCATACCTTCTATTACGTGTAACTGATCAGATTCATTATCTGCTTGCGGAATGGAATTTAATAAGCTTCTAGTATATGGATGAAGTGGGTTATTGAACAACTCATCCACAGGTGCAATCTCAACGATCTGACCTGCATACATTACGCAAACTCTATCAGCGGTCTGTGCTACAACTCCTAAATCATGGGTTATCAATATAATTCCTGAATTCATTTGATTTTGTAATTCTTTTATTAAATCTAGAATTTGTGCTTGAATTGTAACATCAAGTGCAGTAGTTGGCTCATCAGCTATCAAAACATGAGGCTTACAACTCAAAGCAATCGCAATAATTACTCTTTGTCTCATACCTCCTGATAATTGATGAGGAAATTGTCTTGCTATAACTTCAGCATTTTCAATCCCTACTTTTTTTAGAAGATCAACAGCTTTTGCTTGACGTTGTTTCTTGTCCAAATCAGTGTGATACAACAAAGCTTCTTCAATTTGTTCGCCAATTCTCATTAATGGGTTAAGTGATGCCAATGGATCTTGGAATATCATACCAATTTCTCCACCTCTCAACTCATTGAATTGAGCTTCTGTATAATTCAAAATATTTTCGCCGTTATATATAACTTCACCGCTAATTTGAGTGTAGTTCATATTATGTAAACCCATAATTGTAGTAGCAAGTGTAGATTTGCCACAACCAGATTCGCCAACCATAGCTAATACTTCATTTTCATACAATTCAAATGAAACATCGTCTACGGCGTCATAATAATCGTCTTTTATTCTAAAAGCTGTATGCATATTATTAACTTCCAATATTTTCTTATTAGCAGACATCTTATTCTCCTTTCAGTTTATTTTTTGTATGATTTATGTATGAATAATAAATAATACTTTATCTCATTATAGTGACATAAAATGCATTTGTCAATTATTATTTATTTTTTAATTTAAAATTTCAGTATAAAATACAGTTTTTTCATGCTTTTTCGAATTAAATTACACTTTTTAGCTACAAAAATAAAATTTATGATTTTCTTTTCCCGTTATAGTTCCGCCATTTAGAGTTGATTATGAAAATAAAATTAGATTATTTTTATTCATTTTTAAAATTTGTCCTGCCAATAAAATAAATTGTGTTTTTGCATAAAAATGACTTGACACAATCTCTTTATTATGATAAAGTAATGATAATCATGAGCCTATTTACAAATTTATTAATTTTTAAAAAATGTAACAAAAAGCTTGCATTCGTTATATTGAAATGGTAAAATATATTTAATTATTGAAAACTTTTTCATTTTCAATTAAATCTCCATTTCTTAATTTATTACAACATAAAAAAACAAGGTATGAATTAAATTCAACACCTTGTTTTTTTATTTTAGTTTATTTTTATTATATTAATATCATTAAAGCAATCATCTATTTGGAATTTTTTCGGCAAATCCTTGGTCTTCAACGAAGTTAGTGCACAGGCATTCGCCATTTCAAAAGACTTTTCATAATCTGAAGTTCTGATAAATGTCGCGATAAATCCCGCGATTATTGAGTCAATAACAAAATCTCTTTTTTGGTTTAGCATCTGTTCTATGTCAAAAGCATATATTGAATTCTTTTGGAACAAATATACTTTATTATCTACAAAGGGCACTATTACAAATTTAGAATTCAAACCAGATATTTCATTTTTCCATTTAAGCAAATCTGATTCTGAATTTATTTTTGTTTTAAATAGATGCTCCAAGCATTTTACACTTATTTTTTCAAGTAATGATCCCTCGTTAGCAAATCTCTCCAAATAATACTCATCTATATCAAGTACGAAGTGTGCTTTGTTGGCTTTGCAAATTGCAATCATTCTTTCGATTACAGTTTCTGTTATATTTTTCGGAAAAGCTGTGGACAAAAACACAGTATCTCCTTCTTTAACTCTTGATAGATAGTATAACAATTCCTGTAGTTCTTGATGAGAAATGCTAGGTCCTTTTGATTCGATTACGGTTTTCGAAGAGCCTGTGATTTTGATATTAATTCTAGTATTATCATCAATTCTTATGAACTCAGATTTGATATCTTCTCTTCTTAGCCAATCTTCTACAAATTCTCCAGTAAAACCTCCTGCAAATCCAGTTGCAACAGTCGGAAGTCCAAGTTGTTTTAAAACTCTCGAAACATTGATTCCTTTTCCAGCTGGAAGCATCAAATCAAAATCCGATATATTGTTCTTGTCAAATTCAAAATCCGAAACTTCACTTACAAATTCAAGTGCTGGATTCATAGTAACTGTGTAAATCATTTAATCACCTACATTAATCCCGGAGCAAGTCCAAAAAATATTTTTTGAAGAAGTGTCATAACGACCATAAACACAACAAGTCTTGTTATCACAATTCCAGCTGCATTAAGTCCGTAAACTTTCCACAAATTTTTGTAATCAAATCTATCTACTAAAATAATCGTTGCAAATAATATCAATATTACTAATGAAATTAGATATATAAAAGCGTGTGCACCCAAAAATGTAAACGTGAAAACTGACGAACTAAAACCGACAAGTCCTCCTGCGGTTAACACTCCAAATAAGCTAAATATGAGAGATTCTATAACCGAAAGTAAAACTGAGATATTGTTTCTCAACTCCTTATCAATTGGTTGATATAATTTCGTTCCTGCTAGTTTAAGTCCCAGACTATAGGATAAAAGTTTTTGGAAAATATCCAAAACCAACACTGAAACCATAACTACGATTGCCTTTGATTTTTGAGTAAATGTCCAGTGATTTGTAGAATTCATGTAAAAGAATAAAAGCGGCAACGCAGATAACACTACAACCGCAAGTCTCATTGAGAACCTGTAAGGTTGTGTGCCTCCCATCATTTTCTTCAATATTTTAATAAAGAACAAATTGATTTTGTCAAAAACTTGTTTACTTTTAACCTCAAAAGTATCCATAAATTGGTCATCATCTTCATCTTCGTCTTCAAACTTATGAATAGTAAACTCATTTGCCGAAGTGAATCTTATCGACTCATCTCTTTTAATTTTTTCTTGTTTTTCGTCATAACCTTTGGTAATAAAAATCGTGTTTTCGTAATTTTCTTCAGGTTCTTTTTCATCTTCGTGGTTTATTTTCTTCTCAACTTCCTTGTCGGGATTGAACTTTCCATATTGAGATTTGTTTTTGTTAATCACTTGAAAAATATCTTCAATCCTTTTAGGCTTGTGTTCCGTTTTATTTTTATTTATGATATCTTCAGTCTTTTGTTCTTCAGCTGATTTTTCACGATTTTTTATATTAAAAATATTCATCACATCGTCAGAATATGAATAATCCTTATCTGTAGATGCGTGATTATTTTCTGGTTGTTCTTTTATATCCTTTTGTTCATTCAAACTTTCACGGTATTCTTTCAAATTAAACCCACAATTGTGACAAAAATTCACCGTATCTAACACTTTTTCATTGCAATTAGGACAACGCATTTACTCACCTCCGTAACCGTATTATATCACAATACATTATACTCAATTATAACTTTGCCAAATCTTAATATTTGGGCAATAAAAAACTGGGTTAATTATCCCCAGTTTATTTCAAAAGAGTAACACATCTTCATGCTAAGAATATCATACGAAAAAAATTGCTTTGATTTCAAATCGAAAAAATCCGTCCAAAATCGTACCGCGTAAGCGAAGCGTGCTTACGATTTTAGGATTTTAAGATTCAGAAATCAACAATTTTTGTAGTCTAGATATTCGTGCATGAAGTTTGTTTGCTTTATTTTCTATTTTCTTTTAAATACCATATATCTATAATTCAAATCTTCGTAAGTTTTGATGTCTGACTCTTCCGCTACATAATAATCTTGGTCTTCAAATAAGTTTCTGATTTTTGCATCATATTCAAATTCTGCGTCAACATAAGTGATTACGAATTCATCAACTAAATGTATCAATGATTCAATCGTGTTTGCTCCACCTATCAAATACTCTGTCATTTTGTGGTCTGGGTTGATTTCTTTGAGAGTGCGTAGCAATTCTTCTTCGTTTTTTACGCAAAGCATACCATCTAAGTCCTTACTTGTAATTATTATGTTGGTTCTATTTGGTAGAGGTTTTGAATCCGGCAAAGATTCCAATGTTTTTCTTCCCATTATAACGATATTTCCAGTTGTTAATTCCTTAAATCTTTGCATATCTTCAGGAATTGAAAAAAGCATATCTCCATCTTTTCCTATCGCAAAATTTCTATCTACTGCTAATATAACTTTCATTAACAAAAATCTCCCTTCCTTATATTACTTACAATTTCGTTCAATTTTTCCATTGCATGATCATCTGTCCAATCAAAATCATCCTCGCAGATTCTTATTACGAGTATACCCATTTCCTCACAGCAAATATCAAGCATAGTGCTATAGATTGCATTTTGCAAATCAGACGACGAATTGGAAAGGATGCTATCGCATTTGTTTATCCATTTTTCAATACAAAAACCATAGTTTTTATCTCGTGGATAATTCTCAAGTGCAATCTTTCTTTCTTTTGTAAATTTCCTGTTAGCATCATACATAAAACAAAGCTTATTTTCCTCATTATAAGCCATTATGTTGATATCATTGACATATCTTATCAAATCATCTCTGGTTATTTTGTCGTCCAGTTCATTCAAAACTTCTTTCAAATTTTGGTTGTCTATGTTTGGTTTCAATTCAGAAAAATTTTTGCTAAATTCAATATCTCCACTAAAATACACTCGCAGTATTTTTTTAATAGCATCAATTTGTTCTTTTTCATAATCAGATGCCAAAAAAGTACTGTTTTCCATAAAATCTCCTTTATATTACATCCATTTTTTCTTTTTAAAATAATAAATCATAACACTAGTAATCACAACAGCCGTAACCCAGAACAAAATATATCCGTATTTTCCTTGAAGTTCCGGCATATATTTAAAGTTCATTCCATAGACTCCTGTTAAGAATGTCAAAGGCAAAAATATCGTCGACCACACAGTCAATACCATCATTACTTCGTTAGTTCTGTTGGAGATATTAGTGTCAAAAGCATCTATCATGGAGTTAATCATATCGCGATACACTTCTATGAATTCAAGCATTTGGATTATGTGATCGTACAAATCTCTCATGTAAATAGATATGTTGTGACTTACCAAATTTACTCTGAACTTCGAAATTTCATTGATAACTGAACGCAAAGGCCACAAAGTCTTCCTCAAAAATATTAGGTTTTTCTTCATAGTGTAAAGTTCTCTGAGAATATCGTCATCATGATTAGTCATCATAACGTCTTCCAAATCATCTATGTATTCTCCCAAAATATCAAAAATTTGATAGTAGTTGTCGATAAATGCATCCATTAACAAAAGCAATAGTCCATCTGTAGTTTTCGGTCTAAAAACAGGAATTTTTTCTAACTTGTCCAAAACTCTGTCAAATGATGTGGTTTTGTTTTGCTCTACAGTTACTAACAAATTTTCTTTCAAAACAAAAGAAACTTGGTTAAACGACAATTCTTTTACACTGTTGAACATATCATAATCCACAGTATCTGTTACCACGAACAAATAATCATCATAAGCTTCTAGTTTCGTCCTTTGTTCCACATCCAACATGTCTTCTATTATAAGAGGGTGGATTTTGAATTTTTCTTTCATTTTTATGAAATTATCTGTATCTGATAATCCTGTGATATATATCCAATTTATCCTGTCATTTCTCAATTCGATATCATCGATGTCTGTGGTTTGATGTTTGTCGAAATGATGTTCATCAAAAGTACAAAAAGTAATTTTGGTGTTTTCAAGATCGTTCTCAAGCCTAAGAGTATCTAATATTTCGTTGATTCTATCCTCAAATAATAAATTAGCCAATACTATCTCCTCTTATTCATCCAATAATTTGTTCGCGTAATTTCTGTATGTCGATTTTGAGTTATCCCCTACAAGTCTGTCGATGATTTTGCCATCTTTTATAAATAAAGTCGTAGGTAGAGGCAACGCATCGTAATGCGTAATTATCTCGTCCTTGTCAATTTCTCTAACTTTTTTAGCTAAATATTCGTAAAATTCTATTTCTCCTTGAAATGATTTTTCGATATCTTCCAAATCATTTTTCGCCGGAATACATGGACAAATCCCGTCGGCGTAGAAAAATAAAATCTTGTTTCCTTTGTTAAATATCTTAGAGTTAATATCACTCTTTTTAAATTTTTTCATTTGGTACTATCCTCCAAATCTCTTCTGCATATTCTTTTATAGTTCTATCCGATGAAAATTCTCCGAAATTAGCGATGTTCATCAAACTCATCATAGCCCATTTTTTCTCATCAGAATAAGTTTGTAAAATCTTTTCGTGAATTTGTTCATAATCATTGAAATCTTTTAACACAAAATATTCGTCCAATTTAAATGACGAATCTCTGTTTACAAGCGAATTGTAAATGTCCAAGAACATAAATGATCCACTATCATTGATCAAATCGCTTAGTAAAGTATCAATAACGCGTTTAATATTTTCATCCTTATAATAATACTCAACTGGATTGTAACTGTCTCTGATGGAATTTAATACTTCAACAGTCGCTCCAAATGGGAAGTTGTTGTCTTCACCTGCGTGATTGAAAATCTCAATGTTAGCGCCGTCGTAAGTTCCCACAGTCAACGCTCCGTTTAACATAAACTTCATGTTACCAGTTCCCGAAGCTTCTTTTCCCGCAGTCGAAATCTGCTCACTCACATCTGCTGCAGGATACACCAATTCTCCGATTGATACGTTGAAGTTTTCTAAGAACACAACCTTGATATATTTGTTAACAACATCATCATTGTTCACGAGATTTTTAACTTCATTGATGAATTTTATAATAGCCTTTGCTCTGAAATACCCCGGCGCTGCCTTCGCCCCAAATATATATGTTTGTTTTGGAATGTCGGATACTTCGTTGTTTTTGATTTTATAATACAAATTCAAAATGTGAAAAGCATTCAACAATTGTCTCTTGTATTCATGAAGTCTCTTAACTTGTATATCAAAAATAGAGTTCTCATCTACATCGATGTTTTCATGCTCCTTAATGTATTTTTTCAGTCTGATTTTGTTGTTGAGTTTAATCTCTCTTAATCTAGCCAAAACTTTGTCATCGTCTTGGAATTTTTCAATCTCCTTTAATTTTGTTAGATCAGTTTTCCAATCTTCTCCCAAAAGTTCTGTTATAAAATTCGTTAGCTCTGGATTTGAATAAAATAGCCAACGTCTTGGAGTAATTCCATTTGTTTTGTTGACGAATTTATCCGGATACAAATCGTGCCATGATTTTAATGTCTCGTTTTTCAGAATTTCTGTGTGGATTTTAGCAACGCCGTTAATCTTTACGGATGTTAATATTGCCAAATGAGCCATATTAACAGTATTGTCCTTCACAATTCTGAGATTATCTATCCTATCTACAGAATAATACAATCCCACCAAATCGCTGACAAATCTCCTGTCGATTTCAGCGATAATATCCATAATTCTAGGACTCACTTCCTCTACAACATCTACACTCCATTTTTCCATTGCTTCTTGTAAAATAGTGTGGTTAGTGTAGTTGAACACATTGCTTGTAACATTCCAAGCTTGTTTCCAAGAAAGTTTTTTATCATCCATCAAAACTCTCATCATTTCTGGGATAGCCATAACAGGATGAGTATCGTTTAATTGGATAGTATTGTATTTTGAAAAATCTTCAAAATCCTTATCATTTGGGAAATTCTTCTCGTATTTTTCGATTATATCTTGAATAGATGCGCTACTGAAAAAATACTGTTGTTTAAGCCTTAAAACTTTTCCCGGTCTTTGTATATCATTAGGATACAAAACTCTCGTGATATCTTCTGCTCTATTTTTTTCTTTTACTGAATCGTCGTATTGAAAATTATTGAATTTTTGAAAATCAAATCCGTCATCACATTCCGCCTGCCACAACCTCAAAGTATTAACAACATGATTTTTGTAGCCTACAACTGGCATATCATAAGGAACTGCTTTTACGACTTGGTTTTTGTATCTAATGATTTTGGATTCAGATTCTACACGTCTTGACCAAGGATCCTTGTCCAATGTCCAATTATCTCCGACTTCCATCTGAAATCCGTTGTGAAAATATTGTTTAAAAAGTCCTTGGCGATATCTCACGCCATAACCTGTCAATGGATAATCCAAACTCGCTGCACTTTCCATAAAACATGCCGCAAGTCTTCCTAGACCACCATTTCCCAAAGCTGCATCTTCTTCTTGAATTTCCAAATCATTGATGTCGATGTCCAATTCTTTTAAAACTTGTGAATATTCTTCGTTCAAACCCATATTCAACAAATTATTTCCCAAAGATCTTCCTATCAAAAATTCCGCGCTAAAATAGTAGGCATTTCGTGAATTTTTGTGTTTATCAGAAGTTTTCTTCCAATCTTCTGCCAATTCGTTCATTATTATTTTAGAAAAAGCTATATATTTTTCTTTTTCAGTAGAAGTTTGTAAATCTTTTCCAAACATATTAAATAAGTTTTTTTCAAATTGCAACAAAAATTCTTCCTTTTTCATAAAATCCTCCTATTCTTAGCTCAACTATATTTTACCACATTTGTAAAATAGTCCTATTAAATTTGTATTGTTTTTTCTTAAAATCAACAAAAATGATACATTTTTCTATTTTATTGATATAATGATTTAGTTATAGTAATATATTAATGAGTCACAAGAAAGGACAAAAATTATGCAAAAAAATATATATGTATTATATGGCGGTCCTAGTACTGAACACGAAGTAAGTATTACAAGTGCTAGAACATTAATAAATAATTTATCAAAAGAAAAATACAATGTAAGTGCGATTTTCGTTCGCCGCGATAAAAAATTCATAATGAAAGAAAACATAACTGAAGAAATAAAATCCGACGACGAATTAGTGCTTGACACTGAGCTTTCTGTAATAGAATCTGTCAGCGATTGTATCAGTAAAATCAATCCTGAAAATACTGTAATATTTCCTGCAATTCACGGAAGTTATGGCGAAGATGGAACAATCCAAGGTTTCATAAAAGTTTTGGATTTGCCATTTGTAGGATGTAATGTGTTGGGTTCTGCACTTTGCATGGACAAAGGATACACTAACGATATTTTCGAATTGAACAAAATTCCTCAAGCAAAATACGTCGTGCTTTGCAAAAACGATGAATACAATTTGAAGGAAATTTTCGACAAAACATCCAAGGCAGTTTATGTAAAACCATGTAACGCTGGTTCATCTGTTGGTGTTATGAGAGCAGAAACAGAAGAAGAATTGGAACAAGCAATCCAAAACGCATTTCAATACGACAGAAGAATTTTAGTTGAAGAAGAAATCATTGGTCCTGAACTTCAGATAGCAGTTATGGGCAATGACAATCCAGTTGCATCACGTCCGGGTGTATACCAAATACACGATGTAGAGTTTTTCGATTACGATGCAAAATATAACGATTCAAAAACAGAAATGCTTACACCATTTCCAATGGATGAAGATTTAGAATTAAAAGCAAGACATTTGGCAGAAAAAGTGTACAAATTAATGAGTTTGTCAGGATTTTCAAGAGTTGATATGTTCGTAAAAGACAATGAGCTTTGGGTGAATGAAATCAACACAGTTCCAGGACTAACTCCACATTCAATGTTTCCAGTTTTGTGGAAATGCACTAACGATATGAGTGTTTCAGAAGTATTCGACAACTTGATTGATTTGGCTGTTGAAGAATACGAAAAAAATAAAGCATATAAGTTAGAGAGGTAAATATGTTAACAAGAAATTTAAAAACAATAACAGAACTTACTAACACGATTATAAATGAAAAATACCATGATGTAATGGTAAAAGGTATCTCCACAGATACAAGAACTATTCAAAAAGACAACATGTTCATCGCTCTTAGAGGAGATAATTTCGATGGACAAAATTACATAGAGATGGCTTTTGAAAAGGGCGCATCTTGTTGTGTAGTTAACAGGGATTACAGAAACATCAACGATTATCCAGTAATCGAAGTAGATGATACAAAAGAATTTATGATGGATTTAGCTAGAGGATACATCAACAGTTTAAACTGTAAAGTAATCGCCATCACAGGATCCAATGGCAAAACAACTACAAAAGATATAATGAGTTCTTTATTAAAAGAAAAGTACAAAGTCGTTAAAACACAAAAAAATTACAACAACGAAATCGGATTATCCAAGACGATATTTGACATAGATGATGACACAGAAGTTGCAGTTCTTGAAATGGGAACAGAAAATTTTGGAGAAATCAGTCAACTTACTAATATCGCTCATCCTGATATCGCAATGATTACAAACATCGGCGACAGTCATCTTTTAAATTTGAAAACAAAAGAAAATATTGCCAGAGCTAAATTCGAAATCCTTGAAGGATTAAAAGAAGACGGAATATTTATTTTAAATAACGACGATCCAGTTCTCAGAGAAGTAAAACAAGAATACAAATTACCAGAAAAGACTATAAGTTTTGGAATAAAACCAGACAGCGATTATAGAATGGAAATGATTAAAGCTGATGAAACAGGATCGACATTTTCAATCAACGATCACGTGTTCAACATAGAATTGTTGGGACATCATCAAATGTACAACGCTACGATGTCAATAATAGTAGCTGAACTTATGGGATTGGATTATTCAGATGTAGCAAAAGGGCTGAAAAAAATCGAATTAACGGGAATGAGAAACGAACTTATCCTACTAGATAAATTCCATATTTTAAACGATAGCTACAAATCAAATCCACAATCACTTACAAGTTGCTTAGAAACAGCTTACGGATTGCACGGCTATTCTAGAAAAATCGCCGTATTAGGTGATATGCTAGAACTTGGAGACAACGAAATAACTCTTCACAAAAATATCGGAAAATCAATCAATCCCGAAAAAATCGACTACGTATTGGCAACTGGACCATTAGCAGAAAACATAATCAAAGGAGCACGTACAAACTTTGCAGAAGATAAAGTGTTCTACTTTGAAACAAAAGAAGAATTGCTAGAAAAATTGCAAGAATTAATCGTGGACAACACATTGATTTTAGTAAAAGCATCTCATGCAATGCAATTCGATAAATTAGTCGAACAAATAAAAGAAATTTAACATCAAAATATTAAATAATATCAAAACAACAAGCCCTTATGTACAAAAGTGCATAAGGGCTTGTTTATTTCTAGGAAAGTTTGAGGCTTTCTTATATGTTTTTCTTTGCTTGTTTATCGTTATAAATTCTCTTCATCAACATTCCAAGTGCAAACACTCCGAATAAAATAATAAGTCCTTTTACCCATGTAGATGGATTTGTCGATTTACTTGCTGCATAAGAATAAATCAAAGTCGCTGGAAGTTGACCAATTCCTGTCGCGATGAAAAATTCCCAAAATCCCATCGGAGTCAATCCCGCTGCATAACTTATCGGATCAAATGGAACAAATGGCAATAATCTTGCAACCAAAATAGCGTTCTTGCCATATTTGTCGAAGAATCCTTCTACTTCCTTCAATGCTCCTTTTGTGGCAAATTTTTCTGCAATATCTCTTCCCAAAAATCTCGCAATACCAAAACAAAGCGCCGCTCCAGCCATTGCAGATGTCCAAGATAATATACTTCCTCTAACCCATCCCCAAATAGCTGCATTAGAAAATGTAATGAAGAAAGCTGGAATTGGCGCTGCAATTGATTGAAGAATCATCATCAAGAATGAAATTATAACCGCAGTCTTTCCGAACGATCTGATGTACGCTTTTACACTTTCAAGATCTTTAAAAGCTTTTGACATGTTCGTTACGCCTTCTCTGAGTGGTTTGATAAATACAAACGCAAGAACTACAATGAGAATTACGACAAATTTTTTAATATGTTTATTTTCTAATTTCAAAATAATCCCTCCTTATATTCATTATATCAGATAAAAAAATAAACACTTATTGAAATATTCTATAAGTGTTTATCGTTTATTATAATTTACGAATTAAATTTTTCTCTATCAAAATATTCTTCACCTGAACTATTAGCGACGATAACTGTACACACGGCATCTCCTGTGATATTTATCGCTGTTCTAATCATATCCAAAATTCTGTCTATTCCCATTATCATTGCAATCGCAGATATTGGAAGTCCGATTGAATTAAATACCATGGATAAAGTTATCAATCCAACAGATGGAATTCCCGCAGTACCTACTGATGCAAGTGTCGCTGCAGCAATTACTGTCAAGAAATTTTGTGGTGTCAATTGCATTCCGTAAGCGTTCGCTGCAAATACTACTGCAACTCCTTGCATAATTGCTGTTCCGTCCATGTTGATAGTTGCTCCAAGTGGAATAGTAAATGAAGAAATTTTCCTGCTAACTCCAAGTTCTTCCAATTTGTTGATGTTCATTGGCACTGTTGCATTTGAAGATGATGTGGAGAACGCAAATCCCAAAACTGGGAAGAATTTCTTCAAGAATTTGAATGGATTTGCTTTTGCAAAAATAGTCAATAAAACCATATAAACTAAGAAAAGTTGCAATATCAATCCTAAAACTACTGTGAGCATGTATTTTAACATAGAGAATATTGCAGATAATCCTAAAGTTGCAAACGTCTTTGTGATAAGAGCAAATACACCTATTGGTGCAAACTTCATGACAATCATAGTCATATCCATCATTATGTCGTTGAATTCTTCGAAAATATTTGCTACGTTGTGTGCTTTTTCTCCCAAATTCGCCAAAATAATTCCAACTAACAATGCGAAGAAAATTATTTGCAACATATTTCCTTCAGCCATAGCTTGAATTGGATTTGTAGGAATCAAATTGAGCACAGTATCTTTTATTGAAACTGCCTTCGCAGGGTCTGCTTGGACAGCCTGGCTCACTTTGCTAAGATCAATTCCAACTCCAGGCTTTATAAATGATGCCAATAATAGCGCCAAAGTTATCGCCAAAGCCGTAGTGAACAAATAAAACACAAGTGTTTTGACTCCGATTTTTCCTAATTTTTTAGTATCCCCCATGCTCATCGCACCAGTTACTAATGAGAAAAACACCAATGGAACAACGAGCATTTGCATTAATCTGATAAATCCTTGCCCCAATACGTCGAATATTCCATTAACTAAAATGGTATCTTTTATATATGATGAAGGGACAAATAGATTAAAAACTATTCCTACCAACAACCCCAGAAATAATCCAATGAATATTTGAGTTGTCAGTCCTCTTTTTTTCTTTTTTTTCATAAACATCTTTCCTTTTTTATAAATTCATTTTTAAAATTATAAATTATTTTTTTCGATATATTTTTGAAGAGAAGTTTGCCAATCTGTGAATTTGTAAATTTGAGAAGTGTTCAATAAGAAGTTTTCCAAAGCTGTAAAATCTGGTCTGTGACCTTCTATTCTCAAGTTTTCATCTTCGATAACTTCTGCATCAATTCCTTTTATCTTCAAAATTTCTTCTGCAAAATCTTTTCTACTAGCGACTCCTTCACATGATGCATGATAAATTCCGTAATCGTACGTATCCATTAATTTCACGATAAATTCTGCTAATTGATATGCGCTTGTCGGAGAAGAATATTGCGCTTTAGGAACGTAAACTTTTCCTGTTTCTTGCGCTTCTTTTATAATATCTTCAACCCTGTGATTTACCGGAGAGAATAACCAACTTGTTCTCAAAATAAAATGTTTCACACTGAATTCCCTTACGAAATTTTCTCCCATCAATTTGCTTTTTCCATACATTGTCGTAGGATGTGGAGTGTCGTATTCTCTGTATGCACTTCTGGATTGTCCACTGAACACATCGTCTGCTGACATGTGAATTATTTTTGCATCCACAGTGTTCGCTGCAACCGCCATGTTTCTTGCACCCAACGCATTTACCCTGAAAGCTTCGTCTGGGTTTTCTTGGCAAGCTACAGGGTCTGTAAGCGCAGAACAATTTATGATTATATTCGGTCTATTTCTTCTGGCAAATATTGAAGTTTCATCGGAATTTACAATGTCTACAATGTATTTATCCGTTGCTAAGACTTCGTCTTCCAAAGGATCCAAATATTTCTGTAATACTTTCCCGATTTTTCCATCTGCTCCACTTATCCAAATTCTATTTCTAGTCATAATATCTCCTTAAAAATTAATCTCCAATTCAACTGGACAATGGTCTGAGCCCATTATGCTTTGGTGAATTTTCGCATCCACAAGATTGTCCTTCAAATCATCACTTACTATAAAATAATCAATTCTCCAGCCAGCATTTCTTTCTCTCGCTTTTGCAAAGTAGGACCAATAAGAATATTCATCTGTTTTATCTGGATAAAAATATCTGAAAGTGTCGACATATCCATCATTTAATAAAAGTGACATTTTATTTCTTTCTTCGTCAGTAAATCCTGCAGAACGTCTATTCGATTGTGGATTTTTCAAATCAATTTCATTGTGGGCTACATTCAAATCCCCGCACACAATTACAGGTTTTTTATCTCTTAAAATATTCAAATAATTGTGGAATTCATCTTCCCACACCATTCTATAATCCAAGCGTTCTAATTTTTGTTTGGAGTTCGGAGTGTAGACATTTACCAAGAAAAAGTCCTCATATTCGCAAGTAATCACACGACCTTCAGTGTCGTGTTCATCAATTCCAATCCCAAAACTTACTCCAATCGGCTCAACTTTTGTGTAAACCAAAGTTCCAGAATAACCAGCCTTGTTAGCTGAATAGGAATATCTGTGATAACCTTCAAATTCCATTTCTTCAGTCATTTGATTTTCTTTCATTTTTATTTCTTGTAAACAAAAAATATCCGCATTCAAATTATCAAATGCTTCCTTAAATCCTTTTTTCATAACGGCTCTGTATCCGTTAACATTCCATGATATTAATTTCATATTCTCACCTCTTATTTGTTATTTATTATATCATATACAGTTTTAAAAACTGATATTTGTGAATGTAGCTAACAATTATTTATACCCAAATAAACGAAATTTTAATAAATTTGTGATTTTGTTAAGTTTTCGCAATTTGATATAATATATTAAAAAGAAAAAAGGAGATTTTTATGCAAGATTATAAAAATTTTAAATTAATAGATACGAGAGAATTGTCAGACATCAATTCTACTGCATTTCTTTTCGAACACGAAAAAACAAAAGCAAAGGTTTTGAAGCTTTCTAACGATGACGAAAACAAAGTTTTTTCAATTGCTTTTAAGACTATTCCACAAGATAGTACAGGTGTCGCTCACATAATGGAGCATTCAGTTCTTAATGGATCCAAAAAATACACAACTCGTGAACCATTTATGGACTTGGTAAAGTCATCGCTACAAACATTTTTGAACGCGATAACTTATCCAGATAAAACTTGCTATCCTGTAGCAAGTCGTAACGCCAAGGATTTCAAAAATCTTGTGGACGTTTATTTGGATGCAGTTTTCAATCCAATTGTTTACGAAAAGAAAAATATTTTCTATCAAGAGGGATGGCATTACGAAATAAAAAATGTCGATGATGATATCAAATACAATGGTGTAGTATACAACGAAATGAAGGGTTCTTACAGTTCAATTTACACGATTATTTTCGATGAATTGTTCAAATATTTGTATCCAGATACAACTTATGCACATTCATCGGGTGGAAATCCTTACAACATTCCAGATTTAACTTACGAAAAATTCTTGGAATTCCACGACAAATACTACCACCCATCAAATTCGTTTATTTATTTTTACGGAAATGGAAATATCGAAGAAGAATTGGATCATTTGTCAGAATATTTGGATGAATATGATTACAAAAAAATCGACTCAGACATTCCTTACCAAAAACCATTTGAGAAAGCTAAAAAAGTCCAAGTCGAATACAATATATCAAAAGACGAAAAGCCTGACGGAAAAGATGTATTGGTATATGCTTCAAATGTTGGACACATCACAAATGTAAAAGACGCATTTGTTTCAACTATTTTAAGTGATGTATTATTCTCCAACGAATCCGCAATAATCAAGGAAAAATTGTTGCAAGAAAACATCTGTGAATCTGTAGAGAGCGTATCATCTTACGGCCAAGAAATCACAATGGGTGTTATCGCTGAGAACTCAGATGTAAAAAACACTGAAAAATTTGAATCATTGGTTAAAAGAGAATTAGAAAACATCGTAAAAAACGGAATCGACAAGGACGAACTTACTTCTACTCTCAATAAATTGGAATATGATTTGAAAGAAGCTGGAAGTTTCCACACAAAAGGAGTTATCTATTTCTTAAAATCTGCTCTAAGTTTCATGTACTCAGATAGCTACTACGACCAATTGCAATTCTCAGAAACTCTTGCAGAATGCAGAAAATTAATCGATACAGATTACTACGAAAAATTCATCGAAGAAAAATTGTTAAACAACAATTTTAAATTGATACTATCTTTGAAGGCAACACCAGGTCTTAATTTGAAAAAAGACAACGAAGTTAAGGAAAATTTAAAACAATACAAGGAAAGCTTGTCTGATGAAGAATTGAATGAATTAGTAGATTTGAACAAAAACTTGGAACAATTCCAATCAGAAGAAGACACAAAAGAACAAAAAGACACTATTCCAACATTGGAACTTTCCGATATTGACGCAAAACTTGAAGATGTAGAAAGAATCGAAAAGAAAATCGACAATTACACATTCTTAAATCCAAATCTATTCACATCAAACATTCACTACGCATCATTTATGTTTGATTTGTCGAAGTTCTCGCAAAAAGATTACTTCTATTTGTCACTTCTATCCGATTATATCGGACTAAGCGATACTACAAATTACGACTACAAAAAATTATACACTCAAACATATCTTGCATCAGGTGGAATATTTACGGCAATTCATTTGAACAATACAAAAAACGGTCAAGATTTAAAATCCAAGTTTGTGTTCAGCTTCAAAACAATAGAAAAAACAGAAGACGAATGTATTAAAATATTGGAAGAATACTTGTTTAATGTAAAATTTGAAGACAAAAATAGATTCAAAAATATCCTTCAAAATCTAAAACAAGAATATAAAACAAGAATACTTGAAGCAGGAAACCAATTCGCGTTGACACGATCAATGGCATCATTCTCAGAAAAAAGCGTGTTGGAAGATGAATGTTCAGGAATTAGCTACTACGAAAAATTGTGCGACGTGTTGAATGATTTCGATGAAAAAGCAGACATCACTTTGAAGAAATTACAAGATTACTACGAAAAAATCGTAAATTCAAACGATATGATTGTAAGCATAATAAACGAACAAGAATCCGCAAACAAATTCTTCGACAAATTACAAAAATCATTGATTTCTAAAATGCACACAGAAAAAATCGACATCAAATCTTCTCCAACAAAATTCTTCAAATTAAAAGAAGCATACAAGACATCTTCAAATGTGAATTACGTTGTAAAATCAGCAGATTTAAAAAAATACGGGTTTGAATACAATTCCAAAATAACTGTGTTGACAAATATATTGAACACTTCATTCTTGTACAACGAAGTCAGAGCAAAAGGCGGAGCCTATGGAGTTGGAATGAGCGTAAGCTTAAATGGAATATTATATGTGTATTCCTACAGAGACCCTAACATCAAAAACACAATCGACATCTACGATCAAATCGACAAATTTGTCGAAAACATGAGCTTTGATGAAAAAGAAATGAAACAATTCATCATTGGAACTGTAAACCAATTCAACCCACCAATGACTACATTCACAAAAGGAAGTCGTTCGATTAACATGTATTTGTCTGGAAGAACGATAGAAGATTATGAAAATTATCTTGAAAATATGCTACACACAACAGTAGATGACTTGAAGCAATTTGCTGAAATAATCAAAAAAGCAATGAAAGAAAATCACTTAGTAGTTGTAGGAAATGATACAAAGATAGATGAAGATGCAAATCTTTTCGACAAAATAATCAATGTAGAATAAATTAGAGGGCATATGCCCTCTTTTTTTGATGATAATATTCAATGCTTTTTTAATAAAATATTCAACGCTCATGCTAAGAATATTATACGGAAAAAATTGACTTGATTTCAAATCGAAAAAATCCGGCTAAAATCGTACCGCGTAAGCTAAGCGTGCTTACGATTTTAGGATTTTAAGATTTAGAAATCAACAATTTTTGTAGTCTAGATATTCGTGCGTGAGCGTTAGTATGTTATAACACAGTTTTTTAATTAAACGAATTTATAACATCAAACATTGGAATGGTAATAGATATTACGATAAATCCTACGATTATTGCCATGAAGATTATAAGCATTGGCTCTAATATGCTAATGAATGATTTGATTGCATATTCCACTTCCCCGTCGTAAAATTCTGAAAGTTTTTCGAATATATCGCCCAACTCACCAGTGTTTTCTGCAACTTTTAGCATGGAGTTGAACACTTGCGGAGTAATTTTTCTTTTATTGAACGCTTCTTCAAGTGTAAACTCTCCAGATTCTATTTCTCTGAAAATATCGGAAAGTTGTTGTTTGTAGTATTTGTTTTTCATGGATTTTTGAATTATAATGAGTCCATCCAAAATCGTCATGGAATTTTTGTGAGTTATGCTCAAACTCCTCGCAATTTCTGAGGAGATTATAATTTTTCTTTGTTTACCAAAAATTGATTTGGTCGTTTTGAATTTATCCAAATAATATCCAAATTTTGTTCTTCGATATGCTATGATACCTCCTGCTGTTATTAAAAGTAAAATAATTAAAATCAATAATCCTTTTTCGTTAATTGCATTTGATAATGAAATTAAAATTCTTGTAGACAGTGGCAGTACCATGTCAGAGCTTTCGAACAAATCTACAAATGTAGGAATGACGTTTTTAAGCATAAATATCAGCATTACAATTCCTGTGACTGTCAAAATTATCGGATAAATCATCGCGTTTTGAACTTTTTTGTTGATATCGTAAGTTCTCTCATAGTATTTGCTCAAATCGTAGACTACTTTGTCGAGCCTTCCACTCTCTTCTCCTAGTTTCATCATTGAGGTAAAAAACATATCGAAGTTTTTGTCATTTGAAAAACTTTCCGACACGTTCATTCCATTATTCAAATTCTCAGATACTTTGTCCAAACTCGGTTTAAGTTGTTTGAATTCTTTTTGTTCTTTAAGTAGATTAATGATTTCGATGATTGGAATCTTAGCGTTCAGAAGAATTGAAAACTGTCTCAAAAACAAAAACAGTTTTTTCTTCGATACTTTGAGATTTATTTCTTTTTTTAAGATGCTATCTTCTTTTAATAAACTGTCAATCTTCATTGTACAACCTCATTGCTTCGTCAAATGAAGTGTTGCCAAGTGATACTTGAATTAGCGCTTTTTTGAACAAACTGTCTATTTTATTTTCTTCACCGTAATTTTTCAAGGATTTCAAGTTCATATCTTTTTTGATTAAACTTCTCAAATCATCGTCGATTTTTAGTATTTGCATAACAGCCATTCTTCCCTCGTAACCAGAACTACATTCATCGCAATTTCCTGGCTCGTAAATTTCAGTTGGATTTAATCCGTTCGATCTGAAAACTTCCATTTGTGAAGGTGTTGGTGTGACTTTTTTCTTACAATGAGGACACAATTTTCTCACCAATCTTTGCGCGATAACAACTTTAAGAGATGCTCTTATCATGTAATCTTCAATCCCCATATCCATAAGTCTGATTATGGACTGATAGCAATCGTCTGTGTGAATTGTTGAATAAACTTTGTGTCCAGTGATAGATGCTCTAATCGCAAGCTTCGCAGTTTCCAAGTCTATGATTTCTCCGACCATTATTACAGAAGGGTCTTGTCTAAGTACAAACTTCAGCGTATTATCAAATCTCAATCCAATTTTTTCGTTGATTTGAATTTGATTGATTCCAAAAATATTGTACTCGACTGGATTTTCAATCGTGATAATATTTTTATCGATTGTATTTTCTCGTTCTAGCATTGTGTAAAGCGTTGTTGTTTTACCACTTCCCGTCGGCCCACAAATCAATACCATTCCATTTTCAAATTTAGTAAATCCTTCTATCATTTGTTGTTCACTTTCAGAAATCCCAAGATTTTGCATCCCGATTTTAAAAGATTCTGGATTCAAAATTCTAATAACGCATTTTTGTCCGTGAATTGTGTTGATAATGCTAATTCTAAGATCTATCTTCGAATTTTCGTAAGTATATGTAATTCTGCCGTCTTGTGGAAGCCTCTTTTCTGCAATATCAAGTTCACTCATTATTTTAATTCTAGTAATTATCTTTGAATGCATGCTCTTGTCCACAGTTTTGTATTCCACCAAACTTCCATTGATTCTGAATCTAATCCTGACATTTTCTTCAAATGGTTCGATGTGAATGTCGCTGGAATTTTTTCTGATTGCATCATTAATTATAGAATTTACAAATAAAATATTATCGCTGATTTCCATTGTTATCTCCTTGTATATATCTAATTTAATTATATCATTAAAATAATTAAATCAATCTACAAATAAAAAAATACCAACTGCATTGCAGTTGATATCTTCTTATTTACACCAATAATCTGCCACCTTGTGTGTACAAATTATAATAATATCCTTTTTGTTCCATTAATTGTTGGTGCGTTCCACGTTCGATTATTCCATCTTCAGTCAACACCAAAATCAAATCTGCGTTTTGAACCGTTGTAAGTCTGTGGGCGATTGTAAGTGAGCTTCTTCCTTTTGCCAAGTTTTCCAATGATTCTTGCACGATAAATTCGCTCTTGTTGTCAAGCGCTGATGTAGCTTCGTCTAATATCAAAATAGGTGGATTTTTCAAGAAAACTCTCGCGATTGAAATTCTTTGTTTTTGACCGCCGGATAGCATTACTCCACGCTCTCCAACATAAGTGTCAAATCCATTTTCCAAGTTCATTATAAAATCGTACGCTCCTGCTGCTTTTGCTGCATCGATTACTTCTTGTTCTGTTGCATCTGGTTTTCCGTACAAAATATTTTCTCTGACAGTTCCACTGAACAAATACACATCTTGTTGAACCATTCCGATGTTTGAACGAAGCGATTGAAGTTTGATTTTTCGAACATCAATTCCTTCCACCAAAATTTCTCCGTCTTCTACATCGTAAAATCTAGGTATCAAATTGCACAACGTCGTTTTTCCTCCACCTGAAGGCCCAACCAATGCAACTTTCTGTCCAGGATTTATAGTAAATGAAATATTGTTCAACACATTTTCGCTATTGTTATTGTATTTGAAACTTACATCTTTTATTTCGATTTTACCTTTGACATTTTCCAAATCCACAGCGTCATCGTCGTCGAAAATTTCGATATCTTGATCCATAATTTCCGTAAATCTTTCGATACCAGTCATTCCACGTTGGAATTGTTCCGTAAATTCTACAATTCTTCTCACAGTTGTAAGTAACGTTTGAACATAGAGGATAAATGCTACGATGTCCCCACTACTCATCTTCCCTTCGACTAGGAAAAGTCCACCGAATAAAACCACGATAATGTACATTATTCCATCAAACGCTTTTGTTATCGTGTTAAATCCAGCCATTGATGCGTACGTTTCTGATTTTATATCCAAGAATTTCTTGTTACCTTTTTGGAATTTTTCGATTTCTACATCTTCGTTTGCGAAGGATTTTACAACTTTAACCCCAAGCAAACTATCTTCGATATCCGCATTCAACACCCCGATGTGATGTTTTTGTTCTTTGAATCCTTTTCGCATTCTTCTGTTGTATTTAGATGCAAACACAATCATTAAAGGAATTGATAAGAACAAAATCACCGTCAATAATGCATTTAATCTAACTAAGATTACGAATGAAACTATTATTTTAATAAATCCAATAAAATATTCTTCTGGACAGTGATGTGAAAATTCTGTTATATCGAACAAATCAGATGTAATTCTCGCCATAATCTGTCCGACTTTTGTTTCGTTAAAATACGAATCAGAAAGTTTTTGCAAATGTTGGAACACATCGTATCTCATGTCCGTTTCAATCTTTGCTCCCATTATATGACCAGTTTTTGTCATATAGTATCCTGCCAACAAATCAATTATTTTGATGACCAAAAGCAAAGCCGCCATTCTGTAAATCATTTCTCTTGTCAAAGAATATGTTCCAAGCCCTGCATTTGTTAGTCTTCTCAAAATCATCGGCAACACCATATCAGTAAGTGTAGTAAGAGCAGCACAGAACAAATCAAACATCAAAATGAATTTGTATTTTTTAAAATAAGGCATAACCCTTTTTATCAGATTGAGATTTCTTTTCATATTTGTATCCTTTCTTTTAAAATTAACCAATACAACAATTATAGCACATTAAATTATTTTACATAATACAAAAACCGCCAAATTCAAAATCAATCTGATTTCAAACTCGGCGGCCAATTTATTTTGTGGATAATTTCTTCATTAATATTGTAATTGCAAAAAATCCTACCAATATTAAAATGTAAATAATAATATTCAGTGTGAACAAATTTTGCTTCACTGGTCCTGAAAAAATCGAAAAATATGAAAACAAAACAATTCCAATCGCTGATATGGCAATCAAAATGTATCTGAATTTACTGTCATGAAATCTCTTTTCTTTTCTGGAAATTATAATCGGAGTTGCAATTACAGCTGCAAACATCGTCAAATAAAGTATAACTGCAGACACTGAAATTTGTTTAAATTCCAATCCTAAGAAATTTCTAACTAGATTGGTAAAAAGTCCAACAGAAGTTATCAACAAAAAGTAATACACAAATTCTATTAATTTATTCGCTATACTCACATTAGAAAAATCTTCAATGTAGTTGTTGACCTTTCGAAGTTCCGATTTGTACAATTCTTCTGTAGGAAATGAGCCCTTTTTTTGTAACTGCATCAAATCAATATCCAAAAGTTTCTCACATTCACTTAACGTCTTAAAATACAGGTTTCTTGTCTTCAAATTCATCATAATTCTTTGTTTTATATCTGAAAAATCTTCATCCAACTTCATTCGTTTTCACCTCTTATATATAATACCATAAAAAAACTATAAATTATTCAGTTGATATTCAAAAATTATTCACGCTATTTTATCCCAAATTGTTGGTAAGTTTTTGTGGATAAATGTGGATAACGTGGATAACTTTGTGGATATCTTGAAATAAGCCAAATTTTTTCCACAAATTATCGTCAATTTTTGTGGAAAAAATTTGTATAACTTATTTGAAATGCATTTTCACTACATTTATTTAACACTCGTTTAATAAATATAATCAAACTTTCAAAATACTTACATTAAAATTCAATTCATTTTCAATGTATTACTTTTCCTAAAGTATATCGTAGCAGTCGATTATGTTATAATTATCTTAATATATAAATGGAGGAGAGTTATATGAAATATTTCGATTACGATTCATTTAAAGACTTTACATTTATTTCAAAGTTAAAAGCTTTAAAAAATTCAGACGATATTTTCTGTGTTACAACCACAGCTAATATAGAAGAAAACAAATACGATTCTAACATACACAAAGTAGGAGACAATAAAAACTTCACAAGTTCCAACAAGGACTCTTCATTTTTTGAATTGAATGATGGAGATTTATTAATTATGAGAAATTCAGAAAAAGAAGAAGATTCCGACACAACATCATTTTACAGACTTCCTGTCGATGGTGGAGAAGCTGTAAAAGAATTCGACATTGATTTGAAAAACGCTGAAATTCTTTTCGAATTGGAAGATTCTTTTATCGTAAAATACGAATTCGATAGACATCACGAAATGAATAAAATCACAGAAGAAGAAAAAAACGAAGATATCGAAGTTCTCACAGAACTACCCTATTTTGAAAATGCAGTTGGATTTACCGACAAAAAAAGAACTAGACTTGCAAGGTATTTTCCAAGCATCTACAAAATGGATATACTAACAGATGAATTTTCAAATATTTCATCAGTCGATCTCAATGATGACAAATCAAAACTTATTTTCGTGAGAAATTCCTACGAAAACGTAAAGAAAATCGAAGATGAATTAGTTGAATACGATTTGAAATCTGGAAAAGAGTCTGTGATTTTACAAGGTTTTATGATAATGTCTGCGAAATATTTCAATGACGATATTGTGATTCTCGCCACAGATGGAAAAGAACATGGACTAAACCAAGACTGCGAAATCTACAAAATTGTAGATAATAAAGCTATAAAGCTAAACGAAGAGCATTACTGCTTGTATAATTCCATAGGCTGTGATTTGAAATATTCTTCTGGTAGTCAAATCGAAAAAACTGACGAGTTCATGTATTTTGTGATTTTAGAAGGATATGGCAGTGCGATTTTGAGAATGGATAAGAATTACAAATTCGAAAAGATTTTCTCCACAAATCATTCTATCAATATGATTTCTGTAAAAAACGATGATGTTTACTACGTCTTGATAACTGAAAATCACGGACAAGAAGTTTACAAATTAAACGAAGAACAATTAACTCATTTGAATAATGACGAATATCATATAAGCAAAAAAGACAAGTTTACGTTTGAAAATGATGGTAATTCATTCACAGGCTGGGTGATTTATCCAAAAGATTACGACGAAAATAAAAAATATCCAGGCATTTTGTCCGTACACGGCGGTCCAAAAACTGTTTTCGGTGAAGTTTTGTTTCACGAAATGGAGTTATTGTCTGCAAAAGGATATTTTGTTTTCTATACAAATCCACGTGGAAGTGACGGATATGGAAATGAATTTATGGATATAAGAGGAAAATACGGAGATGTAGATTATTCAGATTTGATGAAATTCACAGATATTGTTATGGACAAATACCCTATCGACAAACTTGGCTACACCGGAGGATCTTACGGAGGATTCATGGCAAATTGGATGATGACTCACACTGACAGGTTTGATTGTTTTATAAGCCAACGTTCGATTTCAAATTGGATTTCTTTCAGTTTGATTTCAGATATTGGATATTATTTTGGAACGGATCAAAACCACACTGAAACAGTGTTAGATGATTATGATAAATTGCGGGACAAATCTCCGCTAAAATACGCAAAAAATGCACACACTCCAACTCTTTTTATTCATTCCACAAAAGATTACAGATGTCCGCTGTCTGAAGGAATGCAAATGTTTCAAGCTTTGAAACTTAACAACACACAAACAAGGTTTGTGATGTTTTACGGAGAAAACCACGAACTTTCACGTTCTGGAAAACCTAAAAACAGAATTAGAAGATTAAAAGAAATCTGCGATTGGTTCGATGAATATTTGAGGTAGATGATGAAAAAACAGAAAAAAGAAAAAAAGAATTTGTTCTTCAAAAAATTACTGCAATCAATAAAAGAAGACCAAATCCCATTATTAAGCGCACAGACAACTTATCATTTTATAATGAGCTTGGTGCCATTTCTAATAGTTTTATTAAATATTGTGTTGATGGTTGCTGCTAGTAAACTTGATTTGATTTTCAAATGGATGGAAGTAATTCCCTCTGAAACGAGAAATATACTAATGACATTAATCAACACGATTATAAGTAATAGATCTTCATCTGTACTTTCCATCTCTTTGTTGGTGGCGTTGTGGTCTAGTTCTAAAGCTTTGAAATCTTTAATCAAAGCTATGAACAAAGCATTTGATGTGAGAAGCGAGAATGGATTTTTGAAAACACAACTTAAAAGCATTCTGTTCACCGTGGTACTACTTTTATTGTTGATGGTGACATTGGTATTTATCGCATTTGGTGGTTTGATTTTCGGATTAATTGAACAATACATGAAAATCAGGATATCATTTTTGGCGCAATTTTTTAGATATTTAATACCTATTGTATCCATGATTTTTGGATTCACATTGCTATACAAATTCGCACCTGATTTTGGTTCAACGAGAAGTATCAAATGGAAATCCGCAATGCTAGGAGGAACTATCGCAACCATCGGATGGCTTTTAATTACAGTGTTGTATTCGTTCTACGTATCCAACATTTCGAATATGTCCTTAACCTACGGTCCATTGGTAGGCGTGTTCGCACTTTTTGTGTGGATTAATTTATCTTCACAAATAATTTTGATTTCAGCAGAAATCACAGCCAACTACGACCAAGTTAAAAGAGGCGTTATATATTCAACTTAGAATA
Organism: Finegoldia magna; assembly: GCF_003182075.1. GTDB lineage: Bacteria > Bacillota > Clostridia > Tissierellales > Peptoniphilaceae > Finegoldia > Finegoldia magna. The sequence continues at coordinate 79,338 of NZ_QGTH01000007.1, forward strand.
AATTATTCGTAAAGTAGAAAACCATCATGCTAAGATGGAAAAAATACGTAGCAAAACTCTCATGCACGAACATCTAGACTACAAAAATTGTTAATTTCTTAATCTCAAAATCCTAAAATCGCAAGCACGCTAACGCTTACGCGGTGCGATTTTGGACGGATTTGTTCGATTTGAAATTATATCAATTTTTTCCGTATGATGTTCTTAACATGAGAGTTTTCTACTTTTACTACTCTTTCAACTTTTTTAATTCAATATAAAAGCTAAATACAACCTGATAAAATCTTCTACATTTCTAGGGTCAAGTCCTGTGATATCTCTAAGTTTATTCAGTCTGTACTGAACGGTGTTTTTGTGCACAAACAAATCCTCTGCGCATTTTGTTATGCTTTGATTATTTGTCGCATAAATTTTTATCAAATCTTTGTAAATATTGTAATCTTCGTCGGAAATATCTTTCAATACGACTTGCTTGAATTTTTTGATTCTGTCTTTTTTGATACTTCCAAGCAAAATTCCCAAATCCAATGTGGAATAATCCACAACACAGTCTTTTCTTTGCAAATTATCCAACCAATCCAACGCAACCATGCAATTATCATAGTTTTTCTTAAATTGGCTAATCATTTTGAATGACCCGCTGATGCCAAAATACACCCTACTATCGATGGCATCGTGAATTTGGTTTCTAATTTTCTCCAGTTTTTTCTTTATGATAATCTTATCTACGTTGTTTGAAAGAATTACAATTTCTCCGTAAAAAACGCTGTATACGAAATTATTGGACAGATTATTCTCCAAGATTTTGTAAATTTTATCGGAGTCTTTCAACAAAAATCTGTTTTCGGAATTTTTCCCGACTATTACGTATTTTTCGTCTTCACTTTCCAGATATCTGTACAATCCATAATCGTCCAACTCATTTATCAAGCTCTCAAACAAATACTTGTTCATGTCCTTTTTCTTGAGTTTATTCTTCTCAACGAGTTGTTCTTTTACGAGTATTTCGGTCATTTTTTTGATGATGTTTCCGTATTTCATAACTTCGTCTTTGTTTCCAGTGATGCCGATAACGGCAATGATTTCTCCATCGATTGTAACCGGGATATTAATTCCCTTCTTTGCTCCAACGTACTCTTTTTCATTATCAACAAATATGGTTTTGTTTTGCTTTACGCATTCCTTCGCAGCTTCGTGATAAGTGCCAATTCTATTTGAATTTGTAGAATAAATAATATATCCTTCTTGGTCAAAAAAGTTCAAATCGTAATCAATAACATCTTTTAATTTTTCGACTATCATTTTTGCAGTGTGATCTGAAATTCTCATTTGTTCTCCATAATAATAAATTTATTTGTTCATTTAACATTATTATTACATAAAACATACATTTGTGCAATCGTTTGTTATAAAATTGAGATAGGAGGTTGTTATGAATATATTAGTATTGATAGACTCTTTTAAAGGCAGTTTGAGTTCTTTGGAAGCAGGAGAAATCATAAAAAAAGCTTGTGAAAAAAATCCTTCAAACAAAGTAATAGTAAAACCTGTTGCTGATGGTGGAGAAGGAACTATTGATTCATTAAAGGATATTAAAAACGCTAAAATAGTTGAAGTCGATGTACATAATCCTTTGATGGAACATCACACAGCTAGATATTTGATAGTAGATGATAAACTTGCAATTATGGAAATGAGTGAATCCAGCGGACTTACCCTTATAAAAGATAACTTGGATCCAATGAATGCTACGACTTTCGGAGTTGGCGATATGATCAAGGACGCTTTGGATAAAAATATCCGAGAATTTATCATTGGAATCGGTGGCTCTGCAACTACAGATGGCGGCATGGGAATGCTAAGAAGTTTGGGAGCGCGATTTTTTGACAAAAATGGAATCGAAATCTCAAACGGTCCAATAGGAATTATAGATTTGGAAACAATTGATTTGGAAAACTTCGACGAAAGACTTAAGGAATGCACATTCCAAATAGCTTGTGATGTCGATAATCCATTGTGTGGACAACGTGGTTCGGCAAGAGTATTTGCACCACAAAAAGGCGCAACTCCAAAACAAGTCGAAGAATTGGATAAACTTTTGGGCAAATATCACGAAGTTACAAAAAAAGTTATTCCTGATGCAAATGATACGATTGAGGGAGCTGGTGCTGCTGGTGGTTTGGGATATGCCTTCAAAAATTATTTAAATGCAGAATTAAAACCAGGAATTGAAATAATTCTGGAAATGCTTGGTGCAGATGAGTTAATCAAAAATTCTGATTTGGTTATCACAGGCGAAGGCAAGATGGATTTCCAAACATCTATGGGAAAAACTCCTGTAGGAATTGCAAAGCTCGCAAAGAAATACAACAAAAAAGTCATCGCTTTTTGCGGCGTTTGCGATAACGATGCAGTCTCTGTTAATGAAAGAGGAATCGATGCATTCTTCCCTATTCTTAATAAATGTATGCAAACAAATGAAGCTATGGATAAAAAAGTTTCAGAAGAAAACTTGTACAGAAGTGTTGACCAAATAATGAAATTAATAAATTTATGGAGGTAGTATGGACAACGTAACATTTTCAACGATTGGAGCATTGATTGGCTTAGCGTTATCAATTTTTCTAATCATCAAAAACTTCCACGCAACTTACGCACTTATCATAGGCGCTTTGGTTGGTGGACTTATCGGTGGAGGCGGACTTGTGGGAACTGTGTCTGCCATGGTAAAAGGTTCTGAATCAATGATGAGTTCAGTTCTAAGAATTATGACAAGTGGTATTTTGGCAGGCTGTTTGGTTAAAACAGGCGCTGCAGAAAAAATCGCAGACACGATTATCAAAAAATTAGGCGAACAAAAGGCTTTGATTGCTATTGCGATTTCTACTATGATTATCTGTGCTGTCGGTGTATTCATTGACATTTCAGTTATCACTTGTGCACCTATCGCCCTTGCAGTTGGTAAGAAATCAAATCTTTCCAAATCCAGCATTTTATTGGCTATGATTGGTGGAGGAAAAGCTGGTAATGTAATCAGCCCTAACCCAAACACTATTGCAACTGCTGAAGGATTCAAACTAAATCTTACATCTTTGATGTATGTGAATATCATTCCTGCAATTTGCGCATTAATCGTAACGATTATTATTGCAATGGCTTTAGCAAAGAAAAAAACTGATGTTATTGATTCTACTGATTTGGAATCTTCTGAAAGAACGAACTTGCCAAGTTTCTTCGCATCAATTATAGGTCCCGTTACTGTAATTGTTTTATTGGCACTTAGACCACTTGCCAAAATCACAATCGACCCATTGATTGCACTTCCTTTGGGAGGATTTGTGTGCTTATTAGCTACAAAAGAAACTAAGAATACCAAAGAATATGTCAACTACGGTTTCTCAAAAATAATCGGAGTTTGCGCACTTTTAATCGGTACGGGAACAATAGCAGGAATTATCAAAAATTCAACACTACAAACTGATATGATTAATTTGATTACTGCATTTAATCTTCCTGCATTTATACTTGCTCCAGTAGCGGGTATTTTAATGGGAGGTGCAACAGCAAGTACAACTGCTGGAAGTACAATAGCATCTCAAACATTCGCCAAATCATTAATCGATGCAAATGTAACTGCACTAAATGCTGGTGCTATGGTTCATGCAGGTGCTACAGTTATCGACTCACTTCCTCACGGATCATTCTTCCATGCAACTGGTGGATCTGTCAAAATGTCTATCGCTGACAGATTGAAAATCATTCCTTACGAAGCTGCTGTAGGTTTGACGACTACAATCGCATCAGTATTAGTATATTTAATTACAAAATAATTTTTCTCAAAAGTAAAGGCTATGAGCACACAACTCATAGCCTTATTTTTATTTGTTGATATTATCGTTACCTTTTGGTTTTGCCAAAACAGAAATCACTATAAATACTACGCTAAATCCTAATATTATCAAAAGATTAGGAAGAATTTTAGATATTTCCGGAAATTCTTCTAAAATTTCATTGTTACTTATATAGTAAAATCCTGGGAAAATTCTACCTATACTCAATGCAGTTTTCCCTAGTAATTCTTGCGGAACAAATGCCCCACACAAAAACGACGATCCTAGTGAAACGATGTTCATTACTCCTTGAACTGTGTTAGAATTTTTGATTACGTTTGATATCATCACAGCCATCGACACCACAGATATCGTGAATACAAACGAATTAAGCATCATAAGATTGACGTGAGTCTTTGTAAAATCGTATTTGTACAAAACACAGAAAAGTATCATGTAAATTAACCAGAACACAAGTCCTGTGACGATATGACCCAGCATCAACTCCATATTAATTCTAGTTCTTGGACATGGTGATACGTTGTTTCTCATAAGAATTGGTTGTTTTTTGTAGACCAAGGCGATATTTGAAACGACTAATATTACTTGTGCAAGTAGCAGGTAATTTAAAAAGTTGAAGTAGAATTTGGATTTATCTTTTTTGGAATTTACACTTCCCTCTTTAATGCTGACATTAATTTTTTTGTCCAAATCCTCATTCGCGTTTTTTATAGCCTCATCTTCAGTAAATCCACTTTTTTCGTAGGAACTTACTTGGCTTAGATAAATATTTATCTTCTCTTTGATATCCATCGCATAAGCATTATTAGGGGCAACTTTGTACAAAACTTCCTTTGTTTTATCGAAATCCTCTGGAATTATTACAGCTGCGTTTATAATATCATAGAAAAGTTTGTCGTCTACGATTGTTTCATCCATTGTTTTTATCTTGGCGTTCTTGTCCAAATAATCGTACAAAGATTTGGACAGTTTGGTGTTCGCTTTGTCTTGCACATAAATATTTACATCAACGGGTTTGTAGGAAGTTTGTGTCGTGTTTTTTGTCGCAAAGCTCATCAATACGAAAAATATTATCGTGTACAAAAGTATAGGAGTTTTGTGTGCCCATGTGATTTTAAAATAATTTTTAAAGACTCTCATACTCTTTACCTCTCATGAAAAATAGTGACGCTACGACAAATACAACTGTAATTATCAAAAGGTTAATTATATCTTTGTTAAATCGTGCCATCGAATCGTAATAATACAATGAATACACCGCATCTGTAACGACAGCAACAGGATTTATTTTGTTGATAATGGGAAGCTTCTCTGCGATGATTACTTTTATTTCTGGAACCATCATTCCCGCTAAAAAAGACATCAGCATCGTAATAGCGATTCCCATTCCGATTTTTGTATCAAGACTTTTTTTGTTGGATACTCCAATTAAGATGCCAAAAGCAACTCCACAAAAAGATGAAATACTTGCAAGTCCAATCAATGCTCCTATCCTATCTCCGAACCCAACTCCAAGTGCGTATTTCAAATATGCGATAAATAAAACTGTGATTGCAAAATTGATAATCCAGCTGACTAGAACTGATGCAGAAAGCATTACGCTTTTTTTAGTTGGAGAAACTGCGTTACGCTTCGCATTTGTAGACAAGTTCGCTTCGTATTGGAAACTAACGAAAAGTCCCCACATATATCCGTAAATCGTCGTCATCCCTAAAAGCGTGTAGAAAAACACATTCACAGGATTCATGTTTTTTCTTGAAACGTCTTTGATGTGATCGTCTACATTTAAGATTTTCCCGATATCAGCCGTCGGATTTTTCTGCATTATCTTAGTTATCATGGATACTTTTTGAGAATATGAATTCATAATAGTTTCGACGATTGTCTCAGAAATACCAGATTTTTTCGTGTAGATTTTGTCTAATGAATCAATGTACGCTTTTACATCTTCGTTAGTATTCAATATATCTTCGTTTTTTGATTCTACAACCTTGAAATATTTTTCATCTTCCATCTCATTAATGAAGTTTTTGAAATTATCGTCTTGCATAAGAGTTTCATTAACAGCTACATCAATGGTTTTGAATTTACTATTTTCATTGATATTTCCAAATGCTAATTTGAAGAAAATCCCCAGAACAATTGGAAACAACAACGCCCAAAAAAGCATCGCTTTTTGTCTCAAAAGCAGCTTAAAAGTATTTTTAAATGAATGTAGAAACATATCAATCCCTCAAATCTTTGCCCGTTAATTCCAAGAAAACATCGTTAAGACTTGGCTTTTCGACATTCAAAGAACTGTACTGAACATTTTCTTCATCGAGAAGTTTAATCAACTTCATCAAATACCCATCTCCATGAGAAAAATTCAACTTAACATTATCGTCCTTATTTTCAAAGCTCATCAAGTGTGGAAGAGTTTTGATTTGAGATATCACATCTTCATTTAATTCTTTCGCTGTGAAGCTTATCTTCTCGTTCATTTCTATCATATCTTTGAGTTGTTCCGATGAGCCCTTTGCAATGACTTTGCCCTTGTCAATTATCACGATATTATCACACAAGAAATCAACTTCATCCATATAATGCGATGTATAAATTATCGTTGATCCATCTTCGTTTAGTTTTTTTATGCCTTCCAAAATACTATTTCTAGATTGCGGATCAACAGCAACTGTAGGCTCATCTAGGATAATTAGCTCAGGTTTATGTGCAATTCCACAAGCTATGTTAAGTCTTCTTAGTAAACCTCCTGATAATTTTTTCGGTTTAAACTTAACAAAATCATTCAGACTTACCAAATCCAACGCCCTTTTCACAAGCTTACTTCTTTCAGATTTGTCTTGTATGTACAATCCACAGAAATAGTCGATGTTTTCGTAGACAGTCAACTCATCATACACTGCGACATCTTGAAACACCACGCCAATCCTTTTTTTGATATCATAAGCATCAGCAGACATTTCTTTTCCGAAAATCTTCACACTTCCAGAATCTTTTTTCAAAAGCGACAACATGCAATTGATAGTTGTGGATTTCCCACTACCATTTGGACCAAGTAGTCCCAGAATTTCTCCTTTTTTCACGTCCAAATCCAAATTGTCGACCGCAGTAAGTTCCTTGTATTTTTTTACAAGACCTCTGACCTCTATAAGATTTTCCATAAAATCCTCCATAAATTTTATTTCTATCTTTATTATATAATTAATCAATCATTATTGTGTAAAAAGTTTGTAAACAAAGTGCAAAATTAATTATAAAATCACTAAATTCCTTAAATTTGCCAAAAAAATCAGCACAAAGAACAACTTTATGCTGAAATTTTTCGTCTATGCTAATTTCTTTTTATCTTGGATATAAGCAATTATTCCGAATGCTGCACCCGTAACAATCGCTGGCAACAACCATTCAAATCCAACAGAACTTAGAGGAAGGGTTTTGATTGCATCCGCAAAACCTTGTAAAATTTTGAAATTTTTATTCAAAACTTCTACGAAACTCACAACAAATGTCGCAAGCACTGCCCCTGTGTATATTAAATCGTATTTGATATGCTCTTCGAAAATTCCTAAAAATATAAGTACCATAATAATTGGATAAACTGTCGACAATATTGGAACTGCTGCTTTAATGAGCGCTTCAACCCCAACAAGTGAAAGCACACCAGAAATCACAACTGTTGCCAAAACAATTGGTTTGTAGCCCAATTTGTCTTTTGTAATATTCGAGAAGAAATCTCCAGCAATCGCACTGAGCCCAACAGATGTAGTCAAACATGCCAATGACACTGCAATTCCTATGGCTATTTTACCAGCTGAACCTAAAATATTTTGCACAGTTCCAAGTAATATGTCCACTCTTGTGTTTTGAACTGTGTAAATCTTGGATGCTGTCGCCCCAACATAAATCAATCCACCGTAAATAATCGCCAATAAAACAAATGCCACAAGTCCAACCCACTTGACAAGCTTCAATCTTTCTTCGTCATTGACATATCCCTTTCTTTTCAAATCTGAAACTACAATCCCCGTCATAAGTGCTGCTCCAAGAGCGTCCATGGTTTGATATCCTTCTGCAAATCCTTTCATAAATATCTGATTTTCGGTTGCGATATTCATAACACCAATAGGATCTACGATACACTTACCTATAATAACTAATAAAATAACTACCAATCCTGGCGTCAAATACTTCCCTATTTTATCGATAACTCCCGTTTCATTAAATACAAAAATCGCAGTCAACGTAAAAAATATTAATGCAGTTACCCATTCTGGAGTTCCTGGAAAAACTTTCGACACAAAAACTTCGTGAGTTGTCGCTGCAGTTCTAGGAATTGCAAAAAGCGGTCCAATGGTTAATATGATAACGGTTCCAAGAATCTTAGCAAATTTGTTCCCAACTCTTTTTCCAAGATCTTCTGCTCCTCCACCTAGCTTAGCGGTGATGATTACGCCAAGTATAGGTAGTACAGGGTCTGTCAACAAAAATCCTAGCATCGCTTTTTTGTACTCAGTTCCCGAAAGCACACCTAAATAAGGTGGAAAAATCAGGTTTCCTGCGCCAAAGAATATTGCAAATAATGCAAATCCTACGATAATGACGTCCTTAAATTTCTTATTCAAAATATCCTCCTATGTATTTCTATATCTTTATAGAAAATGATTTCATAATTAAATTTTAATTCTAAAAAGTTTTATTGTCAAATTTATTTATTCCATTATCAAAATAAAGCGTAAGATTTTTACAAATAAAATTTTGCAAAAAAATCATAGGCCACATCAATGACCTATGATTATAATTTTATTCTACTACTTTTCCGCCCTTTTTCTTTTGTTTGTCGTTGTAAACTTTCTTAGCTATACCAATCATGATTGATAATGCAAACAATGTCAAAAGACCCAAGAAAAGTTTTTGCGCTCCACCAGTCAATGTTCCTCCAACATATGAATAAACAATTGTTGCAGGTAATTGACCAATTCCAGTCGCTATGAAGAATGACCAGAATCCCATGTTAGTAAGACCTGCACCATAACTTACAAAGTCGAATGAAACAAATGGTAAAAGTCTACAAATTAATATTGCATATTTTCCGTATCTTTCAAAAAATACGTCAACACTTTCCATAGCACCTTTGCTTGTTAGTCTTTCAACAGCATCTCTTCCCAAAGCTCTGGCTAAGAAGAAGCAAAGTGCAGCTCCTGCCATCGCTGATGACCAAGAAAGCATAGCTCCCTTAACCCATCCAAATATTGCAGCATTTGATAAAGTAATCAAGAATGCTGGGATAGGGGCCGCGATTGATTGTAATATCATTAAAACAAATGATACGACTGCTGCTTGTTTTCCGTAAGATCTCAAATAAGCTACTACGACATCCGTATCTAATTTTGAAATCGTGGAGAAGGCTTCATTAGTCTTTGCTTTGATTGAAGGTACGAAGAAATATAATCCCAACAACACTCCAAGAATAATTAAAGCGATAATTCTTTGGATTTTTCTCTTGTGTTTAAGTTCAGCTATTTCTTCAGGTGTTTTTTCTTCTCTTAAATCGCTAAGTTTAACTTCTTCTTCTCTCATAGCTTTACGTTCTTCTCTACTATAATACTTTTGATATTTCTTCTGAGTAAGAACTATATAGAGGTTGATTAAGTTAACAATTACGATAACTGCGATTGTAGGAACGAGAATATTCTTAACTGGTCCATGATACATTATAAACTCTTTTACAATGTAGATAAGACTTTGAGTTTTCCCACCTATTAGTGCAATTAAGAATATCGCCGCTTCCAAAGCAAAGAATACATATCTGTTGATATTTGTATAAGCAATTCCTAGTATCAATCCAAAAGCCGTAAAGATAAACATTACTAGCTGCTGGCTAACCATCATCTCAAAATTTACGTTGAATAACAAAAGTAAACAACATAAAACCCCGATGGCTACGCCCGTAGTTAAATAATAAAATATCGCCCTTAACTTTTTCACTTGATACCTCTATTAATCTTCTAGAGTATAAGTTACAGCTACATAAGTTCCATCTTCTGGAAGTACATCAGGGTTACCAGTAAATTTAACTTCGTTTCTCTTTTCTACAGCTCCATTAGTGTAAGTTGTATTAGAAATAATTCCTACTGGACAAGAGTCCAAGCAAGTTAGGCAACCTGTTTTTTTGTTTTTTGCTCTTTCTAAGTTTCCACCAAATCTAAAATCAATTTTCTTTCCATTGCTATCTGTTATTACTTCGTTAATGTCGTAATCTTTTCCAGCGCCTTCCCAAGTTACAGTAGCACCTATTTTAGATCCTTCAACGTGAGTTTCAGCTGCATTATCTGGAGTCATATTTTCACCAGGTTTTGCACCAATTTCGATTAATGCGTTGTAGAAATCTTCTGGAGTAGCATAAGCAGTAAGAACTGATTTTGCTCCGTTACTACCGTCAGTATTTACAGAAGCATGTCTTGTGTTTTCTGTGAAGTATTTTCCGTTAACTGAAGATAATACTGTAATTTTCTTAGCTTCTTTGTCAACTTTGATTGGGTTATCCAAAGAAACACCGTTTACTTCATCAGCTTTCTTTTCTTCTTTCTTTTCTTCTTTGTTAGAATCATCTTTCGCTTGTTCAGTTGTTTGAGTATTGTTTGTTTCTTCTTTTTTATCGTCTGCTTTTTGTGAACAGCCAGCTAATCCTACTATTGCTAGACATAACAATCCAGCCAATAATTTTTTTCTTAAATTCATAAATAATCCCTCCATTATCAATTTGATTTGATTTTATTATATCATATAAGTTTAATACTGTATACAAATTAAAGTCAATGAAATATTTTTTAAGATTTTTAATTCATGATTTTTTTCTTGCCGGTAATATAGTCTTCTAATTTGTATATCAGAAAAATATATATCACAGCATTTCCTATCATATGGTTGATATCAAACGGAATTGATGTCATGTATCTTGCAATGAATACATTCATCCCCATGACAGTCATGCATTCCATCAACGTGATTATAAGTCCATACAAAAATCCCGACACAGACAATGCGATAGTTTTCGTTACCAATGTTTTTTTCAATTTAAATACATTGAAAATTGCATAGTTAAATACAGCCAAGATGAAAAAGTCTACCACTTGGAACAAAACCCATATTCCAAATCCAAGCACAAAACTTGTGACTACCATCGTGACTGCATTTACAAATAGTGACTCTTTTAGGTTTTTTTCAATTGCAAGTATCAGTATGACATCCGACAAGATTTTTACATTCGGAATTATATTCAAATAAATTCTTGTCAGGATGCATACTGCTGATAATATTGCAATTCTAGTCAAATCACTAGTTTTCATTATTTCATTTCTTGAAATTTGAATTCTATCTTGTCGTTTTCGTTAACTTTGTAATCGCCGATTCCAACTTCTGCCATTTTATCGTTAACATAATACATCCAGTATTGTTTCTTAGCTGGATCTTGTTTTACGCCTTCTAATTCAGTCATCATACCTTTTTCAAAAACTGCTTTGTGATTTTTTTCAAGGTAAGATTGCAAGTTTTCATCTTTTTTGATTTCTGCATCTTCTTTTAAGATTTCTTTGTTGTTAACTTCATCCATTACAACGATTGAAACCTTAGTAGCTTCACTCTCAGAAGCTTTTTCTTCTGTTTTGTTTTCGTCTGTTTTTGCTTGTTCTTGTGTTTGTTCTGTTTTTTGTGGCTCTTGGGCCTTATCTTTGTCAGCGTTACAAGCTGTCAATGAGAACACAAGCATCATTAATACCAATAATTTTTTCTTCATAATCATCTCTCCTTTGGAAATTCCATCGCCTTAGCGAATATTTTTTCGTAGTCCTTTGTCATTGATAATTCTATATAATTCATATCTTCAGCAAGAGTGGACATTTCTTCCTTTATTTTATCGTTCATTAGACACATGTACGCCCCTATTAAAGATGAATTACCTACATAACTTATTTTGGATTCAATTTCGTAAGGCAGAATTCCCACACCTACGATTGAAGACGGTTTCAAATGACTTCCAAATTGACCTGCGACAATACATTCGTTCAAATCGGAAATATCTAATCCTTCTTCATCCAAAAGTTTTATAAAACCAGAAAGTATCGCTCCTTTTGCAAGTTGCACTTGTCTGATGTCAGATTGCGTGATAACAAGTTCATCAGTCATCATGAACTCTCTTTTATCATCTACAATTCTTACCAAATCTTTTCTAAAATCATCGACAGAGTTTGGATCGATAATCCTACCTCTCTTGTTGACGATTTTATTTCTAACAATTTCACTGATTACAGCAAGAATACCACTTCCACAAATTCCTTTTGGAGGTTTGTCGCCGATAGTTTGTAATTTGACATTTGACCCGTCAATTAAAACATCTTCGATGGCTCCTTGTTCTGCTCTCATTCCACATTTTATATTCATACCTTCAAGTGCAGGACCAGCTGCACAAGAACAACAATATAATTTATCATTAGTCTTCAAAACTATTTCGCCGTTCGTACCGATATCTATAAACAGTGTGTTTTCTCTGTTTCTCATATCAGTAACATAAGCACCTGCTACAATATCTGCTCCAATATACGCTGAAACATTTGGCAAAGTGTACAATTTTGCGTCCAAATTCAGTCCAATATCTTCGCACATCACACTCTTTGCTTCAGTGAACACTGGTTTGTACGGGAATTTCCCCAAGCTTCTTGCATCCACTCCCAAAAGCATGTGAACCATCGTAGTGTTCGCCGCAATGTCAACTTCTTTTATATCTTTTCTGTCGATTTTTGATTCGACAATCATTTTATCAATAAGTTTATTCATAGAACTTACAATGCTGTGTTGGAGAATTTTCGCTGCATTTTCATTTTCAAACTCAAACGTAATTCTCGTAAGCACATCCAAGCCGTACTTTGTTTGGGCATTAAGTGCGGAGTTTTTCGCGATGATGTCTCCAGTTTTCAAATCTACTAAATTCATGCACACAGTTGTAGTACCAATGTCCACGCAAATCCCGTAGCCGTCTCTGTATTGTTTTTCAAATTCTGGCATATCTCCTGAATCGAGCACATCAATGGAGCTGTTTTCGCTCAAAGTTTCCACGATAACATCTCCACTCATTGTAACTGCACACGAAAGCCTAACGCCGTTTTCGATTTCTTCTTTTTTCAAAAGTCTTTTTTCGGTATCAGTTATTTCGTTGACATTTCCTTCTACAACTTTTATCTTACACTTACCACAAGTTAACTTACCATTGCATGAGTTATCGATGTAGATGTCGTTTTCAAGCAAAGCATTCATCAAATTGTAGCTTTTGTTGTCTTCTAATTCAATTGTTCTATTTAAATTATTAATTCTTATCTTCATAATCGTAATTCTTAGATGCTGTTATTATTGATTTCAAATTTTCAAGTGGCGATCTCATACCTATTCCACAAGCTGGAGACAGGATATTTGATCCGTTGTTTACTGATATTTTTGCTAGTTTTTGGATTTTTTCACTGTCTGAATATTCAAGCGCATAAGTCGACACATTACCCATCAACACGTGATGCTTCAAAACTTTCTTCGCATCTTTCAAAGATACGATTGAGTCGAAGCTCAAGCAATCAGAGTGAATGTCGTTGCACAAATCAAGTACAGGAGTCATCCTTCCACATATGTGAACAATTTTTGGAACGTCTTTTATTCCATCCAAAAACTTATTCAAATATTGTACAGTGAATTCTTTGAAGAATTTAGGTCCCATAATTTCACCAGTACCAGAAGGATCTGAAACTGCGATAACATCTGCTCCTGCGTCTATTTGTCTATTCGCAAATTCTATTAAATGATCTGTCACATAATCCATAAATTCGTGAACTCTTTGTGGGTCTTTTCTAAGAGCCTTGTAGTATTTTACAGAATCCATTATTGATGATGCAGTGCTAACAGGTCCTGTGATATTTCCAATAATTGGGGCGTTTTTTTCTTCGTCCTTCAAGATTTTAATAGCCTCAATCACGATATCACTTCTGGAATCTTCCTTCTTGAAATCTTTTATCTTTTCCCAATCTTTGATGTTATCGAATGCGTATTCAATAACGTGTGGTTCATAAATTTCATTTCCAAAATCGACAACAGAACCCATATCTTCGGCTTCAATCGTCATGCAGAATGGAACTCCGATATTCTCAAAAATTTTCTCGTCGTAGATAGCTTTTGCCAAATCAGCCATTTTCCTAGCATCCAAGTGAGCTTCTGGAAGATAGATATCTTTCAATTCCATTAGCTCTTTGGATATCATATTCATCATTCCCCCCGGACAAATCACAGGAATTCTGTCGATGAAAATATGATTTAAAGCATTCTTCAATCTATCTTTTTCGTTAATCATTTCTGTCCTACTTATCTTTTCCAACTAATTTCTTAGCAGCTTCTACAGCTTCTACAGCATTTTCAGTGTAAGAATCCGCACCGATTTTATCAGCAAAAGCTTGAGATATAGGTCCCCCACCGATCATAACTTTGAATCTGTCTCTAAGACCTTGTTCTTTTAACATTTCGATAACTTTACCCATGTTGTCCATAGTAGTTGTCATTAAAGTTGACATACAAATCAAATCAGCATCGTTTTCGACTGCTGCATCGATGAAGTTTTGTAATTTAACATCACGACCCAAATCAATCATCTTAAATCCTGCAGTTTGCATCATCAATTTTACCAAGTTTTTTCCGATATCGTGAGTATCTCCTTCAACAACTCCGATAACCCCAACGCCAAGTATGTCGTCGTCATTCATTTCTACATGTTTTTGTAAAACGTCCAAACCAGCATACATTGCATCACTGCAAAGCAAAATATCTGTGATAAAATATTCTTCTTCATCAAAAAGCTTACTTGCTTGTTGCATACCTTTAATAAGTCCGTCGAAGATACCTTGTTTAGCATCAAATCCCTTGTCTATATATTCTTGGCACACCTCAGCGATGTCTTCATCTTCCATTTCTACTACCATTTCTGCCATTTTATCTAAATATTCTTGTTGTGTATTCATACTACCCCCTAATTAAAATCTCATTTATCTTCTTAAATTTCTTATCTGACAAATTCATACATCTGTCTCCGAAAATCTTGTGTTCTCCTTCAAACAAAAAGTCTACGTATCTTTGTTCTTCGTCATTTTCAATAGGTTTAAACTCTGCTTTATCCAAGCTTATCAACGCCATCGTTGATTTTGGGCATAAGTGAAAATTAAATGGCTTGTCGATATTTTGAATATCTTCCAAAAATTTCATCAAAAACTCGTCCACATATAACTGCATTTGCTTAGGACCAATAATATCAGCACCCGCCAAACTATCGGAAAAACTAATCAATTGTATTCCACTGTCAACCAATTTTTCGATATATTCCACCAAAGCTTTTCTGATTTCATCATAAAGTTCAACGATTTTATCGTGTTTTTTTCTAAAAGATCTGAAAACCACCTCAGAGCTTGCCAAGTTATCTAATATAACCAATGGGCCAGCTACCTCAACAATTACTCTTTTATCATCCTTCATCTTATCAATTGCTTCAAACAAAGCCTTAACATGTTTTTGATTGTAATCAAAATCAATCACAATATCATCCACATTATCGTACTTGTACTTGCTTACTTTTCCAAGTTCTGCAACAGCACCCATGGCTTCTGATTCTAATGTAGAAGACATCGGAATACTCGCATAATCCTTGTCCTTAAAATATTCAACCAAACAGTCCGCATCTTCAAATAATCCCGGATCAGTGATGGGTGTAGTTTCCATTACAATACAATCATAAGTTCCAACTTTACTCATTATTCACCTCGATTATTACAAAATCATCGCTATCAGATAACGAATCTGATACTTCTAATCCACTCAAAGTTTTGCTAACGAAAACTTTCTTATCTGCAATCTCTACATTTCCCTTCGCTCTCACGATACTTTTTGAATCCAAAAACTTTTCCAAATCTTCTTTTGAATTGAATTTCAATTTCTTTTGAACATTGGTCTTAAACTTAGAATCCTCGTGAGAATGCTTATCGTGGTCGTGATGATGGTGTTTGCCACAGCATTTGTGACCGTCACCGTGACAACAACATTCGTGTTTGTCTTGCTTTTTATTATCATAAAATTCACTTACAATATCATTTGGATTTATCTTTCTGAAATCTTCCTTATGAATAATTGCATGCTTGTTAAATTGTTCGATTGAATTCTTCACTTCTTCGATTTTTTCTTCTTCCAAGTTTTCAATGTTCGTTATGTATATTATATCAGCATTTTTTATTTGATCATTGAAAAATTCTCCGAAATCATCGTGAAAGCAAATGTAACTGTCGCAATCGACAATTGTCACGCATTTTTGGATTTGCAAATTCTCTTCGTCTTTCAAAACTTCCAATATATCCGTTAGCTTTGCAACTCCTGTCGGCTCAATTATGATGTACTCAAATTGGTCTTTGTCGATTTTGTGAATAATTTCCTTAAAATCGCTCTTCAATCCACAGCAAATACATCCCGAATTGATTTCAATTATATCGTCGTTTTTAATCAACATTGAATCAATACTCACATCACCAAATTCATTCTCCAATACCAAAGTATTTTTGGAAAAACCCAAAATGTGATTGATAAAAGTTGTCTTGCCTGAACCTAAAAATCCCGACACTATTATTGTTTTCATATTATCACCCACTCTAATTTTATCATATTATATATTGAATATTATCTAAATAATAATTACTTATTGGATAATTAAATAAATCAACTTTCCGATTTTGATAAAGCATCTACTTTGCTATGATAAATTTTTATGATTATTTTTATCTTATATTCCTTTTTGTCAATTAAGAAATCATTATCACAAAAATATTTTTGTGTTAAATTAAATGTTTTTAACCTACAAATCAATTTTATTAAGTTTTTATTTAATTTTAATGAATAAAAACTACAACTTATAAAATATTTCAATAAATGACTGAATTTTTCTATGATAAAATTATAATGAAATTTATAGCAACAAATTCATTAAATTATTTTTAAAATTTAAAAAGGAGGATTTATATGTTCAAAGATGAGATGACTCCAAAGGAGAGAATGGAGGCCTTCTCAAAAGGTGAAGAAATGGACAGAATTCCAGTTGTTCCTGATATGGGCGTTACAATGAGTGATTTTCTGGGATATAAAACTTGGGATTATTATTCAAATTCTGATGTAATCGCCGATACGGAAGTAGCTTTGTTCAAAAGGTTCTACCACGATTCCATCAGTGTGTCCACTACTTTAAGAGGAATGGCAGAAGCGATGGGAACTGAAATTTGGTATCCAGAAGACAGTATTTCCCAACTAAAAGATCCAGTTGTGAAAAAGGTCGAAGATATCGAAAAATTAAAAATCATCAATCCATTAAAAGATGGAAAGCTACCAGTGTTAATCGAAGCATTGGAAAAAATCAGAGATCAAGTCGGAGATGTTGCATCAATCGGTGCTGCAATGACTGGACCATTCTCTGTAGCCGCAAGTGTTTTGGGTACTGAAACTTTACTTCGTTGGATGGTTAAGAAAAAGGATGCCGTTCATAAAATTATGGATATCATAACAATCAATAACGGAGAATACATTAAGGAAGTTGGTAGTAGAGGATTTGGAATGGGATTTGCCGATCCAGTTTCAAGTACTACTTTGATTCGTAAGAAACAATTCGAAGAATTTTCACTTCCATATTTGAAGAGAAATATTGCAGATGTTAAAAAATACTGTGGTTCTTCTGCAGGGTTACATATTTGTGGTGATTCTAAAGATTTGTGGCCACTATTAAAAGATTCTGGAATTGGTAACTTCTCACTTGATAACTGTGAAAGTTTATTGGAAGCTAAGGAAATTCTTGGTAACGACATTGTTATCACAGGAAATGTTCCTCCAGTAGATGTTATGTATTTGGGAAATACTGAAGATGTTAAAAGATCTGTAAAAGAATGTATCGACATCGGTTACGATTCTCCATGTGGATATGTGTTGTCTACAGGTTGTCAAATTCCAAAAGGAACAAAAATGGAAAATATCGATGCGTTCATGGAATACGGACGTGAATTCGGAAATTATAAAAGATTAAAGGAGCTAAAAAATGAAACCAAATAAAAAAGCACTTCTTCCACTTGTAGTGTTTGTGCTATTCTATGTATTATCAGGTGTAGTATTGTCACTTCGTGGAGTAGAAATGCCATTCTATCAAATTCCTTCACCTATTTCTATAATGATTGGTGTTGCTGTAGCATTCATTATTTTTGAAGGAACTATCAACGAAAAAGCCGACGATTTTGTAAAAGGCTGTGGCGATGAAAACATAATTATCATGTGTATTATTTACTTATTAGCTGGAGCATTTGCTCAAGTTACTAAGGCAAGTGGCGCTGTAGATTCTGTTGTAAACTTCAGTTTATCAATCGTACCTGTAAACTTCTTGGTACCAGGAATTTTCTTGATTTCGACATTCTTGTCAATTGCGACTGGTTCATCTGTAGGATCAGTAGTAGCATTGGGACCTATAGTTTTCGGGGTTGCCGAAAAAATAGGAATCAATCCTGCTCTTATGCTTGCAGCTTTGATTTGTGGAGCAATGGCAGGAGATAACTTATCATTGATCTCAGATACAACAATCGCAGCTACTAGAACACAAAATATCGGAATGAAACAAAAATTCGTAATGAACTCAAGATTTGCATTCCCAGCAATTATAATTTCTACAATTATTTTCGCAATCATAGGAAGACCAGAAACAACAATCACAATGGTTAAAGAAAGCTACAACTTGGTTTATGTAATTCCTTATTTATTAGTAATTGTAACTGCATTAATGGGAATGAACGTATTATTGGTATTATTCTCTGGTACATTACTAGCTGGGATAATCGGTATGATTTACGGAAAGTTCGACACAATTATGTTGTCACAAACAATTTTTAAAGGATTTACAGGAGTATTAGAAATCTTCTTATTATCAATGTTCACTGGTGGTCTTGCCTACATGGTTAGAAAACACGGCGGTATTGATTGGATCATAATGAAAGTTAAGAAGAAAGTTAAAGGACAAAAAAGTGCTGAAGCTGCAATTGCAACATTAGTTGGACTTACAAACGCTGCTGTAGCAAACAATACAGTTTCTATTTTGATTACTGGTCAAGTAGCAGCTGAAATGACAAAAGAATACGACGTATCACCTTCTCGTGTTGCATCACTTTTGGATACAACAAGCTGCGTTATCCAAGGAATTATCCCTTACGGAGCACAAATCTTAATCGCATCAGGACTTACTGCAGGAAAAGTTGCACCAACAGATATTCTTCCATTCATGGTAAACCAATACGTATTGTTAGCTATGATGATTCTAACAATCATAACAAGATTCGGAACAAAATCTGATCCTGCTACAGAAGTTCCAGACGCTAAATAGTAAAACAAAACACCTCATATGACCTGAACCCGTAAACACGGAATAATTTAATAATATTTTAAGCGGAATGTAATCTGTACATAACAGGGGACATTCCGTTTAATTTTGTTTTAA
>NZ_QGTH01000008.1:0-2719 GCF_003182075.1 Finegoldia magna
TTAAAACAAAATTAAACGGAATGTCCCCTGTTATGTACAGATTACATTCCGCTTAAAATATTATTAAATTATTCCGTGTTTACGGGTTCAGGTCAAAAGAAGCTTCAATAAATGGTGAAGCTAGCGATGAAACTATAAACGCTTTGGAAAAAGAATTAAATTATTTAGGAATAGACGTTGGGTCATACTCAGGAACACATATTCTTGACGAAGAAGATGATGACTTTGTTTTTTACGGTTATGGGGAGACGCATTCTTTAGGAAATGGTTGGACATACAGGGTTGATAAGCCTTCATCTAGTAATGCAAAACCACACGTTCATGTTGATAATAACAAAAGAGGTATTCACGGAACAGAAAATGTAGATGGAACACCTAGTCATGGAAAGACCTTAGAAAGATCTGGAGTTCCTAAAAAAGTTAGGGAGAAGGTAAGAGGATCAAAAGACTATAAGAAAGGTCAAAATGATTTAAAGAACATGAAGAGAGCAAAAGCTGAAATAAAAAGGAGAAAATTGAATTTAAATAAATATAAATATTTAATAATAGCAGCAGGAATTTTTGTTGCAATAGTAGGGGTTGCTTTCTTTGCTCCAGAAGCTTTGCCTGCAGTACTACCTGCTATATAGGAGGTGTTAATTATAATAGATTATTTCTTAAAATTAGAGTATAATGCTAAAAATATTATGGTTTTAACATTGGAAAAAGATTCTCAAGATCTTGCATTAATAGTTTATGAAGATTTAAATAGAGCAGAGATTATAGATACTGATTTTTCATATTATAAAGAACAATTTGAAAATAATCCTGAATATATTGATAAAAGAAATCTTGTTTCAATAATGATTTTCCCAATTTTTAATTTTGCTAAAGCTAAGCAGTTTGAAGAAGAACTAGAATCCATAGCTGATTACTATATCGAACATAGAGGGGAAATTAATACAAAGATAAATTGGTTTAATGATAAAAAAGTAACAGACCTATACAAGAAAATAGATACTGACAAAATAAAGTTATTAAGATATTTATTTCAATTTTGTGAGAATAAAACCATAAAAGATGATATAAAAAGTTGTGAATTCTCTCACATAAATCAGTGAAAAAGCATCTACAAAAGTGATATGTACTCTCCTTACTGGTTTGTCCAGTAAAGAGGGTACATATCATCTTTTTTTTAGATTTCTCTTTTTTGTTTGTTCAAAAATAAATACGCCAACACTATTATTCCCACAGAGAATAAAATCATCATTCTTTCGTCTTTATTTCCCGATTCTGGGAGTTTTTCATCGACGTGTTCCTTCTTTTCTACCACAAGGGATTTCTTAGACAAATCACTTTGTGACAATACTACATCGAACTCACGCACTTGCCCTTCTTTTAAAATAACTCCTCCGACTCCATTTTCAGTCAACCTATCTTCGTTATTTACAGTAAGAACGTAGTTTCCCGGAAACAAATTGTCGAATACTACTTTTCCTTCTTTATTTGTGTACTGGAATGCATACATATCTGTTCTTCTATCTTTTAATGAAACCAGAACTTTTTCTTGTGGTTTGTCGGCTTTTTTCACGTTGATTATAAGTGCTGATTCAAACTCTTTTTTGATTTGTTCGTCTATTTGTGAACTATAAATAGATTCTTCTGAATTTGGATTAATCTCAATGTCATTGATTTTGAAATTGTCATGTTTCTCAAAATATTCACTCATTTTGTCCACGTACACCTGATATTTTCCAGGATCTTCTACTTCAAAATACGCATAACCAAACATATCGGTTTTTGACAAGTATTCTTTTGTATTAGATTGTAATCTGACATCTATTTCTTTTAGGGCAATTGCATATTTGTCGGTAATTCTATAAGTTATTTTGTATTTCTTGTCCTTGTCCTCTCTTGATTTGGCAATCAAAGTTTTGGAATTATCGGTGTTGTTTTCAAGTAACACTCTTTGTTCATCGAAGAAATATCCCGACGGAGCAGACACTACCTTCACGGAATGTTCTGATGGTGCAAGCTTATAAAATTGTGCTTCTCCTTTTTCATCTGTCTGATTTTCTCGAGATTTGCCAGTCTGAAGATCAGTTACTATTATCTCAACTTTTGGTATTGGTTTGCTTTTTTTGTCCAATACGGTAATTTTTAATATAGCATTATCCTCATCCCTCGCTTGTTTTACTGCAAATGATAAGTTAGCTTTAAAGTTTTGCATGATTTTTTTGCTGACACTATCATTTTGTCCTCTATTTGGATTGATTATATTGTCTATTTTATCTATTTCCGATGCTGTGGCGATTTGAGGTATCATAACTATCACCACTAAAACGAATAGTAGTTTTTTCAAAATTTTCATAACACTTCTCCTATTTAATAATATATCACAAAAGAAGCGTTTTTTCCCAATTTTAGCCAAAAAAATCGCACGATATTATCGTGCGACTTTTTCACTCTATTTGATCAATTCTTTTACAACTGATTCATCTATTGAGTTTTCTCCACCAAATACATTAACTTTTTCAAATTTTGCTTCTTCGAAAGCTTGTTTTGTAGCTTCTGGAATTTCATTTGATTCTACTAATAATATTGGGCAATCAATTGAGCCTATTACTAAACTGTCTGCTGCTGTTGTTCCGTTTGCGATGTTAACTTCTTTACTGTCTTTGAAGCCGTGTTCGTAAATCTTCTTAGCAGTGTCGTAACGGTTTGCTCCTGCAATTCTTGT
>NZ_QGTH01000008.1:2816-24343 GCF_003182075.1 Finegoldia magna
GTTGTTCCGTTTGCGATGTTAACTTCTTTACTGTCTTTGAAGCCGTGTTCGTAAATCTTCTTAGCAGTGTCGTAACGGTTTGCTCCTGCAATTCTTGTAGCGTTTGGTAGTTTGTTTGCTACTTCTTTGGAGATTGTTAATTCTCCACCCACTACTAATACTTCATCCATTTGTTTCAATACTTCTTGTGTTGCTTTTGGTATGTTGTTTTGTTGTACAAGTAGTATTGGCATGTTATTTTTGTTTGCTAGTGGTGCTACTGTCAATGCATCTGCGAATGTTTCTCCGCTTGCTACTACAGCTTTCTTTGTTCCTGTTAGTTTGATTACTTCTTGTGCGATTTTTGCACTTGTTTCATAACGATTAGCCCCTGCTATTGTTCTAACGTTGTATTGTGATAGGCTGCCTTTTGTTTTGTCGATTGATTGTTCTCCACCTATTACAACTACATTTTTAGCTCCAAGTCTTTTGATTTCTTGTGCTACTACTGAATCTAATTGATCTTTTTTAACTAGCAAGATTGGTGCTTTTAATGCTTTTGATAATGCTGATGCAGATAAGCTGTCTGAGAATTTTTCGTAGTTTGCTACGATTACTGTTTCGGCAGATTTGTAGTATTTTTTGGATACTTCTACTGCTGTTTCAATTCTGCTTCTTCCTGCTACTCTTTCTACTTTTTGTTCTGGGAATTCAACTTGATTTGATTTGTATTCTATTACAAGTGGTTTAATTCCCAAAGAATGAACGCCTGTTATTTTAACAATATTATCTTTTTGTTCAAATGTTAATTTTTCTTTAGTATTATCTTTGTTAATGAAATAGACATCTGCTACTTCTTTTCCTGTTGGAAGTTTTCTTAAAATAGTGAAATCTCCATCTGCAAATTTTGATTTTTCACAGTTTTGTCTCATGCTATTGATTAATACTAAATCCAATACCATCGCTTCTTTGCCTTTAAGCATTGGATAATTGTTATTATCTAAGTGATATGCTAATAAGCTTAATTGTTTGAAATCAGCACCAGTTATTGTTGTGTTTCCTGGTTTGCAAGTTACTTGTCCATTAACTTTTCCTTGTTTAGCATCGATTAATTTAATATCTTGGATTCCGTTACATGAAGAATGATCGAATAAAAGCTTAGTGCCTTCTGTTCCCCATTCAGTTTTATCTTTAACAACTAATGGGAAGGTATCTATAACATATTTGTCATCAAGAGATCTCAAATTATATGTTACATCTTCGTACAATCTTACTTTTATTACGCCCTTGTTATCGGATGTCACTTCAAATGTATCAAATTCACTAGAGAATCTAATTTTTGTATTTGGTACAATTTGACCTTTGTTAATTAATCTTAAATTAAATTGATGTTTACCATCTGTTCCATTAGTCAAATTTGCCAACATTCTTTCGACATCCGTTTTAAGTCCTTCGAATGGAGTTTTCTTAGTTACAACTAATTTGTCTTGAAGCATATTTTTCTTAAAGTTATATGCGTATTCGTTGTTTTTATATGCTTGAATATATTGGTTAAACATTTTATAATCTTTTGATACTAATTGAATGAAATATGAATTATGTTCATACAAATCCAATGCTTGTAATTGATTATTTTCGTTTAATTTGAATTCACCTTCATATCTTTGTTTACTTGAGTTGAACAATTTGAATACAAGGTCATTTTTATCTGCACCTTCAGGTATTTCAACATTAATTGGTTTTGTTTTGATTTTTACTGTAGATACATTGCATGATGATTGTGGTTCTTCTTCTTCTGCTTCTGGTTTTCCTGGACAAGTTGGACAATCAGTATTGTCGTCTAATCCTGGTAATTCATTGTCTTTACCATCGTATCTCTTCAAGAATACTGCTTTTAATTTGTGGTCTTTGCCTTGTTCAGGATATCTATCATCAACCATTGGCCAATATAAACCATCATCTGGAGATTTAGCTAATTTAAATTCAATTGGTTTTTCCATGTAGTATTCATCATCTTTGCCTTCCATGGAAATCTTGTATGTTTTATCCATCATAACATCCATATTCAAGAAAAGACCTTCTTTTGATCTAATTTGAACATTATTTGGATTACCAACTTCTTCTATTCTGAATTTAATATCTTTGTTAACATGTTTTTGACCATGAATAACATAAATTCTTGATAAATATGAGCCTTGGAAAACATCAATTCTATCTAGTTTATTTCCTTGTTCATCTAAAAGAGTTTTGCCGTCTTTTGTTTGAATTCTAATTCCATCTGATTTGTATGGATGTTGTATTGAAGCATCTAATTTGATTGTATACATTGTATCTTTGTATAAATCTAAATCAAGTCTACCATCTTTTGCTTCAACTGTTTCTTCTTGGTGAGCACCAACTAAGCTAAATAAAACAGTTTTTTCATTTAGTTTTCTTTTAGCTGTTGTATCATATACATCAATAGAAATATTTGCTCTTTCTTTGTTCTTAGGTTCATTACCAATTAAGCTTTGACGTTCAACTACTATGATTTTTTCAATTTTTTCGCCAGTTTGTTTAGTTTGAATGTCGTAACTTTTAGCTACTGATTTGTTATCAGTTTTGAACCAAATATAGTTGAAATATCTGTGTGGAACTTTTCCGTTTGTTAAAGTTAAAAATTCTGTAAGTTCTGCTAATCCCAATTTCATTCTACTTCCAACTGGAGCTTTAACTCCTTTTAGATATCCATCTTTTGTATAGTAATCATGCATATCCTTGTTTTCTTTGTTGAAAGTATGGAAATGTAAGTTATCTTCAACAGGTTTTCCATCTTCATATTCTACTTTAATGTCTTGAATAGTTGTAATTTCTCTATTTTTTAATTCTTTTTCTTCAGGTTTTGTATTTTCTAATACCAAAGATTTTAAAACAACTGGCTTACCTGATCCATCAGATGCTTTGATTTCTTTACCATCAAATTTGATATGTGCTGGTTTTTTATCTGCAGTAAATAGATTTGTTATTTTATATTTATCATTATTAACGATAGATACATCGTACATAGTATCTTTGTCTTCCAATTGTGATAAATCTAAAATGCCATCTTTGCTTTTGATGTTTTTAGTGTATACATCTTCACCAAATGGCCATGCATCGACAAATTTAAATTCAATTTCTTCAGTTATTTTTTTATTAGTTTTTGAATCTAATATTTCTAATTTGTAATCATTGTCAACTGTAGGCTTAGTTTCTGGTTTTGTATTTTCTAATACCAATGATTTTAAAACGGCTGGTTTACCTGATCCATCAGATGCTTGAATTTCTTTACCATTAAATTTAATATTTGCTGGTTTTCCATCTGCAGTTAAAAGATTTGTTATTTTATATTTATCATTATTAACTATAGATACGTCGTACATAGCATCTTTGTCTTCGATTTTTGACAAATCTAAAATACCGTCTTTGCTTTTTATGTTTTGAGGATATTCTTCATCTTCATCCCAAGTATCGACAAATTTGAATTCAATTTCTTCAGTTATCTTTTTATTAGTTTTTGAATCTAATATTTCTAATTGATAATCCTTGTTATTTTCGGCTGGAGTTTCTGTTTCTTCAGGATTTTTTTCTGGTCTCTTGTATCCTTCAATTATTATTGAATGATTTCGTCTAGCCATGAATCCTCCTTCTTGAATTACTTGTACTTCTGTATTTTCTTTATTGAAAGCAATATCCATTGCGTCTTGATTATCAGAAGCATATTTTAATTTTAGCTTGTTGTCTTTAGGAAATGACACCTTAGCTTGAAAGAAATTATTAGGATTTTTTATTTCTATTACTGAAAAATCCAAGTATCCATCTTTTGATGTAAGTGTTGGAGATATTCCGTTAAATTTGTCAGTAAGTAAAAATTCTATTGGCTCTGTAATTAAATATCCTTGTTCATCGAGAACCTTAACTTCCATCGGACTAACTTTCTTAATTCTAATCTTATCTAATTTTTTTTCAGATTTATCAGAACTTCCATTGTCAACTACAAAGTGTGAATTGTTATAAATATAACTAAAATTTCCTTGAAAATCTAAAAGATCATAATTTTTAATATCACTTTTGTTTTTGAACTCTACATTTAATGCAGTGTTTTTTGGTAATTTAGACAATTCAATTTTACCATTTTGGGTAATCACACTGTATTCTTTATTAGCATTTACGTCTTTGAAAAGAATTTCTACTTTTTCATTAAATGCTTTCCCTTCTTCATCTACAACAGATAGTATTCTGTTGTCTTCATCTGCATTTGCAAATGATACAGCTGGAGCAATAACAGATAGCACCATATTAAATACTAGTAACATGGCTAGTAACTGCTTTGCTATTTTGCTTGTTAAATTCTTCATAATTCCTCCTTGAAGTATATTCTCTTTTAGAATATCATTAATCTACAATATAAAACAACAAATTATATATTGTGATTTTGAATAAATAAGCTTTATAATAGCCATTCATCTATTATTTTTCTGTTTTCATACATATATCCACTCTATAATTGTGCATTTTACAGTAAATCTCATTTATTTATTTTTTCAATAAATAGGCACAAAAAGTCACACGATAATATGGTGACCCATAAAATTCGTGCGACTTTTCTTACTCTATTTAATCAATTCTTTTACAACTGATTCACTTATTGAGTTTTCTCCACCAAATACATTAACTTTTTCAAATTTTGATTCTTCGAAAGCTTGTTTTGTAGCTTCTGGAATTTCATTTGCTTCTGCTAATAATATTGGGCAATCGATGGAGCCTATTACTAAGCTATCCGCAAAGTTTGTTCCGTTTGCGATGTTAACTTCTTTACTGTCTTTGAAGCCGTGTTCGTAAATCTTCTTAGCAGTGTCGTAACGGTTTGCTCCTGCAATTCTTGTAGGGTTTGGTAGTTTGTTTTCTACTTCTTTGGAGATTGTTAATTCTCCACCTACTACTAATACTTCATCCATTTGTTTCAATACTTCTTGTGTTGCTTTTGGTATGTTGTTTGGTTGTACAAGTAGTATTGCCATGTTGTTTTTGTTTGCTAATGGCGCTACTGTCAATGCGTCTGCGAAGTTTTCTCCGCTTGCTACTACAGCTTTTTTAGTTCCTGTTAGTTTGATTACTTCTTGTGCGATTTTTGCACTTGTTTCGTATCTATTAGAACCAGCTATTGTTTGTACGTTGTATTGTGATAAGCTGTTTTTAGCTTTGTCAACTGAGTGATTTCCACCTATTACGATTACATTCTTAGCGCCTAATCTCTTGATTTCTTGTGCTACTACTGAATCTAATTGATCTTTTTTAACTAACAAGATTGGTGCTTTTAATTGTTTTGATAATGCTGATGCTGATAAGCTGTCTGCAAATTTTTCGTAGTTTGCTATGATTACTGTATCAGCTGATTCGTAGTATTTCTTGGAAACTTCTACTGCTGTTTCAATTCTGCTTCTTCCTGCCACTCTTTCTGTTTTGATTTCTTTTTCATCTGGAGTTGTAGTATTTTCTTTAATCTTAGCTATTTCATCTTTGATTTCTTTAGCTAGCTTGTCAACTTCTTCTTGAGTTGCATCTTCTTTCTTAACTAAATCTTCAGCTTTTTTGATCAAATCTTGTAATGCTTTTTCTTGTTGTTCATTAAGTTTATTTTCTTCTTTCTTATTTAACAATTCTTCAGCATTTGTTTTTTGATTTTGAAGTTCTTTAGTATCAGCTTTTTCAACTTCTTTTTCTTTAATTGTAGCTAATGAGTCTTTGATTTCTTTAGCTAATGTGTCAACTTCTTCTTGAGTTGCATCTTCTTTCTTAACTAAATCTTCAGCTTTTTTGATCAAATCTTGTAATGCTTTTTCTTGTTGTTCATCAAGAACGTATTTATCTTTCTTCTTCAACAATTCTTCTGCATCTTCTTTTTGACCGATAAGTTGTGTTTTATTAGCTTTTTCAATTTCTTTTTCTTTGATATTAGCTAATGCTTCTGTTAATTTGTTATTAATTTCATCAACCTTTTCTTGTGGTTGTTGTTCATTTATAACAGTTTTTGCTTCTTCGATTAATTTGTTAATTTCAGCTATTTGTTCTTCTGTAACAGCGTATTTTTCAGAAACTTCTACAATTGATTTTGCTTTAAGAATATTGTCTAATAAATCTTTTGTATCAACTGGATCTACTGCATTAGGATCTTTTCTGTTGATTACAACTTCTTCAATTGCTTCATTTCCAGCATCGTCGTATGCTTTGATTTGGAATTTGTTTTCGCCAATTTCCAATGGAACTTCTATTTCAAATCCCCCAGAAATTCCTTCTTCAATTTCGAAATTATCCCAAGTTTTGTCAATTCTTGTTAGCATTGATTCGTTAAGATACATTTCGAAGTATGTCATATTTTCATGACCTTTTGCTTTGATTGTAGCCATTGGAGATTTTTCATCTTCACGTACTACAGTGTATTCAATTGTTGGAGCTTCGAAGTCTTTTCTGATTCTTCTGATTATAGTATCTTCGATGCTGTCTCCTCTAACGTTTAATCCTTCAGCTTTGATTTGTAATTCGTAAACATATCCGTCAGCTAAGTTAGAAATATCTAATTCATGGTCGAATGAGTAACTGCTGTCTCCTTCTTTGTTGAATTTGATTTCTTGAGCTTTTGTTCCTTCAACTTGTTTACCATCTCTAGTTATAGTTAATGTTAACTTGTCTAATTGATCTACTTTTGTAACATTACCTTTAACGTTAATCTTCTTGTAAGCTTCTGGGTCTTTTTCGTCTTCGTATTTACCAAATGCTTGATAGTAATCTGGGCTATCTACTCTGATTACAGGCATTGTGTAAACTGTTTGATCTTTTTCTTGTGGTTGTTCTGGTTGTGGTTCTTCTGGTTTTTCTTCACCTTTTATAACAACTGGAATCCAGTAATATGTTTCCATATCGCCAATCTTAACAGATACTCTAATTCCAAATTCACCAGGATTTTCTGTAGTTTTAACATTATTTTCCAATATTCTAACTTCTGCATCTTTTGGTAATCCAACGATGTGTTCTTTGATTTGTTCTAATTCTGGAATTGGATCATTTACTTTCAATTCTATTGGTTTGATTTCAATTTTAGAAGCTATTCCTGTATCTATATCCATTCCTTGAACATTTCTGGAGTTATCCCAAGCGTAAATGCTTAAGTTAGCCAAGTCAAATCCATCAGCTATTTTGAATGTATAAGAGTAATCTCTTACTATTCCAACATTACTGAATTGTTCGTCTTTTCTAACTTCTTGTTCGTACCATTCACCAGTTTTTGTGTTTTCGTATCCTACGCTAAATACACCTGCTCTGTCGTCTTTTGCAGTTACAGTTATTGTTCTGTTTTCTTTGTCGTATTTGTAGCTTAGTTTTGGTGCTTGGTTATCTAACAATATGTTGTATTGATATTTTTGTTCTTTAGCATCTTTGTAATCAACGTGTCCTGTGATTTGATAGATGTATTGTCCTTCTTCAACTGGATTTCCGTTTTGATCTTTGAAATCCCAAGCTGCTCCACCAGGAATGTATTCAAAGTTGTATCTACCATTGTCTTTGTACAATCCATTAACTTTTAGAAGAATTGGGTCGATGAATAAGTTTCTCAATGTTTTGCCATCTTTATCCAAGATGTCGTATTTTACATCAAGAGCGTTTCTCATGATTGTGATTACTGGTGCAACTTCAACATTCATTCCTTCTTGTTTATTTGAATTAACGAATACAGTTGGTTTGCCGTCGACATTCCAAGCGTTCCAGTAGTTCCATCCACCTTTTTCTTGTCTTCTCATAAATCCTGATTTGTCTACTCCACCATTAGGATATTCTATTGGCTTGTAGTTTACATCTTTACTGAAATCAGGCATGTTGTCCAAGAATTGTGGTTGTGACCAATCTCCCTTAAATCCTGTATAAGGAACTGAAAGTGTAGGATTAGTTTCTGATTCGAACATTACATATCCTTGTGCAAATTGATTCTTATCAATTCCTTTTGTAGATATTGTTGCTTTGTATTCAACTTCACTGTTAGCTTTTACTGTAACTTGTGGTAATGTTTTTTCTTCTGCAACGGATGAATGTTCTGTGTATCTTCCATCTTTAACTTCATCTTTTAATGAGATGTATTTTGGTGTAAATGTGATGTCTTTTTTAGAGTAGTTTTTCAATTTGAATGTTGCATTAAATTGATCTCCAACTTCTCCAAGTTCTAATTTACCATCTTCTTTTGTATCTTTTCCACCTGTAGCCGTTACAGTTACATTTGTCTTAACAACATTTTCAAGGTTAACAAGACCTGCACCTTGTTGTTTTGGTGTGTACAATGAAGCGCCTTCTACTTCTGTGTCTTTTACAGGAGTTGCTGTGTTCATCATAACCAAAACTGTCAAGTATTCTTGGATTGGGTCTGGTTTTCCATCAGCAGTTCTCTTCAACCAACCATCTTTGTACAATCTTTGCATAACTAATGCACTTGCACCTGCAACTTGTGGAGTTGCCATAGATGTACCGCTCATTAATGTGTATTTATCTTCATTTATTGTTGAATAAATGTTACCACCAACACCTGCGATGTCTGGTTTTAATCTCAAATCAGGAGTGATTCCCCAAGATGAGAATGTGCTCATTTGTCCACCTTGTGGATTCTTAACAGACTTTACTTCTGTAATGTTTATTTTTTGTTCTGGGTTTTCTTTTAATAATTCAATTAATTTTAATCCGTCTTCGTTGCTAATAAATACAGAAGGGAATTCTTTATTTTCCATTCCAGACATAAATGACAAGTTGTTGCCATCTGGAGTGTTGTAAATTACGATACCAGCTGCACCTTTTGATTTTGCCAATACAGCCTTTTCGTTAAATGAAGCAGCTCCTCTTTGTGCAAGAACGATTTTACCAGTTACATCTTGTCCGTTGTATTGTTCTTCAGTATTTCCTAAACCAACGTGAACGTATTGTCTCATTCCTGTAGTTGTATCTTCATCTGCACCTTCTGCAGTACCTGTTGAAATAGCAATATCTTTTCCTTCAACTAAAACATTTCTTCCTTTAAGGTTTGTGTTTTCCATTGATGCTACTGCATAAGATGGATCTGCAACTGCAGGGTGTCCTGTAGTACCAAAGTCAGGGTTAATCGCTAAATTTGTCTTGCCTTCGCCACCCCAGTTTGTAACACGGTCATTACCCATGGCTACTGAACATACAACTCCAGCTTTTCTTGCTTTGTTGAATGCTGCGTTAGTAGGAGATATTCCATCTCTACTGTATCCTGATCCCATTCCCAAACTCATATTCAATACGTCTGCACCAAGTTTGATGGAATCGTCAATCGCTTTCAACCATACTTCTTCGTAAACTGTAGATACTAATGCATCGTTACTGAATACCTTCATCGCTAATAATTGTGCGTTTGGTGCTACACCCCTTACTCCTTCGTTTTCTGTATCACCATTTGCAGCAACTATACCAGCTACGTGCATTCCGTGGAATCCACCGATACCAGAATCTCTGATTTCTTGGGATTCATCAGCATAGTTGTATCCATAAGGAACCTTCTTGCTGTGCCATTTACCTTTTAATTGGTTTTCTTTGATAACTTTATTGACTTCAGCTTCACTGTTATATCTTGATTTAACATCAGAAGATAGTTTCATGTCTTTGTGAGATGGATCGACACCTGTGTCTATGATACTAACTAACATTCCTTGTCCTGAGAAATCGTATTGATCCCACAAAGTATTAGCCTTAATCATTCCTGGAGCTGAAGCCAAGTTTGGAGATGCTCCTCCTTTTGGTCTTTCAGCCTTCATTTGAGTTGTAATCTTTTTAACTCCTGGTTGTTTTCTCAATTTGTCGATGTCTTTTGCTTTAACTTTGGCTGAGAAACCTGTGATAACTGCAGAAAATTCTTCATCTTTGTCTACTTTAACGTTTTCTTTTTTCAACTTAGATTCGATTTTGGACGCAGTTTTCCTAACATCTGTTTCAGATGCCCTTACAGCCTTTGAGAATCTCGCACTTCTTACGTTTGGTTCTCTTTCGATAGCAGCTTTGTCACTAGTTTCTACGATAACTTTGACTTCTTCATCTGCCTTCACGCCTTGTTCTTGAAGTTTAGCATATGTAGTGCTATCTGTTTGATTAGTTGCAAATGTTGTTGCAGTTGGTAATACCAATGAAAACAATAACACACTAGCTAAAAACTTTTTGGAATATGGTTTCATATTTCCCTCCTATTTTTTTATATGCAAAATCGGCAAAATATTTACCTTTTGCTCTTAACATAATTTTACTTAACTAAATTGTAAATGTCAAACTAATTTTTAAAATCATATTTTATAAATATACTTCTATCGTTTTCATCAAAATAAAGAGAAAAATCCTCACATTTTGCAAATTAAGTTGTTTTATTTGGACAAATTACTGATAACATTTATTGTTCATTGTTTTTTTATTATTTAATTGAATAATAATGTGTAAAACGTGTCCTTTTGTTACATTATTTTTCAAAAATATTTTTTCAAACAAATTTTATTATGAAATCTGTTACCATAATTTTTTCAGAATTTGTTACTATTAACCACCACACAAATACTCTATAATATAAAAATGAGGAGGATTAAATGAACACTAGAAAAATTACTACAACTGCGATTTTCATTGCGCTAACAACGTTTTTTACAATGGTAATCAAAATCCCAGTGTCACCTGCGATGGGTTATGTTAATCTTGGGGACTTCATTATATTATTATCCACTGTCGCATTCGGACCAGTTATAGGAATGATTTCCGCTGCGTTTGGATCAAGCTTAGCAGATTTGTTGCTTGGTTATGCAGCGTTTGCACCTTTTACATTCGTGGTCAAAGGATTGATGGCACTTGTAATGGGATTGTTCTTGAAGAAAATCAACAATCAAAAAACATCTACCGTTCTAATTGCTGGAATTATTTGCGAATTGGTGATGGTCGTGGGATATTACTTCACATCTGTAATTCTTTACGGAAACAAAACAGCAATCGCTACAATTCTTCCAAACTCAGTCCAAGCTGCTGTGAATTTTGTGATATTCGCACTTATTTGGAAGAGATTTTTGAAAATAACTGAATCTATATTGAAAGACTAGAGTGTATTTTATGAAGAAATTATTAATACCTTTGTCTTATTTGGCACAAATTATTGTATTAATCGGGCTGATATTTTTTGATGGATTCGGTCAACAAGGTTTTGTTTTGTTGTGTTTGATTCCGTTCGCTATTTTGAATTTAGCGCTACGAAATCAAATATCCAACAAAAATCTCAGATTATTGCACGTTATAATCAATGTTATATCAATTTTCGCGTTTGCGATTTTAATGATATTATCATTTGTTTTCCCAGTTTCAAACAAATAAATTATTCTTCAAACTAAAAAAACACAGCCTGTCACTAATAGTGATAAGCTGTGTTTTGTTTTTTGTTGAATACGAAAAGTATAACATGAGCTAGAATAATTCCACACACTACATCGATAATGCTGTGTTGTTTTACAAGCATTGTGCTTATGCAAATTCCCACATCCCACAATAAGAATAAAACCTTCGATTTTCCTTTATTTTTCAATATTCTTCTAAACTGGTTGTCGATTATCACGGTTGTGGATACGTGAATGCTTGGACACACGTTATTTGGCGGGTCTATCTTGTGAATTCCTTTTATTATCCACGAACAAATATCATTTCCAGTGATATCTGTTACTCTGATGTCAAGTGCTGTCGGATATATCATATAAATTATCAGTGATATGAACATCACAGAAAACATCGGGATAATTATGTCGTACATATTATCGTATGATTTTCTCTTCAAAAGGTAGACAAATGGTATCACTAGCATCAAAAACCACGACGAGTACATAAGTATCGCTGGTTTATAAAAAGGAATGTAGTCGTCTAGTTTCGAATATACTATGTGATAATTTCTATTGGGTATTTTTTCCATTGCAAAAAACCACACCAAATACACTGCGTAGACTTCAAGTATGAATTTGAGTGGATTTTGATCGTAAATTCGTTTAATGTTTTTCATTTTAATAAAAGTTTCTTCTTTGATATCCTCTTGTAATCGCTATAATTGGCTTGTAGTCAGTGATTTGTGATAGGATTTTGCCTTTCACAATATCGACTATTTGCTTGTCTTCCATTTTTTCATCTATATCTACTCTGATGTCAAAAATCATCTCATCGCCTTCTTTTTTAGGACAAATCCTAAAATCGTTCAATATCCATTCGTCGTTTACATCGTCGATGATTTTTGCGACAATTTCGTGTAAGTTTTGAACTTTCGGATTGTTGACTGCCAACGGATCCATGTGAATCGTCGAATACACGCCCTTTTTTTCTATCAAATCTCTCTCGATTTTGTCTACCAATGAGTGAAGTTTGATGAATTCTTCGGAGCTGTTCACTTCGACATCCACAGTTATGAAGATGTGACCTGGACCGTAATCGTGAACTCTCAAATCGTGCGCCCCGTAAATACCGTCGTATGATGTGATGAAATCGGTGATTTCACGCTCGAATTTTCTAGATGCACCCGTTCCCAAAAGTTTGTCCACAGTGTCAGTTATCATTTCAAATCCGTTTTTGATGATGATAACACCACCCAAAAGTCCGATGTATGCGTCGATGTTAAGGTGCGTCAATTTGAACACTACAACAGATATAAGTACGATGGATGTGGATATGCAGTCGCTTTTTGAATCCACAGATGTTGCCATCAACAAATCAGAGTCGATTTTCTTGGAAATTTTGTAGTAGAATTTGCTAAGCCAAAACTTCGCCACAATCGCTACTATTAGAACAATCAACGAATATATGTTGAATGTGATAATTTCTGGATGAATAATCTTCTTAAATGATGCAACGACCAATTTCACCCCGATATAAATGACCAAAATCGTAATCAATGACGAGAAGATGTACTCCAATCGTGAATGACCGTACGGATGTTTTTCATCGGCGGGTTTCGTGCTCATACTAAAGCTTAGAACCATCAGAATAATACTGAAACAATCCGATAAATTGTTGATAGCATCAGCCATTATCGCTATGGAATTAGTGAGTAATCCTATTATTAGTTTAGTAGAAAACAAAAATAAGTTAATGAACAATCCCACAGCACTGCTCAAATTCCCGTATGATCTACGCGTAGTGAAGCTTTGCGTGTCCTCGTAATTTTTAACAAATTTTTGAATCAAAAAATCTATCATAAAATCCTTCCTTAAAATGTAATTATTTTATTATTATATCAGAGTTTATATCAAATGTTCACAATTAACAAAATATTTACAATCTTACTGTTTCTTTTAGAATAATCAACTTATCCCCAACATTAAGCGTAACATTGCCCGAAGGAACGATGATTTCGCCGTTCTTTGATTGAATCATAACCACAAGTTCTGTGTCAATCATATCGATATCCTTTAACTTCTTGCCATTCCAGTTGTTCTTGTCACTAATTGTGATTTCAACCAAGCCGTAACCTGTCGGATCAAAATAAGATTTACCGCCAATTATAACAGTGTCATCTGCACAAATCACAGTATCGCCACGTGGAACTACAAGTTTGTTATCTCTTATAATTTTTGCAACAATTATATCGAAGTGAAGCCCAATCTCGCTAACCTTTTTTCCTACAAGTTCACTGTGCTCATTTATTTTCGTTTCGATAAAACCAACATCGCTTTTAGAACTGTAATAATTGAAAGTTTTAAGGACAGTATCGTCGGGATCAATCATATCGGTTTTCCTACAAATAATCGGGAAAAGGGATCCTTGAATTAAACAAGACAACAGACAAATCACGAAAATTATGTGGAACAAATCCACAGATAACTTTGCGTTACTGTTGATAACCATAATCGCAAAAGCAATCGCAGCCGCACCTCTGAAACCCGCCGCAGAAATTACAATAAGCTGGTTTTTCTTGTATCCAAAAGGTTTCAAAAGCAGTATACTCGCCAATGGTCTTGCAATAATTGTGATAAAAACCATCACCAAGAAAGCCACAGGAATAGCCTTCACGATACTTTTTGGATCTGCCAAAAGTCCCAGCAAAAAGAACAAACCAATTTGCATTATTCCCGAAAAACCGTCGAAGAAGAACACAACCTCTTTCTTCCTATAATATTCCAAATTCCCAATCATAATTCCCAGTACATACACTGACAAGAACGCATTTCCTCCCAAATTCTTGCTAATCGCAAAGGTTAGAAGTGCGCAGGAAATAATCAGAACAGTAAACAGACCGTCTTGTGAGAAATCTATCTTGAAAATCAATTTTTCGGTCAATTTTGCCATCAAAAATCCTACCAACAGCCCAATTCCAACTTGAAGAAGAATTAGTTTAAACACAGAAGTCTTAGACCCTATCAAAATCGACAAGAAAATCATAGTCATAGTGTAAGCTGTCGGGTCGTTAGAACCACTTTCAATTTCAAGCATTGATGCAGTGGAGTATTTGAGATTCAAATTCTTGCTTCGTAAAATCGAACTCACCGAAGCAAAATCCGTGGAACCTACGACAGAACCCAAAAGCATGGATTCTACGAAACTGATTTTAAGTACAAAATAACAAAAAGCTCCCGTAAGAACAGACGTTAACACAACACCTGCACTTGCCATGATAACTCCCTGTGTTGTCACAGATTTTGCCATTTTCAAATTTGTACCGAAACCACCGTAAAACATAATAATCAAAAGCGCGACGCTTGAAAATTCGTCCACAAACCTGTAATTATTGAAATCTTTTCCGAAAAAATTAAACGATATTCCTAAAATAATAAACAATAAAAACGACGGAATACCATATCTACTTGAAAATTTAACAGCCAAAAGCGCCAACAAAAGCACAACTGCCACGATTAAAATATACATAAATCCTCCTTGGGAAATTGATAGTAAAACGTTAAATTAATTATAGTATATCATAATCGTAAATTGATTATTTGTATAAAAAAACTAATAATTGTATGTCATTTATAGAAAATGACACAAATTTACCCTGAAAACAGCCCATTTATAAATTATTTCAATAAATAAAACTCAAATTTTCCAAAATTTTACGATATAATAAGTATATAGAATATTTTAGGAGGGATTACATAATGAAGAAATTCATTAAAGCTTTGACATTGTTTGCCATGATTTTAGTATTGGCAACCGGCTGCCAAAAAGCTGCTCCTGGAGCTGATAACAAAGGTCCTGGAACTGCAAAAGATGGTAACGAACAAAAAATTGAAACTGCAAGTATGAAACTTGTAAATGCTGTCAACAAGGGTGGATATGAACTTGTATCTACAGAAGATTTGAATTCATGGATTGACCAAAAGAAAGACATGGTTATAGTGGACACTATGCCAGCTAAATCTTTTGACAAAAACAGAATTCCTGGCGCTGTAAATGCTGAATTGCCTATGAAAGCTGACGAATTAAAACCAGAACAAAAAGAAGCTTTCTTGAAAGCTTTGGGAGATGACAAAAACAAAACTGTTGTTGTATACTGTGGTTTTGTTGGTTGTGCTAGAAGTGATGTCGGCGCAATTATCGCAAAAGAAGCTGGATTTACAAATGTATATCGTCACCCAGGCGGAATTGTTGCTTGGATGGATGCAGGATATAAAATCGAAGGTTCTGCAGCAAAATAAGATATTTAATTGGGCAATATTTCATATATTGCCTAATTTTATGTATATATTATGTATATATAAAGGAGGATGTTTTTTTGAAAAAAGCATTAAAGATTTTACTTTTATTGGTATTTGTGGTTAGTTTATCAGCATGTGCTAAGAATAACTCACAAGAAACTACTGAAACTAAGAAGGAAGAAACTACAAAGGAAGACACTAATAAGGTAGAAATCAAAAAAGAAGAAAAGAAGGAAGAAAACTTTGCAGAAAGAAAAGGAACTTTGACAACAAATGTTGATTTGTCAAAATACGATAAAGGCAAGTCTGTAAAATTGTGGTTACCAATTCCACAAGATTCAGAATACCAAAAGATTTCTAACGTTAAGGTGGATTTGGATGAAGCTCACGCTAAACAACAACAAACTACTGACAAGTTAGGTAACAAGATGCTTTATGTTGAATGGGACAAGGAAGCTACTGATCGTAAGGTTTCACTATCTTTTGATGCTGAACGTAAGGAAATCAAAAGAGGAGAACTTACTGAAAAAGAAGACCAAGCTAAAAAGGACGAACTTAAGGAATTCTTACAACCTCACAGCATGATGCCTGTTGATGGTAAAGTTAAAGAACTTGCCGACAAAATCACTGAAGGTAAGACTACTGATTTGGACAAAGTAAAAGCAATTTACGATTGGACTATCGCTAATATGAACCGTGACGAATCTGTAAAAGGTTGCGGTACTGGTGAAGTTGAAAAATTATTGGATATGCCACAAGGTAAATGTACTGATATTCACTCAGTTTTTGTAGCTTTGTGTAGAGCAGCTGGCGTTCCTGCACGTGAAATCTTCGGTGTAAGAATGAGCAAGAAAGCATCTGATGATGAAACTAAAGGTCAACACTGCTGGTCTGAATTCTACCTTCAAGGTCAAGGTTGGGTTAAGGCAGATCCAGGCGATGTGTTGAAAGCTGTTTTGAAACAAAAACTAGACAAATCTGATGAAAAAACAAAAGAACTTGCTGATTATTATTGGGGTGGAATGGATTCACTTCGTGTAGCATTGACTACAGGACGTGATCTTATTCTTGAACCAAAACAAGACGACAAACCACTTAATAACTTCGGTTATCCATACGCTGAAGTAGAAGGCAAAGCTCTTGATTACTACAATCCAGCAGATTTTGAATACAACATCAAATTTGAAGAAGCAAAATAAATTGTAAATTTAAGTAAGAAAATTGGCTCTTAATGAGCTGATTTTTTTGTTTGTAACGTAAAAAACCGGTAAATCTTACATGAGACTTACCGGTTTGTTGGTTTAATTTTAGGAAATGATATATGAAATTAAGGTTATCTGTTTAAGTTAGTGAGGATGGCGTTGAGCTTTTCAATGGAGATTTTGATGTCTTCTAATCTGGATTCAACTCTGATTAGAAGAAATGCTGTCACTGAAATGGGAAAGCCGACGTTACCGACAAAACTTAAGAATTCGTCCATTTGTTATCCTTATTGTATATTCATTGGTTTTTTATCTACAGTTATTACATCTGCTGAGACTTTTTTGTTGTAGATATCTTTTTTGCCAGTGAATGTTTTTGCTTCTAAGATTTTGTCCATTATTGTGCTGATTTCTTGTTCAGTTTTCGCACGGTCATAGTTAGTTAAATTGATGGTCATTGTTTCATTTGAATCATTGCCTATTTTGATTTGTAAATATTCTTGCATTTAAATACCTCCTAAAGTTCTGTTTCTTCTACTACATACGCATGTTTTTCATCAGAATCGACTAATGAATTGATTGCAGCTGCTGCACTTTTCAAATTTTCGTTAGTAGCACCTGATTTTAAGTTACTAAATGTCTTGGAACTTTTCTTTTGTGTTCCGTTTACATCATTTACTGAAGTGATTTTTAATTTTTTCATTTTCACTCCCCCTTTCATTTATACATACATTTGTAGGAGAGTTATTACTATTGGTATTCAAAAAAACAAGCTCACCTAATAAGATGAGCTTGTTGCTTTTATAAATTGTATTAGCGCAACCAATGCTGATAGGATGATTGCTACGTTGTAATCCAATTCGAAAATATTTTTGGCAAATACCGCCATTAATATTGCAAATACTGCTAAATTTACGAACAGCACGTATTCTAGCTTGGATGTTTTGTGCTTGATGATTTTGTAAGTCAAATACACAAACATCAGTATAAGCACTGTTATTATAACTGGAATTACGATATTCATGTCGACAAGTTGCTCGAACATCATGTTTTTGTACATTACGTGTCGTTGCATTCCCATTTTGTGTTTGGTGAAATAATGCACGATAAATATCGCAAATAAAGCTATGATTTGGATTACAGATAAAATTCTTCTAAATATTTTCATTATTTTGTTGCTTTGTCGTTTGGTAATTTGTCAACTGTTGTGAATTCTACGTCCTTGTCTTTAGGATCTCCAACTTGTACTGGAAGTTCCTTGTGCATTTGCCATTCGTTCCAACCACCATCAAAGATTGTTGGGTTCAATCCGTTTTCAAATGCTATAAACCATGGCAAAGTTGCTCTCCAACCTGTTCCACAGTAGAATGACATTTCTTTGTCTGTAGATATTCCTTGTTCTTCCCACATTTTCTTAACTTCATCAAATGATTTGTAAGTTCCATCTGGGTTTGTGTAGAAAGACATATCAGAGTTGTCTTTTCCTGATTTACCCCACAATGCGCCTTTTGGTTCACCAGCTTTTGGAATGTAAGAATATCCTGATTCAATTCCCTTCCATTCTTTTTCACTTCTGATTGAAATTAATTGAAAGTTCTTGTCGTTTTCAAGCTTGTCTTTTGCTTGATCCAAAGAAATCAAATATTCTGGATGAGCTGGGATTTTTGTTCCAAAATCAGTTACTGCGACTGGTTTGTTTTCAGTAGTTTCAGTTTCAAATCCTTTATCTTTCCAAGCTTTAATTCCACCGTTTAAAATTTTAACGTGTTCAACACCTGCATACATATAAGTGAATGCAACTCTTGTAGCTCCAGTGTCAGGACCGTAAACTATAACTGTTTTGTCCTTTGTAATTCCTTGTGCAAGTAATGCTTTTTCGATTTCTTCAGGTGATCTCAAGTTCCATACTGGACCAACTTCTACTGAATCTGTGTTAACGTGGATTGCTCCTTTGATGTGTCCGTTACCTTTTAAATAATCTGGGCTGTCCTTAGCTTCTCCCCAAGTTGCTTCAACTAATACGTAATCTTTTACATCGCTTTTTCCGTCGATTACATCCTTTACATATTGTGGATCGACGAAGATTTTTCTGTCAACTTCTTTATTTGAAGCTTCTTCCTTCTTTTCTTCTTGTTTTTCTTCTGATTTTTGTTCAGTCTTTTGTTCTGTTTTTTCTTCTTGTTTAGTGTTATCTTTGTCGTCGTTTTTAGCACATGAAGTGAAAGCCATGCTCACAACAGCAACTAATAGCAATAATTTGTATAGTTTTTTCATAACTCCTCCTAGAATTAATTTGTTACAAGTTTATTTTACCATATAACGTTCAAATTATTTATAGATTTTTTCTATAAATGAAAAAATGGTATAATGTAATCAAATAAGCAGGTGATTTAATGACACAGAAATCTGAAAGTTTACAAATAATGTTCATACTAACACTAATCGGAGGATTCTTGGATAGTTATAGCTACGTAACCCGTGGTGGAGTTTTCGCATTCGCACAAACAGGAAATCTCGTATTACTCTCGATTAATATTTGCTACGGGAATTTGGACAAAATAGTGCGCTACGTTATGCCGATTATTGCATTCATTTTGGGGACAACTTTGGTTAGAATATTTGAGAAAAAGCACAAATACATGAAAATAGTACATTGGAGACAAGTTATCATAGTTTTTGAAGGAATAATACTCGCATTAGTTGGATTTATCCCAGAAAATTTGAACAAATTAGCATGTCTTCTCATATCATTCGTATGCGCAATGCAAATCGAAGCGTTTAGAAGATTCAATGGAGTAGATTTAATGACCACAATGTGCACAGGTAATTTGAAAAAAGCAACCGACAGACTCATCGACTACTTCTACACAAAAGATAACAACCTACTCAAAGCATCATTTACAACATATTCTGCAATCTTGATATTCATACTAGGCTGTATAATCGGAACATTAACATCAATTGTCTACTCAACAAAATCAATACTCATACTTCCTGTCATAATACTCATCGCATTCATCATAATGCACGAAACAGAAAGGAACAAAAAATGAAACAAATGAAAAACCCAAATGAAACAAATGGATACGTAATGCTTTACACAATGCAAGACAAAAGATCACTCGACGTATTAAAAAAAGAAAAAAGATTCATAAACAAATTGGAATACGCAAGTGAACATTTGGGAGACATATATGAGTTTTTCAGAGAAAAATACACCTATTTTGTCAAACAAGCAGAACAAATCGTCCCAAAACCTGACGATGTAAAACTACCAATATGGTGCTCAGTCAGTAACAAAAACTGCATGAAACCAGACGAAAACTCCGTAGCGTATTGCCTCAAAGTACCCGCAGAAAAGATAGTCTATCTAGATGGAGCAAAATGGGACTACGTACTCAATAACCACTACGTACCATTAAATGAAGAAGATTTGAAACAATACTACAAATATTTAAAAGATAACAAAATGCCCAACCCGTTTCTAATAGGCTCCGAAGACTATAGATATTTGTATCCTGAAGAATACAACAAAATCTATCAAAGCTACAAACGAATCTTCGACATCGATGAATGGAACATCTTCGCAGTCCAAGGAAACATCTGGGAAATCACAGAAGACATGATAGTCAAAGTATACTACCATGACGACCCAATAGATATATCAGAAGAAAATTTAATAGACTATTTGTAAAAATCTTAGAATTATTAATTGATACAATATAATTGAAAAGGAAATGAAAAATATGGAATTTATTATTAAAGAAATAGAAAATAAAAAAGAAAAAGAAAAAATATCAAGAGAAATCTTGAATGACTTACCAGAATGGTTCGGCATGCCAGAAAGCACTGAAGAATATATCGTAGATTCCCAAAACAAGCCATTTTTAGCGTGCTTTTTAGAAGAAAATCCTGTTGGTTTTGTAGTTTTAAATAATACAAGCCCAGATTGTGCGGATATATTTGTAATGGGAATCAAAAAGAAATTCCACCGTCAAGGGCTAGGAAAAAAATTAAATGAAGCCTATGAAAATTTGGCTAGAAAACTAGGATACATCTATTCACAAGTAAAAACAGTAGAAACAGGTCACTACGAAGAATACGACATAACCAACAGCTTTTACCAAGCCATGGGCTATAAAAAACTAGAAGTATTCCCAGATTTGTGGGATGAATGGAACCCTTGCCAAATTTATATAAAATTCCTTGGCAAATAAAAAAATCATCCAAAGCTAAGAATATCATACGGAGAAAATAAGTATAAATCCAAGTGAAATAAGCCGTCAAGAATCGCACTGTTTGAGCGTCAGCGAGTTTGCGATTTCAGGCTTATGAGCTTAGGATTTATTTATTTTCGTAGTCTAGATATTCGTGCTTGATGATTTTTTAAATTTAGAGCTGAAACAATCTATGTAGATAAATTCAAAAAGTATATTACCAAAATTACATTCAGATTTTTCTGAAAAAATCCGACCAACTTGACTCTAAAAATTTTCCGTAGATTATTACCTGTAATTTTGGTTTTCTACTCATCTTTTCTTTTCCTTATAAAGTATTTTAATAAGCATCAAAAAAGCAGTTAAGCCTTATTGCTAAGAATATCATACGGAGAAAATTCAAGTTGTTTCAAATCGAAGAAACC
>NZ_QGTH01000008.1:24441-88624 GCF_003182075.1 Finegoldia magna
TTATAAAGTATTTTAATAAGCATCAAAAAAGCAGTTAAGCCTTATTGCTAAG
Organism: Finegoldia magna; assembly: GCF_003182075.1. Classification (GTDB taxonomy): domain Bacteria; phylum Bacillota; class Clostridia; order Tissierellales; family Peptoniphilaceae; genus Finegoldia; species Finegoldia magna. Next base: position 24,494 of record NZ_QGTH01000008.1, read on the forward strand.
AATATCATACGGAGAAAATTCAAGTTGTTTCAAATCGAAGAAACCCGGCCAAAATTTGACCGCCGAACGTAGTGAGCTTCAAATTTTAAGGTTTCGAGATTTAGAAATAACAAATTTTCGTAGTCTAGATATTCGTGCAATATGCTTAACTGCGTGAGTTTACCTATCTAAGCAATAAATATTCAAATAACAAACTTCTTCTACACAAAATCCTCCATTTTAAAATCAAGTATGTTGATAAATTACAAAAAGTAGATTACCAAAATTACATTCAGATTTTTCTGAAAAAAATCCTACAAATTTCGCCGAAAAAAATTCTCGTAGATTATTACCTGTAATTTTGGTTTTCTACTCATCTTTTCTTTTTCCTATAAAGTATTTTAATAAGCATCAAAAAAGCAGTTAAGCCTTATTGCTAAGAATATCATACGGAGAAAATTCAAGTTGTTTCAAATCGAAGAAACCCGGCCAAAATTTGACCGCCGAACGTAGTGAGCTTCAAATTTTAGGGTTTCGAGATTTAGAAATAACAAATTTTCGTAGTCTAGATATTCGTGCAATATGCTTAACTGCGTAAACTTACCTATGTTAGCAATGTAATTATTCACCTACCTAAGCAACAAAAAAACAGCTAAGCATATGTGTAATATGCTTAACTGCGTGAGTTTGTCTATGTAAGTAAATCAATAACTTACTTCTTTTCTCTTTTTTTAAAAAACACAAAAAATGCACCAGTAATGATTATTAAACAAGCGATGCTTATTAAAATATGCTCGTTGTCTATGCCTGCTTTTGGCAAAGTTTGTGTACTAGCCAACATTTTCATTATGTTACTTTCATTTTGACCGTAGCTTGTGTCATATCCAATATGCATCAGAAACGTCATCACTGCTACCACATAAATCGTTAATTTCTTTTTCATATTCTCCCCCCATTACCCTCATACTTATTATATATTTTATATTATTATTTTTCAATATAAAATATTTTTTTAACTAGCACATTTTTGTAGGGTCGACGTATTCGTCAAATTCTTCTTCTGTTAGAATTTAAAATCTATTTACTAAAAGTAATATTGTATTTTTGCTATTAATATCTACTATTTTTTTCTAAAAATCCGCTTTGTTTGTTGGAGAATTTTAATCCTCTTCCATACACAAAGTATATTACTAATGAGTTAATTAACATTAGCAATACTGAATATACCATATTAACAGCTTTTGAATCTATGGTAGCTACGGAAGAAGAGTTCTGAGTTATAATAATACCTATAGTTTCACTTCCTGGAGGATACAAGAAAGCTGACATATTGTATTCTGCTAAATTACTGTTAAAGTTTAATGCACATAATGCTAGTGCTGTAGGAAGGACTGCTGGTAATACTATATGGAAAAATGTTCTTAAAGAACTTGCGCCTAAATTCTGAGACGCTTCTTCTAAGTTAGTATTAAAATTGTAGTATGCGCTTTTTAAATATCTCAAAGTTGAGGGGATTACGGTTACTGCATACGCAATTACTAAAATCCATTGAGACCCAATTACTGATTGATTAAATAGTAAAAATCTAGGTCTATCATAAACCATCATATATCCAAGAGCTATCAGTATTGAAGGTACTAGCCAAGGAATGTAATAGAAATATTCTAAACTTTTTATAATTTTATTAGATTTTGACTTCATAACTAATCTAACTAACAAAAGCATCAATAACACTGAACCTACAGCTGCAATTCCAGAAAATAGGAATGATCTTAGCAATGGATCTAAATTACTTGAGTCTACTAAGACATTCTTATAGTTTTGTAACGTAAAATGTTCAATACTTATTATATTTCTTGACAGTGCTTGCGTGTCTAAGAATGATGAAATTATTACCATTACTGCTGGTAACGCTTGTATTATTAATAAAATTATAGCTACTAAATATATTATTACTTTTGCAACTGGGTTATGAATTTTTTGCTTTTTTAATTTTTTATTACTATTAGATACAGACATATAATTTCCTTTTGATTCATTCCATGTCATAAAAGCTAATAGCAATATTTGAAAAACAGATAATACTAATGATAAAACAGCAGCTATATCTCTAGAATTAGGTCTATTTGCAAATGTCAGTATCAAAGGAGAAATTGTTTGAAAGCTCTTACCTCCAACCATTAAAGGTGCTGCAAATGATATTAAACCTGTTTGAAATGTTATTATTATTAAAGTTATTAATGTAGGTTTTACTATAGGCATCACTACTTTAAACAATATTTGAAATTGACTACTTCCTAAATTTTTTGCAGAATCAATTAATTCATTGTCAATGCTATTTATTGCATTTCTAAAAAATATCATATATTGATGTGTACATCCAAAAGTCATTACAAACAATACTGCGAATGCACCTGTAAACCAATTCAGATTTAAATTAGGAAATATTTTTAATAATAAACCTGTTAAAATCCCATTTTTCCCATAAACATACAAATAACCATTATTTAAAATTACCCCTGTAAAAACAAGTGGAATCATATAAGCAATTCTAAATATCTTTGAAAATTTCAAATCAAAATACTCAGTTAACAATACTTGCGTAATACCAACAATAGTTGTTGTGAACATTAACACTACTCCTGTTATTAAAGAATGCTTAATTGCTAACATTGCTCTTTTAGAATTTAATACTTTTTTAAATGCATTAAAACTAAATGCAGATCCGTCATAAAACGAACTTGTAATTATCGTAATTGTTGGTAGGATTATAAACGTGATTGCAAACCATACTATTACTAATATCAGAAATATTTTTGGAATATTATAATAACTTAATCTTTTTAGTTTATTATCATTAGGTTTAATCATATCTACACCTCATACTCCAATATATCTTCAGAATTGATATACATGCTAATCTCATCATTTAGTTCAATATTTTTTGTCAAATCATTTTTCTCTAATATTGTAAGTTTTGTGTTGAATACATCCACGATATAGTGTGAAAATGCTCCCTCATACATTATTTTTGATACTTTTCCATTAATTTTTACAGTATTTTTATTATCTAGTGGTTTTAATAAAATTTTTTCGTTTCTGATATAATGATTGTGTCCAATATTAAATTTTACTTCACTTGAATTATTGTTAATAAATTCGATTAATTCTGTATCTAATTTACTGGATTCACCTATAAAAGTGCAAACAAACTCTGTCTTTGATCTATCATAAATTTCTTTAGGTTTCCCTATTTGTTCTATTGCTCCTTTATTAAATACAGCTATTCTATCTGACATTTCAAGTGCTTCTTCTTGATCATGTGTTACATAAATCGCAGTCATTCCAGTTTTTCTTTGAATCTGTTTTATTTCTTGGCGAAGTTGTTTTCTTAATTTAGCATCTAAATTAGAAAGCGGTTCATCAAATAATATTAATTTAGGATCGTTTGCTAATGCTCTTGCAATAGCAACTCTTTGTTGTTGTCCTCCAGATAATTCTGAAACATTTCTTCTTAAATGTTCTTCTTTTATTTCCACAAGATCTATCATTTCGTGTACTTTTTTATGTATTTGATCTTTGGAAATTTTTTTTATTTTTAATCCATAGCTAATATTGTCAAAAACTGTCATTGTTGGAAATAGAGCATAAGATTGAAAAACCATCCCGATATTTCTTTTTTCTGCTGGTATATTAGTAATATCATTATCTTCTAAAATAATTTTTCCTTTATAAGGTTTAATAAATCCAGCTATAGATCTAAGAATAGTTGTTTTTCCACATCCTGAAGGCCCCAAAAAAGTAAAAAATTCGCCTTGTTTAATGTTTATATTAATATTGGAAACTGCAACAAAATCTTCATACCTGATCTCTATATCTTTTAAATCAATCATATATCCTCCTAATATAAATAAAAAGCGGGAATTACCCCGCATTTATTTATAGTTTATTTCATTAATTCTAATTCAAATTTTTCAACCCATTCATCGAGATGTTCGTTTAATACATCCCAATCTACATTCATACGATCAGTATTTTCAAATAATTCGAGAACTCTAGGGTCTGCAGCTTCTCTAGCATTTTTATTTGTAGGTACTGTACCAAATTCTTTTGCCCATGCTTTTTGAATATCTGCCGTACCCCACCATTCAGCAAATTCTTTTGCACTAGCATAATCTGCATCATTTCCATGATTCATAATACCAACTTGTTCAGACATAGCAAATACGCCTTTTTCTGGATTAATAGGAACTGAATTGATATCGAATTCTTTTTCTGCTTTAATAATACCACCTGAGAAGTAGTAACTAAATTTTAGATCTCCATCTTTTACCATGGACATTGCTTTTTGAAGTCCGCCCAAACTTTTTTCAGATTCTAAAGCTTTACCATATTTATAATAATCTTTAGCTAGTTGCCAACCTTTTTCTGATACTCCAAGTTCTCCTTTTTCATCTAAATTTTGAAGAAGTATTGGAAATACAATTTTTTGATTTGTTGAACTAGTTAAGTTTCCTGGAACATAATATTGACCATTGTATTTTTCAGTAGCTAATTCTTCATAAGATTTAGGAGCATCTTCCTTCTTAACTTGATTTCCATCATAGAAGTAGAATATACGTTGTTCCGACCATGGATAATAATATCCATCTCCATAGATTAAATCTGAATCAATTTCTGATTTCCATTTTGGTTCCCATTTAACAAGCATATCATTTTTTTGTAATTTTGAAAATCCACCTTCATCAAGTCCAATAATTACATCTGCTTGAGGATCATTTTTTTTCTGCGATTAATCTTTGAAGTAAGTCTCCTCCTGGAATAAATACTATTTCTACATCAAATCCTGCTTCTTTTGATTTTTCTTGTAACCAGGTAATCTTTTCATTAGCAAATGAATTACTATAAAGCACTATTTTTTTTCTTTTAGAATCTTCTTTTGTGCTAGTTTCTGTCTTGGATTGTGTATTGTTATCATTGTTATTTGGCTTACTACATCCAACTAAAACCATTGATAACAAAAGAAACATAGCTAAAAATTTAAATTTTAATTTCATTTATGAATCATCCTTCCTTTATTTAATCACATTTATTATATCACACATAATATAATTTTAATATAATAAAAGATAAGATAAAATCAAATATGAAAAAATAATTGTGTTATGATAAACTATAATTGTGTTTTTAATACATAATCTTAAAATAACAGGTGATAATAATGAAGAAAATTGCGATAGTAAGTGATACACATGGTAGATTTTTAGATGAAACAGCCCGACTCATTAATGAAAATAATTGTGAATATATTATTTTTTTAGGTGATTATTATTTGGATGGACCTGAACTTTCAAAAAAAACGTCACTTGAATGCTTAAGCGTATTAGGCAATAATGATTTCGAAATATATGAACAATATGATGATGAGGCTTTCATAGAAATTAATGGTTATAGGATTTTTGCATGTCACGGTCACAAATATAAAGTTGAAGAAAATCTTAAAAGACTTCAAGAAAAAGCCAAGAAAGATAAGTATGATATTTGTTTGTTCGGACATACACATGTTTATCATGAAGAAAAAATTGATGATACTTTTTATTTTAATCCAGGTAGTCCGACAATATCCAAATATGATTATGATCCTACTACATTTGCAATAATGAATTTAGAAAATGGTGTTAAATTTGAAAAAATAATCTTAGCACCTCCTATTTCAGACAGAAAATAAAATATTAAATTAAAAAATCTCTGAGTTATTACATATAATTTTTAATTATATAGTAATATCAGAGATTTTTATATTTATATTTTTTTAACTAGCACATTTTTGTAGGGTCGACGTATTCGTCAAATTCTTCTTCTGTTAGAATTTCCAAATCAAGCGCTGCTTGTTTTAATGTTGTGTTGTTTTTGTGTGCATATTTTGCGATTGTACTAGCTTTGTCGTAGCCAATTTTGGTGTTAAGGGCAGTGACTAGCATTAACGAATTGTTCAAATAATAATCGATGACTTCTCTGTTTGCTTTGAGTCCTCTTAGACAATTATCTGTAAAAGATTTTGTAGCATCTTTGATTAGTCGTACTGATTGCAACGCGTTATAAATAATAACAGGCATATACACGTTTAGTTCGTAATTTCCTTGGCTTGCTGCGACTTGAATTGTCGTGTTGTTGCCCATTATTTGTACACAAACCATAGTCAATGCTTCTGCTTGTGTTGGATTTACTTTGCCTGGCATGATTGATGAGCCCGGTTCATTTGCAGGAATTGACAATTCGCCGATTCCACATCTTGGACCACTCGCCAAAAATCTCACATCATTTGCAATTTTCATCAAATTATTAGCAAGGGCTGTGATTGCTCCATGAGTATAGCTTATTGCATCCTTTGATGTAAGCGCGTGGAATTTGTTTTCTGCAGTGACGAATTCTCCTTTTGTTTGGGCATTTATTTCATCTACTACCATTTGGTCGAATCCTTTAACTGCGTTGAGTCCTGTTCCAACGGCTGTAGCTCCAATTGCAAGTTCGTTTAACGCTTTGCTTGCTTCAATAATGTGTTGTTTGCCTTTTCTAATCATGAAAAGCCATCCCGATATTTCTTGTGACAATCTTAGAGGCACTGCATCTTGCAAATGTGTACGTCCGATTTTGATGATATCTTTGTTTTCTTCCATCAATGTTTCCAAGACTTTTTCAGTGTTTTCTAATTCTTCGATTAGTTCTGAATCAATCATGTGTTTAAGTGCAATGTGGATTGCAGATGGGAATGTGTCGTTGGAGCTTTGTGATTTGTTCACATCATCGTTTGGATGAATTATGTTTTCTCCGTATTTTTTGTTTGCGATGTGTGCGATAACTTCGTTCACATTCATGTTGGATTGCGTTCCAGATCCAGTTTGCCACACAGCTAGTGGAAATTCGCTGTCATGTTTGTGATCCAAGATTTCATCACATGCACCCACAATCAAATCCTTTTTTTCGTCTGTAAGTTTTCCCAATTTGTTATTAGAAATCGCACACGCTTTTTTTAATCTTGTTAGCGCTTTGATGACTTCAAGTGGCATTTTTTCTGTTCCGATTTTAAAATTGTTGAAACTTCTTTGAGTTTGTGCTCCCCACAAAACATCGTCACTTACTTCGATTTCACCGATAGAATCCTTTTCAATTCTCATTTTTTTCCTCCAATTATAATTCAAAATTTATTTGTTCTCTATTATTAATCAAACTTTTGTATCCCAAATAAAGCGACAAAAAACTTGCAATGTTGACACTAGCGCAGATGGCTATCATCACAGAAATCTGATAAATTATCGCAGTGTTTGGACTAACCCCGGATAGGATTTGTCCTGTCATCATTCCAGGAAGACTTATAATTCCCATCGCAATCATACTATTCAAATTAGGTAGTATCGCCATTTCTACTGATTTATTCACAATCGGAATAAGCGCTGTGTCTGCACTTACTCCCAAGTTAATTAACGTTGTGATTTTGTTTTTGTTTAGTTTCAGATTTTCGTTTAAGTAATTTACTCCCAAATTCACAGCCGTCATTGTGTTTCCGAAAAGCATTCCAGAAATCGGAATCGCATATTGCGCATCCAAAATCGGTTTTCTGATGACAAATCCCACGTAGAAACACTCCACAAGTAATCCCGAAAATAATATACTAAGCCCTATTATCACCTTGAATTTGTCAGATAAATGATTTCCTCTGAAAACTTTTAAACTGCTGAATGTCGACATTACCAATATGTAAATTATTACAAATAATTTGTTGTTCGCATTTATCACATAAGTTAGAATGAACCCTGCTATAATAAGTTGCACAGTCATACGAACACTTGCTACAACTAGCATTTTTGTTTTGTTGATACGACACTTCTTCATTACGAATAACACAACTAACAAAAGCAAATAAATCAGAACGAACCTAGTCCATGGTATTTTAATTATTCCCATTTTATTCTCCCAAATCGATTATTTTATCTGAAAATTCGTCGACCAATTGTCTAGCGTGGCTCACAACTACAAGTGTAATGTCGTTGTGTTTGCAGTAATCCACAATATTTTTCATCATATCAAATGCAGTCTTATTATCCAACGCACTTGTCGGCTCATCCAATAACAAAACCTCAGGATCTAAGCTAAGAGCAATAGCCAAGAACACCCTTTGCTTTTCACCGCCCGATAATTTCTCAACATCTAAGTTCACATCCACATCGAAATTAGTGATTTTCAAAAACTTCGTGATTTCTTCGTCAGTTAATCTATCCAAATCCCTTAACTTGTAAAACTCATGGAAATTCTCTCTTATAGTCATATCAAACAAGAAATTTTCCTGGGAAGTCATTATGATGTTTCTTCTCAATTCAACAGGTTTGATATTCAAAATATTTTTATCTTTGTAGAAAATTCTGCCCGATTTCATTTGTAATGTGTTGTTGATAAGTTTGAGAAGAGTGGATTTGCCACTTCCACTCTTACCCACAACGAAAACTACTTCGTTTTTATCTATAGAAAAATCATCGTACTCTTTGATGAATTTAACATTTTCAAATCTCAAAATTTCCATTTAAAATTCCAGTTGCTCCTTGAGTGACGCCTTGAATTTTTTGAGAATTTTCTTCTCCATTCTGCTGACAGTCATTTGCGAAATATCCAATTCCTCTGCAATCACGATTTGTGTTTTCTTATCAAAATATCTTCCAAGAAGAATTTTCTTTTCAACTTCGTTCAAATCCTCCATGCATCTGTTGATTAAATCTCTGTTTTCAAACTTCAGCATGTCCTTGTCTTCTTCTCCAATCAAATCGCTAAGATTAGTATCCCTGTCATCACTTGACTGATCGATTGATTGATCCAATGATTGTGGAGCGTACACCTTCGCCCCTTCCAACACTTCCAAAACTTCTTCGTTGGATATCGACAAGTAATCTGCGATGTCTTCAACTGTTGGAGATTTTTGCATGGTTTGTGCAAGGTGGATCTTGGCGTTGGCAACTTTTTTGTTGAGTTCCTGAATTCTGCGTGGAACTCTGATGACCCAGCCTTTGTCTCTGAAATATTTCTTGATTTCTCCGACTATTGTAGGAGTTGCATAGGAGGAGAATTCGTAGCCTTTTGATGGATCGTAACGGTCAATCGCAAGGATTAGTCCGATACATGCGACTTGGTACAAATCATCGTATTCGATTCCCCTTCCTGTGTATTTTTTAGCTAATATTTCAGCGATATACAGGTTTTTTTCAACGAGAGTATCCCTTGTTTTCTTGTCTCGTGTTTCTTGGAATTTCAAGAATAATTCTTTAATATTCTCCTGTTCTTCTTTACTAATTGATTTATTCGCCATAATATTATTTCCTATTCTTGATTACTTTTATCTCACTTCCATTGATTTCGTATTCATCCATTAAAGATTGGATAATCATTTCCGATATTTTATCCTTTTCGTTGTTTTCACGTGGATTGGATCCGTCTAATTTGAAGATTAGTGTTAAAGATTCATCGTCAATAGTCATTGTACAGTCGATGATTTTGGATCTGTTTCTTTGTAAATTCAAACATTCACTCGCGCACAATTTGATATCTTCAATATCGTCTACTGAAAATCCACACTTCATCGCAATGAAAGATGCTGAAAGTCTTATGAGAGATACATTTTCTTTTTCATTTTGAAAACTTAATCTGAATTCTTCCATTATATCTCCTTTATTACGAAAATCTTGTCCATTTCAGTTATAGTGAACACTTTGTTGACGTGTTTTTTGATATTGTCGATGTAGATTTTGTGGTTATTATCTCTTAGTTCGTTGTACACTTTTATCAAAGCACCAAGTCCTGTTGAATCTATAAATGAAAGATCTGTCGCATCAATTCTGATGTCTTTTGGATTTTTCTTGTATTCTTCCAATAAATCATCTCTGAATTCGTCGCAAGTGTTGATGTCCAAATCACCTTGGATTCTTACAATTATTTCGTCTTTTGTGACTATATCGTAGTTTAATTGCATAATTTTCTCCTTATTCTTCAAAATACTTAGCTACAGCTACTATCGCATCTTCGCCCTTATCTGTATTTTTCAATAATACACCAGATGTTGATCTTGAAAGTGTAGATATTCCTTCCGCCTTAATTCTGATAACCTCAGCTTTTTTGCTAATCAAAAGTATCTCATCTTCGTTTTTCAATGCCTTAGCACACGCTACATCTCCTGTTTTCTTGGCGATTTTGTAAGTTCTGATTCCCTTTCCACCTCTGTTTTGTGTAGTGTAGTTGGATAATTCAGTCTTCTTACCGTAACCATTTTCACTGATAACTGCCAAGAATTCATTGTCTTTTACCAAATCAAATGAAATAACTTCATCGTCTTTGTTAAGCGTTATAGCCTTTACACCGATAGCATTTCTGGATAAATCTCTCAATTGATCCACATTAAATTGCAAACTCATACCTTTTTTAGTGACGATAATTACATTTTCATTTTTTTCGACAAGTTTAACATCGATAAGTTCGTCACCTTCGTCAAATTTGATAGCTATGATACCAGTTTTTCTAATATTTTCGTACAGATCCAACGAAGTCTTCTTCACTTTACCATTTTTAGTGATAAATATTATAAATTGGTCGTCTTCCTTGTCCTTATCCAATGCCAATACTTGTGTAACACTTTCATCGGCATCGATTTGGATTAGGTTAATGATGTTGGATCCTCTAGCAGTACGACTTGCTTCTGGCACTTCATAAGCTTTTAGTGAGTAAACTTTTCCTTTATTAGTGAAGAACAACAAATCTTGATGAGTTGTAGTTGCGAACATATCTTTGATGAAATCTCCATCTTTCATTCCCATTGCATTAACACCACGTCCACCTCTGTGTTGAACTTTGTATGCATCTGTGGAAATTCGTTTGATGTAGCCTTTGTTAGTGATAGTAATAAACATGTCTTCTTCTTCTAGAAGTTCCATATCTTCAAAATCACCGTCATCTCTTAGAATTTTAGTTCTTCTGTCGTCTGAATATTTTGTTTTAATTTCTGTCAATTCGTCTTTGATGATATTCAAAAGCAATTGTCTGTTATTCAAAATTTCTGTCAATTGTTCAATCAATGCGCTCAATTCGTCAAATTCATTTTGTAGTTTTTCTTTTTCCAAACCTTGCAATCTTTTAAGTCTCATATCCAAGATTGCTTGGGCTTGAATTTCTGAAAAGCCAAATCTTTGCATCAATTTTTCAAGCGCATCATCATAACTTGTTCTGATAATGTGGATAATTTCATCGATATTGTCGATTGCTTTTAACAATCCTTCGACTATGTGAATTCTTGCCTTCGCCTTGTTCAAATCGAATTGCGTTCTTCTTCTAACGACTATTTCTTGGTGAACAAGATAATGGTCGATTAGTTGTTTCAATGTCAAAACTTTTGGAACGCCATTTACAAGTGCAAGGTTGATTATACCGAATGTAGTTTGCATTTGAGTGTATTTGTACAAGTTATTAAGCACGATATTTGGATTGGCATCTCTTTTTGTTTCGATGACAATTCTCATACCTTTTCTGTCCGATTCATCTCTCAAATCGCTAATACCTTCTAATTTCTTTTGTTTTACAAGGTCTGCGATTTTTTTGATTAAATTGGATTTGTTAACTTGGTAAGGAATTTCTGTGACGATTATTTTGTATCTGCCCTTTGATTCCTCAATCCTAGCCTCTGCTCTGAGTCTAACTTTACCACGTCCTGTTGTGTATGCATTTTTGACTTCTTCAAGTCCCATGATGTTTCCACCTGTTGGAAAATCAGGAGCCTTGATGTGTTTCATCAATTCTTCTATTGTAATATTTGGATTGTCGATTGATGCGATTAATGCATCTATAGTTTCACCTAAGTTGTGTGGAGCCATATTTGTCGCCATACCAACAGCGATACCACTGGATCCATTTACGATTAAGTTAGGAAATCTAGATGGAAGTACAACTGGTTCTTGTTCTTCACCGTCATAGTTGTCTTGGAAATCAACAGTATCTTTGTTGATGTCACGCAACATTTCAAGTGATAGTTTTGCCATACGTAACTCCGTATAACGAGGTGCGGCAGCTCCGTCACCGTCGATTGAACCGAAGTTACCTTGGCCATCTACAAGTGGATATCTCATGTTGAAATCTTGTGCAAGTCTTACAACTGCATCGTAGATTGCACTGTCACCATGAGGGTGATATTTACCCATTACTTCCCCTACAAGTCTTGCGGACTTGGAGTATTTTCTATCTGGGAACAATCCTTGTTGTTGCATTCCGTAAATTATACGTCTGTGAACAGGTTTTAGCCCGTCTCTTACATCTGGAAGTGCACGTGATACAATTACACTCATAGAATAATCCAAATATGCACTTTCCATTTCTTTTTTCAAATCAGCTGGTTTTATATTGAGTTTTCTTTCTGTCATATTATTCTCCTAAGCGTCAATGTTTTGTGCATAAACAGCATTTTGTTCTATAAATTCTCTTCTTGGTTCAACATTGTCTCCCATCAAAACATCGAATGTGTTGTCGAGTTCGTTTTCGTCTTCTCCGTCGATTTCAACTTTGATTAGGATTCTGTGTTCAGGATTCATTGTAGTATCCCACAATTGTTCTGCGTTCATTTCACCAAGACCTTTGTATCTTTGAACTTTGATGTTACTTCTTTCGCCGTATTTTTCCAAAGCTTCTTCCAATTCTTTTTCTGTGTAGCAATATTCCATTACTTTAACACCTTTGATGATTCCGTAAAGTGGTGGTTGTGCGATGTACACGTGACCTTTTTCCACTAATGGCTTCATAAATCTGTACAAGAATGTAAGTAGAAGTGTTCTAATGTGAGCTCCATCGACATCGGCATCGGTCATTATTACGATTTTACCGTAACGAAGTTTGCTGATATCAAAGTTTTTTCCTATTCCAGTTCCAAATGCAGTAATCATAGCTTTGATTTCGTTTGAATTTAAAACTCTTTCAAGGTGAGCCTTTTCTACATTCAAGATTTTACCTCTCAATGGCAAAATAGCTTGGAATTTGTTGTCCCTGCCACCTTTTGCAGAACCACCGGCAGAATCCCCTTCGACAAGGAAGATTTCGTTGTGTTCGATGTCTGAGCTTTGGCAGTCAGCAAGTTTTCCTGGAAGTGTAGTATTGTCTAGCACCGATTTCTTACGAACCAAATCCCTTGCACGTCTTGCGGCAAGTCTTGCTTTTTGTGATGCCAATGCTTTTTGTATAATTGTCTTGACGATTTTTGGATTTTCTTCAAAATAAAAACTCAAATGTTCGTACACAACGCTGTCCACAACAGTTCTAGCTTCGGAGTTACCCAATTTTCCTTTGGTTTGTCCTTCAAATTGTGGGTTGTTAAGTTTTACTGAAACAACAGCAGTGATACCTTCTCTGACATCATCACCAGATAAGTTATCGTCTTTTTCTTTTAATATGTTTTTATTTCTTGCATAATCGTTAAGAGCACGAGTAAGTGCAGATTTGAATCCTACAACATGTGTTCCACCGTCAACTGTTTTAATGTTATTAGTAAATGAAACTATAGTTTCGTTATAGCTTTCAGTGTATTGCATAGCTATTTCCACTTTGGTAGTTTCTTTTTCTCCTTCGATGTACATTACTTCATGATCCAAAGGCTTTTTGGATTTGTTGATGTATTCTACAAATGATTTGATACCACCTTCGTAGTGGAACAATTCCTTGTAGCCTTCTCTTTCATCAGCAAATTCTATCTTCACGCCCTTATTCAAAAACGCCATTTCTCTGAATCTTTTTGCAAGAACATTTTTGTCGAAATTCAAAGTTTCAAAAATCGTATTGTCCGGCATAAATTCAATTGTTGTTCCAGTTCCTCTGACATTTTCTTTTATAACAGTAAGTTCTGTAACAGTTTTTCCTTTTTCAAATCTTTGTTCGTACATTTTGCCGTCTCTTTTGACTCTGGCAATAAGATATGTACTTAAAGCATTAACACAACTTACACCAACACCGTGAAGACCACCTGAGTATTGATAAGCGTCGTTTGAAAATTTACCACCCGCATGAAGCACTGTAAGTACAGTTTCAAGCGTTGATTTGCCTGTTTTTGGGTGTGTTTCAACTGGAATACCAGAACCATCATCTTCTACAATAACTGAATTGTCCTTTTTTATAGTAACCTTAATCAAATCACACACACCAGCCAACGCCTCATCAATTGAGTTGTCGACTACTTCGTACACCAAATGGTGTAGACCTTTTTCATCTGTAGAACCGATGTACATCCCTGGTCTTACACGAACCGGTTCCAATCCTTCTAATACTGTAATCTGATCTGCAGTATATTCTCTGTTTTTCTTCATTATATTCCTTTCATAAAGTTATTCATCAAATAATTCCCACTGATATTTGACTTGTAAACTCCTCTATTAGTTATGACTATAGACCTTATAGTAATGTCCTCATCTTCATTCACAAATTCTACGTTTTTCGTATAATCCAAATCATTTTTATCAAAATCTTTGAAGAATTTGTCCGAGACATTAACTACTGCTATAATCTCATTTTCATCAATTAATGTGTTGTTGCCAATATCCAAATACATATCATTCACCTATTTTTATCGTGTACAACCCTTCTGGAGCCCTTTCTGAAGTCGTCAGAAAAGCTTGAAAATCCTTGATATATCTGATGATGTAGTTGATTCTGTAATCGTCAAGTTCACTGAACACATCATCTAATAAAATAATTGGCAATCTATCATTATAAAATCTACTCAAATCCAATTGTGCAAGCTTCATCGATAAAATAGCAGTTCTCACCTGAGCTTGAGATGCAAAAAACTTAGCCGATTTGTCGTTGATTAAAATATCCAAATCATCACGATGGATACCTAAATTAGTTTGCTTATTTTCCAAATCCTTATCCAAAATATCTACCAAACTCTTGTAATAAGTATTCTTTTGATTAGTCATATCCTCTACATATTCTATCGAAAAATTATTTTCCATGTCCAGCTTATCATTCTCATCACTCAAATTTGAGCACACATTTTTTGCGATAAGATGAAGCCTTTCAACATAGCTTTCTCTCTTGTGCATAATATATGAGCCCGTGTCTGCTAATTGGATATTCAAAGCCTTCAACTGCTCATTAAAATACGAATTGTACCTGTGGTTTTTGATGAGCTTATTTCTCTCATCCAACACTTGATTGTACTGTTTCAAAACAGTCCTGTAATAGTTATCCACACCACTTATGGACTCATCCAAGAATTTTCTTCTCAAAGATTTCGATTCTTTTACTATCTTCAAATCATCAGGCTTAAAAACAATACACTCAAAATACTCGTTGTATTCTTTAATAGTATTCACAAAAGCTTCATTCACATTGAGTATCTTTTCGTTACTTTTAATAGTAATATCTATCTTATCCTCAAAACCATCATCGTAGACATCCATTACAATACGAGCCTCATCTTCACCGAATTTAATCAAGTGAGAATTGGTGTTGGTTTTGAAACTTTTTCCCTTCAAAGCTACATTAATAGCTTCCAAAATATTAGTCTTACCCGAGGCATTTCTGCCTACAATCAGATTCAGACCATCACAAAAATCCAATTCTATTTCACAGAAATTCCTGTAATTATATAATTTTAATTTTTGAACGATCATTATTCGACTACGTATTTCTCTCCTTCAAATTCCACTACATCTCCTGGATAAAGCTTCTTGCCGCGTCTTGTTTCAACCTCGTCATTAACCTTAACCATGGATTCTTTAATAAGTTCTTTCGCCATGCCACCTGTTTGTGCTATGGATGCGAATTTTAGAAACTGTTCCAATTTTATAAATTCAGATTCAATTTTAACACTAATCATTATTACCTCCTGCAAGTTTTACCGGAAGGACAAGATAAGTGTAATTGGTATCGTTCAATGGCTTGAACACCATCGGTCTTAGACTTCCACTCATATTCAATGTAATATCGTCATCATCAATAACCTTCAAGCCATCTAACAAATACTTAGCATTAAAAGCAATCTTCAAATCTTCTCCACCGATTTCGCACTTCACATACTCATCGACCTTACCAATATCAGTATTAGATGAAATATGCAATTCATTTCCAGAAAAATCTAGCTTAACCAAGTTTGCCTTGTCTTCTTTTGCCATCAAAGACGCTCTTTCCAACGCCATTTGCAAAGCTCTCTTTTCTATAGTAACGACAGTCGAAAAATCTTGTTTCATAACTTGATTGTAGTCGATGTATTGACCATCGATTAATCTAGAATAAACATCAGTGTTTTCCAATTTGAAAATAATATTTCCAGTAATAATGTTAAGAGTTATCTCCCCTTCTTCCAAAATCTTGTAAACTTCATTCAAAGCTCTCGCTGGAACAATAGCCTTCATTTCAAACTCACTCACATTACTCATACAATCAAGTGAAACTCTGTAACCATCTAAGGCCACAAATTCAATCCTATCATTCATAATATTGAACAAAACACCTGTCAAATCTGGTCTTGTTTGGTCCATACTTGTAGCAAATGATGTTTTTCTGATGGAATCTCTGAGTTCAGATTGTTCCAAAGTCAATTTAACATCCTTATCTATATAAGGAAGAGATGGAAATTCGTTTGAATCTTGACCTTGAATGTTGAATTCCGTAGACAAACATTTAATATTGATATTATTATCGTCCACTTCAATATAAATATCATCGTCAGGAAGTTTTCTAATGATATTTCCTATCATTGACGAGTTGATTACAATTTGTCCTTTTTCATAGATTTCACAATTTGCTCTAGTATCCACGATAAGTTCCAAATCCGTAGCAACAAGTCTAAGACAATTTTCTTCTGCGATGAACAAAATTCCTTCTAATATCTGAATAGTCGTTCTAGATGACACCGCTTTTTGCGCAATATTGATATGTTTAAGTAATTCTTTTTGCGATATTTTTAATTTCATATTTTACCTTTCGTTTATACAAATAATAATAATAGTTAGTAATAGTAGTAGTAGGGCTGTTTGTATTGTGGATAACTCTAGTTTGTTTGTAATTTGTGGTGTTTTATATATTGATAACGATGTGTATATAATTGGCACAAGCTGTGCGATTATCAACATTATCAACTTTTTACAATTTTAGTTTATCACTTTAAAGTTATCAACAACTTATCCACACACTTATTAATATTAAATTGTGGATAGAAAACTCTAAAATAAACTTATCCACAATCATAAAGTTTAATAAATTAAGAATTTTGAATGTAGTTGATTAGGTTATCAATTTCTTCATCAAATTCTGAACTTTTTTTGATATCATTCTCAATTTTCTTGATTCCATGCATTACTGTTGAGTGATCTTTGCCAAAACTTGAAGCAATACTAACCAAAGAAATATCCAACAATTTTCTGGACACATACATTGCTATTTGCCTTGGATATGCGATTTGTTTGGATCTCTTTTTTGAAAGCAAATCATCTTGACTTACATTGTACCTATCACATACACTCTCAATGATTAAATCTATAGTTACAGGTCTTAATTGAGTGTCTGCGATAAGTTGTTTTAGAACATTTTTTGCCAAATCTAATGTAATGTTGCCATCTCCTATCAGAGTTTTTTGACCTACGACATTCATTACTGCCCCTTCCAACTCACGTATATTGCTTTTGACATTCATAGCAATATAATCGATTATTTCAGGGGTAAGTGATGTATTATTTCTATCTAAATACTCGTTTATAATAGCCACACGTGTTTCGTAATCTGGTGGTTGAATGTCTGCCATTAATCCCCACTCAAAACGCGACACTAACCTCTCTTCCAATGTTTTTATCTCTTTTGGAGGTCTATCACTGGAAAGTATGATTTGCTTGTTGTGGTTATACAATTCGTTGAATGTGTGGAAAAACTCCTCTTGTGTACCTTGTTTTCCTGCTATAAATTGAATATCGTCAATTAATAGTACGTCTATATTTCGGTATTTTTCTCTAAATTGTGAATTTTTTTTCGTAGATTTATCTCCTATTGAAGAGATAAGTTCGTTTGTAAATGATTCACTAGTAGTGTAAATAACCCTAGCTTTTGGGTTATTTTTAAGTATTTCATGAGCAATGGCATGCATCAAGTGAGTCTTACCCAATCCTGCTTTTCCATGAATAAACAATGGATTGTATGCTGTGGCTGGGTTTTGTGCGACTGCAAGTGCTGCGGCTAATGCTAGTTCGTTGTTTTTTCCTTTTACAAATGTATCGAATTTGTATTTGCTGATTAAATTCTTGCCGTAAGGGCTCAAATCAGTTTTTTCTTCTGGTTGTTGTGTTTCAGGTTTTTTGTCTTCTACAGTGTATTTTTCATCTTCTGCTACTTCTTCACTTACTAGAATGGATCGTTGACCATCTATGTTTTGGTTTTGAATTATATTTTCGTCTTTGTAATTATCCATTTCATAACGGTCTATGATGACTACTTTTCTCTTGACATTACTGATGAAATCCAAGTATTTTTGGATATCGTCGTAGTATTTGTTATAGATTGTTTTTTTGGTAAATCTATTTGGAGAAAGCAAAATAAATTCAGTATTTGTTAAATAAAGAGGTTTTAATGGAGCAATCCATGTGTTGAAGTTCAAATCAGACATTTCCTGTTTAAATGTGTTAGATATTTTTAACCAGAGTTCATCTTTGTCGGTCATTTTTCACCTCGTTTTTTTACTTATCAACATATCTATCCACAAAATGATGAGTTATCCACATTAAATAAATAGCTATTTTCCAATTTAAACAAAAAAAATATATAATTTATTCACATTTGCACAACTTATCCACATCAATTTATAGAAAAATAATTGTGGATATTAAATTAGAATATACAGCAAATTCGTGTAGTTTTAAAACAAGAATTCACATATTATCCACAACTTATCCACAATTTGTTAATAAATGTGTACTTTTCATACTTTTTGATACTTTAATTATAGCAAATCATATCTTTTATTACAAATTTATTGAAAATTTTGATAAATGGTTTTGTGTTTGCTATAACTTATCCCCAAAATGAGTTTAATATTTTAAATTTAGAATGAATTGTGGATAAAAGTTATCCACAATTTTTATTGTTTTGTGGAAATTTTATAAAAAAACACCAACATTCTTATTTGAAAATGTTGGTGTTCGTTATTTATTTCCTATGAACATAGTTTCTTGGATAAATTCTTTTATTTTCAGTCCATATCCCCATTTTTTGGCATACGGGTCTGTGACTTCCTCACTTTTTGCAAAGAAATTTGTAAATCCTGCTTTTTTAATGATTTCTTTTACATCTTCTTCCAGAAGAGCTCCCCCAACTCACGATCCGTAAATATTATCCAATGATAGTATGTCATCGTTTAATTGTTTTTTGAGTGTGATGTCACTGATTATAAACATTCCGTTAGGTTTGAGAATTCGATGGATTTCTTGATAAACTTTTTGTTTGTTAGGCTCAAGGTTTATTACACAGTTACTTATGATCTTGTCTATGGAGTTGTCTTCAAATGGCATGTCGATGAGTTCTCCTTGGACAAATTCAATATTTTTGAATCCTTTTTTATCTCGTACTTTACTAGCTTTTTGTATCATGGACTCTAGCCTATCCATTCCATAAATTGTATTGGAATTAGGATATGTTATTCTTGCCATGAATACATCTAATCCCATTCCACACCCCAAATCTAGTAGTGTGTCGGTGTCTTTTAATACTAGGTTATCAAGTGGATTTCCACAAGATAGTCCTGATGACACTTCTTCAGGGATTTTTTCTAGTAATTTAGGATCGTAACCTAAGGATTTGTATAAGTCTATTGAGTTTACTTCTGTGCTCGTATTACCTACTGCTATGTTATCGTAGAAATTTGTTACTTGTTGTCTTATTTCTTCGTCTGTGTATTGTTTACTCATTTATTGTCCTTTCTTTAAAATCTTATAACTTCGTGATGTCTATTAATAGATTAGCTAGATTGTGACATTGTTTTTCTGAAATTTTATAGTATGTCCACTTTCCCTCTTGTCTAGATTCTATTATTTTTGAATTTGTAAGTATCTTCATATGATAAGACAATCCTGATTGTGTTAAGTTCAGTTTTTCTAAAAGTACACATGCGCATTGTTCTCCATTTTGCAACAATTGTAAAATATCTATTCTTTTTTCATCGCTCAATGCTTTAAATGTGTTTGCTATTTGTTTGTTGTCCATTTTATTACCTCACATCAAATATTTTTGATATATTAATTATATCATTTTTTACGCAATACATCAAATATTTTTGATATGTAATAATTAAATTATTTTTGGCGATTAATTGGTATTTGTCAACAAAAAAGCTTGACAATTGTTATTGTCATAAGTATAATTGGAGTAGTGTTTTTATAGGCAAAAGTCCTTATATTTTATACTAGGAGGTGCGATTGATGAAAAGAACTTATCAACCAAATAACAGAAAAAGAAAAAAAGACCACGGATTTAGAAATAGAATGGCTACTAGAGGTGGAAGAGCTGTTTTAAAGGCTAGAAGAAGAAAAGGTAGAAAAGTATTATCAGCTTAGGTCACATTCATTGTGGCCTTTAATTTATTATGGATAAAAGTGTAAGGTTAAGAGATAACAGGGAATACAATGTTGTCTACAAGAGGGGAAAGACTTATTATAATAGAAACTTCTCTTTGGTAGTGTACAATTCAAAAAAAGGAACTCGAATCGGATTCTCTGTTACTAAAAAGTACGGCAATGCCGTTGAAAGAAACAGAATCAAGAGGAAACTGAGAGAGATTGTAAGGCTTAATTTCTCTGAGTTTGACAAGGGCTTGGATATGGTTATTATCCCGAAGAAAAACACTGAAGACTTAACTTACAAACAGCTAGAATCTGCATTATTGCACGTTTGTAGAAAGGCATCGAATAAAAAATGTCGAAAGTGATGATATTTTTAATCAAATTTTACCAAAAAGCTATATCGCCGTATTTGGGACATGGAAAGTGCAAATACTATCCAACTTGTTCACAATATGCGTTGGAGGCTTTCAGAAAAAAGCCGTTTTTTAAGGCGTTAGGGCTTACTATTTGGCGAATTTTAAGATGTAATCCATTTTCAAAAGGCGGATATGACCCACTAAAATAAAAAGGAGTTGTAGAATTGCAAATAATTGCAAATGTATTTGGAACTATTCTTAGGTTCATATATGAAAACATCTCACATGTGATGGCTGAACCTAAAAGTATATCGTATTTTGCGATATCAATTCTTTTATTAACACTTATTTATAAGCTTATAACTCTTCCGGTAACTATTCATACGCAAAAAACTCAAGAACAAAATGCTTTGATGCAACCGGAAATGAAGGAAATTCAAAGAAAATACAAGAACGACCCACAAACTCAACAATTAAAGATGCAAGAATTATACAAGAAGTACAATTTTAATCCTTTAAGTGGTTGTTTGCCAATTATCTTACAAATGGTTTTGGTTTTTGCATTATTTAGAGTAATGAGAGAACCAGGAAAGTACATGTTTGATAATGTGTCTAAGATTAATGAGATCGCTCGTAATTTCTTCTGGATACCTGATTTGACTAAACCAGACCCAGTATTGTTTGGATTGCCTTTAATAAATGCTTTCACTCAATTTTTAGTAGCAAAGATCAGTATGCCTACTAATAACAAGGATAAGAAGTCAAATGAACCTGATCAAATGGAAATGATGAACAAATCAATGATTTATTTCATGCCTATATTTATGTTCTTCATTTCAAGCAAATACGCTTCAGGTTTGATTCTTTATTGGGGATTTTCAAACGTTATAGAAGTTATAATAAGGTTAATAATTAAGAATAAAGACAAAAAAGATGTTGCGGAGGAAGTTAGATGAGAAGCACAGTAATTAGTGCGAAGACTGTTGAAGAATGTGTCAATAAAGCTTTGGATAAGCTTCAAGCTAATCGAAACGAAGTTAACATCGAAGTTATAAATGAAGCTAAACAAGGTTTTTTGGGTTTGTTTGGAGCAAAGGATGCTGTCGTTAGGGTGTCACTAAAAGACGATGTTAAAGAAAAGGGAACAGACGATTTTGTGAAGAATATCCTAAACTCTGACTCTAACTCAGTTGAAACAGAACAAAAAGAAGATACTAAAGTTATAGAAGATAAAAAAATTGTAGAAGAAGTTGAAGAAACTAAATCTACAGAAGATGATAAGGAAGAAATCGTAGAAAAATCAGTAGAACCAGCAAAACCAGTAGAAGCTGAAGAAGCTGAAGAATCTGAAGAAACTGAAGAAGAACAAGATACTGAATCTGATGTTACTATTGATAGAAACGACGAACTTTTCATCACAAGCAAGAATTTCTTGAAACAAATGATTGAAGATATGGGAATTGATTGCGATATCGAATCTAGAACTGAAGGAAATATGATTAAGTTCAATATTATGTGTTCAGAAGAATCTGATATCGGAATTATCATAGGAAAAAGGGGAGAAACATTAGATTCTCTTCAATATATCGTAAACTTGGTTACTAATAGAAACAGTGATACTTATATAAGAGTTATTTTGGATTGCAACCAATACAGATCCAAAAGAGAAAGATCTCTTCAAAAATTAGCCAGAAGATTAGCTGATAAGGCTGTTCAAACAGGAAGAGATATCAAGCTTGAACCTATGAATCCATACGAAAGAAGAATCATTCACACTTATCTTCAAAACGATGAAAAAGTGAATACATTCTCTCAAGGCAATGAGCCTAATAGAAGAGTTATTATTAAAAGAAAATAAATTACAAGACTACATATCTTTTGGTATGTGGTCTTTTTTTGTGGGATGACAAGAAATAAAGTTGACAACAAATTTTTTATGATTTATCCTAAGAAAAGGAAAGTGGTGATTATCATGACAATTTATAAATAGATTTTAGAGAAAAAAATAATCTCTGAAATCGTTAACGAAAATTATTTGAAGAAAATAGGCTAAATATAATCAAATATTATTAGTCAAGTACAAGTTTTAAGAATGTTATATAAATTTCAGAGGGTAATATGATAAAAAACAATGTTAAGAAGAAAAATCTTATTTTATATTTTGTTGCGATAGTTCTCACATGGACAGAGGCTTTGGTGAATCCTGTAATAGTATCATTGATTATAAAATCATTTGAGAATAAAGACACAGTATTTTTGATGAAAGCACTTGTGTTTGGGATTTTGTGTGGAATTATAATGCTTATAGGTGATAGTGGAAAGAGACTTTACTATTCGTATGTAATAGCTGATTTTAGAGAATCTTTTAAGTTAAAAGTGTTCAATCATTTTTTAAAAAGTGAAAATCATATCGATAATGATATTGTCAGCAGTATAGAAAAGGATTCAAATCAAATTGAAAACAACTACATTGAACCAACGGTAATTATTATATCGTCGATTGGTTTTACAAGTGTTTCCATCATTTATGCACTAACAAGAAATTTCCTTTTGGGAATGCTTTTTATAGTATTCTACAGTATTCCAGCGCTTATGAGTAATTACGGGAGTAATAGATTAGATAATAAATCTGAAGAATTATCAAAAGCTGATGATGCTTTTATGAATAAATTACAAGACATCAAAAATGGAAGAAGCATCATTAAAATTTACAATGTATCAGACTTTTTCATTAATTTGTATCACAAATATTTAAAGCAGGATGTGGATACTTATAAGGGATATGAAATTATACGAACAAAAAACAACATTGTGATTAATTTGGTTGATATAGTATGTTCTATGATTCCTCTTATTCTTGGAGGGTATTTGAGTTTTAATGGTAAAATATCGTCAAGCGTATTCATCAGTGTTTACTTAGTTAGTTATAATATAGGATATCAGTTCCAAGAACTTGCATATTTTAATAATACACGTTCATCATCAAAGTATCTCTTAAAAAAGTACGATTACATTTATCAAGATATTGATAATGTAAAAATAAATCTTAATGATGAAGTTTTTCCAATTACTTTTGATAATTTGAGTTTTTCGTATGATGATAAAGATATTATTAAAGATTTTAATTTTAAGATAGAAAAGGGTGACAAGGTCGCAATTATAGGAGAAAGTGGTTGTGGTAAAAGTACGTTATTGAATTTAATATTTAATAATTTAACAGCATCTAAAGGAAGGATTATGTTTAATAAAAAGGAATTATCAACCGCTGAGATCAGGAGTTTTACCAGCTTTATATCACAAGAAAGTTATGTTTTTAATCTTAATTTAGAAGATAACATTACTTTAGGAGATAATGATATAAATTTAGAAAAATTAAATGGAATAATTGATAAGTTACAGATAAATCATCTTAAATCCAAAGTTTTATCCAATGATAGTTTGTCAGGAGGAGAAAGACAAAGGGTAGAAATTGCAAGAGCAATGTACCACGACAGAAAATTAATTTTAGCAGATGAAATAAAGTCTAATTTGGATAAGAAAAATAGAGAAATAATAGATGATATTATATTCTCTTCAAAAAATACAGTAATAGAAGTAATTCATCAATACGGTGAAGAAACTTTAAAAAAATACGATAAAGTTATAGATATGAGGTAAATAACGGGCTTATGACTTCAATATAGTGAAGTTGTAAGCTCTTATTTTATTTGTAATCATTTTGTATGATATAATATAATATTGCTATAAAGAATGAAAGGATAGACTAAATATGGACGATTGTATTGCAGCTATTAGCTCTGCTACTGGTGAAGCGGGAATTGGCATTGTTCGAATGACTGGAGAGGGTTGTGTGGATGTGCTTGATTCTGTGTTCAAAAGAGCAAATGATAATGCTGATTTTATAAATAGAAAAATGACTTATGGCCACATTGTTGACGATAATGAGATCGTCGATGAGGTCTTGGTTTGTTATATGAAGGCTCCTCACACATACACTCGTGAGGATGTCGTGGAGATTTATACTCACGGTGGGGTTGTCGCTGTGAGAAAGGTGTTGGAAGTTCTGTTAAACAACGGTGCAAGGCTTGCTGAGGCTGGTGAGTTCACTAAGAGGGCTTTCTTGAACGGTAGGATTGATTTGTCCCAAGCTGAGGCGATTATCGATATGATTAAGGCGAAGACTGACAAGGCGTACTCTGTGAGTATGAAACAGTTGGAGGGTAGTGTTAACAGAAATATCAAACAGTTGAGAAACCAATTGTTGGATATGCTATCTCATGTTGAATATTCGATTAATTTTACTGAAGATATGCAGGACGAATTGGACAACACTCCTGTTTTGAACGAGGGCAAGGAAGTTTTGGATAAGCTTAAAAAGCTTTCTGAGAGTGCAAACAGAGGTAGAATTATCAGAGATGGTATCAATACTACGATAATTGGTAAGCCAAATGTAGGCAAATCTTCTTTGTTGAATGCTTTGTTGAAGGAAAACAGGGCTATTGTTACGGATATTCCAGGAACTACTCGTGATGTCATCGAAGAATACATCGATTTGGACGGCATAAGTCTGAAGATTAACGATACTGCTGGTATTAGGGATACTGAGGATATCGTGGAGAAAATCGGTGTCGAAAAATCTGTGTCTTTTATTTCTGATTCGGATTTGATTATTGCGATTTTTGATTCTTCGAGAGAGTTTGACGATGAGGATAGGAAGATTTTGGATCTTATTAGAGATAAAAAGTCGATTGTTTTGTTAAACAAGATTGATTTGGATGGTGGATTTGATTTCGATGAAAACTTGGAGGGAATCGAGGTCATTCACACTTCAATCAAAAACAACGAGGGTATCGAGGATTTAGAAAACAAGATTATAGAGATGTTTAATGATGGATATATTGAAGCTAATAACGACAATATTATTACTAACATTAGACATAGAGATATTATTAACAAAGCTATTAAATCTTTGGAGAGTTCTCTACACGATATGGAAGCTGGAGTTCCTATCGATTGTTTCGAGGTTGATTTGAGAAATGCTTGGGAAATCTTGGGCGAAATCACTGGAGAAACTGTGGATGACGATGTGTTGAATAAGATTTTTAGCGATTTTTGTATAGGTAAATAAAATGGATAGATTATATTATGAAAATCCCTACGATGTTGTGGTTGTAGGTGCAGGTCACGCCGGTTGTGAGGCTGCGTTGGCTACAGCGAGGTTGGGATTAAAGACTGCGATTATGAGTATCAGTTTGGATTCTGTGGCTGATTTGCCATGTAATCCGAACATTGGTGGCACTGGAAAGGGTCACTTGGTTAAGGAAGTTGACGCATTAGGTGGCGAGATGGGTCTTATCATTGACAAGACTTACATTCAATCGAGAATGTTGAACACTTCCAAAGGTCCTGCGGTTCACTCATTGAGGGTTCAAGCAGACAAGAGAAAATACCACGATGAGATGAAAAGCGTGTTGGAAAACACTGAAAACTTGGATTTGATTGAAGCGGAAGTCGTGGATATTGGGGTTGAAGACAACAAAATAAAGTCGATTACTACTGCACAAGGGGCGATTTTTCCGACAAGAGCTGTGATTTTGGCGACTGGGACATATCTTAAGGGCCTTGTGATGATGGGTGAATACACTTATGAATCTGGCCCTCACGGTATGAAATCATCTAAGAAATTGTCAGAATCTTTAAAAAATTTGGGAATTGAACTTAGAAGATTCAAGACTGGAACTCCTGCGAGAGTTCACAAGGATAGTTTGAATTACGAAGTGATGACTGTGCAACCTGGTGATGACGATGTTATTCCTTTTTCGTTTTTGAATGACGGCAAGGATATTTCAAAGAAGCAAGAGCATTGCTATTTGACGTACACTACACTTAAAACAAAACAAATTATTGAAGATAATTTGGAGAGATCTCCGATGTATGCAGGTATTGTGAAGGGTGTGGGTCCACGTTATTGTCCTTCGATTGAAGACAAAATCGTGAGATTTCCAGACCGAGACGAGCATCAAGTTTTCGTGGAACCTGAAGGTTTATCTACTAAGGAAATGTATATTCAAGGTGTGTCATCGACTCTTCCAGAAGAAGTGCAAAAGGAAATGTACAAGACAATTATTGGTTTCGAAAACGTGAGATTTATGAGAAGTGCGTACGGAATCGAATATGATTGCATCGATCCTACTATATTAAAGAGAACTTTGGAACATTTGGAAATCAATAATTTGTTCTTTGCAGGACAAATCAATGGATCCAGTGGATACGAAGAAGCTGCCGGTCAAGGAATTATCGCAGGAATCAATGCGGCTATGAATTTACTTGGCAAGGAGCCATTTGTATTGGATAGATCAGACGCGTACATTGGCGTATTGATAGATGATTTGGTAACCAAAGGAACTAACGAGCCATACAGAATGATGACAAGTAGATGCGAGTACCGTTTGACTTTGAGACAAGACAACGCTGATTTGAGACTTACTGAAAGAGCTCACGAAATAGGGCTTGCGACAGATGAAAGATACGAGAAAATGCTTCACAAGAAGAAGACGATTGACGAGGAAATCGAAAGATTGAAGTCAATCATGGTGACTCCAACAGAAGAAACCAACGAAAAACTTAGAGGTCTTGTATCATCTGAACTTAAAACTGGAATAACTTTGTTGGATTTAATCAAAAGACCAGAATTAACTTACGATAAAACAGAAGAATTTGACGTTGATAGACCAGAACTGCCTAGATATTTGAGACTACAAGTGGAAACTCACATCAAATACGAAGGCTACATTGCAAAACAAATGAGCCAAATAAAGCAATTTAAAAAGCTTGAAAACAGAAAACTAGATATGATTGAAGATTACAAGGAAGTTATGGGGCTTTCCAATGAGGCTGTACAAAAACTCAACGACATCAAACCAGAATCATTGGGTCAAGCTAGCAGAATCAGCGGGGTGAGTCCTTCTGACATCAACGTTTTATTGATATACATGGAAACGAGGAAGAAATAATGTCACTAAAAGAAACATTGAACGATTACGAAATACAATTGGATGACAATCAAATAGATTTGCTGTTGAAATACATGGATTTGGTGTTGGAAAAGAACAAAGTAATGAATTTGACTGCAATCACTGAAGAAGAAATGTTTCACGTGAAACATTTTGTGGATTCCTTGTATGTATTGAATTTGTTCGACTTTGAGGAAAATAAAACTATAATTGACGTGGGGACTGGTGCAGGATTTCCTGCACCATGACTATACCCATTGAGTAATTCATTTGGGTAATTTACAAGGTTAATGATCGTTTTATGGTCGTTAACCTTTATTTTTTTTATTAGTAGTCTTATCATGGATCCAGTTAAAGGCTCATGAAGGAATTGAAGATATCTTTTTTTGATCACGTCTCTATCTAATACCACTTGTTTGAAAGGCGGTATGTAGATATTATCTATTTGTCTATCTAATTGTTCCAGTTTATCAATTAATGCTTTTGAACCTGTTTCAGCCATTAAATTAACTATATTGTCTCTTTGTCTAATTAGTTTGTTTTTTTGTTTTTCTAATTCTCTATAAGGATTTTCCATTTCATAATTAGCTATTACGTAGTCGACTAATACATCTATATTTTTTTCGTGAATTAAATGCTCGCTTATTAAATTAGTTACGACTTCTTCTAATAGGTCAGCCCTTATTGACTTAGCACCACATCTATCGTTGCAGCGGTAATAATAGTATTTCTTCCCAGTTGAAGATTGTCTACTACATCCTAGCATAGGGGCTCCACATTCATCACAGAACACTAGGCCTGATAGTATATAATCTCTGGCATCTTTTTTAAAGGCTCCTGATCTTTTTCTATATTTTTTATTCACTTCTTCCCACACCTCTTTTGTAATTATTGCTGGGATAGCGTCTTCTATTTCTACCCATTCAGAATTCTTTTTTCTATAGTTTCTTACTTCTCCACTGCCATCATTAACTCCGTAGATATAAGTACCTTTATATCTTTTGTTTTGTAGCATTTCATAGAAGGAATTGCGGTTAAATTCTTTGCCATACTTGTTTTTGTATCCTAGTCCATTCAAGGTATCTGCAATCTTTTGATAGCTATAATTTTGTAGTCTTAGAGCAAATATCTTTTCTACGATTTTTGCTTCTTCTTCATCAATTTTGTAAAATCCGTCTTCAATTTTATATCCAAGTGGGGGAGTTCCTCCATTGAATTTACATTGTAGTGCATTTTCTTTGTGTCCCTTTTTAACTTCTCTTGAAAGGTTAAGTGAGAAATACTCATTCATTCCTATAAGTAGATTTTTGGTTAATATGCTTTCTGGATTTTCTCCAACTGGTTCAAGTACTGAAACTAATTTGATTCCTTTGTTGTTTAGTTTTCTTTCGTTTATTACGTGGTCAAAGCTATTTCTAGCGAATCTATCAAATTTGTGGACAATAACGTAATCTATGTTTTTAACTTCTTTCATCATCAGTTGAAAATCATCTCTGTTGTCGGAAGTTCCTGATTGTCCTTGGTCTTTATAATATTTTACAATTTCTATTGATTCTCTTTTTGCGAATTCATCTATGGCTCTCATTTGTGCCATGATAGATTCTTCTCTTTGCATGTCTGTAGAAAATCTACAATAACCTACTGCTTTTTTCATAATTAACTCCTTATTTTATCCAAGGAGTATGTGCTATAATAGAGTTGGTTGGTGTATAGCACATACTCCACTTTAAGTCCTTTATTAGTTGCAGCTAATAAGGGGCTTTTTTCTATTTAAATTTTTATCTTTTATGTTTTTCCATTAACTTACAACCTTAGATCCTTTACTTCTATTACATTTCCAACACAAAGTTTGTAAATTATCTTCAGTAGTTTTACCACCTTTGGATATGGGCATAATATGATCTATTTCAAGTAAGAGGTTTGGTTCCTTGTGTAATCCATTCCCGCAGTTGCAGCATGTATAATTATCTCTTTCTTTAATAGTTTCTCTAAGTTTAGGTGTCATTAGGGCTCTTTGTCCTCTAGCACTATTTTGCCACTTAATATGTGTGTCTAAAAAATCTATAAATCTTTCCAAATTATCTGTGTCCATAATAACTTCTGCTTCCATTGAAGAGTTACCACCAGGACTTACGTATTGAAATTTATATGATGGAAAATGTACATCCGAAAGATCTACAGGTTCGAAACCTAATTTTTCTGATAATTTGTTTTTTGTTGATAAGTGTCTGATTAACCACGGTAGTTTTTCTTTTGTGTCAGATATTAGTGTCTTTTCTTTTAGAGTTAAATAATTTCGTCCCTCTTCTACAGATAAGAAGTTATTTAAAACTTCTTCAAACTTATTTAAGGATTCTTCAGTTTTAGGTATATTAAAATACTTAGTGATATACTCAAAAGGGCGTTCTTGAGCGTTTTTGCATACTGTGTTGCTACAGTTGTGAACATATTTTGATTTAGAGTATTTATCCCAATTTTTACGTTTATAATTATATTTACTATTATCTTTTATAATTGCATCTCCGTAATCCTTTCTTTCGAAAGTACTATCTATACTTCTCAAACTTTCAATATGATCATTAAGTTCATTACACTCTTGTATATAGCTGGATATTTCACTTTTTACTGCATTAAATTTTTTGCTACGAAAATAGAAAAATTCATATATTTTAAATACTATAAAACCAATAATCAATAAAACTAATATAGGGCTAATAACAGATAAAAGATTTCCTATGGATCCAATAAGAAAAAGTATTGCTAATATTTTGAACCATTTTCTTTTCTGAATTTGTGTTTTCATGTTTTCCTCCTAAATATATTCTATTTATTTCTTTCTGAATATACTCCAACCATTTCTCCAAGTATAAGAACTCTTTTGTCATCTTCGGGTTTTATTATAATTGGGGAGTAGATTCTGTTACAGGGTTGTAGTATGAGCATATCTTCACTCTTACTGATTCTTTTCAGTGTTGCTTCATCATCTATTAGAACGGCTGCGATTGTTCCGTTTTCAACGTCGTTTGTCTTTTTAAAGAAGACTAGATCCCTTTCAAAGATGTTAGCTTCTATCATGCTGTCTCCTTTTGCTCTAAGACAAAAATCAGCTCCTGCTAGGTTTTCGTCTAGCATAAAATAGCCTTCGTAGTTTTGTTCAGCAAAAAGAGGTTCTCCACAGGCTATGGATCCAAGGATTGGTATTCTTTTTAATTTAACTGGCATTATTACTCCAGGTATTTTTGATATGTCGATATCTTCAGAAGGACTATCATTCCATCCCATTAAGTAAGCTGGAGATACATTTAAGGCTCGTGCCATAGCCTCTATCCTATCGGACGGAATGTTAGTAATGACTTTAGATTCATATTTGTGTATTGTTACTTTACTAACTCCAGCTTTTCTGCCTAATTCTTCTAAGGTCATTCCTTTTTCTAATCTCTTTTTATTTATTCTATCTCCAATAGTAGCACTCATAATTCACCTCCTAAAATAAGTTTATCATATAGTTACCCATTAGACAACAAAAATTAATAAAATTTTATAAAAAATTACTTGACAATTAACATTTAGTTGTGTTACCCTATAGTTAACAGGAAAGGAGGGTGTTAAAATTAATGATAAAAACAAACAGACTAAAAGCACGTTTTGTTGAAAAGGGATATACTCAGCAGGATATCGCTAGAGAGCTTGGGATCACTGATGTTACTCTATCTAGAAAGTTGAATAGGGGAGTGTTTAATTCTGATGAAATATATAAAATGATTGTTTTATTAGATATTAAAGATCCAACAGAAATTTTTTTTGCTGAATAGGTTACCTAAAAGGTAACGGAAAAGTCACTTAGAGGTAAATGAATTAAAAACAATACGATAGGAGGAGTTGATGGAGTACAGAAGATTTGAGTTAAAGGATGATACAAAAGAAAATCGAGATAAATTTGAAAGTTTATTTGTTGAAAAAAATTTATCTCGAGATGATGTAGTTTTTATTGTTGATCAGGTTCGTTTGAGTACTGCTTTATTAAAGAAGCAAGAGAACTCTTAAGTTCTGGTAGGGAATGAACGGTTTTTTGTTCTTTGATGTACATGCCGTTTTTAATATTCCAGATATAGATTGTAAAATTGGGATTTTTAACGCGGTTGTTATTCATTCCAGAAATCTCAATGTCGTAGCAGTCATTAATTTTAATATATCCACAAAGCTCTCCATCAATGACTTTTGATGAGAAGTCTTTGCCGAGATATTTTAAAGTTTCCTGGAATGTTTTTGTTGGTTTTATTGTAGTGTTCATATAATCACCTCCTTTATGGAGATTATATCACTTGAATTTTAAAAAAAGAAGGGAGAAATATTATGGAAAAATTAATTTTAAAGAAAGCGAAGGAATGGGGACCTGCTAAATCTGCTATATGGTTACCTGAGGATTTGGCAAATTCTATTAAGGAATTAGCTGATGAGACTAACATGTCTGCTAAGACTTTGACTGCCGAATTAATATCTTTTGCTATGGATCATATTGAGATTGTTGAATAGAAATTCTAATTTAAAAAAAAGTTCTGACATATACAGTACGGAGGTGTTAAAGGTGACTACTGAATTAAATAGAGAGCTAGAAGTTCATAAAGTTAGTGGAAGTGTAAATATTGAGGCTATTGCAAATGAATTTTTAAGATGGGTTAAGGACAATAATTTAAGTCTTTGTAAAGATGAACCGGCGTTTCAGCTTAATGAGTATCAAAACACAGCAAGGTTTTTAAAGATTGTTAATAGATGAGAGGAGGTTAATTATGGAAAGAAGAAAATCTGATTTCAACGACGGCGTTTGGAATGGTATTAAAAGAGAAAATAAAAAGGTTAATGCAGCAGACGATAATAAAAAATCAAAACAATGCTTAATTAAAAAGAGCAAATCTGATGATTATGTTTTAACTTTTATGTTTGCTTTAAAGATTGTTTGCAGGGTGCTAACGACTTTCATTTTGTGGAATTTATTAGTTATTACGGGAAGGATGCTTTAGATGAAGATTTTTGATATTAAAGCACAAATAATTGTTACTGAGGGTTGTATGACTGAGTTTTACGATAACGATCCAAAAAAAGTGTGTGATGAAATTAAAAGAGTTATGTATAAGATGTATGACACTAAAAATGTGGGTATGGCCATAAACAGATTAAAGGTTGAACTAGATGAAGTATAGACAATGGCAGGAAGCACGAGACCCTCACGGTCATAAAGGTTTTAGGTATAGGTCGTGGAAAGAGGAGCAACACGGACTCAGAATGATGAACGCTATTAAGCGTGAATGGCTTGATAAGTTAGAAAAACGTGATGATGGTGTTCTATTAAGGGCAGAAGTGTTCAGGATTTATGCTAGAAAAGGAGTATTAGGTGAAAAAAGATTATTCTCCAAAAAGGACTAGTAAAGATGTTAGGTGTGTCATTTGTGGTAGAAGTATTTCAAGTGATGATTTGACATATAAGATTGGATTTAAAGGCGGGGGATGTGCTTATGTTCACAATACCTGCTGGAGATACAAAGAAAAGGGAGATTTTAAAAATGACAGCAATTGAGTGCGAAAGAATTTGCAAATGCTCTATTTGTGGCGAGACCATATATGTTAGAAATCCCTGTCATGTAATTACACATAATGACGCAAGCAGTTCTTATGTGCATGAGAAATGTTGGAAAGGATTAAAAAAAGAAATAAACGCTCAATTCTGCAAAGATAATGAGCGCTTATATAATAAACTTCAATTAAATTATAACACAAAGGAGGATTTTATGGAGTTAAAAATTGTATTTGATGATAAGACACTTGATGTGTTAGGAAAGTTAGCTGATAGGTTAGGATGTAGCTGTGTGGATAAGTCAGAGATTGTACCGAAAGCCACTGATGTTCGCGTTGAAGAAAGTTCAACGGAGAAAAAAGAAGAAAAGAAAGAAGCTGTTGTTCCAGTAAGCGAGGTTGCGTATAGCTTTCCTCAATTGCAAAAAGCTGCGGCTGAACTCGCAAGGGCAGGCAAGAGGGATGAATTAAAGGATATTATAAATTCTTTTGGTGTTCCTGCGATAACTGATATCCCTGAAAATAAATATAATGATTTTGCTTTAAGAATTCGTGAGGCTGGAGGTGTTATATAGTGCCTGAAGTTCATGCAAAGTTATCTGCATCTGGATCTAGCAGGTGGCTTAACTGCCCAGGATCTGTAATGCTTGAGGAAGGCTTCCCAGACACATCCTCATCTTATGCGCAGGAAGGGACTTTGGCACATGCCGTTGGAGAGCTTAAGTTAAAAAAGTACTTTACTAAAGAGTTTGGGGCGGATAAGTATAAAAAAGAGCTTGAACAGTTAAAGGCGCAAGAGTTATTCACAAAAGAAATGGATAGCTACACGGATGAGTATTTTTATTACGTGAGAGAGCTTGCGTTATCTTTTGAAGATTTACCATATGTAAGTGTGGAGGAGAGAGTTGATTTCTCAAAATGGGTTCCAGATGGCTTTGGGACTTGTGACTGCATTCTGATCTTTGGAACGGATATGCATATTATTGACCTTAAATATGGTAAAGGCGTTCCTGTTAGTCCAGTGAGTAATAGTCAACTTATGCTTTATGCCTTAGGGGCGTATAACTCATATGGAGACATTTATAGTATTGAAACAATCACAATGCATATAGTACAGCCAAGGGTTGATAATACGGATAGGTATTCTATGGTTTTATCTGATCTCTTAGCATGGGGCGAGGGGGTAAAAGTAATTGCTAAAAAGGCATATAACGGCTGTGAGGAGTTTTCTCTTGGAGAGCATTGTAGGTTTTGCAAGGCAAAGAGTAGATGCCCTGAAAGGGCAAAGGAAATGTTTAAGTCAGTTGAGAAATTAAAGCCTATTATGAATAGTGATATTAAGCTTATCTCAAATGAAGATATTTCAAGGTATTTAAAAGAGTCTATCGGATTAATCGACTGGATTAATGATTTAGAGGAAGAAGCTCTTGCAAGTATTTTAAAGGGCGAAGAGATACCAGGCTACAAGGCTGTTGAAGGTAGGTCTATAAGGAAATTTAAAGATACTGACAAGGCAATTAGTTTGCTTGAAGGTGCAGGCTATGATGAGGCTGTACTTTATGAAAGAAAACCTCTTTCTTTATCGAAGCTTGAAAAGTTAGTTGGTAAGAAGGAGTTTGATAATGTATTAGGAACTGAAGTTATAAAACCACAGGGCAAGCCAACACTTGTTCCTGAAAGTGATAAAAGAGATCCTTATGTTAAGGATTTAGGTTTTGAAAATTTAGAAAATATTTAGGAGGATTATTATGGCAAGACAATTTACAACAAGTTTAGTGAGATTATCATATGTGAGTGTATTTCAACCAAGAGAGACACCTCAAGGAACAAAGAAGTATTCAGTGACATGTTTACTTCCAAAGAGTGACAAGGCGGGATATGATGCATTGATGAAGGCAATAGGTGAAGAGTACCAAGCAAATAAGGATACTGTATTAAAAGGAATCGCAAAACCTAAGATTCCTGTACATGACGGAGACGGAACTACAAGCACTGGGGCTGAGTTTGGACCAGAGTGTAAAGGGCACTGGGTATTTACTGCAAGCGCCAATGAAACATTCCCGCCCTCAGTTGTAGACCAAAGGGTTCAGCCAATTATGAACCAAACTGATGTTTATAGTGGATGTTGGGGACATGTGGCAATTAGTATCTATGCTTACAATAATCAAAGTAAAGGTATTGGTTTTGGTCTTAATGGTATACAAAAGGTTAAGGATGATGAGGCATTAGGTTTCTCATTTAATGCAAATGATGCATTTAGCACGGTGGAAGGTTCTTCTGATGACCTGCCTTTCGCTAAAACAGGAGAGATAGATCCATTGACTGGATTACCAATAGTAGAATAATCAAATAAGGGGACGGTAACGTCCCTTTTTTAACAGAGGTGTATAATGAAAGATTTATCTATTGATATAGAAACTTACAGTGATGTTGATATTTCATCAAGTGGGTTATACAAGTACTCTAAGGATGACAGCTTTGAAGTTTTACTATTTGCTTATTCTATTGATTTTGAAGAGGTTCAGATTGTGGATCTGGCCAAGGGAGAGGAAATTCCTCTTATTGTGTTGTCGGCACTTGCTGATGACTCAGTAATTAAGCATGCGTATAATGCAAGTTTTGAATATAACTGTTTAAAAAATTATGGACTTGATGTTGGGCATAGGATGTCCTGGCAATGTACTATGTTTCATGGCATGTATCTTGGCTATCCAGCAGGACTTGAAGCAATAGGAGAGGCTTTAAATTTAGATGAGGACCAAAAGAAATTAAGGACTGGTAAGGCTTTAATAAGATATTTTTGTGTGCCATGTAAGCCTACTAAGGCAAATGGTGGTCGTACAAGAAACCTACCTACTCATGACCTGGAGAAGTGGGAACTATTTAAAGAGTACTGTAAGCAAGACGTAGTTACTGAAATGGAAATCTACAAAAGACTTGAACCTTTTGAAGTTCCTGAAAGGGAGTATAAGATTTGGGCACTTTCTGATGCCATGAATGAGCGTGGAATTTTGGTTGATTTTGATTTGGTTGATGGGGCAATTCACATAAACGATAGATTAACTATGGAGCAGGAAGACAGGGCAAGGGAAATATCCGGACTTGCTAATCCTAACTCCGTTGCTCAAATCCTACCATGGCTACAACAGTTCTATCCTGAAGTTGACAATGTTAGAAAGGCTACTGTAAGTGAACTCCTTGAAAGAAAGGACTTAAACGGGGACGTTAAAGAGTTTTTAGAGTTAAGGCAGGAGTTATCGAAGACTTCAGTCAAAAAGTACGACTCAATGAAAAAGTGTGCCTGTGCTGACCACAGAGTTAGAGGAATACTTCAAGTCTATGGTGCAAATAGAACTGGACGCTGGGCAGGTAGGCTTGTTCAGGTTCAAAACTTACCAAGAAATTATATTAAAAATCTTAAGCTTGCAAGAGATCTAACTAAAGAAGAAGACAAGGAAATGCTGGAGTTATTGTTTGGAGATGCAACAGACACCATAAGTCAGCTTATAAGAACTGCATTTATTCCTGAAGAAGGAAAGAAGTTTATTGTTTCTGACTACTCAGCAATTGAAGCGAGAGTTATCGCTTGGCTTGCAGGAGAGAAGTGGGTTCAAGAAGTTTTTGCTACTCATGGAAAAATTTATGAAGCTACTGCATCTCAAATGTTTGGAGTTCCTACAGAAAAGATTGTGAAAGGAAATCCTGAATACGCGCTAAGACAGAGGGGAAAAGTCGCAACATTGGCTTTAGGATATCAAGGCAGTGTTGGTGCGTTGGTTGCCATGGGTGCTGATAGGATGGGACTCTCCATGGAAGAAATGGAAGATATAAAAGATAGGTGGAGATCCGCAAATAAAAATATTGTTAGTCTATGGTATGAACTTGAAAGAGCTTGCATTGATGCGATTGATACTATGGAAGTTCAAAGGGTAAAATGTCTCGAGATTAAGTATGTAAAGGACATTATTTATGGCCATAGTTTCTTACAGATAAAACTTCCGTCTGGAAGAGCTCTTTACTATCCAGAACCTACTCTAAAGGAAAATCAATTTGGCAAGATGGCAGTTCATTTTATGGGGATTGGCACTAATAGGAAGTTTAAATACGAATCAACTTATGGTGGTAAGCTGACGGAAAATGTTGTTCAGGCTATCGCCAGAGACTGTCTTGCGGAATTGCTTATAAAGCTTGAAGAAAGATATCCAGATGATTATGTGGTTATGCACATCCATGATGAAGTTGTACTGGAAGCAAGAAAAGAGATTACTGTTGATGAGATTAATGCAGTAATGGCTGAACCAATTGTTTGGGCTCCAGGTCTTATTCTTAGAGGTGCTGGCTTTGAGAGTGAATTCTATATGAAGGACTGATGTAGATGATTAATGATAGAAAAATTGTAATATCTGTAGGTGCAAGTAGAAAGTCAATCAACTGGCAAAGACAGGAAATAAATTTTAGTGACTTCGTGGAGAAGTTAAGAAAGCCTATTAGGTCAACTGAAACGCTTGAAGCCTATCTTAAAATGACTAAGACCAAACAAGACGAACTCAAAGATGTGGGAGGTTTTGTTGGTGGAGCTCTTAAAGGTGTTAGGCGTAAGAGTGACGCAGTAGATTTTAGGGATCTAATTACATTAGACTTCGATAATATAAATTCTGGCCAAACTCCCGAAGTAATTAAAAGAGTTATGACTTTAGGATGTAGTTATGTAATTTATTCTACAAGAAAACATGCTTCATATAAGCCAAGGCTTAGGATAATTCTGCCTACTGATAGATCCGTAAGCCCTGATGAGTATGAACCTATTGCAAGGTTTATGGCAAAACTTATTGGAATTGAAATGGCTGACCCTACGACGTTTGAAGCATCAAGGCTTATGTATTGGCCAAGTTGCAGTTCTGATAGTGAGTATGTATTTAAGTATGAAGATAAACCACTTCTTTCTGCAGATGGAATACTAAGCAAGTATGCTGATTGGAAAGATATTTCATCATGGCCACAGGTGCCAGGAAGTGAGGTTTCTCATAGAAGGCTTATTACTAGGCAGCAAGACCCAACTACTAAAAATGGAATTATTGGGGCTTTTTGCAGGACATACGATATATATTCTGCCATGGATGAGTTTATCCCAAAGGCCTACGACAGTACCGGAGAAGACAACAGGTTCACATATATGGGCGGTAGTACAACGGGTGGTGCAATTGTATACGAGAATGGTAAGTTCTTATACAGCCATCACGCTACAGATCCATGTGGTGGAGAGCTTGTTAACGCTTGGGATCTTATAAGGCTTCATAAATTTGGAAATCTGGACGACGAGGCAGCAGAAGGAACGCCTGTTGCAACCTTGCCATCAACACGTGCCATGAAGGACTTGGCAAGGAATGATGTTAATGTTACTGCTCTACTTAACAAGGAAAGGCAGGAACAGTCAAAGACGTTTTTTGAAGCCATTGGCCAAGGGGACGTGGAAAAAGATACAGACGACTCCTGGAGAGAAATTCTAACCTATGATAACCAGGGCAAATGTGAAAAGACTATTTCAAATGTATGCTTGATTTTAGAGAATGATCCTAATTTTAAGAATAAAATATTCTTTGATGAATTTGGAAATAGGGGTATGGTTGACCTACCACTGCCATGGGAAGATGGTAAAGAGCCAAGGCTGTGGGGAGATTTTGACGACGCACAGCTTGCCCTACGACTAGAAAAAGAATATGGAATTACTGGTAGGGATAAAATTGAAAATGCTATAAAGGTTGTAGCTTTTAATAATAGGAGAAATGCAGTTAAGGAATACCTGGATAGCCTTAAATGGGATGGAGAAGAAAGGGTTGAAACCTTATTTACTGATTATCTTGGTGCTGAAGACAACTTGTATAATAGGGAGATTATAAAAAAGGCATTAGTTGCTGCAATCGCAAGGGCATTATCTCCAAATGGTGTTAAGTTTGATAATATGATTGTTTTCTCCGGGCCTCAAGGGATTGGTAAGAGTACATTCCTATCAAAACTTGGTGGAGAATGGTTTAATGACTCAATGTACACATTTGAAGGAAAAGAAGCAGCGGAATTACTTCAAGGAACTTTGATAATTGAAGTTGGGGAACTTTCGGCAATGACAAAGTCTGAAGATGAAACTATAAAGCAGTTTTTATCTAAGACTCATGATATATACAGGGAAGCTTATGGAAAAAGGGTTCAAAAGTACCCAAGACGCTGTGTGTTTTTTGGTAGTACAAACTCTGAATCTTTTTTAAAGGATCCTACTGGATCAAGAAGATTTTGGCCAGTTCGTGTTGGAGAAATTCCAAAGAGAAAGGATGTATTTAAAGACTTGGACAAGGAAGTAGACCAAATATGGGCAGAGGCGCATTGGTATTACATGCTTGGTGAATCTCTAATGCTTTCAGAAGATGCTGAAGAATTAGCTAAAAAGATGCAAGAAGATTATCGTGATATAGATCCTAAAGAGGGGGCAATCATGGAGTACTTGGATAGGAAGGTACCAAGTAACTGGTATGAGATGAGTGTACAAGACCAAAGGGCCTTCTACAATAATAGTTTTGTAGGGACTGATGAAGAGAACCTAATTGAGCGTGAGAAGGTATGCGTGGCAGAGATTTGGCAGGTGTGCTTTGGTGGAGATATGAAGTATTTAAAGAGAAGAGACAGCAATGAAATTGTAGGTATCTTGACGGCATTAAAAGGATGGAAGAGAAATAAGTACCCAAAAAGATATGGAGTTTATGGAAATCAAAAAGGTTTTGGAAGAAAGAAAATTTACAATATTGAAGATTTGAGGAGAGAAAAGAGATAAAAATCGTGACTACCAACTTAAAAATTATTGGTAGTCATCCCAAAAATCATGACTACCAATATTTAATACCTTGGTAGTCGCTTGAACCGTTGTAAATACTAATGTTAAAGCATGTTGACTACCAACTGATACCCTTTTACCTATGAGTATAAAAATATAGGCTAAATAGAGTAATATAGACTAATAATGTGGGCTATAAAATCTATATGGTCTATATTTTAGGGTTACCTATATACGTATAGGATATTGGTAGTCATGGCTAAAATATAAAAGGTGTGTGAAAAATGTTAGAAAAAAATTTGGAAAAATATTTTGTTTCTGAAATAAAAAAACTTGGTGGGCTATGCTATAAATTTGTTAGTCCGGGAAATTCAGGTGTGCCTGATAGGATAGTTGTTCTACCAGGAGTGATACATTTTGTAGAACTTAAGACTGATAGAGGAGTAGTTTCACCACTTCAAAAAAGACAGATAAAAAAACTAAACGATCTTGGCCAGAGGACTTGGGTGCTTTATGGATTTGAAGATGTGGAGAAGTTTATAAATATTTTAAAGCTTGAGAGGTGCAAATGAATTTAAAATTACACGGATATCAGAGGTTTTGTGCGGGAAAGATTGTAGAAAGTGATTCTGTAGGATTGTTTTTAGATATGGGACTTGGTAAAACTTTAATATCTTTAACGGCAGTAAAGGATTTGATGTATAACCGTTTTGAAGTTAATAAGGTTTTAGTTATAGCACCTAAAAAGGTTTCAGAGGCAACTTGGCAAAATGAAATCGAAAAGTGGGAAGAATTTAAAATTCTTAGATATTCCACGGTTCTTGGAACCAAAACACAAAGAATAAAGGCGTTAAATACATCTGCGGATATTTATATAATCAATCGTGATAATGTGGTTTGGTTGGTAGATTATTATAAAAATGATTGGCCGTTTGACCTGGTAATTTGTGATGAGTTTTCAAGTTTTAAAAATCACAGTTCAAAAAGATTTAAAGCACTGGCAGCAATTAAGCCACGTATAAAAAAAGTGGTGGGCCTCACAGGTACTCCAAGCCCTAATAGCTTGTTAGATTTATGGAGCCAAGTTTACTTACTAGATGGCGGAGAAAGACTTGGAAAATCTTTTTATAGTTATAGGGGGAATTTCTTTGAAGGCGATTACATGGGGTATAGTTATAAGCCAAGGGATTTTGCAAGGGAAGAAATACTACAAAGGATTAGTGATATTTGTGTTTCTATGAAAGCAGAGGACTACCTGGAACTTCCTGAATGTGTGGAAAATATAATACCTGTAAAACTGGATGCGAAGGCACAAAAAGCTTATACAACTATGGAAAGGGATGCGGTTTTAGAGCTTGAAAATGCTGAAGAAATTGATGCGACAAGTGCAGCGGCATTATCTACGAAGCTTTTACAACTTGCAAATGGGGCAGTTTATGATGAAGACAAAAATTATCATGAAATACATGATTGTAAGATAGAGGCTTTTATGGAGACTCTTGAGCAACTTCAAGGGCAGAATGTTTTAGTCTTTTATAATTTTAAGCATGACCTTGATAGGCTTATAAAGGTCTTAGGTAAAACAAAATTGAGTTTTAGAAAGCTTGAAGGTCCACAGGATCAGAAGGACTGGAACGACGGAAAGGTTAATGTTCTACTGACGCATCCTGCAAGTTCAGCTTATGGGCTTAACTTGCAACAAGGAGGCCACCATGTAATTTGGTTTGGGCTTAACTGGAACTATGAATTATACATTCAAGCAAATAAGAGACTGCACCGTCAAGGGCAAAAGAATTCAGTTATAGTTCATCACTTGGTTACCATGGGAACTCGTGACGAAGATGTCATGGAAGCTTTAAGGAGAAAAGAAGATTCGCAGAATTATGTGCTTGAGTCACTTAAGGCGAGAATTAGAAAAATAAAAGGAGAGGCTGATTTGAAATGAACAGGGCACAGAGAAGAAAAGCAGGAATTAAGAAAAAGGTACCAACATACACATTCACGCAAGAACAACTACATGCTGAGATAAATAAAGGAATAGACAAATTCAGAGAAGAAATAAGAGACGATGTAACGGATAAAGCGTTGAGAGTTATAGCGTATGTGCCACTTATTGTGCTACACGATAAGTGGGGATTTGGAAAGAAAAGACTTGAAAAATTCTTGTATGAGTTTGCTGAACAAATAGATTGTCTTGAAAATAAGTATGTTGGTTTTGATGATATGATTGCAGCGATTAAAGAAGAAACTGGATTAAATGTAGACGACTATATTAAGTTTTGAGGTGATAGGAATTGGATAGACAAACTTTAAATCAGTACAATTCTTTAAAAAAAGAGATTAAATATTTAACAGAAAAAATTAAAAGACTTGAGCATAATAGTATAGTAAAGGATTCTGTAACTGGATCTAGTTGTAAATATCCATATTCTGAAAGAAGTTTTAGTATTTCAGGAATACCTATAATTCCTAGCAGAGAACTAAAGAGGCTTAGAAGTAGGGAATCCG
Source organism: Finegoldia magna (assembly GCF_003182075.1). Taxonomy (GTDB): domain Bacteria; phylum Bacillota; class Clostridia; order Tissierellales; family Peptoniphilaceae; genus Finegoldia; species Finegoldia magna. The sequence goes on from NZ_QGTH01000008.1 coordinate 67,347, forward strand.
AAGCATATACTTTAAAATGCGAGATTGAGAAGTTTATTGATAATATTGATGATTCACAAGTTAGGATGATATTCGAAATGAGATACTTCGATTGTAAAAGTTGGGGATATATTAGTATGCAACTTGGGAGTTGTCATGAAAGTTATTCAAGAAAGATTCACGATAAATATTTAAATAAAAAATTGGGCGATTAGGGCGATTTTGCCGTGCTACAATAGTATTGGTGAAAGAAGATTCAAATATAACTACAATTGTTAATTTCACCTCCTTTTAAATAAATTACCTTAAGGTCGATACTTGATGTATCGACTTTTTTGGTTAAAGAAAGGACTGATTTTATGAATACCCGCCCCGATAGAAAAGGCCCCCATAGGGCTAACTTTGAAAGAAATAAACAAAGAATACTGAAGACTCAGAATACATGTGGCATATGTGGCAAGCCTGTTGATAAGAGTTTGAAAGCACCTAATCCATTAGCCCCATGCATAGACCACATAATACCAGTGAGTAAAGGAGGGCATCCTAGCGATATAAGCAACTTGCAACTAGCGCATTGGACTTGCAATAGACAAAAGTCAGATAAATTATTCAAAGAAAAAACAATAAAAGAGCAACAAGTACTAGGAAATAGGAATTTGCCTCAATCAATGGATTGGACTAAATATAAATCCAGATGATGGGGGGATACCTCCCCCTGTATGGTCTAAGCGGACTTCATCACCGTTACTGTACATATTTTCACACGAGGTATTTTTGAAATTGAAAGGAAGTGATATAAATGGAACAATTAGTTTCTCAAAATTATGAAATTAACAAAGATATTGTTAAGAAATACGAAGACACTCAATCGGGAATTGATTATCTACGTAAAAAATTAAAACTATACCAACCGAGAGTTGTTGAGAGATATCTTAGGTATGATATGAAAAAAGAAGACTATGATAGAGGGATTATGATAAGTGATGATTTAAAAAGACAATACAAAGCTGTATTAGGGTGGTGTTCAAAAGCTGTCGATTGTCTTGCTGATAGACTTGTGTTTAAAGGCTTCGACAATGATCCATTCGATATGAACAGTATTTTTAATATGAATAATCCTGATGTTTTCTTCGATAGTGCTATTCTTAATGCTTTGATTGCTTCATGTTCTTTTGTCTATGTATCAAAAGACGATGTTGGTGATATTAGATTGCAGGTTATAGATGCTGCGAATGCGACAGGTACTATTGATCCCGTAACAGGTTTGCTGAAAGAAGGCTACGCTATTTTAAAAAAAGATAAAGAAGGTCACGCAATTACTGAGGCTTATTTTGAGCCATATAAAACAACTGTTATTAAAAATAAACAAAAAAATATATTTAAGCATAGTTGTTCTTATGCAAGTCTTGTGCCTATTATTCATAGACCTGATGCGGTAAGACCTTTTGGTAGAAGTAGGATCACAAAAGCTTGTGAGTATCATCAAACTTATGCTAAAAGAACTCTTGTGAGATCAGATATAACTGCTGAATTCTATTCATTCCCACAAAAATACATTTTAGGAATGAGTTCAGAAGCTGAGCAATGGGATAACTGGAAAGCGACTATATCTAGTATGTTAAGAATTGATAAGGACAGCGATGGTGATAAGCCGGTTGTTGGTCAATTCACAACACCAAGTATGAGTCCATTTACTGAACAGTTAAGAACTGCTGCAGCAGGTTTTGCTGGGGAGTCTGGTTTGACTTTGGATGATTTGGGATTTGTTTCTGATAATCCAAGTTCTAGTGATGCTATTAAAGCAAGTCATGAGACTTTAAGAGTTATGGGTAAAAAAGCTCAGCGATGTTTCAGTAGTGGTTTTTTAAATGTTGGATATGTTGCTAGTAGTATGAGAGATGAATTCGATTATGATAGAAGTCAATTCTACAAAGCTACAGTAAAATGGGATCCTGTATTTGAATCCGATGCATCTACTTTGAATTTGGTCGGTGACGGATTGATTAAATTAAACCAAGCTATTCCAGGATTTGCAGATAGTGAGACTGTTAGAAAACTTACAGGATTAGAGGGAAAAGATAATGAATAAGGATATAGTCCCTGATTTGTTAGATTTGATTGAAAAATCATTTCAGAATAAATTTAAAAAAGATGAAAAGATAAAAAAACTTGAAACTCTTTTATTCGAAAAGAAAAGTAATCATATGAGCTCTAATGAATACGCTATGAGGTTAGGTGATATTTTATCTGAGTGTTATCTGGAAAATATATCAGAAGGGATACTTCCTAATGATACTATGTATTATAATATTGCTAAGCGAATAATAGAGCCTACATTGAGAAAAAACTATGAATTGGTATCAACATATGCCTCAGACACTCAAACGAGTTTAAACAGGCAAGCTGGCTTAAATATTAAGGGTTTAAAACCAGAGATTAATCAAGACAGAATTGATGGTATTATAAACAGAGTTAGCGAGGATAAATTCGATAAAACAAAATGGGTGTTAAAAGAGCCTATAGCAAATTTCACTCAAGCTGTTGTTGATGATACAGTTAAAACTAATGCAGAATTTCATAGTAATTTGGGTCTATCTCCAAAGATTGTAAGAAAAGAACACGGAAGCTGCTGCGATTGGTGTAAAAAACTAGTTGGATCGTATAATTATGATGATATCAGCAATACTGGAAATGATGTGTTCAGACGTCATAGGCATTGTAGATGCACTGTGGAGTATGTTCCTGATAAAAAAACTAGACAAAATGTGCATACTAAAAGAAAGCGTAATTCTAATTTTAGTAATGAAAGAATTCAAAAAGCACAAGAATTACAGGATATCAGAGCGTTAAACAGGCATGAGGATTCATTGCAGTATAAACAATATATTTCTGTGTTAGGAAAAGATAAAATGCCCAAATCTTTAAGCGCCTTTCAAAAACTGAAATATGAGAATATTGAAGAATATGAGAAATTAAAGGATCACGTGTTTATTCAAAATAATTTCAATAAAGGGATATGGAAAGATAAGGTTAATTTTGATAAACAGAAAAGACATATGCTATCAACAGTTGGAGATAATAAAAGTTATTTTTATGATGACATAGATGTAAAAAAGTTGTATAATGATTACAAGATGACTGGTCGTATTGAAAAAGACAGAAATGGCAAGAGAAAAAGTACAGAAAAAATTACGTTAAATGAAAAAAAAGAATTAGGAATAGATTTTTATACCAAGCGATCAATAAATGCTATGACTATACATTATGGCAAAACAGGTGTTCACTTAGTTCCTACATTTTTTGATACAGGAGAATAAATATGTTGCAAAAATACAATAATAAATTAGTTAAAATAACAGATATAGATAATCAGATGTTTTCTGGAAGGTGCCTATACGAAAATAGAGAAGACTTTGAAGAGGAATTTGATGGATTATCAGTAAAAACAGATAGTGGTTGGATTAAACTACTTGAAAATGAAATCAAATCGATAGAAATATTAGACTAATTAAGCACACTAACTAATTACAGTTGTAATAGATTAGAGGTGCTTTTTTAGTGCAAAATTTTAGGAGGGGTAATGACAAGACTTGGTAATCAAAATCCAACAACAGCTGTTTTATTGCCCTACAAAAAAACGCACGGAGATTGTGCCATTGAATGGTACGAAAAATCTGGGAGAAAGGCTCAGCAATGGCAGAAAAACTTAATTAATCATATATTGGCCATTAATGATGATGGCTTATGGACTCATACAAAATTTGGTTTTTCTCTTCCACGTCGTAATGGTAAAAATGAGGTTGTTCTTATCCGTGAGTTATATGGTCTCTTAAAAGGTGAGGAAATGCTCCATACAGCACACAGAACTAATACATCACATACCGCTTGGGAGAGAATTATTAAAGTGCTGGAGTCTATGGGTTATGTCAATGATGAAAATTTTACAACTTTAAAAGCTAAAGGAAATGAAGAGATAAGATTTGTTGACGGCGGTGTTTTAAAGTTTAGAACAAGAACATCAACAGGTGGTCTTGGTGAAGGATATGATCTACTTGTTATTGATGAGGCTCAAGAATACACCGATGACCAACAATCTGCTCTTAAATACGTGGTTACTTCTAGTAAAAATCCACAGACGGTGTTTATAGGAACACCACCAACTACAGTATCAGCCGGTACTGTTTTTTTAAATATGAGAAACAATGCTATCGATGGTGGTAGTAAAAACACAGGCTGGGCTGAGTGGGGAATTAATGAAGAATCAGATGTTAACGACGTAGAGCTTTGGTATAAGACAAATCCATCTCTTGGTACGATATTTACTGAAAGAAGTATTGAGGATGAGATTGGTACGGATGATTTAGACTTTAATATTCAGCGTTTAGGTTTATGGATTAGATATAACCAAAAATCAGCAATTACTCAAAAAGACTGGGATTCTGTTATGGCTCCAAGTTTACCTGCTCTTACTGGTAAGATTAATGTCGGGATTAAGTATGGTAATGATGGCAAAAATGTAGCTATGGCTATTGCTATAAAGACATTGTCGGGTAAAATCTTCGTTGAAGCTATTGATTGTAGGAGCATTCGTATTGGCAATGGTTGGATTATTAATTTTTTAAGACAAATTGATTATGAAAATGTAGTCATAGATGGTGCTAGTGGTCAAGAGATTTTGAAAAAGGAAATGGATAGTTTCAAGCTTATTAAACCTATTTTGCCTACGGTCTCAGAGATTATTGTTGCAAACTCAAAATGGGAGCAAGCAATATTTACAAAAACAATATTGCACAAGGATCAAGCTAGTTTAACTGATGTTGTGACTAATTGTTTGAAGAGAAATATTGGTAGTCATGGTGGATTTGGGTATAAGTCGCAGTTTGAAGAAAATGATATTTCCTTAATGGATGCCTGTATATTGGCACATTGGATATGTAGTGAAAAAATAGAAAAGAAAAAACAAAAAGTTTGGTGTTAGTAGTCTACTATTGTAGACTATTTTTTAATACAAATTTCCTCGTAAGAGAGGCTAAATCGAGAAAGGAGAATTGGATAATGGGAGAATTTAAACCTATTACAACTCAAGAAGAGTTTAATTCTGCAATTGCAGAAAGACTCAACAGACAAAAAGAAAGCATTTTGAAAGATTATAGTGACTACGATGATTTAAAAAAAGAAAATGAGTCACTAAAGCATGAATTATCAGATACTAAGTCTGTATTAGAAAAAAACAAATTAAATTCTGATGAGTTCAACTCAAGGATTGAAGAATTACAAGGAAAGATTAATTCTTACGAACTAAAGAATTTAAAAACAGACATAGCCTTAAAAAACGGCATTCCTTACGAGTTGGCCGGTAGACTTGTAGGAGATACAGAAGAGGATTTGATGGAAGATGCAAAAAATTTATCAAATATGCTAGTAAGAAATGAACCTGTAGCGCCACTTGCAAGTGTGGAACCTATAATCGATGATGAGGATTCGGCTTACAGGAATTTAGTTAGAAATTTAGATTTACAAGGAGAGTAAAATGGGAAAAACAGAATTACAAAGAGGAGAATTATTCCAACCACAATTAGTAAAAGATTTAATCAATAAGGTTAAGGGAAAATCGTCAATTGCACAAGTTTCAGGTCAAACTCCAATTCCATTTAATGGATTGAAAGAATTTACTTTCACCATGGATAATGAGATTGATGTTGTAGCTGAAAATGGAAAGAAATCACACGGTGGTATATCTTTAGATTCTATAAAGATTGTTCCAATTAAAGTTGAATACGGTGCTAGAATTACAGACGAGTTCATGTATGCATCAGAAGAAGAAAGAATCAATATATTAAAGGCATTTAATGATGGATTCGCAAAAAAACTTGCTAAGGGTTTGGATTTAATGGCTATGCATGGTATTAATCCTAGAACTGGTCAAGCTTCTACTGTTATTGGGGCAAATCACTTTGACGCAGCAGTAAGCCAAAAAGTTGTATACGATGAGGCGAATGTTGAGGATAATATCGAAACTGCTATTGGGCTAGTTCAAGGTAGTGAAGCTGATGTGTCAGCAATGATTGTTGCACCACAAGTAACTACTGCATTATCAAAAATAAAAGTAAATGGTGTTAGACAATATCCTGAATTGCGTTTCGGAGCAAATCCTGGCAACTTGAATGGATTAAAAATTGACATTAATAAAACTGTTAATGCTAAACCATCAAAAGATGTTGCAATCCTAGGAGACTTTGCTGGATCATTTAAATGGGGTTATGCAAAACAAATTCCACTTGAAGTTATTCAATATGGTGATCCAGATAACTCAGGTCGTGACTTAAAAGGATACAACCAAGTTTATTTAAGAGCTGAAACTTATTTAGGATGGGGAATCTTAGATGCTTCTGCATTTTCTAGAATTGAGGCTGCTGAATAATGATATTAATTAATACTAAAACAGGAGGAGTGTTAAGCTCCTCTTCTGTTGCTATGGGAGGATTTTGGGTAGAAAAAGGAAAAGAAATCACTGAAGAAAAGAATGAAGAAGTGATTGAAACAAAATCTGACCAAACAGAAAACCAAACAGAAAATCAAGATGATAAATCGACGATTACAAAAAAAGATATCATGCAGGAGCTAGATGCACTTAAGATTGAATACGACTCTAAGATGACAAAAGATGAGTTATTAAAATTACTTCAAGGGTAATATTATGAAAGAATTTGCAACTGTAGAAGATGTAATGCTTTTATGGAGACCTCTGCAAGATGAAGAAATGGATAGGTGCAAGGCTCTTTTAAAAACAGTGAGTGATATGCTAAGGTTAGAGGCAGAAAAAATGCAAATCGATTTGGATAAGAAAGCCGAAAATGAAGTATATCTAAGCGTTTTAAAATCAGTTGTTACTGATATTGTGTCAAGGACTATGATGACTGCTACTGAAGGTGAACCTTTGAGTCAGTTTTCTCAGTCTGCACTTGGATACACTGTCAGTGGTACTTATCTTACACCTGGTGGAGGTATTTTCATAAAAAATAGTGAGCTTCAAAGGTTAGGATTGAAACGTCAGAGATATGGGGTGATAGATTTTTATGAAACTGAAAGGAATACCAGTTACTTTGGTGAATCTGGTGAAGACTGGGACTGATCCTTTTGGAGCAGATGTTGTAACTGAGGTGACAACTATTGTTGATAATGTTCTTGTGGCTCCATTAAATAGTGATGAGTTAGTAAATGAATTGAATTTAACTGGTAGACGAATTTCATATATTCTTGGTATTCCAAAAGGGGATTCTCACAATTGGGAGAATGCTATTGTTGAGTTTTTCGATGATAGATTCAAGACTGTGGGAAGTCCTACTCAGGGAATTGAGGATATGATTCCACTTCAATGGAATAAAAAGGTTAAGGTGGAGCGTATTGAATAAGTTTCGTTTTAGATTAAATAAAAAAGGAGTATCTCAATTACTTCATTCTGATGAGATGAAAAATGTTCTTGAAGAAAGGGCAGCGGTTGTCAAAAATCGTTGTGGTGATGGTTATGCATCCGATGTTGTAGATGAGAAAACAAGAGCATTTGTAAGTGTATATGCTAGTAGTTCTAAAGCAAGGCAAGAGAATATCAAGAATAATACTTTGTTAAAGGCTTTAAAATGATTGAAATAACGATAAAGAAATATTTAGAAGAAAAAATGAAGAAAACTGTGTTATTGGAGCATAAAGAAAATGAACCGGCACAGTTTTTTTTAATTCAAAAACTTGGCGGAGGTTTTCGTGATGGAATAAGCAATGCAAGCTTTGCTATTCAAAGTTATGCTAACAGCAAATATGAGTGCGCTGTTATGAATGATGATTTGAAAAAGGCGATGTTATCTGCAATTGAGCTTAAAGATTTATCAAGTGTAAGGCTTGATAGTGATTACGATTATACTGACGTACAAGAGAAAAAATACAGATATCAAGCTGTGTATGATATCTATTATAAAGATTAAAGGAGGATTGTATGGCTAATTCTAGTAATGTTTCTGCTGCAAAACCAAGAGTTGAGGGAGCTATTTGGGTGGCACCGATTGGAACTGAACTTCCAAAAGACGCTAATACTAAATTAGATGTTGCTTTTAAGGAGCTTGGATTTGTTTCAGAAGATGGAATGACTAATGCTGACAACTTAGATAGTGAAGATATTAAAGAATGGGGAGGTCAAACTGTATTAAAGATTTCTACAGAAAAGACAGATGATTTTACATTTAAACTACTTGAAACTTTAAATGTAGAGGTGTTGAAGTTTGTCTATGGTGATAAGAATGTTACAGGTACTGTCGAAACTGGAATCAAAGTGAAATCAACTGCAGATTTTAGGGAACCTAGAGCTGTTGTGGTGGATATGATTATGAATGGTGGATATTTGAAAAGAATTGTAATTCCTAAAGGACAATTATCAAATTTATCAGATATTGAATACGTAAATAATGATGCTATAGGCTACGAAGTTACGGTGTCTGCTTTATCTTACACAGAGGGCAAGGAACAATATAACCACATTGAATATATTTCTAAGCCATCAGAAGTGTAGGAGGCATAAATGACTAACAAAAATAATTATATTAAAGGGATCACTAAAAGTGGTTTCAGATTTGCGATTGATAAGGATAGATTAGAAAACTATGAGTTATTTGAACTTATAGCAGAAAATGAATCTAATCCAATGGTTATGCCAAAGATTTTGGTGTTGCTTTTAGGAGAAAAACAAAAAAATAATTTGCTTGATTTTCTTCGTGATAAAAAAGGACTAGTCAATGTTAAAAGAGTAGAGGAAGAATTGACTTCTATTTTTGAACAAGTAAAACCTATAAAAAACTAATATTCCTCGCTGGTGTGGTAAATAACTATGAGGATGAATTGATTTGTGATTTAGCTGAATACTATCACATTTACAATTATAAGAAGATTCCTTTATCGACTGTTGCGGTGCTAACAAGAGGACTTAGAGAAGATAGCCGAGTAATGATGTGTATGAGCGGCGAAAAGGGAGATTTCAAAACAAAACTTTTTGCTCTTATGACTGATTACTTGGCTTTTATTACTTGGTCTAAAACTAAAGATGCGCAAAAAGGAATTAATGCTCCAAAATCGATATTTGATTCTGTTTTTGCTAAGAAAATGGATGACGATGTCAAAGCGTACTACACTGGTGAGGAGTTTTTAAAAGCAAGAGAAAAGATATTAAAGGCAGGTGAGACAAATGGCAACTGATTTAGGCAAGGCTTATGTTCAAATAATTCCTTCTGCAAGAGGCATATCAGGAATGATATCTAATGAGCTTGGCGGTGAAGCCATGAGTGCAGGTACTCAAAGTGGATCTAAGCTTGGTGGAGCATTAGTCGGCATGGCTAAAAGAGTAATTGGGGCAGCCGCTATTGGAAAGTTTATCAAAGACAGTATATTTCAAGGTGGCCAGCTTGAACAATCTCTTGGTGGTGTGGAAACACTGTTTAAGGATAGTTCCGATAAGGTAAAACAGTATGCTGCAAAAGCTTTTGAAACGTCTGGTATATCTGCTAATGAATACATGCAAAATGTAACTAGTTTTAGTGCTAGCTTGCTTCAATCTTTGGGTGGTAATACTTCGAAAGCAGCAGATGTAGCCGACATGGCTATGCGAGATATGAGCGATAATGCAAATAAGTTCGGTTCAGATATGGAAAGCATTCAGAATGCATACCAGGGCTTTGCCAAAGATAATTACACAATGCTGGATAACCTTAAACTTGGTTACGGAGGAACGAAGTCGGAGATGCAACGTCTACTTGCCGATGCAACTAAGCTTACCGGAGTGAAGTATGACATAAACAACTTGTCTGATGTATACAATGCAATTCACGCTATACAAGGCAAACTAGATATTACTGGAACTACTGCAAAGGAAGCGAGTGAAACTTTAGAAGGCTCTTTTAATTCTATGAAAGCCGCCTTTAAGGACTTTCAAGGAGCGTTGACTACAGGTGGAGATATCAACGCTACATTAAGTAACTTGGTGCAAACAACAGGTACTTTCTTGTTTAAAAACTTGGTTCCAATGGTAGGAAGACTTGTGGGAAATCTTGGTTTGGTAATTCTTCAAGGTATACCTAAACTGATAAATGCTATTAATCCTGCTATTGACCAAATATTTACATGGTTGAAATCGAATTTTCCAAGAATTCTACAACATGGCAGTGAACTTGTAGGTAATCTGATACTTGGCATAATTAATGCTTTGCCAGAACTTTTAAGTGCAGCAGGTAATTTGGTGAACTCATTTGTTCAATTCGTATTGAGTAATCTTCCTGCCATTTGGGAAACCGGAAAGAGTTTGTTTTTCAAATTAGTTGACGGAATTATCAATGTACTTCCTCAAATTGGTGATACTGCATTAAAGATTATTACTGAATTTATTAATTACGTAACTAATAATCTGCCACAAATACTACAATCAGGTATTAAGATTCTAACGGAATTAGTTAATGGGATTATACAAAGACTACCTATGATCGGTGCTACAGTGTTAAAAATTGCAGCATTGTTTTTGGCTACTTTGTTGGAGAAATTACCAGATATATTGGCAATGGGTGTTAAACTCATTGTATTTTTGGTTAAGGGTATAATTTCTATGTTTTCAAATGTTCAAAATGCTATGAATAATTTGGGAAGTAGCATTATACAAGCAGTAAAAAAAGTAGATTTGTTTAGCGCTGGTAAAGCTATTATTGATGGATTCTTGCGAGGATTGAAGTCTGCATTTGAACATGTAAAATCATTTGTTGGTGGCATTGGTACTTGGATTCAAAATCATAAAGGACCATTGTCTTATGATAAAAAACTTTTAATTCCAGCAGGTAATGCAATAATGGGTGGTTTGTATGAAGGATTAGATGATGGTTTTTCTAGTGTTCAATCATTGGTTAATTCAATGGCGCCGCAAATCCAATCGGGATTTAACCTAGAGGATTATAGGGTTAATTCTACTGGATCTAATTACAATGATTTAACGGGATTAACAACTAATGATAACAACCAAAAACCTATTGAAATTACTGTTGTAAGTGAATTAGATGGCAGAGAAATATCAAGAGGAACTTATCGCTATGATAGAGAGTTCATGGAAAGAGAAACAAAGATTAATAATAGAAGAAGAGGGGTGTATTAATGTTTTTTTATAATGGTACTGATTTTAGGGATTTGATTATTGTAGAAAATATAGAACGCCCCGTTCTATCTTCTACTGAGAACAAATTGAATCCTTATATTGTGTTCAATGGATCAGATTTTATTAGCAGCAGAAGAAAAGAAGCGAAATTTAAGATTATTTTTAGTTATGTTCAAGAAAACTTGAATACAATTAGAAGAGTTCTTGCTCAATTTTTAGGAACTGAAGAATTATCGGAATTATACTTTTATGATGATCCAGATATTATTTACTACGCAAAGGTTGATGGAGAAATAAAATCTTCTGAATATAAGGCTAATAATTACACTAAAGGATATGGGAAAGGCGAGTTAACTTTTATCATCCCATCTGCTTGTGGGTATAAGAGAGAGCCTGTGGAGCTGTCGCAAGCCAATGCTAAAAGTATTATGTGTGAAAACAAGGGTACGGATAAGACGTATCCTATTTTTGATTTCACATGTCATGGCAAGGTTACAATGATTGGCGTGACTAGTAAATACGGCAGTTTCCAGTTCGGGGATAGTAAGGAGTTTGCACCGATTAAGCAGATGAAGATACACAAGGAGCAAACTAGTAGTTTGTTCAAGAGTGGCAAGGGGACACTTACTATTCTTGATAGGGTTATGAAGACTAGTGATGGTTGGGATATTGTGGATGCATCGAAACTTGTAGCTGATAGTGATTTTGATGGTAGAGTAGCAAACACAAATGCGACTAGCACTGCTCCAAGTGGCAATACTGTTACCGTGTCAAAGAACGCAAGGTATTGGGACAATGGTGTTAGGATTGCTAACTGGGTAAAAGGTAAGTCTTTTAAATTCGATAAGACGAAAGCTGTGAACAAGTCAAAATCAAAGAAGGCATACAGACTTATAGACAAAGAGGGATATCTTGGTTGGTTACTTGAAGAAGATATTCAAGGGAAAAGTCAAAGCACTGTTACTGGTGTATATCCTGTATGGGATTCTTCAAGTTTAAAGACATTCTCGACACTTCCACTTCACAGAAAAGTGACTAACAATGCGACTGACTGGGAGATGACTTTCAAGTTCAATTACAAGGCTAATCCTGGACAATTTGGTTTTCTGACTTTTGGTATTACTGATAAGGATCAAAACATGATTGGTGGTATGAGAATTGAAACCATAAACGGTGATGGAAGAATGGCCATGGTGTGCTTGTGTGGTAGTGATGGACAGCTTCACACTGGATACAACAAAGCTGACTGGACAGGTGCTGTAACTATTACTAAAAGAGGTGCTATGGTTACATACTACATGTATAATCAGTTGAATGGTAAAAGCTACACTTATAGGCTAATGAATGCTGAGATTGATGATGTAGTGGCTAGTGATGTTTATGTGTTATGCACTAAAAAGAACAACTATGACTTTATTCAAGCTTGTAATCCAATGCATATGACAATTACGGGATATGATGCAGATATTTATGTTGAGAATAAAAGCAAGGAAGAGTTTTCTATGATTAATGTAGCTATTCCACGTTTTAACTTCAATGATGGAGATACTGTAAGAATCGACATGAATACTGGTTTTTGTTATCACAATGGACACAGATGTTTGATGCCAATTGCGTTTGGTTCGAAACCTACTCCGATTTATCCAGGTACAGAGGAGATAGCAATAACTACTGAGGGAGAATTCGGTTCTTTCGTTGATTGTGATGTTAGTTACAGAGAGGTATTCAAATGTTAATAGTTACAGATAGAAATCTACAAACACTGACAATAGTTAGTAATGATTATCCAGGCAGTGTGCATTTTCAAGATGATAAGTTCAACGAAAATTTGGAAACTGGAACTTGTATGCTTACTTGCAGTATCGATAAGGTCATTGAAAAAGATGTTGAATTAATTGAAGCTGGTTGTTTGATCGTTGCTACAGGATACAAGAAAAAGCCTGTTCTTTTAGAGATTACTGAAGTTGTTGAAAATAGGTATTCAAAGGAGATAGTCGCAGAAGATTGCGGACTTGATTTGCTTAATGAAGATATTGGAGAACAAGATTTCAAAGGAACACTTGCAGAATGGGTCAACAATACTCTTGGTGAAAAATCAGACTGGGTTGTTGGAATTAATGAGGCTAAGGATAAAAACTTAGCTTTTAAATTCGATGGTACAACTACTAAGACTAAAAGACTTGCTATGATTGCAGGTCGTTTCGGTTGTGAGATTAGCTATGATGTTAAATTAAATGGTAATGCAATAGATAAAAAGGTCATTAACTTTTATAAGAAACGCGGTAAAGAAACTGGGTACAGACTGGAGTTCGGGCGTGATGTGAGCGATGTTAAGCGTACTGTGTCAATAGCTGACTTGTGTACTGCTGTAAGAGCTGTAGGTAAACCTCACAAGGAGCAAATCAGAGAAGTAAAACAAGTTGAAATCGAAGAAGATAAAAAGAAACCTGCACCAAATAGCAAGATTGAGTTATTCGTTAAATGGATGAAATCACGAGAGGGTAAGGTTAGGTATTCACAAGCAAGACGTGAAGGTCCTAACTATTATGACTGCTCAAGTTCTGTGAGTAGCGCTGCGAAATTTGCGGGACTTTTTCCAAAGTCTGTGGGACTTCCAACAACTGGGACATTATGGGCTTGGGGTAATGCTGGAACGTACTTTCATCAAATCAATCAATCAGAAATTCAGTACGGAGACATATTCGTATCAAGGCACAATAACAAGGGTCACACAGGTGTAATTTTAGATAAAAACACGATAATACACTGCACATTGTATGGATCAATCAATGGGATTGTAACAACTAAGCTAAAAGGCTGGACTGGTCCAAATGTTAGGTTCTACAGATGGAATGAAAACAAAGGTGGAACTATAGTTGATGCTACTAAAAAGACATACTGGACTAATTCTGATGTTACAAAACACGATTTGGGCAAGAGGTTGCAAGGAATAACTGCGACTCAAATCAATAACTGGATAAGAGCAAAAGCTCCAAATAGTCCATTTAACGGACAAGGTCAAGTATTCATAGAAGCACAAAAACAGTCTGGGTTGGATGCAAGATATATATTAGCCCATGCAGCACTAGAAAGTGCGTGGGGTACTAGTAGGATTGCAAGAACATACCATAACTACTTCGGTATTAATGCCTACGATAGTAATCCTGATAATGCTAAGAAAAGCAGTAATAGAAGCCTACAAGCAGGTATTATAAATGGCGCTGTGTGGATAAAAGAACACTACTATAACCGCGGACAAAAGACGTTGTATGCTATGAATCATGATAAAAATGGACATAACTATGCTAGTGATAAGGCATGGGGAGATAAGATTGCTAATATCATGAAAAGCTCTGAACGATTCACAAATCCGGGTGCTACTGCTTCAAGTACTGAACAAGTATCGTACAAAGAACATGAAGTTAACACAGACTTGGTGGGATACAAGTATGATGATGGAAGATTCTATGTTACTGATGATGGACTGATTTGCGATAGAGAAGCAGCTAAAAAGTGGACTAGATTCAATAAAACGGGTCAAAAATATTTCATAAGAATGTATGATAGCGAGGCTACTAGCCAAAAGACGTTGTTTGATGAGGGATTAAGGTTCTTAAAAAACAACAACGAGGCAAAGATTAGCTATGAGGTTTCTCTAAGACAACTTCCAGGTGAGCTTGAAATTGGGGACTATATCAGAATAATAGATCATGGATTTAAACCTGCGTTGTATTTATCTGCTAGACTTGTGGATATTACAAGGAGCTTATGTGATGAGCTTAGCAACTCTGCTATATTTGCAAACTTTGAAGAAGAAAAAGCAGGTATTTCTGAAAGGCTTTTAAGTCTTGAAAAATCTGTGTATAGTAGCAGGTTTAATTGGCAAAATGTACCATTTGAGATGGAGTTGACATCAAGTCAAGGCAATGTATTCAAAGATGGTGTGTTGTCAACGGAAATCACAGCTATTGTTACTAAAGCAGGTGTGGATCAAACCGCTACAATTGATAAGTTTGTATGGGAAAGAGTGTCAGAATATCAAGACAAGATTACTACAAGTGATGATGATTGGAACAAATCTAAAGAAGGCTCAACTGGTAATATACTTGGAATTAATAACACTGATGTTGATTTACAAGCTACTTTTACATGCTCTGCAATGCTTAATGATGTTGCCGTGGCCACAAGCTTTATAACCATAAAGGACTTGACTATCGGCATATATAAGCAAGAACAAGAACCTAACCACAACGTGCTACAGTGGGGAGATGTGTGGCAATGGGACGACGGTAAAGGTAATCACTTCAAGAGACTGTGGAAGGGTGATAGGTGGGAAGATACTATCACAAAAAGAGACTTGGAGTTACTTGAATTTAATGCAGGGCCTCCAGGTCGTGATGGCGAAGATGGTATGCCAGGTAAAGATGGCAAGGATGGAAGAACTTCGTATGTGCACTTCGCTTATGCCGATAGCGCAGACGGAACTGTTGGATTCACAAGAACTGCTACTTCTGGTAAAAAGTACATCGGATTCTACACGGATTTTGAAAAAGCTGACTCAACAGATCCCAAGAAATATGAATGGTCATTATTCAAAGGTGACGATGGTAAAGACGGAGTTGCAGGTAAAAACGGTGTTGGATTAAAATCCACAGACATATCCTATGGTTTGTCTAATTCTGAAACTAATGAGCCCGCTAGCTGGACTAAAGCAGTACCTAATTTATTAAAAGGTAAGTATTTATGGACAAAAACAGTGTGGAGTTATACTGATAACACTTCAGAAACTGGATATACGAAGACTTATATAGCTAAAGATGGTAACACTGGTAAGGACGGAATTGCTGGCAAAGACGGCGTTGGTATTAAGACTACTACTATAACTTATGCTAAGCATAAAAGTGGTACTTCTGCTCCTACAAGTGGATGGACTAGTAGTATACCAAGCACAAGTCCTGGCGATTTTCTGTGGACGAAAACAGTATGGAGTTATACTGATAATACTTCAGAAACTGGATATTCTGTTAGTAAAATAGGAAAAGATGGCTCTGATGGAATTCCTGGTAAAGCTGGTGCTGACGGAAAAACACCATATTTCCACACAGCTTGGAGTAATAGCTCTGACGGTAGTAAGGATTTTTCTGTTAGTGAGGCAGGAGAAAAGGCATACATTGGAACTTACACAGATTATAGTAAAGCCGATAGTACAGATTATAGGAAGTATACGTGGATGCTTGTAAAAGGCGAAAAAGGTGATCGTGGAGAGCAAGGTCTGAGAGGTCTACAAGGTCAAGATGGTAAGGACGGACTTCCTGGTCCTCAAGGTCGTGATGGTAAAGACGGGCAAAGCACATTCACTCATGTTGCTTATAGTAACAGTAAAGATGGATCAAGAGATTTTAGTACAAGTGAAAGCAGCAGAGATTATATTGGAATTTATGTTGATAGTAACAAGACTGATTCAGAAGACTACAGAAAATATAACTGGTCAAAGATTAGAGGGCTAAAAGGCGACCAAGGAATTGCTGGAAAACAAGGTTCAGATGGAAAAACACCATACTTACACATAGCGTATAGTAATAGCGCAGATGGTAGCAAAGATTTCAGCGTTGACAGTCCTAAACGCGATTACATTGGTCAATATACAGATTATAGTAAAGCCGATAGTACAGATTATAGGAAGTATACTTGGTCAAGGATAAAAGGCGAAAAAGGAGAAGCAGCAGACACAACAGAGATTTGGAAAGAGATCGATGGTGTTAAGTCAGATTTAGGAGAAAAAGCCGATTCACAAACTGTAACAGACATTGAGTCAAAGCAACAGGAAATTGAAGTGTTAATTAGTCAGAAAGCAGACAAAGATAGCGTGACTAAAAGCTTTGTTGAGATAGAAAAGGCTAAGGCATACGCAGATACTGTGAAAAAAGCGTTGGAAAATGAGAGCTTGTCACTTCAAGACAGGATCAAGATTATTGAGGAGAATGTCGGAGCTGGTAAGCTTACGATTGAAGCTATAACGACATATTTCGATTTCGGTGAGGAGGGTATTCTCATTGGTAAAAAAGACGAAGCGGTGAAGATGATTCTTAAAAACAACGCACTTGAAATTATAGATGGTACTAAGACTGTGGCAAGATTTGCAAATTCACAAGTACAAGTACCGAATTTAAAGGTTGACGGTGTGCTGGAGTTTGGATATCACATGGTAACTAAGTACGATAATGGCTCTAACAAATACACTATTATTAAACCAATCTAGGAGGAATAAATGGCAACATATACTGGTACAGCGCCACAAAGCTTGTATGCGTATTTTAAATTGGATATGAATGTTATCAGTCAATCAGAAGCTGATAATAGCTCTACTATAAAATACAGATTATATCTTGAAAGTAGAGGCGGAGGAAGTGGGTATTCTCAAACAAAGAGGCCCACTTCTTTAATTTGTAATAATCAGACAATTGAGGACACTAGGACAACGTATAGTTTTGACAGGGGTGGAAGTTCTACATTGTGTAGTGGTACTTTTACTGTAAAACACTGGAGTGATGGGACAAAGTCTTTTGCAATTAAGGCAAGTGCAGGAACTCACAGAGGTACTTGTTCTTTAAGTGCTACTATGACTTTACCGACGATTGCAAGAAAAAAGCCAATGAGTATGAGTATGAGTATTGTCAATTCGGTGGCTGATGTGGTGTCTTTTGCTAATATTGGAGACGAAGTAACTATTAATATTACAAATATTGATGGAAGAAGTGGAGATATTAGATGGGAGACGGATATCTTTTCCGGATATGTGGGTAGTCTTACAAGTAGTACGCATTTCACTTTTAAGGCAAGTACATTCTCTGATGTATTCGGTAATGATTCTAGTGGATATGTGACTTTTACTGCTAGTGCTGATGATGGGACTAGTGTTTCAAAGACTATTACTCTTCGTGTTTTTGAAATAAAAAAACCAAACATATCTTATGTTTCTGTTCGTGAGGGTAACTCACAAGTTAGAGATGTGTTCGGAAGTGGCTCATTTTATACAAGCATTAGTGATATCAGTGCATACGTATCTGCTGAAGCGTATACTGGTGCAAGTATAGAAAAGTATTTGGCGACTTTAGATGGATACACGACATACTCAAATGGATCTACTATAAACATTGGTAGTGTATCTAAATCTGGAACAAGAAGTATAGACTTCGAAGTCGTAGATAGCAGAGGTCAAAGAAGTTCTTATAGCAAATATATAAGTGTTAAAGAGTACAATCCACCAACTGCTGAATGTAGTGTTACAAGGCAAGGAGAGAGATTAAACGCTTCTGTGAAGGTACAACATACTGTATCTGGTGGTAGTACTGATAATAATCTTTGTAATATTAGGGTTGAGGTTAGGGAACTTCCTAGTGGGAGTTTCTCAACGAGATACAGTGCAAACATAAGTATTGCATCTACTACTCAATCAGTGTATTTGGGAAGCGGTTATAAGGAATTTGCATCATATGAGGTTAGAGTAACTGCGACGGATAAGTTCAGAAGTTATACTGCTTTGGTTACTGTGCCTACTCAAGCTGTTGGAATTTCAATTAATCATAAGAGCAATTGTGTTGGAATAGGTAAGTTTCCAGATAAACTTGCAGGTGATAATAACCTAGAAGTAAAGGGAAATATTTTCGCACGAAATATTGAGGCTGATTCGGAGATTAAATCCCCGTCCGCAGAATTCGATCTTCTTTTTGTCAACGGTATGTTAATGATAGACGGTGAGACAGTGGAAACTAAGCCTTTTGCTTCATATAATACTGCTAAAAGACTTGATACTGATAGCACTAGGGATATTTATGGGATTGCTGATCTGGGAGAAATTACGTATCCTAATTCACTAGGTAATGGCGGGTATTCTGATTTTTATACTGTTAATTTTTCTCCTGCTATATCGGATATATCATATATTG
Organism: Finegoldia magna; assembly: GCF_003182075.1. Lineage (GTDB taxonomy): Bacteria > Bacillota > Clostridia > Tissierellales > Peptoniphilaceae > Finegoldia > Finegoldia magna. The sequence goes on from NZ_QGTH01000008.1 coordinate 86,442, forward strand.
GGGCTACGATAATTAAGTGTAGTGGTATCGGAATGGTGCTTCACGTTGTTGACTACGGTAGCTCATACTTTAAAGTTAGGGTTCAGAACTATTACAATAGATCTGCAACATCGGCTTTTAAAATCGCATATCACATAAGGGGGTCAATTTAATGATAAGTATTTATATAAACGAAAATAATACAAGATTTGAGTATTTGAGAGAAGACGGAGCTATGATAACTGGCACTGTGGATAAGCTAGATGATAAGTTGTCGGATATAGTAGCTGAGATTAAGAAAAAGAAAACAGTTGATGAAATCGAAGCAGAAGAAAATAAGTTGAAAGAAGCAGAAGCAATGACTGAGATTTTTGATAAGATGATGGAACTTGAAGAGACTATGAAGTCAATTCAAAAGTCAATAAATGCAAAGGAGGTGAAATAGATGGCTGATATGTATGCATATTTGATTATGAGGGGCAGAAGAACATTCAAGAGTGTTCCAAATTGCCTGAAAGAACGTGTTAAGAAGATACTTGTGGAACTAGGACTTGAAGAATTAGCAACTGAGGAGGAATAGATGGATGATATAAACGAAAAAGTCGGAAAGCTAGAAACAATAGTAGCTACTCATAGCGAAAACATAAAAGATATTAATTGTAAAATTAAAGATATGGAAAGTAATTACGATGCAATGGATAGGAGACTTATTATAGTTGAGCAGAACATTTCAAGCATAAATGCTAATACCACAGAAATCAAGAATGATTTAAAGGATTTGGCAAGAAAAAGAGAAGAAGACCACTATATTAAGCCAATTCAAAAAACAGAGTCGTACAAAGATAAAGTAATAGCGGCAACAATTACAGGCACTGTCGCTTTTATTATAGGTATGATTTTGCCGAAGATATTTGGTTAGGAGGAAGATATGACGATTAGAAGATTCGGTGTTGATATTTCAAGATACAACAGAAATGTCAATATGAAATTAGCTAAACAAAGCGGAGTTGAGTTCGTAATACTGAAAGCGGGGTCCGGAGCAAGAGGCGAGGATCCTTATTTTCAAACCAATTACAGAAATGCCAAGGCAGTAGGAATGCCTGTTGGTGCATATTGGTATAGCTATGCTATGAATGTCAACGAAGCCAAAGGCGAAGCTATCAGATTTATGAAATTGCTAGATGGTAAGCAGTTTGAGTATCCTGTTTATTTGGATTTTGAGGATCCATCTCAAAAAAATATAAGCAGGAGTACAAAAACAGATATGGCAATTGCCTTCATGAGTATTCTCGAAAAGAATGGATACTACACTGGTTTGTACAGTTCAGGTGACTGGATCAATAACAAATTCGATAGATCTAGAATGAAGAATTACGATGTGTGGATTGCACACTGGTATGTAAATACGCCAAGATGCTATAGAAGTTATGGTATGTGGCAATATACTAATAAAAAGCAAGTACCAGGAGTGCCAAGTACTGGAGAAGGTGGGGTGGATGCAAACTGGTGTTTTGTGGATTATCCAAGCTTAATGAAGAAGTTAGGGATAAATGGATACAAGAAACAAAAAGCTGAAGTGAAAGGATTATCAAAAATGGATGAGGAAAAATTACTGGATCAAATTAAACAAACGGTAGTAACTTATGAAGCAAAGGACTACGAATTAGCTGTGAAGATTGCTAAACAGCACAAGGCTGTATTAGTTCCTGCAGAGCTAAATATGGATTTTGGAAAGATGAAAAAATCAAAGGACACGATAATTGGAATCGGAAATTCTACAGGCAAAATTAGTGGAAAAGATTACGGGATTACTGGATATTGCGATTATTTAGTATCTAGTGATAAGGTTGACGAGTTTCTGAAAGATAGAAGTAAGTTTTTGAGGAGGAAATAAGAATGAAGTTAAGTAACAAAAGCTATGATTTATTGAAATGGATAGCGCAAATATTACTTCCTGCTGCTGCAACTTTATATGTAGCTGTGGCAGGAATATGGGGATTTCCATATGCAAAAGAAATTGCCGGAACAATATCTGCGGTGGACTTATTCTTAGGTGCTTTACTGGGCATAAGCTCCATGAATTACTATAAAAATAACTAAATGTAAAAAAACTATAAATTAAAAGGGGTCAAAAGCGACCCCTTTAATGATTAGGTTCATACAACTATTTCTAATTTACGTGGGTATAAATTTTGTGGTGTTTT
>NZ_QGTH01000009.1 GCF_003182075.1 Finegoldia magna
AAATATTCTAGTACTAATTTTATTTTAAATTCTTTTGTGTATTTTGGCATACAAAAACCCCTCCATCCGTATTCCGGATTTTGGGGTTCAGGTTATAAGAGGCGTTTTTTTAGTGGGTAAGGAGAGGGTGGAGATGTGTGTGGAATTTTACGAAATTTTCAACTCAAAATATGTTAGCAATAAAAAGTAGAAACCGATTTGGAGAGAAATTTGTTATAACCAAAAACGTCGTAAAGGAGCGAATCGTTCGGAAAAAATTGTTCTAAATTCAAGCGAAATGAAACGTAAAAATCGCGCTGTTTGAGCGTTAGCGAGTTCGCGATTTTAGTTTCATGAGCGTTGAATTTACCAATTTTTGTAGTCAGATGAGCGATTTACGAGTTTTTGCGTTTTATTATATCTCACAACACCACACAAATCGGTTTCTACTTTTTTGCAATTACTTTTTTGTAACAAACTAATTTGCAATGAATTTTATTATTTGATAAAATTAGTGTTGCCTAGTTAAAGCTGAAATTTATTTCAGGACTTGTTTGAGAGCTCCAAGTATAAAAAAACAAGGCGTTATTTTTGAGTTCTCCTATATTTTATTAGGAGGTTTTTTTATTGAGAAAAACGAATACGAAATTGTTGACTACTATAGCGATTTGCATTGCAATCAACTGCCTTGGTGCTTTTATCGCTGTTAGTACGAAGGTTCCTTTGTTATTGGATCACATAGGATCTTTATTGGTGTGTATGTTATTTGGATGGAAATACGGTGTTGTGACTGCGCTTTTATCGTCTGTTATGAACCAAATTCTTTTCGATCCATTTGCACTTCCATTTGCGCCTACAGGTATGCTTATGGTGTTTATGGTTGGTATTTTATACGAAAAGGGATATTTCAAGAAATTGCACACTATTCCTGCACTTTTATTGGCTGTGCTTCCAGGCGCTATTTTGGGTGCTATTATTCAAGGTTATATTTTTGGTGGGGTTACAAGTTCAGGAAGTGATGTTATTGTAAGATTTATGATTAACAAGGGAGTAAATCCAGCTGCGGCATCTTTTATCAACCAATATTTTATGGAATTTGTGGACAGACTTATTTCATTTACTGTTGTGATGACTGCTGTTAAGAGGATTAAGCTTGAATCGATACGCTAAGATTGAGGAAAAATTAAAACGCGAGATTGTGCTTTTGAAAGGCAGACCATGTTTTTGGGGCAAATGCACATTTTGCGATTACATTGAAGACAATACGGTGGATATGGATGATGCTGTTCGTGAAAATCGTGAGATTATTCAAAATGTGACTGGTGAATTCGGTGTTTTGGAATGTATTAATTCGGGAAATGTGTTCGAACTTCCAGAACAGACGAAAATCGACATCAAGAATTTAATTCACGAAAAAAACATTCATACTTTGGTTTTCGAAGCGCATTATATTTTCAAGAATAGACTTCACGAAATCAGGGAATTTTTCGAATGCGAGGTTTTGTTTAAGACTGGAATTGAAACGTTCGATTACGATTTTAGAGAAAATGTCCTCAACAAAAACGCAAAATTCACTGATGTAAAAGATGTGTCCGATTATTTTGATTCGGCGTGTTTAATGGTTGGAATCAAGGGTCAAACTAAGGAAATGATTGAAAAAGACATTGAGATAGGCCTTTCTAATTTCAAATGGATTACTATTAATATTTTCATCAATAATTCTACGCCGATTAAAAGAGATGATGAGCTTGTGAAGTGGTTTTTGGAAAATCACTACGATTTGAAAGACCATCCGAAGGTTGAAATGTTAGTTGAAAACACTGATTTGGGAGTTGGTTAAACTTCCGTCAGTGTTTTTTTGTTGGGTTTTAATATATAATAAGTTTAATGAGATTGGAGGGGTTATGAAGGACAAATTATTTAAAATCTTACTTGTGGTTTTGAGTGTCGTATTTGTTGCATCTTGTTCGAAGAAAATGCCAGAATTGCCTGAAGAAAAAAAGGCGTATGTGGCAGATTATTTGAACGATGGGTTCAAGGGTGTGGACATTTCAAAAGACGGTAGGTTGGAAAAATCAGATGTCGACAAAATCGCAGCGAACTTCAACAAGCCGTACGATTATAATGGCGAAGAGGTTGTAAACTCTCTAGATACATTTTTCTACGGGGAGAGCTTCGCATCACCACAAGATATTACGCTTAAAAACTTCGTGGCGAATTTTCCAAGCAAAACGCTGGATCCAGAAAAGGACAAATCCAAGATAGATGAACTTAAAAAACAAAATCCAGATGCGCTCAAACAAACAAGAGAAAACGCTAAGATTTTGAAAGTTGACAAGAATTTGGTGGATGCGGTTTTATTGAAATACGCAAATATTTCATCAGATGATGTTACAAACAAAGAAAATGTCGTGTATTCTAAGGATGACAATTCGTATTATGTGATGGAAAATGATGAAGAATGGGCGTTTGAGCCAGTGGTGTGCAAAGTCAATTCTAAGGAAATTATCTTGGAAGATGATATAAAATCGGAACTTAAACTGATACAAAAAGGTGGTAAGTTTTTTATAAAATCTTTTGAATTATCTCCTAATGCTTGTTGTGAATAAGGGATTATTGTGCTATAATGTAATAAAAGGTACTATACAAAGCAAAGGGAGGCATTTATGATTACTTTAGCATTTGTTATTTTGATAGTTATTCTATCAATAGTTTTCGCAGCTATTTTAGGAACATTTGGTTTAATATTGGGATTAGGCGGCGCAATTGTAGGAATTTTGGTAGCGATTGGAGCTGTTGCCTACTCATTTTTGAAAGTTTTCATTAAAATAGCGTTAGCAGTGTTGGTAATTAGATTTATTTACAGAAGATTTTTCGCAAAAGAAGAAGTATAGAAGTATAAAGGAAGTGGAGTATGGATAACAAATATTTAAAATACATTTTGTATATATTCTTGGCTATTTTGGCTTTGAATATTTTGACAGGAATTATGGGAATTACTATTAGTATTTTGAAATTCTTGATGAAAGTATTCTTGGTTTTAGTTGTAATAGGATATGTTGCAAAATTTTTCCAAAATGCAGACAAAGATATTTAACGGATAACACTGAGCAAATCTTGTGAGATGAGCTTGGTGTTTTTGTTTGATGTTTTCAACAAATCTACAATTTGGATACAAGTATTGTAATTCACATTGTGATATAGGATAATTTAGATACAGAGGTGAATTATGAAAAAACACAAGCGCAAAATATTTTTAATTATAGGGGTTATTCTTTTGGTGTTCTGTTTTGTATTATTGAACTTGCGTGGCTATAGAATTTTACAATCCAGAACTTTTAGAAAATTTTACGATAGAATTGATTTCAAAATAGATACTAAAGAGTTGAAGATTCCAGAAGATGCACTTGCTTTTTCGGTGTATGACATAGATAAAGAAAAATATTTGTTTTATGAAGGCGGAGGACAATTACCAACGGTTGCAAGCTTGTCGAAACTTTTTGCGATTGATTATGCACTAACAAAGGTAAAATTAGAAGATAGCATAGAGGTTAATCAAGAATTATTAGATCTAGTACCACAAGGCTCATCAATGGCACACTTAAAGCCTGGCAAATATACAGCAGAGCAAATCATGCAGGCTATGCTTGTGCCATCTGGAAACGATGCGGCTTTTGCATTGGCATATAACATCGGCAAAAAAGACTTGGGAGATGGTTATAGCGCAGAAAAATATGTGAATTATTTTGTAAAAAATCTCAGCAAGTACCTCGCAGACGAAGGTTACAATAAAACCCATTTGTTCGATCCGAGTGGATTTTCCACACAGGCAGATACCAATTTAAAAGATATTAATAGAGTTGCACTTAAACTTATTGATTATGATTTTGTCAAAAAATGTATGGGCAAGAGTTCTTTTACAATTCAAACTCTTCAAGGAGAAATGAATTGGAAAAATACTAATGAATTTTTGGATCCTAAGTCAGCGTTTTACAATAAAGATGTAAAGGGCATTAAAACGGGCACGATGGCATCATCCTACAACATTGTCGTATTGTACGAGAAAAACGGAAAGAAGTATCTAATAACTTGCCTTGCATCTCACACCAATGAAGACAGGTATAAGGCTGTGCAGGCGGCGATTAATACGATTATAAATAAAGAATAAAAGATAAAAACAGATTGGCGTTTAAAAAGCTGATCTGTTTTTAAAATGATGAATATACAAAAATCTATAAAACGTTGTAATTACGCTATACATTGACATAACAAGATTGTTTGTGGTAAAATATACATTAATATAGTTGAATATTGCAGTTGATGAAGAAATAGTAATTATTGGAGTAATTCAGAGAGCTTATGTGTGGTGAGAATAAGTATATGAAGATAATGAATCTAACTTCTATGCGTTATTAGTTGAGAGAGCTTATGCTAATTAGGGTGGCAGTCGCGGAAACGTAATTTTCGTCCCTTGGTATGAGTTTTTTTATTGTTTTATAAGGAGAAAGTTATGTTAGATATTAAAAGAATTAGAAACAATCCAGAAGAAATTATTGAGGCGCTTAAAAAAAGAAGAGGAGAATATCCTATTCAAAAACTTTTGGATACTGATGAAAAAAGACGTGAAGTTATTCAAAAAGTAGAATCAATGAAGGCGGAACAAAACAAGCTTTCTAAACAAGTTCCACAAATGAAGAAAAACGGAGAAGATACTACAGAACTTTTCAAAAACTTGAAGAAGTTGTCTGATGATATCAAATCTATGGATGATGATTTGAAAAACATCGACGAAGAAATCAGAGAATATTTGATGGAAATTCCAAACACTCCTAACAAAGATGTTCCGGTTGGTTTGGATGATACTGAAAACTTGGAAATGAGAAAATGGGGAGAACCTCGTAAATTTGATTTCGATATAAAGGCTCACTGGGATTTGGGCGTTGATTTGGATATTTTGGATTTCGAAAGAGCAACTAAGATTTCCAAATCAAGATTTAGTGTATTCAAAGGAAAAGGCGCACGACTTGAAAGAGCTTTGATGAATTTCATGGTTGATCTTCACACTGACAAACAAGGTTACACTGAAATGAATACTCCAGTGCTTATGAGTCCAAGTGCGATGAAGGGTACAGGTCAAATTCCAAAATTCAAAGAAGATATGTTTTATTGCGAAAAAGACGATATGTATCTTGCTCCTACTGCAGAAGTTCCAGTAACTAATTTATTGGGAGGAGAAATTTTGGAACAAGGAAGCTTGCCAATTTACTACACAGCATTTACTCAATGTTTCAGAAGAGAAGCCGGAAGTGCAGGACGTGACACAAGAGGTTTGATTAGAAATCACCAATTTGAAAAAGTTGAAATGGTAAAATTCGTTGAACCAGCTACAAGTTATGACGAATTAGAAAAACTTACAAATAACGCAGAAGAAATCTTGCAATTGTTGGAAATTCCATACAGAGTTGTCAGACTTTGTTCTGGGGATTTGGGATTCTCATCAGCAATGACTTACGACATTGAAGTGTGGATGCCAAGTTATAATAGATACGTTGAAATCTCAAGCTGTTCTAACTTTGAAGATTTCCAAGCAAGACGTGCAAATATTAGATATCGTGACGAAAATAATAAGCCACAATACGTTCACACATTAAACGGTTCAGGACTTGCTATTGGACGTTGCTTTGCAGCTGTAATCGAAAACTATCAACAAGCTGATGGAAGTATAAAAATTCCTGAAGTGCTACAAAAATACACAGGATTTGATATAATAGACTAGTAAACTAAAATTAAGATAGGAAAAGAAATGAAGGCTTATATAATCGCTAGAGGATATCCGACGGATAAATACAAAATGAACGGAATATTTGAATTGGATCAGGCAATTGCACTAGCCAAAAAAGGCGTTGAAGTTGTGTTGATTGCACTTGATTTCAGATCACTTAGACGTTTTCGCAAATATAAAAGTGAATATTTTATAAAAGATAATGTCAAAGTGTATTCCTTTCATTTTCCGATTGGAAGATATATCTTCAAAAGCCTTTATGACTTTTCTTATTTGGTACTTAGACATTTCTACAAAAAAGTGGAGCAAATCGAAGGAAGGCCGGATGTAATTCACACTTATTTTACAGACCAGGGATATTATACATCCAAACTTGCAAAAGAGTTGAACATTCCATTCGTACTTACAGAATGCAATTCCGTTGTAAACCAAGATACTATCAAGCCTTCTTACAGAAGAATCGCCGAAGAAACATACGACAGAACAGACGGACTCATAACTGTAAGCCCCAAATTCAAAGAGAAAATCAAAGAAGAATTTGGGAAAGATTCTACAGAAATTGCAATTATTCCAAACCTTACGATTTTCAAAAACAATGAGAATTTCAAAAGGGGAGATATCTTCAACATAGTTTCCACTGGAAATGTAATAACGACAAAAGGTCCGAAAGAATTAATCGAAGCGTTTAACATTGCTTTTTCAAAAGATAAACATGTGAAGCTTACGATTTATGGGGACGGATTTTTGAGAAAACCGCTACTTAAAATGGTAGAAGAGTTGAATTTGACCGACCAAGTATTTCTTCCTGGACTTACAAAAAGAGAAAAAATCGTTGAGGGCTACAATAATGCGGATATGTTTTGCTTGTATTCGTATTCAGAAACTTTTGGGTTGGCGTATTTGGAGGCATTGTCCGCAGGTCTTCCTGTGGTTGCAAGTAAATGCGGTGGGCCAGAACATTTAATAAATGAAGAAAATGGAATATTGGTTGATAGATTTAACGTTGAGAAATTAGCCGAAGCGTTAAGATATATGCACGACAATATTGAAAAATACGACAGAGAGAAAATATCACACGATATCAAAAAAGTATATTCCGAAGAAAATATTACAGATGATGTAATAAAAGTGTACGAAGAAGTTATATCGAAAAGATGAGGTGAGAAATGAAGAGTATTAAAAAAATAATACCCTTAATGTTAATACTTGCTATTGTATTTCAACCTGCATTATCTAAAGCGGACTCGAAGTTGGGATTTGAAGACAAAGTAAACTCGTATTATACAATTGAACAGGATTATTCCCAAGAGTTGTTGAATTACAACGAAAACAAACCTTTTGCTATAGCGTCCTTAACTAAAATAATGACTTATGTTTTGGTTATGGAAGACATCAACGCAAACAAATACAAGCTCGACGATAAAATCAAAATCCAAACACAATACAATAAGCCTGAAGCGAGTACTATACAACTTAAAAAAGGCGAAGAATTAACTGTAAATGATTTGATAAGAGGAATGATGATAGTCAGTGGGAATGATGCCGCAGACGAATTAGCAGTGAAATCAGAAGGATCTGTGGGAAAATTTGTCCAAAGAATGAACAAAAAAGCAGCCGAATTGGAATTGAAATCTGCAAAGTTTTATTCTGCATCAGGTTATCCTGAAAACGACAAGGAAAATATGATGAGCGCAAAAGATTTGGCGAAATTAACCACATATACAATCAACAATTACCCACAAGTTTTGAATTACACAAAAACACAAAAACTTGTAATGCCGACTAGAAAATACGAAGGCGTGACTACAGTTCCATTTTTAGGAAAAATAGAAGGTGTCGATGGATTTAAAACAGGAACAACTGAAAAAGCTGGATACTGTTTGATAACTACGATGAGCTTGAAACCAAACGATCCTAAAAACAAAATAGTATCTGTTTTGATGGGAGCTCCCACAAAATACGACAGAAATACTTACCAAAAAATAATACTGGAATACGTCAGAAATTCATTTGAACCAATGAATATATTAAACAGCGAAAAACCAATCGAAACTAAATCAGTCAACAGCGTTGTGGACAAAAACGTTGAGATTTATCCGACAGAAGACGTATCCATTTTGTATAATACAAAAACTGGTCTGCAACAAAAAGTCGACATCAAAAAAGATTTGAAAGCACCTTTGAAAAAAGGACAAATCGTAGGAAAAGTTGTAATCGATACTGGAAAAGGCGACAAAAGAGAAGTAAGCCTCGTTGTCAAAAAACCTTACGAAAAAGCAGACACATTAACTAGAATAAAAAGAAGTGCCAAATACACTTACGAATTGTTAGAAGCACTTCTTGCATCATAAGCCGATTTGATTCGGTTTTATGTGCTCCCATAATTAAGCTGGATATAATCCTCCCCTCCTAAGGGAGATTCCTCGGTTCGAATCCGGGTGGGAGTACCATAAAAAAAGCCTAGAATTTACACGTTCTAGGCTTCTTTTTATTTTATTAAATTTTACATATGTCACTCACAATTCTTTAAGATTTTTGACAACTGGCAACAAAAGGGCAACAAAAGGGCAACAAATATAAAAAGCATCACTAATGAATTTTTTCGAATTCACATTGTTGCATATACACTTATTATTTCAAAAAAAATCAAGTGTAAATACAACAATTATTTTTTGTTATCGTATACTTTATTTTTCTCCGGTAAATATTTCCAGTATCTTTTCGGCATATTATTCTGCATAAGTTTGAGGTTTTGGCGTTCTTTTATCCCGACTGAATTGTAGAATTCTATCCAGCAATCTTCGAACATTTTCTCTTCATCAGATTCTTCTTTGAAAATATCTTGTACATCGTAAAATGCCAAATCATTGTCCACATAAATTGCACACTTATTTCTTTTTTTGTCGTAAATCACAAACTTTTCGTTTCTCAATCTTTTTTTGAAATGATAGGTGAGTAATTCCAAAATGTCGTTGTTAGGTTCGAATTCTGCGAACAAGAAATTGTCTTGGATTTCTTTGAATCTGAGAAGTCCTTTGTATGCGTGAAGTTCTCTTGTGGAATATTTGCATAGGCTGTTGAATTGGACAGAAATTTTGTCGGATGAGTTGATGAAGTTGTAGCCGTATGTGTACATATTTTTGATTGTCTTAGCGATAATGGTCGATTTGTCGGGATTTTCTGAGACGAATGCGTAGTTGATGCTACGAAAAAAGTTGAATCCGAAATTGTCTATTATCGATTTTTTCACACGTGATGATTTTTCAGTACTTGTTTCAATGTATATGTCGTCATTCAAAAAATCCAATTGCTCTGATTTCACAACGATAATTGAATCTTCAATGTGTCTGTACTGTTCAAAAATCACCGTAAACAAGCCATCTAAGCTGTTGTCATAACTGTATCTCATATCTACTCCAAAAAACTAAGTTGTGTTACATTTTTTCCTTCTTGTATTCTCAAAATATCCAGCAAATCGTCTTGGGTGCTGTATTTTTGTCCGCGGTATACTCCATTTACAAGTATGAAGTTCTTCGCTTTTTTCAGTGAGATTTTAAGAGAGATCAAATCGTCGTAGTTGAGGTTGGCAAATTTTCTCGCATTTATTATTCTCATCGCATATGTTGGACCGAATCCTGGAACACGAAGAAGTTGTTCATAAGATGCGCGATTTATTTCTATTGGAAAGTTCGCTACGTTTTGCACTGCCCAGAATGCTTTGGGATCTAATGTCAAATCAAAAAACGGATTTTGTTCGTTCAAAAATTCGTTTGATTTGAATTTGTAAAATCGCATCAGCCAATCTGCTTGATACAACCTATGTTCACGTAGCATGGGAACTTTTTTGATTCCGTCTGTGTATTTCGATTTGATTACAGGGACAAATCCCGAATAGAAAACTCTTTTGAGCTTGTAGTCTTCATAAAGGCTACTTGCTTTGTTGATAATTGTAAGATCCGATTCACGACCTGCTCCGACAATCATTTGAGTGGATTGACCAGCTGGTAAAAACAAAGGAGTTTTTCTGATTGTTTTCCTGTCGATTTTGTACTGAGTTATGGATTCGTTAATAAAATCCATCGGTTTTTCAATGGACTCATACGTTTTCTGAGGAGCGAGCATCTTCAAGCTTGATTTTGTTGGAAGTTCTATGTTGATACTCATACGATCGATAAGTCTGCCTAGTCTTTCGATTAATTCTTCGCTTGCACCTGGGATTGCCTTCATATGAATGTATCCATTGAATTTTTTCTCATTACGAAGAATCTCTGCAACTCTTATAAGCTTTATCATCGTGTGGTCGGGACTTTTCACAACTCCACTGGATAGAAATAATCCTTCTATGTAATTTCTTTTGTAAAAATTTATAGTCAAATCAGCTACTTCTTCTGGAGTGAATTCTGCTCTTTCGATGTTGTTTTCTTTTCTGTTGACGCAGTATTCACAACTGTAAATGCATTTGTTTGTGAGTAAAATTTTAAGTAGCGAAATGCACCTTCCGTCTTCAGACCAGCTGTGACATATTCCAGAATTGTGCGCTGCGCCGATTCCATCAGAGGTATTTTTCCTTTTTGAACCACTAGAAGAACAACTGACATCGTACTTGGCAGCATCTGATAATATTGATAATTTGCGTTTTAATTCCATAAGATCACCTATTCGTATTTTATAATAAAACAAACATTCGCACAAGTTTGTTTTTTATAAAAAAGTTGTTATCTGGAAGAAATTGTGGTAGAATTGTAAGAACTAATAAAAATTTAAAATATTTATACAGAGGTAATTATGAAAAACAAGAAATTAATATTTGTTAGTGGATTCGCACTATTTTCGATGTTTTTTGGAGCGGGGAATTTGATATTTCCACCGTTTTTGGGTAATAAAGTAGGAAATCAGTATTTGATTGCGACATTAGGATTTTTGCTAAGCGCAGTAGGACTGGTTTTCTTGGGATTACTCGCAGCGACAAAAAGCGGAGGAACAATTGAAAAAATCGGCAACACTATAAGTCCGCGATTTTCACTAATATTCTCAACTATAATTATGCTTGCGATAGGACCAGGACTTGCAATTCCAAGGACTGCAGCAACAACAGTAGAAATAATTCAAAAAGGATTTTTCAAAGGAGCAAATTCTGTTTTGCTCACGGTAGTATTTTTTGCTTGTGTGTATTTATTCGTCAGAAAACCAAGCAGCATAATAGATAATTTGGGAAAAATTTTGACGCCGTTGTTGATTGCAACTCTTGTCGTGATTATTTTTAAAGGAATAATATCTCCCGTTGCAACGCCTGTGAATACATATCAAATTCAAGTCTTCCAATCAAGTTTTGAAGAAGGATATCAAACAATGGATGCGTTGGCATCATTAGTATTTGCAATTGTAGTTACCAAAGGATTTATAGGAAACGGAATTACAGATGACAAAACTATCAAACAATACACAATAAAAGCGTCAATCATAGCAGCTATAGGACTTTGCTTCGTATACGGAGGATTGATTTACCTCGGAGCTGCCACATCCAAGTTCAACCTAGGAAATGTCGAAAGAGTTGATTTGTTGTTATACATTTGCTACCAACATTTGGGGATTTTGGGAAAAGTATTAATCTGCACTGCAATGGCATTGGCGTGCCTCACAACAGCGATTGGACTTACAACAACAGTCGGACAATTCTTCAGTGATATGCTAAAAGACAAAACAAACGGAGTTATCTCATACGATTTAATCATAATAATTTCTACAGTTTTTAGTGCGTTCTTTGCAGTAGTTGGTGTCGAAAAAATACTAAAAATTTCTGCACCATTTTTGACAGCGATATATCCTGTGGCAATAGTTTTGATTTTCTTAAATTTGTTTAAACAAAATACATTTTCACGAAACGTAAAATTAGGATCCATAATAGGAGTGTCTATTTACGCAATTATAGTACTACTTAACGGATTCAAATTGGATTTCGGTTTGTTGAAAACAATCGAATCAGTATTTCCAATGCAAGTCAAAAGCTTTATTTGGATAATCCCAGCAGTCATCGGTGGATTAATAGGAAAAATCAAAAAATAAATTGTAACTATTATGTAATACGATATATCGTGCAATGTATGGTATAATATATTCGAGGTGAGTAAATGATTAAAAAATTGTTGAACTTGAAGAACGATATACCTACATTGTGGTATGCTTTTTTTAACAAACAAACACCATTATTATCGAAAATCGTATTGGCATTGTCAGTGCTTTATGTAGTAAGCCCAGTGGATTTCGTGCCGGATTTCGTCGCAGGACTAGGAATCTTGGATGATTTATTAATCGCCCCATCATTAATGATGGTCGCAAAGAAGTTCATCCCAGAAGATATCATCGACACCAGTGAACAAAAAGTAGAACAACTAAACTCCAAACTAAAAATAGTTGGAATAGTCGCAGGAGTAGGGATATTACTATTGATAAGCTTTTTGATTTACAAAAATGTGGTGAAATAGTTATTGAAATTTTAAATAAATAAAGCATAATTTGAAACAAAAATAGATTTATAAGTTATTTTAAGCTGCAGATATTCATTATCTGTGGCTTTTTTTCATATGTATAAGCAAGAAGAACGATAAATTTATGTAAAAATTTAAGGAATATTTATTGTAATTTTAAATAAATGATGAAAAATATAGCGAAAAATCCTAGAAAAATAGAAAGTTAATTTATAAATATAAGTAAAATCATGAATTTAAGGAGTATAAGTTCAATTTTAGGTATTTTAATAAAATAGAAATGATAAATAATTTATAGGCTAGATTTATAAATGATTTTATGAAAAGATGACAAATTATTGAAACGTGATAGACTAGATAAGTAAATTTATGAGATAGAAAAATATTTATCAAGCAGGTGCTAAATGAGTTATATTACTGTAGAAAATTTGGGATTTTCTTACGAGAATAATTCTAGGAAGATTTTGGAAGGATTAAATTTAGAGGTTGATTCTGGAGAATTTGTGTGCATTTTGGGAAAATCAGGATGTGGCAAGAGCACTCTTCTTAGGCTTTTATCTGGTTTGGAGATGCCTACATATGGATCTATAAAATTAAATGACACAGAAATCAAAGAGGCAGGACTTGATAGGGCTGTAGTATTTCAAGATTATGGATTATTTCCATGGTTTAGTGCTGGTGATAATATTTCGTTGGCATTGAAACAAAAATATCCAGACAAATCAAAGTCTGAAATCAAAAATATGGCAACGGAAGCTTTGAAAAGTGTTGGCTTGGAAGAAGATATTTACTACAAACTTCCTAAGGAACTTTCAGGTGGTATGCAACAAAGGTGTGCGATTGCACAAGCTTTTTCTCTGGATTCTCCAGTACTTTTGATGGATGAACCGTTTGGAGCTATTGATGCTGTTACTAGGGCGAATCTTCAGGATTTAATTATTAATCTATATAATAATGAAGATCAGAAGAAAACCGTGTTTTTTGTAACGCATGATGTTGACGAGGCTATTTTGTTGGCAAACAGAATTGTCGTTTTGGGACAATCTCCCAGCAAGATTATTTTTGATTTGAAGTTGGATAAGTCTACTGTTATGACTAGGGAAAATCAATTCAACGATAAGAAAACTATTGAGCTTAGGAATCTTTTGATTAAAAAGATTAATGAGGATATTTCAAATAAATTATAGTAGACTATTGATTTAGTTTATTTAAATAAAATTTTATGGGGGTACTTATGAAAAAGAAATTATTGATTGTAATGAGTCTTATTTGTTGCTTAGTATTTGCTTCATGTTCTAATAACAACGATAAAAAAGACAATGAAACACAAAATAAGACAGAAGAAAAGAAGGAAGAAACTTCAAAGGATTCTTCTTCTAATGATAAGAAGGAAGAAACTGTAGTTAAATGGAATTACGGAACAAGTGGTAATGTATTGGTAACTATTGCTGAACAAAAAGGTTTCTTCAAAGACGAAGGAATCAAAATTGAACCTGTATTTGCTACAGAAAATGCCGATGCGTTATCTCTTTTAGCATCAGACAAAGTTGATGTTGTATCAAACGCCGGTACTTCAAATCCACTTCAACAAATTTCAGCTGGTGTAGATTTGACAATTTTCGGTGGTCATATGTTAAATGGTGCAATGCCTGTTATCGCTAAAAAAGGAACTAAATGGAATGGAATAACTGATTTAGTTGGTAAGAAAGCAGCAATTAACCCACAATACTACGCATTTACTGGTGCATTGATGGATGCAGGAGTAAAAGATCCATTGAAGGAAGTTGATTGGGTACAAATCACAAAATACAATGATGCAATGGCAGCTGTTGTTAGAGGAGATGTTGATTACGCACTTTTAGGAACTCAACAAAACCAAGCAGTTAAAAACATGAAAGACATTGAAGTGGTTACTTACCAAAGTGATGTAATGCCTAACTATTCTTGTTGTAGATTGGTAGCCAAGACAAAATACATCAACGAAAATCCAGACACTGTTAAGGCTATTTTGAGAGCTTTAATCAGAGCACAACAATATTATGAAAGCAACAAACAAGAAGCTGTTCACATGTTAGCAAAACAAATTAAAGCTGACGATGCATTTGTAGCAGCTTACATGCTTGACGAACACTACGATGTTCACATTGACCCATTGAAAAAAGGTGTTATCAGAGCTTGGGATATTTTGGGCAAGACTAATTTCTTAGATGCAAAAGCTAAAACAATTAACATTGAAGACAAAATCAATACAGATTTGTACAAACAAGCTTTAGAAGAAACTAAAGAAAAATACGGAAACGAAGATCCTAAATTCTACGAA
This sequence comes from Finegoldia magna, assembly GCF_003182075.1. Lineage (GTDB taxonomy): Bacteria > Bacillota > Clostridia > Tissierellales > Peptoniphilaceae > Finegoldia > Finegoldia magna. Next base: position 14,567 of record NZ_QGTH01000009.1, read on the forward strand.
AGCTTAGAAAAATTCTTTGAAGAAAACGACAAATAGAGGTTTGTTTTGGATAAGGTAAAGGAATTTATTCGAAAATATTGGATTACTGTGTTGATTTTCGTGTCATTAATAGTTGTGTATATATTTTTGACAGACAATCACATGGTCAATCCATACCTTTTTCCGAGTAAAGAATCGATAGCTCAAGCATTTCACGAAGACAAATCAGTTTTATTGATTAATATGTTTTCATCATTCGGTTTAATGATTCCATCCATAGTTTTATCGTTGATAATTGCGATAGGATTGGGAACATTGCTGGGAATGAGTGAAAGATTAAGAGAAATTTTACATCCTGTAATATATGCTTTTAGTGTTATTCCATCGATTTTGTTGTCACCATTTGTGTTGATGTTAGCTCCAAATTTGTGGTCTGCTTCATTGTTTTTGATAATTTATGGGACGGTGTGGACTACGATTTTTGCGACAATCACTGGAATAATGACAATTGACAAAAGATATTTGGACAAGGCGAAGACATTAGAAATCAAAGGATTTGATAAACTTGTAAAAGTTATTCTTCCAGCAGCAAGTCCTTCAATATTAGCAGGATTTGTAAGTTCGTTGAGAAGTACATTTGTAATGTTGGTTTACGCAGAAATGTACGGCTCCAAATACGGAATGGGATTTTTCGTAAAAAAATACACTGATTTTGGATTGTTTAATCATGCTTGGGTAGGATTTATATTTTTGGTTATAGTTTTAGTTGTTGTAATGCAAATATTTGAACTAATCAAAAAAAGAATTCTAAGCTGGACAATTTAAATCAAAGCGCGCTGTGTGGCGTGCTTTTTTTATGGTATGATAGTTTTGAGGTGAGATATGGAAAAGTTTAATGTGAACAAAGATGATATGATTATTTTGTTGATTGATTTGCAAGAAAAATTGGTGCCTGTTCTTCACGACAATGAATACGTGCTTAATCACACGAAGGCTGTGTTGGAGATGGCAAGAATTTACGACATTCCTGTGATTACGACACGTCAATATCCGAAAGGACTTGGAGATACTGTAGAATGTTTGAAAGAATACGAAACGAAGGTGTTCGACAAGGTAGATTTTACTGCAAAGCTTGATGATGTTATGAATGAAATCGAAAAAACTGGAAGAAAACAAATCGTAGTTGTCGGAGCGGAAACTCACATTTGTGTCTACCAAACGATACGTGATTTGATTGACGAATATAAAATGATTGTGCTGGAAGATTGCGTTACAAGCAGACGTGTTGAAAATAAAATGAATGCTATTCAAAATTTTAGAGAGATGGACTGTTTGGTAATCAATTCTGAAACGTTGATTTTCGATATTTTGAAAAGGGCGGGAAGTCCTGAATTTAAAACTTTGTCGAAACTAATCAAATAAAAAAACAAATCCAACTTTACTTACTGAAAAGCAAAGTTGGATTTTTTTATCCTAACAATAAATACAAGAAATGTGCGCTGATTCCAGCTGCTACTCCTCCAATTGTGTGTGAAAGAATTGCTTTTGGTGCGAGTTTTCTAGCGTTTAATGTGTCCATCATTCCAACATGTGTGGACAAATATCCAGACCAGCACATTCCAAGGGCTGTGAAAACAGCGATATCATTTCCGGTGATTAAATTTTTCTCCAATAATTTTGGAACGAGTCCAAGCGCTGCTCCGACACTTCCCAAAGCTGTAAGTGGAAATGCAATGCATTCTGATGAGGTGAATCCAAACAATGGTTTCAAAATGGGATTTAGCAATGCTCCAAGTTTTGGGATCAAACCAACTCCTTCGTAGGCTGCTCCAGTGTAGATTACAGTTCCATTTTCAACAGTTCCAGTTGATGTGAGTATCATAACCAAAGTACAAATCACAACTACTCCAGGAATAATATCCATCCCAGCTTGCACACCGGACTTTCCTCCTTCAAGTATTGAATTCAAAATTCTCTCCATCAAAGTCAAATCTTCTTTTTCATCTAAGATTTGTTCTTCTTCAAATTCCACTTGTTCATCAGTATCGGCGTAGAATTTTTTCGTAAAATGCATCATGATTCTTACAGAAACCACAGAACCCACGACTGCTCCCAAAACTCCAAGCGATGCCGCCTTGAAAAATTCCGTACCATTTCCAAGCGAAGACATAAAAGTCCACACGATAAATCCCATTCCGAATGATGTTCCCAAATTGCACAACGTAGGAAGCTGATAATTCTTGAAATATTTGGCAAATCCTTTGTCCTTTGCAAGTCCAATGATTGCCGGATTATCCGACAAAAAAGTCGTCAATATACCAAGCGCCGCAGCTCCAGGCAAATTGTAAAGTGGTTTCATTATAGGGCTTATGATTTTGTTGATTAGTGCAATAACTCCAAATTCGCTTAAAAGCTTGGACAACGCACCTGTTAAAACTGCGATTGCCATTATGAAAAACACAGTGTTAAGCAGCAAATCGTGCGCCGTTTTCATCAAAGTATTGAACATATTGCCAAGACCCATAACTTTTGCAATGTAGCCGAAAAGTCCGAAAACGACAGCGATTGTCACAAAAGATTCCAGTGAAATTTCACTTTGTTTTTTAGTTTTCTCCATAAAATTCTCCATTAAAAGTATAATATATAATTCTAATGTATTTCAGCTTAAAATTCAAACTATAACACGACATCTCTAATAAAACTAATCAGCAATAAATGTGTTGGATAGAAAATGTAGAATGCCCATTTGTTGATGTTGCCTTTTTTGCCGTTGTAAAAGTGAATGATGGGAATCGACAAATACACGAACAAATACATATACGCTTCGAAAAAATATCCGAAAAGTATCGCGATGTAAGTGTTTCTTCTGGAAGATGAGCCCAAATACAACAAAAACACAGCTAAAATTCCAAGCATAGAATAATCTGTGTGGTAGTAATTGGCGATTACACAGAAAATAGCAACGGAAATTAATTTTAAAATCGCCTTCACGAAATTTGATTGGTCGAACTTATCGATTTTTTCAACGATAAATATAAGACATGCAGAAAGTGCCAACGTGAAGAACACATTTTGGTGATAAAAATCGAACATTTCACCACTAATTGCCAAATCAAAAGGAATTTCTGAAATAATCGCAAACGAAAACAACCTTACGATGTATTTCTCCACGCTTCTAGTTAGAAACATTCCATTTACGATTAAAAATGCGAAAATCGGAAACGCAATTCTTCCGATAAAAAGCATTAACGCTCCTACTGTGACTCTCCAATCAGATGATGTGAGTGTCATCGTAGGATAAATGTTGAATTTTTGAAGCATATTGCATTGCACAATGTGACTGATAAGCATGGATATACAGGCGATTACTTTCAGCCCAGAACTTGATATTCCATTGTCTCTGTGCCAAATATCCAAATATTTTTGCCTTTGAGTTTCGTTTAAAAGTTGCATGATAATCTCCTTGAATTTGTTACAACTATTTTATCACAAATAAAGCACATTATTATCTGATATAATTATAATAGGTGATAATATGAAAATGATGATTTTTGAGAACAAAGTAGATGAGAATAATTTGTTCGAAAATGAAATGGATAATAGAAATTCTGTGATGTTGTCATTTTTCTTGCAACAATTGAAGACGAAAAAGGTCGTTATCGACAGGTTCAAATTAAACAAGAATCCCGAAATATTCGAACAACATGGTATTTCACAGAAAATTGATGACGGAATGAAACTTCCAATCACAGTTGTAGATGGAAAAGTTGTGCTTTCGGGAAGATATCCAAAAAGCTACGAAATATTGGATTTCCTTCACATCGACAGAAATATTTTCAACCAAGCTTATGTCAACGATAAGCGTAAATTCTGATAAGATTTGTTCCTAAGTTTTAGGAAAACAAAAAACCTGTGACAATCACAGGTTTACATAATATTTTTTAATTTATTTTATTGAATCCAAAAACATTTTGACAATTTCGTGTCCTTGAGCCAAAGTATCCAGCGCCATTTCGGGATGGTATTGCACTCCCAAGAAGAACTTCTTGTCCTTAACGTAGGCCGCTTCCACTATATCATCAGAAGATTTTTGTAACACTTCAAGCTTTTCTGCCACATCTTTGATTGCTTGATGATGAAGGCTATTTACATAAAATCTGTCGCCAAATTTTTCTTTGAACATTCCGTAATTTGTAACCTCGTGAACCAAATCATTGTAAGGTTTGTCTTGAGAGTGAATGATGGAGATGTCCTTTTGTTTTTCCAAATCTTGGTATAAAGTTCCGCCCAAATACACATTCATTATTTGTAGTCCACGGCAAATTCCCAATGTTGGAATGTCCTTTTTGTAGCAAATATCCATCAGATTAAACTCCAATTTGTCCCTAACATTTGATGAAATTCCACATTCCAAAATCTTGTCTTCGCTGTAATATGATGGAGCTACGTCAAGTCCACCTGTAAACACGATTCCGTCCAACCTGTCGACGATTTCTTCTAAGAATTTCCTATCGGAATTGAACGGAAGAATCACTGCGTAAGCTCCGTTTCTTTCGATAAGTTCAATGTATTTTCTAAGCATAAAAAGTCTGTTTTCTGCCACGTTATAAAGTGGTGTAAGTCCTATTATTTTCATATTTCCTCCAATTATATTTCAATATTATTATATCAAAGATAAAACAAAAACACATTTTTTGATTAAATCAACAAAAGTGCTATAATATTATTATATTTGGAGAAATATCGAAGTGGTCATAACGGGGCGCACTCGAAATGCGTTTGGGATTATTTCCCACGTGGGTTCGAATCCCACTTTCTCCGCCAAAACAAAGACAGATAGCTGTAATTAGCTATCTGTTTTTTAATTGGTACTTAAAAAGTACTATTTATTGTGCAGTTATTGTGTTCTTTTTCAAGAACGAAAGTTTTGTCTCGCTGACAAGAATCGCTGCGAATATGAATACAAATCCGATTACTGAGAAAACTGTCAATGATTCGATTCCGATAAGTACAGGAATTAAAATTCCAAATATTGACTCGAATCCCAAAATAATTGCAGCAGTAGATGGGTTTGTGTATTTTTGTCCGATGTTTTGAAGTAAAAGTGCAACGGCAGTACACATTACAGCTAAGTACAATAATTCCATCACAGATCTTGAAGTTACGACAAGATTTGAATTGTCTTCTACCACAATTGTAGTTATCCAAGATAACACAGCCGCCATTATAAATTGCAATATCGTCATGACGATAGGGTCACGGTCTCTTGCAAGGGCGCTTACTGCGATGATGTGCGATGCGAATAACAATCCGCTAAGTAAGGCCAGTAAATCTCCAAGCCATGCCAAAGGATTATCCACATGAGAACTTGATCCTGAAAGCGATATGAAAAATATTCCAGTTATACACAAAGCGGCTGCCGACAAATTATATCGGTCTGGTCTTTGCTTGAATACAATCCAACCCAAAAACGGTACGATTACGCAATAAGATGCAGACAAGAATCCGCTTCTACCAGGATCTGCGAATTTTACCCCCAAAGTTTGTGATGAATACGCCATGAACAAAAATATTCCTATCAAAAGTCCGTTTTTTATGTCGTCATATTTTGCTTGGCGAAGTCTCTTCCAGAAAATGATTGATAATAAAATAGCTGCCAACGTAAATCTTATCGCCAAAATAAAGTTGGGATTGAATGTTTTGGAAGATTGCTTAACCACAGTCAAAGAACTTCCCCAAAGGATAGCTACTATTAATAACGCTAATTTAGCAAGTAAATCTGATTTCTTTTTATCCATTTTTTCCTCCTCTTATTTAATTTCAGATATATTATCCCAGTTTTCGTGCGATTTGTAAACACCTAAAAAGCCCAATAAATTAATTTGCACACAAAAAAAAAGGAGGAACAGCATCCTCCTTGTGATTTTCCAATTTATACGAATGGAATATATTGTGAATATCCTTCTTCTTCCATTTTTTCTAATGGGACAAATCTCAAACTTGCACCGTTGATGCAATACCTAAGACCGCCTTTTTCACTAGGACCATCGTCGAACACATGACCCAAATGACTGTCAGCGTGTTTGCTTCTAACTTCAGTTCTAACTCTGGATAATTTGTGATCATCAGAATAATTTACAGAACTTGACGTAATAGTTTTCGTAAATGATGGCCAACCACAGCCCGCATCGTATTTGTCCTTTGAAGAAAATAACGGCTCACCACTTACGATGTCGACATAGATTCCTCTTTCATCAAAATCATTGAAGCTCGATGTGTGAGGGCGTTCAGTCGCTTCGTTTTGAGTAACTCTGTAACTCACATCGGAGAGATTTTGTTTCAATTCTTCATCGGACATTTTCCTGTATTCAGTCGTATCCAAATCCTCATCAAAAGCATTCAGATTGATGTGACAATATCCACCAGGATTTTTGTCCAAATAATCTTGGTGATAATCTTCTGCCAACACAAAATTTTCTAATCTTTCAACCAAAACAGTTAGCTTTTCATCGTATTTTGATTGAATGTAATTCACAACAGAATTGATTATTTCCAAATCTTTTTCATCTTCGTAGAAAATTCCAGTTCTGTATTGTTCGCCAACATCGTTTCCTTGCTTATTCACAGAAATTGGATTGATAATTCTGAAATAATGAAGTAAAATTTCAGCCAAATCCAACCTGTTTTTATCATAAACAACTCTCACTGTTTCTGCGTGATGAGTTTGTTTTGCTCTTCTATAATCAGTGTCTGTTCCTTCGCCATTTGCATAGCCTGTGTCAGTGTCTATTACACCTTGTAATTTTTTGAAATAAGCTTCAACTCCCCAAAAACATCCACCAGCTAAATATATCGTACTTTTTTCAATAAATCTCATATTACACCTCTTACAAAATTATACCCAGTTAAATATTTTTTATTCAAAAAAATTTGGCATACAAAAAGCAGCTTATTAAAAGCTGCTCATTGAAATTATTTTGATTTCATTGTTTCTTGGCGATTCATTGTGTGATATGAACCTTTGAATCTTTCCTTCTTAGGACTCTTGTCCCAGATTTCTTCTGCTTCAACTTCCCAGTTTTTCGCATATTCATCGCAGTTACCACAAAGTGAATCTACAGTTTGTTTAGATTCCAAATCAGTAGATTTTGCATCAGTGCTATGAACCATTTCTCTAAGTTCGTTTGGATTTTCAAGCATTGGGCAAGGCATCAACATATTATCGTTGAATGGTTGACCGTCGTGATATTTTGTAAATAGGGGAGCTCTCAAACAATCCAACAAAGATTTTTCTCTGATATTTGAATCGCTGTAGTGAATGAAAACACAAGGTTCTACATCGCCGGATGCATTAATGTGAAGATATCTTCTTCCACCTGCAATACAGCCACCAACATATTCAGCATCGTTTTGGAAATCCAATGCGAATAATGGTTTTTCAGCTCTATATTTTCTTAGTCTTTCGATAGTTTGTTTTCTTTGTTCAGGAGTAGGTAGTAAATCAGTTACAGCAGCATTTCCAACTGGCATATAGTGGAAGTACCACACAAAATACGCCCCTAACTCTATTAGGTAATCGTAGTATTCTTCGCTTGTAATTGAATCAAAGTTTTGTGAAGTATAGCAACAAGAAATACCGTAAATCAAATGACGTTCTTGTAGCATCTTCATTGCTTTGATTACTTTTTTATAAACACCTTCTCCACGTCTACCGTCAGTTGCTTCTTCAAAACCTTCAAGTGAAATCGCAGGAATGAAATTACCAACTCTTTGCATTTCGTCTACGAAATCTTCGTCAATCAAAGTTGCATTAGTAAATGATAAGAATACACAGTCGTTGTGTTTTTCACACAATTTAATCAAATCATCTTTACGCACAAGAGGTTCACCGCCTGTGTATATGTACATGTAAGTTCCCAATTCTTTTCCTTGAGTGATGATAGAATCAATCTCATCATAGCTTAAATTTTGTTTGTAGCCGTATTCAGCAGCCCAACATCCAGTACATTTTAAGTTACATGCAGATGTAGGATCCAACAAAATCGCCCATGGAATATTACAATTGTATTCTTCTCTGTATTTTTGTTGAGTTTGCCATCCCAAAACAGACGCATTCATAAAAAAGTTATACGCTACTTTTTTTATTTGTTTTTTGTCAACTTCTTGGAAAATTTTCATCACAAAACTATGGTAAGGGTGATTTTCGTCTTCGAAAACTTCCCTTATAATTTTAATTTGAGGCGAAAAATCTCCGTGAGAAAGGTTTTCTGCCCATTCGACTAATTGTACCCCTCGTTTTTGAGGATCCTTCGCAACATAATCGAATACCTTATCAAATCCATATCTTTTTCCAGCTTCTATAATTTTCATATAACCACCTTTTCATATATTAAAATTTTTAGAACTATCCTATTAGATATATCTCTTAACTTCATTGTATCTCAAACGTTAATCAAAGTCTTTGGACAAAAGGGTGTATTTGCCTAAAATTCTAACAAAAATGAAAAAAAATCTAAAAAATTAATTCATTTTACTCCTAGTTAATGAAGATTTAACAGTATCTTTTAATAAAAATCCTATCCTTTTAATCTTCTTCTCGATATCCTCATCCATTCCTGAAGTTAGCCATCTGATAATTAAATCCGTAATCGCACTTTGGAAAAATTTAATAATAATCTCCTTGTCATCCTTTTTAGCGTGAATTTCCTTGTCCACATTTTCTATGTAGTTTCTCATAATTTGTCCTGATTTATTGTACAAATAATCAGACAGTGTTTTTCTGGAAATAGAATTGTAAATGTGGAAAATCGCGGTTTTGTTATCAATAGCAAACTGCATTTCTTCGATAAAACTATCCTCCCAAGAAATATTATCCGATTCATTCAACACTCTCTTAAGTCTTATTTCAAAAATCGTGTCTATGATTTGATTCAAATCTTTGAAATGATAATAAATAGTGTTTCTGTTGATTCCACATTCTTCAGCTAGTTTTCCCACCGTAATTTTATTCAGAGGCATCCTGTTGAGAAGATTGATTAAATTTTCCATTATCATTTTCTTCGTATAATCCGCGTTCATAAACTCCCCCTTTAAACATAATCATATTCCAAATCCAGAAAAATTTCCACCAAAAAAACTAGCTGCACATGGCTTGCAGCTAGTCAATCGTAATTATTTTAATAATTCTTCAGCAATTCTCAAAGATTTTCCAGCATAAACTGTAGCAGGGCCACCACCCATAGCAACGCAAACTTCCATCATTTCTGAGATTTCTTCGATTGTACAACCTGCATCAATACATCCTTTAGTGTGATGAACGATACATCCGTCGCATTTTACAGTAATTCCGATTGCAAGAGCTATCAATTCTTTTTCCTTCAAAGATAATTTTCCGTCTTTAAAAATTTCTCCACACATACCAGAGAAATTCTTAGCTACATCTGGTAAATGTTCTCCAAATAATTTTGAGTTTTCAGCCAATACTTCTTTACTATCCATAAATTACCTCCTATTTTTTAGACAATTTGCATTGCCTTGTTAATATAATCTTATCAAATACGACGTACAAAATCTTAATTATAGAATAATTCAATAAATGATGGGAGATTTATAGCGTTTTCATATAAATAAAAATAAAGTTTATGTGATATAATATAACTATAAAATTTAGGAGGGTAATATGAAAAAGTTTTACAAATTATTAGTTTTGATGATGGTTATGGCGATAGGATTCACAGGCTGCGCCAACAATTCTGACAAAACTAATTCTAATGAAAAAACCGCAGAAAAAACAGAATCGAAAGAATCAAAAGAAGATTCAAAAGCAAAGGAAAATTACGAAATCAGCTTCAGTGGTTCATCTACTTTAGCGCCTGTTATCAGCAAGATTTCAACAACTTTTATCGAAAAGAATGTAACTTGGGACAAGGTTGATTCTTCATTACCAGACAAGAACATTACAATTTATGTATCAGCTGGTGGATCTGGTGCAGGAGTAAAGGCTGTGTTGGATAACGTTGCAAACTTCGGAATGTTAGCGCGTGATGTAAAAGACAAGGAAAAAGAAAAAGTTAAAGACTACAAAGAATACAACTTGGGACTAGACGCATTGACACTTGCTGTTAATCCAAAAAATAATGTAATTGCAGCAAAACAAGGAAATTTAACTAAGGAAGAAATAGTAAAGATTTTCTCTGGAGAATACAAAAAATGGAGCGATGTCGATCCATCACTTCCACAAGAAGATATCGTAGTTGTAACTCGTGATTTGAGCGGCGGTGCACACGAAGTATTCCAAAAGAAAGTAATGAAGGATGTAAAAGTTAGACAAGATGCAATCCAAGCACCAACTATGGGAGCTTTGGTTTCTAAGATTATCGAAAATCCAAACGCAATTGGATACGCATCATTTGGTATCGCAAATCAAAACAAAGGCAAATTAATTCCTTTGAAAGTTGATGGAGTAGAACCTACTGAAGAAAATATTTTGAACAAATCATATTATATTTCAAGACCTTTAATCATTATGAAGAGCGGTGATTTGACAAAAACAGAACAACTTTTCATAGATTATCTAAACTCAAAAGAAGGTAAGGAAACTATAAAAGATATGGGATTCATTCCTAACAAATAAATTCAAAAGCAAAGTGATATCACTTTGCTTTTTGTACATAATAGCAAAGTTGAGGGGTCGTTATGAGAACAAAAAACAACATATTTAAAACTTTGGTGTATATTTTTGCTTTCTTATCTATAGCTTTATTAATGATACTGATAGGATTTATGTTCAAAGAATCACTTCCTTTTTTCAAACAATACAGTGTGAATAAGTTTTTGTTTGGGAATTTGTGGGATTCGATGGATGGAAGTTTCGGAGCATTCAATATAATTCTGGCAAGTTTTTGCATTGCACTGTTGGCTTGTGCATTTTCATTTCCAATTAGCTACGGATTGTCGCTTATGATTGTGTTTTACACGAATAATAAAGTGAAAACTTTAGTGAGTTGGATAATCAGAATTCTTGCGGGAATTCCTTCGATTATTTACGGATTTTTCGGATTGTTTGTAATCGTGAAATTTTTCGAGAAAAACTTCAAAATGGCAGCAGGAGAATCGGTATTTGCAGGAAGTGTAATATTATCCATAATGATTTTGCCGTATTTTGTGGAAGTGTTGACTGAAACTTTTGAAAAGATAAAACAAAAATACCAAAGACAATCGGACTGTTTTGGAATTAGCAAGGAATATTTCATCAGAAAAATCGTACTCAAACAAAGTCTTAAAAGTGCATTCAGTAGTTTCGTACTTGCATTTTCAAGAGCAATTGGAGAGACTATGGCAGTAATGATGGTGATAGGAAACGCACCGATATTTCCGAAATTTTTCTCGAAAGCAGAGACTATCGCTTCATTAATTGCGCTGGAAGTGGGAATGAGTGAAGCGGGAAGTTTGCACTATCACGCGCTTTATGCAAGTTCATTCGTGCTTTTGGTTTTCGTGATTATACTGGATATAATACTTTTTGTGACTAAAAAGAGGACTAATAATTATGACGAAGTTTAAGGATTTTTTGATTAAATTGTGGGTGTACTTATCATTTGCAGTAGTGTTTTTCTTCGTGTTCAAGATTTTTTATTTTTTAATTTCTAGGGGGATATCGTCTGTTAATTTAGAATTTCTGACACAAAATCCTCAAGGACTTCCTCTTGGAACTACGGGTGGAATAAAATCCAGCATAATTGGATCTTTTTGGTTGATGATAATTGCAATGGGAATTTCAACATTATTGGGTGTTTTTTGTGCGATTTACAGAGTTTTCTATTGTAAATCTGAAATTTTGAAATCAGTGATTTCGTTAATAATACAATGCATCGCATCCATTCCTTCAATAATAATTGGAATGTTTGTGTACGGATTTTTCATAGTAACACTTAACATATCCAAAAGTTTACTCACAGCATCCATCGCACTTTCGTTGATTGTGTTTCCATTTGTCGAAGTGAATATCGAAAAATCAATAGCAGAAATCAACAAAAACACAATCAAAGACAGTTTTTCTCTTGGAATTGACAAGACATATATGATAAGAAAACTAATAATGCCAATGATTTCTAGAAATATCATAACGATTTCGCTATTGGCAGGAAGTTATGCGATAGGAGCGACAGCGCCACTTCTACTCACAGGAGCGGTGTTCATGAATAATTCCGTTGGATTGTTCAAGCCAGTAACAGCGCTGCCTTTTCATTTGCACATGCTACTTAGCCAATCAATCGCAATCGAGAAAGCCTACGCGACGGCTTTGGTGCTTATTATGATATTGATAATTCTACACATATTAGCTTATGTGGTGCTAGTATTTTCGGGAGGTAAAATAGTTGAGCATATTACAAATAAATAACCTAGATATATCCTACAAAGAAAAAAACATATTGAAAAATGTGAATTTGACAGTTGAAGAAAACGAAATAATCAGCATAATGGGAAATTCTGGATCGGGCAAATCGACATTCTTGTCTTGTTTGAACGGATTTTTGACAGAAAATGGTGGACAATATTCTGGACAAATTTTATTCGACGGGAAAGACATCTCACAATACAAATTGATTGATTTGAGAAGACAAATCTCAATGCTGTTTCAAGATTCCACAGTATTTGACATGTCTATCGAAAAAAATCTCACATATACATTGGAATATTTTTTAGGCAAAAATTACGACAAAAAATCAAAAATAGAACAAATACTCAAAAGCGTGAACTTGTACGAAGAATTAAAAGATAATCTTAAAATGAATGCCAACAAACTATCTGGAGGACAAAAACAAAGACTTTGTATCGCCAGAATGCTCACGACAAATCCAAAAATATTAATATTTGATGAACCTTGCTCATCTTTGGATTTGCAAAACACATTGGCAATAGAAAATCTTTTGAAAAACTTGTCGCAAAACTACACCATCATAATTTCAACCCATAATACAGACCAAGCAAAAAGAATTTCTGATAGAATTCTTTTCATTGAGGATAAAAAACTGGTTGAACACAATGAAATATAATAAAAGATTTAAGGACGAGAGAAAATATGAGAATTATGGTAGTTGAAGATGATATTGATTTATCAGAATTAATTAAGATGTATTTGATTCCAGAAGGATGGGAGATAGATATTTTTCATACAGGTAAAAAAGCAGTAGAAAGTTTCGATCAAAATCACTATGATTTAATATTATTGGACTTATTGCTTCCAGATATTAATGGATTTGAGATATGCAAACAAATACGAGAAAAATCTACAATTCCAATAATTATGCTGACGGCTTTGGAAGATTCGATTCATAAAGTGCAAGGATTAAACATGGGTGCAGATGACTATATCATAAAACCATTTGATCCAACAGAATTAGTCGCTAGGATTAAATCCAATCTTAGAAGAAGTTATGAATTTTCTGCTGTAAAATCTGTAAACGATGAAGGACGCGAACCTGACGAACTAGTTGTAGGAAATTTGCGTTTAAACAGAAAAACTCATAAAAGCTTTTACAATGAAATAGAAATAACTTTAACGCCGAAAGAATTCGAAATTTTGTGGCTGTTGATGGAAAAACCTGATGATGTTCATAATATGGACGAAATACATTATAGAATATGGAAAGATGAAGTGCTATCAACAGAGGTAAATCCTGTTATGGTGCATATAAGAAGAATACGAAGTAAATTTGAAAAACATGGAATAAGTTCAATAATAAAGACAATTTGGGGAGTGGGGTATAAGATTAATGCGTAAAGGAAATTCATATATGAAGAGAATTATTCTAAGTCAATGTTTATGGATAGCTGTTGTCATTTTTCTTACATTTGTTTTTCATAGATTAATCGATAGTTTGATAATTTATAATATCGATACAGAAGCGGAGTTAAGTCCAATATATAAGATTTATTTTGGATTTGGTAATTATTTTTTCATTATGCTAGGGGTAATCTTCATAATCATCGGATGCTTTTATATTCAGAATAAAGAATTCGAAAAATATCGCGGGTATTTTGAATCTGGAATTAAATATATTAAAGGCGAAATCCCTGCTATTGGAGAATTCCATGAATCTTTATCTAACGAAAGAATAGATTTCATTAATATTCGAAAACTTATATTAGAAATGGAAAACAATTATGAACTAGCATATAAGGAAAAAACAGATTTACTAACATATTTAGCACATGATATTAAAACACCTCTATCAAATTTATTAGGATATTCTACTTTGCTTTACGATGAAGATAATTTAACTGATGAACAGCAACGAAAGTTTATAAAAGTTATCTACGAAAATGTGAAATCATTAAATAGTTTGAGCGAAGATTTCTTTTCTTATTTGAAATTTAACTTAAATGAAATTCCTATTAATATTAAGAAATTTGATGTCGAACTATTCTTAAAACAATGGGAAGAAGAAAGAAAAACATTAGTAAACGATAATGTTTTGGATATTAGATTTGCAAATACTTCTGGTAAAGAAATTAATACAGACCCTGAATTACTCGTGAGAATTTTGGATAATTTGGTATCGAACGCGACCAAATACTCAAAAAAGGGTACAACCATAATTGTTGAAGTTGAGATAAAGGATAAATCATTAAATTTGACGGTTAAAAATGAAGTCGAAAATGATTTGAACGTAGATTGGAAATTGGTGAAAAATAAATTTTATCGCGGAGATATGTCACGAAATCGCTTAAAAAATAGTGGGTCTGGAGTTGGACTTACAATTGTGAATGATATTGTGACACATTTGAATGGAGAATTTGAAGTGTGCAATAAAGATAATTGGGTAATTGCAAATGTAAACATTCCGGTTTATTAAAAAAGAAAGAAAAAAGCAAGATTTTATACAAAAAAACTTAATCTCTTATTTTGAAGACTAACCTATAATGAATTTATAAGGTTAGTTTTTTATTGGCAAGTCATAAGGGGGGATAGTTTATGAAAAAAATAATACGCTTATTGACATTTTTGTTGATTTTTGCTGTGGGGTTAGGATTTTTCTCTTACAAAGATTCACGTTTGATGGAGTTTTTTATAAGAGAGTTCGACACTACTGTGAATATAACCACTAATCCACAAAATACTGAAAAAAACATTCTTGAAATTCAAAAAATTGCTAAGAAAAACAAAATTAGTTTCATAAAAGAAGTTTACAAACCTAAAAACTCATTAAAAGAAAAACAGAAAATAAATATATTTGTTTATCTTGATGATGCGAGGTGGTTTAAGAAATCATTTAAGAACATTGATATCGATGAAAATTACAACGGAATTAATAGATTCAAAAATGTAACCGAGCACAGCATTTTAACAAGCAAGGAAGTTGATTTTATTGAATATTCTAAGATTGAAAATCACACTTTTAATGGAGATTATCACATTAAAGGAACGCCTTCTAATATTGGGAAATTTATCGACGAATTAAATGGTAGAAAAGAATTGGAAATTGATGCTACAATTGACAAATCTTTTTCGGTTGCTAGTGAAATCACACAAAAACAAGCCATATTATACGCGATGCTTATTTTAATAATTGTTTTTGCTTTGGCGTTCAGCGTTGTAATTTACAATTCATCACTTTCCAAGGAAATATCTATAATTTCTCTATTGGGTCACGATAAATTGAGTTTTTGCTGTAAGAAGGCGATGAATTTGTTGAAAATTCCAATATTGATTTCGCTGATAGGAATGTTTGGCGTTTTGTTTTATTTGACAAACCCAGACTCAATAATCAGATTTTTAGTAGCTATCAAACAAATATTCATATTGCTTTTATTAATCGGAATTTTATTGACACTAATGTATTTTCTTATGCTTTACTTTAGAGTTAAGAATGTTAGCACTATTTCGTGGCTAAAAGGCTACAAGAAAAGATATAAAACAAGTCCTGCGATTTTTAAAGTAATTTCATTGTCTATTGTCTTGTATCTTTTAACAGTAACTGTGTTTGGGCTGAATGACTACCTCACTTCTACATCATATTTTGATGCGTGGGAAAAATCGAAGAATTATGCAAATGTAGCTTGTGCATGGCCGTGGACTTATGTTCAAAATGATGAAAAATTTGAAGAAATAGTCGCACCAAAGTTAAGTAGTTTGTGGGATGAATTGGATTCTAAAGGGGCAATACTTTTCTTCGCGCCAAATATTCAATATGAAAATGATGATGAATATTTAAATAAACAGGCTTTTAAAGGTAGGTATGCTTATATTAACAAGAATTATGTTGAAATAAACAACTTAGTTGATTCACAAAATAATCCACTGACGACTCATACGCCAAATTCTGATGAATGGATTGTATTTGTTCCCGAAAATATTACAATAACGGAATTTGACAAGCAAAATATAAGAAAATCACATATTTTTAATTGCGTGAATCAAAAAGACGATGTCAGTGAGAAATACATCAAAATCAAGAAAAAGCAGTATGTTTTTACGTTTGATTGCCAGCAAAATATAATTAGTCCAGATATATTTAATTATGTTTTGGTTATGGTAAATGGCAAAGAATTAGCACCTACTAGAGAGATTAAAATACCGTCACTGGTTAACGGCAAGTTTCATCCCTACATCCCAAATCCGAATAAGGGCTATGATTATTTAAAACCAGCCATTCAAAAAACACAATCATCTGACTATATACTTTTCGTCACGAGCGTATATGACGAAGTCGTTGAAAAAATAGAAATGTATAAAACAGAAACGACCATATATTTTTTAGGATTTTTGCTATCGGTTTTAATATTGTTTGTAACGATAAAAATAGATGAAGAATCATATTTTTATAATTATGGACAAAAAATCCACGTCTCCAGATTGCTTGGGTATGATTTTAAATCTATTCATAAAACTAAAATACTTCAGATTATAGTTGGATTTATCGTAAGTGTTATTATTTGTTATATGATAATACTATTCACGATATATTTTAGAAACTTTGAGTTTTTTGAACCAAGAGATGGATGGAGTTTAAGAAAATTATTAATTTGTCTAATAATGTCAATTATTAGTGCTATTATTTGTTTTATATATGAAATTATTAACGTAAAAAAGAACGAAAAAAGTTTAGTGAGAAAGATAAAGGAAGGTAATTAAATGAATATTGATAAACCTCAAATATCATTGAAAAATATATCGAAAAAATATGGGAACCATAAAATATTAGAAAATATTAATCTTGACATTTATGAAGGAGATTTTATTTGCATTTTTGGTAAAAGTGGTGGTGGCAAGACAACGCTATTAAATATAATCGGAACGCTAGAAGAATATGATGAAGGGGAATTGATTTGCTTTTCTAAACATAATCCAATTAGAAATGGAAAAGAATCTGAACTTTTACGAAGGTATAAAATAGCATATCTTTTTCAAAACTTTGCTTTAGTTGATAATATGACAGTTCAAGAAAATTTGAATTTGGCAGTAAAATACAGCAGAAGTACAGATAAAAAATCAATTATAAAAAAAGCTCTTATGAATATGGGAATAGAAGACAAGCTTAAATCAAAAATATTTGAATTATCAGGTGGAGAGCAGCAAAGAGTAGCTCTTGCGAGAAATATGATTAAGCCATACGAAATAATGTTAGCAGACGAACCGACAGGATCGTTAGATAGTGAAAATAAAAAGATAGTAATTGATACACTTGTAAAACTAAACAAATTGGGTAAAACTATAATTGTAGTAAGCCATGATAAAGAATTTGAAAAAATTGCACATAAAAATTTTATTATCGAAAACGGCAAACTGAAACAGCTAGAATTTGCTGTGGAGAAATAATAGAATATTTGGGATTATAATATCAGGTTATTATTTCGAGGATCTGATACACAAAACTTTTCACATACTTCAATTATCCTACTTGCTAGTTAAGCAGGTAGGATTTTTTGATTTCAATCCCTAAGAAATTCTAAAGATTACAGAAAACATAAGCAAATTTAGTGAAGTTGTGATATAATTTTAACTGTTAAATATATTAATAGGATGATGAAAAATGGAAAAATCAAATCAAAAAAAATACACTTTTTTGATTAATACGACACCACCTCCAAGGCTTATAAAGAGAATGGATCTTGTAAAAGAAAAGTTCGATTTGTATGCTATTTGTTGGGACAAAGGTGGAGATGAAAAATATGATTTCAAGCGTGATTTTTGCAAGAAGGAAATAATCAACATAGATGCTGACAACAGTAACCCTATGAAAAGGCTTATTCCAACTTACAAATTCTCACAAAAAGCTTATAAAATATTGGAGAGAATTAAACCGGATTTAATTCACGTTCAAAGTTATGATATGCTAGAGATAGCTACGAAATACAAGAAAAACAACGACGACAAGGTTAAGATTATATACGAAGTACCGGATATTCACAGATATTTGACTGACGACAAGAAGAATTTCCCTATGAATATTGTGTCTTCTGTTTTGAAAAAAAGAGAGAACAATATGCTTTCATTCGTGGATTTGATGATTGTGACTAGTATGAAATTCTGGGAACATTTTGAAGGAAAATACAGCAAGGATAATTTGGTTTTCATGCCCAACATTCCAAATTTGGAATTATTCAGAGATTATGATAAGTTAAGGGTGAAAAACCAGCACGATACTTTCACTGTAGGATACATCGGTGGGCTAAGATATTTGAACGAATTGAAAAAGCTTACGAAAGCTATGGACGGTTTGGGAATGAATCTGATGATGGCAGGTTTCGAGAGTGGAACTTACTTCAAAGAACTTGCTGAAACGAAAGATTTCATTGAATATCGTGGCAAATTTTACTATGACGATGATATTGCAGAGCTTTATTCGAAATGCGACTGCATATTCTCAGTGTACGATGCGTCGATGAAGAATGTTAGGATTGCACTTCCGAACAAATTATACGAATCCATTCACGCAGAGCTTCCTATAATTGTCGCAAGGGACACTTATTTGTCGGAGGTTGTGAACGAATGGAATGTGGGAGTTGCGGTTGATCACGAATCAGATGAGGAAATGAAAAATGTTTTGCTCAAACTTAGAGATGACCAATCATTCTACCACACGCTTCAAGAAAACTGCAGAAAAATGCAATCAGAATTGAATCCACAAAAAAATAACGAAAGATTATTAAATAGAATAGAAAATTTATTTTAAAGGAGAGAATATTATGATTAATGTAATTGGTTTAGGTTACATAGGTCTACCTACAGCGTTGATGCTATCAACATCAGGCAATAAGGTAGTAGGAACAGATATTAAAGAAGAAGTAATTGACAAATTAAAGCATAAAGAATTAACTTTCGAAGAAAAAGGAATGGATGAGCTTTTCGAAAAAGCTTTGAATTCAGACATCACTTTTTCATTAAAACCAGTGTCCACTTCTTTCTATATTATTACAGCACCAACTCCATACGATCCTGTATCTAAGAAATTGGATTGTTCCTATGTAGTGAAAGCTGTGGAATCAGTGTTGGAACCTGCAGAAGAAGATGCGATTATAGTTGTTGAATCAACAGTTTCACCGGGAGCTATCGATACTTACGTTAGACCTGTTGTAGAAGAATATATCGAAAAATCAGGCAAGAAATTAAACTTGGTTCACGCTCCAGAAAGAATTATCCCTGGCAATATGGTTTACGAATTGGAACACAACGCTAGAACAATTGGCGCTGACGATCCAAAATACGGCGAAAAAGTTAGGGAAGTGTACTCAACTTTCTGCAAAGGTGAAATCAATCTAACTAACATCAAAACTGCTGAAATGACAAAGGTTGTTGAAAATACATTCAGAGACATCAACATTGCATTTGCGAATGAATTGGCTAAGATTTGTCGCCAAGGTGGACTTGATGTCAACGAAGTTATCAGAATTTCCAACAAACACCCAAGAGTTAACATACTTTCACCAGGACCTGGTGTAGGTGGACATTGTATTTCAGTTGACCCATGGTTTTTAGTTGGAGATTATCCACTTCTTACTGAAATAATCTACAAAGCTCGTCAAATCAACGATTCAATGCCAGAATATGTTCTTAAACGTGCTTACAATATTATGCAAGAAAACAACTTAAAAGATTTTTCAAGAGTTGGTATTTATGGATTGACTTACAAAGAAAATGTAGACGATGTCAGAGAATCTCCAACACTTCAATTGTTACAACACCAAAAAGAACATTTGGGAGATGGACTAAAAGTTTACGATCCAATGGTGAAAAGAGAAGTTGTGGAAAATCAATACCACGATTTGAACAAATTCTTAGACGATGTTGATTTCGTAATCGTGATGATTGGTCACGATGAAATCAGAGAAAACATGGATGTATTAAAAGACAAAGTTGTACTTGATACAAGAAACATCGATGTTGATAACAAATACAATTTCTACAAATTATAAAACAAATCAAAGGGCGCTAATATTTGCAGCGCCTTTTTTTCAAAAGAGGTAAAAAATGAAAAAAGTAATGGTGGTTTTTGGGACAAGACCAGAAGCTATTAAAATGTGTCCACTTGTGAAAGAACTCAAAAAAAGAGACGAATTCGAAGTTTGTGTACTTGTAACTGGACAACACAAAGAAATGCTACGTCAAGTGTTGGACGTTTTCAAAATCAAAGAAGACTACAACTTGGCTATCATGAAAAAAGGACAAAGCTTGTTCGATGTTACCACAACTATTTTGGACAAAATAAAATCTATACTAGAAGAAGAAAAACCAGACATTGTTTTGGTTCACGGAGACACTTCGACAAGTTTTGTTGCAGGACTTGCTGCATTTTATTTGAGAATACCAGTAGGTCATGTGGAAGCTGGACTTAGAACTTACAACAAATACTCTCCATATCCAGAAGAATTCAACAGACAAGCCATAGGATCGTTGGCAGATTTCCACTTCGCACCAACTACAACTGCAAGGGATAATTTGCTACGAGAAAACAAAGACGAATCCAAAGTTTTCGTAACGGGAAACACAGTAATAGACGCACTTCAAACAACAGTACGTGACAATTATTCTAACGAAAATTTGATCGAAGGTAAAAAAATGATTCTTCTAACAATGCACAGAAGGGAAAACTTGGGAGAATCTATGAAAAATTCCTTCAGAGCAATTAAAAGAGTTGTCAACGAAAACGAAGATATATATGTGATTTATCCGATACATTTGAATCCAAAAGTACGAGAAATCGCAAACGAAGTATTTGACAATCATCCTAGAATCAAACTCATCGAACCATTGAATGTAGTTGATTTTCACAACTTCATGAAACAATCATTCTTCGTAATGACAGATTCAGGTGGAATTCAAGAAGAAGCCCCAGCACTTGGTAAGCCCGTTTTAGTAATGAGAGACACAACAGAAAGACCTGAAGGGGTAGAGGCAGGGACATTAAAATTAACTGGGCTTTGTGAAGAAGACATATACAACGAAATGACAAAGCTTCTTTCTGACAAAAATGAATACGACAAAATGAGTGAAGCCACAAACCCTTACGGAGATGGGCACGCATCCGAAAGAATCTGTGACATTTTATCCAAAAATCTATAAACTAAAAAATCCAACTTCATGTAGAAGTTGGATTTCATATTTAAACGTCAAATAAATTTGATACGTTAACAGATTGGATTTTCTCAATATCTTAATCTGGAATTGAATTGTTTAATTAAGCTTGTTTTTTGCTCTTTCTTGATTTTCTTTCAGTATTGAAAAGAGGATTAACTCTTTCGTAGAAGTCATTCATTTGTGCAAAGTTCATACTTGCCATGTTTGAGCTTAAGCTTACTGTACAGTTTTTACCGAAATTTCTGATTTGTTTTTGTGTTGTTTTTGTGAACATATTATTTTCCCCCTTATTAATTGTTTATTATTCTTTTAAGATGTTACTATTTGTTTAATTTGTTTAGTTATTACGCTTGTTTTTTGTTTTTCTTTAATTTTCTTGAACCAAATAATGGTGTCATTCTTTCGTAAAAGTTATCCGCTTGAGCAAAATTCATGCTCGCCATACTTGTGTTAAAACTAATTTGTGAACTTTTTCTAATATTATTTTTTCTCATAAATTTTACCCCCTATGCGTTTTTTCTGTTCTTGAAGATTCTTCTTGATCCAAACAATGGAGAGAATCTTTCGTTAAAATGATCGACACTTGCGAATGCCATTGATGACATGTTTGTGTTCAAACCAAGAGATGTTTTCTTTGCAAAATCTAAATATTTTCTGTTATTCTTAATCATTTCAGTTCCCCCTCATTTAATATTTATATGTGATTTTCGATTCGTTAATAAATGAATATTCAACGAACGAAATTATCGAGTTTAATATTCATTGGATATCCAAATGATAATTCATTTCATATCCCTCATTGCAATAAGTATTATATAACCATAAAACAGCTATGTCAAGCACTTTTTCAAAGTTTTTTGAAAAATTTTTGTAAAGAAAAATTAGGAAAACGAATGATTTTTGTGAGTACCGTTTTCACGGAAGGCTTATTTTTATTCGATAAATATTTTTTCAGGAAAACAAATGTTGATATGTTCAAGTTTTCTAATAAAAATAAATTTTTCCCAGTTACTCAATGTTTTCCTGCAATTTTCCCAAAAGAAAACAGATAGCATTTTAAAAATATGGGAAAATTTTTTGTGAAGTTGATAATGTATATTGGTGATTGCAAAGAAATTTAGCGAAATAAAGCTGAATTCAATTTTAAAATAATATGATTTTATATAGACAATTAAAAAACAATATGCTATAATTTAAAAAATCTCTCTATGATACTTTTATTAGAAGATTATGGATTAGTGGTTATAGTACGATTTGATTCAAAATCTACAATGGAATTTTTTGAAATAATCAAAAATATCAATGAAGAATTATATTAAGTTCCAACTTTTGTAGGATAATCGAAAAGCTGACCAATTCTGATTGTTTTGTAAAAATACACCGATGAATCCTTTATTTGAAGATATAGACATAAAGACGCTTGAATGGATAATAGAAATTCATGGAGAGTAAATAGAAGGAGACTGACGAATATGAATGAGAGAGTAGTTATTACAGGAGTATGTGGAACTGTTGGCAGAGAACTTTTAAAGTATTACATAGACAAAGATGATTATATTATAGCTGTTGATATTAATGAAAATGACATTGCAATCTTGGAAAAAAATATTAAATATGAAAACATTAAATTTATTCCACTCGATATATATGATGAATATACACTAAATATTATCGAAAAATTAAATCCAACTGCGATCATACATGCAGCTGTACTGAAAAACACTTATTACAACGAAATCTATAATAAGTACTATCATAATAGCAATGTCAGTGGAACAATAAAACTTGCCTACAGAATGCTTGATTCGAAATGTTTAAAACGTTTTATTTTTCTTTCCAGTGATGAAGCGTATAATCCAACTAATTTTTTTGGAAAGGACAAACAAGAAGTTGAGAATATACTAAAAAAAATTACAATTGATGGAAAAGTAATACAATCAGTTAGATTCCCGTTTATAATGCAAAGTAAAGGTTCAGTTTATAATATTTTTAAGGAACAGGCTAAAAACAATTTACCACTTACGGTAACTGATAAAAATATAAAAAAAATTACAGCTAATTTAAGTAGTTTTATTTTTACATGGAATGATTTTTACAACAATATATGCGAAAATGGGGTATTTAACTTTGATATTGGAGAGGAAATATCTATATATGAATTAGCTAATGACATAATAAAGCAGACTAATTCAAATAGTACGATAAAGATTATTGGGCTAAGAGAAGGAGAGGTCTTAGAAAGAAATATGGTAAAATTAAACGAAAAAGAAGTTTATAATAATATTTTTAGAATATATTAATAAATATATCGTTCAAAATTTGACGGTATATGAGATATTTAGATAGTTTGTCAATGAAAGAATTTTCATAACAAATAATACCATTTGGATCATTCGTTTTTCGTGGGAATTTAATGTGAAATCAATGAACCAATATTTATTTATTGGTATTGGAGTTGTTGCTATATCAATGGTTGCAAAGAAAATTTATATAAAAGGTTGATTTACTAAATTTTAGAATAATAAAAATAAAACCAAGAATGTATTGGATTATTAATACGTTCTTGGTTTTTTATTTAAAGTAAGATAAAATTTATTTCTTGTCTTCGATGTATTTAATACACAAATCGATAGATGCTTGTAATCCTTCTTGGTGAGTTCTTTCCATTGCGTGTGATGCATCAACACCAGGGCCAATCAAAGCAACTCTCAAATTATATCCTGCTTCTAATGCTGCTGATCCGTCTGAACTGTAGAATGGGTAGATGTCAACTGCGTGAGGAATATTATTTTCTTCACAAATTCTAACTAATCTTTCTTTTAATTCTAAATCGTAAGGACCTGAAGAATCTGCTGCACAAATTGTTGTTTTAAATTCAGAAGATGTTTGTCCGTCTCCAGGAGCAGCCATATCAACAACGATGAATTCGTCAGTTTCTTCTGGAATTCCGTAGCATGCACCGTGACCAACTTCTTCGTAGTTTGAGATGAAGAAGTTAAGAGTGTGTTTTGGAGTGATGTTGTTTTCTACAAAATATCTTGCTGTTTCATATAATACGTATACGCAAGCTTTGTCGTCTAAGTGTCTTGATTTTACGAATCCACTTTCTGTTAATTGTGTTCTTGAATCTAAATAGATGAAATCACCAACGTTAATTCCAAGTTTTTTTACATCTTCAGCTGATTCTACCTTTTCGTCGATTCTGATTTCCATTGTCTTGGCATTTCTTTCGTTGCTTTTAGTTTCTGGGCCGTAAACGTGAACTGATTGTTTGTCGTTTAAGCATGTTCCAGTGTATTTTTTGCCAGACATTGTAGAGATAGTTACGTATTCATTTTCAACAGAGTTGTATGCGTATCCACCTACTAAGAATGTTTTTAATCTTCCGTTAGGTTTGATTTCTTTAACCATTAATCCCAATGTATCCACGTGAGCTGCAAATGTAGATTGTTTTTCGTCAGTTTCACCACGAAGAGTAACCACCATTGCACCTTTGTTAGTGAAGTTGATTTCAACTTTTCCTAATTCTTCGAATTTTTTTCTAACTTTTTCCATAACGACTTTAGTGTCGCCAGATGGAGAAGAAGTCATTAAAATTTCTTGTAAAAAATCTAAATTTTCCATATTGAGAACCTCCTAAAATATATTTTTATGATACCACATATAATCACATTGTTTCAATCTTTAAAGTGAGGGTTAATGTTTTAACTATAATTATACGCACCAAATATATGATAAAATTAATTGAGGTGAAAAATGAAAGGATATTTTGCATCACATTTCTTCAACGACGCTATGTTTCGTTGGACTGAAGATTTGGCGAGATTTATAGAGAAAGAAGTGGACATTGATTTGTATGTGCCACAACGAAATGATTCGATAAACAACAAAAAAGATAATGATGCTACAATCACTGACATCGACATCGCAAGAAATGACATGGCGAAGCTAAAAGAAGCGGACGTTTTGATAGCATGCCTTGATGGATTGTCGATTGACGATGGTGTTGCAGGAGAAATCATGGCTTTTTCTGTGATGAAAGATTATGAAGAAGAGTACAAGTTATCAGACAAGAAGAGAATTATCATAGGATTTGTCACAGACATGAGATATTTGGGAACTGGAGAGAACAAATTATACAGAAACCAAATGATAGTCGGCCAAGTTAAAGACAAAGGATATTTCATTGTGGGCTATCCAAACACAGACGATTACAAAAAAGAAATCGTGAATATTATTAAAAGAGAATATTAGAAAAATCTAGCTAGAAATAGCTAGTTTTTTTATTGACAAATGAGAAATCAAAAATTATTATATAAATGATAAGAATATTCACTATCAAGAAGGAGAAGAATGAAAAGCAAGTACTTATCTACAATAAGCAAATTAGTTTATTTGATAACATTAATTTTAATGTTTATAGTTAACAAGAAAAATATTGAAATATCAAAAATCACATTGATTCTTTTAGTGGGAATTAATATTTTTAGTTTAGCCGCAGATACATTTTTGTCGGAAACATCAAAAAAGTTAAAAATTGGATCAATTTCCGTGCTGGTAATTTTTTACGTAATTTTCGTAATTTTAATATGATTTAATAGCAAATTGAAATATTCTTATCAGTGACTTTTCAGAAGTTCTCATTAGATTTTGGTAGAGATTTGGTGAGGACTTTTTTGTTGGTATCAGAATTAGATATAACTTGGTGTATAATATAAATAAAAGAATAATTCAAAATAACAAATCAGTCAAATTACCTGTTTTACACTATTTTTAAATGTGGGAATATGGTATAATTAGTAGTTGTGATTTGTAGTTAACTTAACAGTTAAATGAATCTAATAATTTGAAAGGAAGTTGTTATGAATAAATTAGCGATAATTGGTGCACAATGGGGAGACGAAGGTAAGGGAAAGGTTGTAAATTACTTTTCCAAATTTAATGATATTATTGTAAGATCTTCTGGTGGTGCCAACGCAGGACATACTATTTATTTTAAGGACAAAAAGTACGTACATCATTTACTACCATCTATAACTTTTGACACAGATTCTAAGGGATTCTTGGCAAAAGGAATGGTTATAGAATTAGAACAAATGATAGAAGAGTTGAAAGTTTTGGAAGCTGATTTCCCAGGAATTTCTAAGAGATTTATGGTAGATGTAGAAACATTTATCGTTCTACCTTACCACAAAGAAGAAGACGGATTGTTGGAATCTATGAGAAAAAATCCTATCGGAACTACAAAAAGAGGTATCGGACCTGCTTATCAAGACAAAGCTGCTAGACAAAACGTTAGAATTATTGATTTGTTTGACGATGAATTGTTAAGAGAACGCGTTGAAGAAATAGTTTATTTGAAAAACAACATCTACGAAGGCAAAATGCACATCGATGTAGACGAAACAGTAAATTATTTGCTTGACAAGTTCGACCAATTATTAAAATTGGGCGTTACATTTACATCAGCATCTGAAATCGAAGAAGAAATCAAAAACAAAAAAGTTCTTTTCGAAGGTGCACAAGGAATCATGCTTGACTTAGACTCAGGAACATACCCATACGTTACATCAAGCACAACTACTGCTTACAGCGCATCAGCAGCAGATGTTACATTGACTGATGATGACACAATAATGGGAGTTGTAAAAGCATACACATCCAGAGTTGGAGAAGGAGAATTCCCAACAGAATTGTTCGATGAAGAAGCAGACAAGCTTAGAAAATTAGGCAATGAATTCGGAGCTACAACTGGAAGAAATAGACGTGTAGGTTGGATTGACCTTGCACAACTTCGTTATGCAATCAAAAAGAGCAAAATCAACTCAATTGTCATGACAAAAGCAGACGTATTAAACGGCTACGACAAAGTAAAAGTATGCGTTGGATATGAAATTGATGGAGTTGAACAAAAAATGCCATTCATTTCAAATGATTTCAAAAAAGCAAAACCAATATACAAAGAATTTGACGGTTGGAATGATGTGTTCGAAGTAAACTTCTTGAAATACATGACATTCATCGAAAAAGAATTAGACACAGAAATCTCTTACGTTTCTTATGGTCCAAAAACAGAAGAAATTATGGAAAAAAGAGATTTTATCATGAATATAAAATAAAATATTACAAATTATATCGTGGACTAGATCCACGGTATTTTTTTGTCCAAATTCACATCAGACTCCAACCCCCGAAAATTTATAAATAAATGTTACAAAATTTCAAAAAATTTGTTTTATGAAATTAAAAAATATCAAATAAAAACGAAATTTGCAAAACAAATGTTGAATTTTCAACGTTTTAAAGCGAAAAAATAAAAATAAAAAAATTTAGGAAAAATGTTGAACATAGTTCAAAAAAGTGTTACAATATAAAACGTCAAAAGAAATGAACGGTGTTCAATAGATGAAAGGAGGTTAGTTGTGTCGTATTTGGACGAAAAGAAAAAAGATAATAAATTACAAATAATTCAGTCTGCGGTTAAGATGTTTGAGAAAAAAGGCGTTGATAAGACGACTATCAGAGATATTATGAGCAACACTGATTTGGGATTGGGAACTTTTTATTCTTATTTTAAGGATAAGGAAGATTTGAAGGAACAAATTGTCCTGAAGAAGCTTACAGATTTGGTGGTGGAAACTGAGAAGAAGTGCACACAAGAAGATCATATTGAAAGGTTTATTAGTTTTTTGGATTATATTATTGATTATTACATTGCTAATCCTTTTGAGTTTGAACTTGTTGCGAGTAATTTGAACTGGGCGTTGTATGCTAAGGTAGAAAATGATAAGAGATTTTCTGAAACAGACACTGCGCTGAAATATATTTTGAACAAGTATTCACAGTTGTTCTCAAAGGAATATTCTGATTCACAAAAATTATATATTCTTTCTTTGACGATTGAGACTGTGATTTCGACTTGTAAGCTTGCAATCAGAAAGGATTCCATTTTATCGATTGATGAAATGAAGTCTGTTTTGGTTGAAGTTATTAAACAAATTTTAAATAGATAAGGGTGATTTTTACATGAAGAAATTTTCAGAATTTATAGCTAATCATCCTAAGTTAGTGCTTTTGGTTATGACTTTGTTGTTGATTCCATCAATAATTGGTTACAAGGCAACAAATATCAATTACGATATTTTGTCTTATTTGCCAACTGATTTGAAATCAACTCAAGGCCAAACAATTTTGGACAAAGATTTCAAAAATGCAGCTACTGGGATGTTGATTTTAAAGGGCACAGACAACGATGCCGAGAAATTAAGAGAAGAAGTGCAAAAAATAGACGGGGTTGAGGATGTTATATCTAAGACTTCAATTTTAGGGCCAACTGTTCCTAACGAATTTTTGCCAGATGATATTAGAGATGTGTTCTATGCCAAAGATAGTACTCTAATGATGGTTAAGTTTAGTGAATCGTCATCTTCAATGAGAACTATGAAGGCGATAGATCAAATCAAACAAATCGAATCCAAAGAAAAATACTTGAGTGGTATTAGTGCTCTTGTAAAAGACACGAAGGATTTGATAGATAAGGAAACTCCGATTTATGTAATGCTTGCTGTGGCACTTGGACTTGTGGTGTTGAGCTTGACGAATGAATCGACTGTAATTCCATTCGTATTTATGTTGAATATAGGATATGCTGTTATTTATAATTTTGGGACTAATATATTCTTAGGGCAAATATCCTACATTACTAAGGCGATTGCAGCGGTGTTGCAACTTGCCGTAACGATGGATTATTCGATTTTCTTGTATCACAGATATGCAGCGGAAAAGAAAAAGAGAGACACACATAAGAAGGCAATGGCGAAAGCTATTGAGGCGACATTCTCATCGTTGTTCTCATCTTCACTTACAACTTTTGCAGGATTCTTGGTTTTGATATTGATGAGATTATCGTTGGGTAAAGATATCGGTCTTGTAATGAGTAAGGGTGTATTCATAGGACTTTTATCTACTTTGGTTGTTCTTCCACCAATGCTACTTCTTACAGAAAAAGCTGTGGACAAATACAATCACAAAGTATTACTTCCAGAATTTACAAAATTACCAAACTTCGTCGTAGACAAGAGAAAAGTGTTGGCATTAGTATTTGTAGTGTTATTTATTCCAGCAATTTATGGATCTGTAAACACAAAATTATACTACAACTTGGATAGATCATTGCCACAAGATTTGGACTCCATTGTATCTCTTAATAAAATGAAGAAAGACTACAATATGGCAAGTACTCATTTTATCGTTGTAAAAGATAATTTATCTAATACTGCTATGGATTCTATGATTGATGAGTTAGAACACATCGACGGTATCAATTCGGTTGTCGGAACGAATTCAATCACAGGTGTTACAATTCCTGCGACATTCTTGCCAGACAAACTCAGAGATAACTTCGTAAAAAACGGCTACGAAATGCTTATGGTTAATTCAGAATACCAAACAGCATCTGATAAAGTGAACAAACAAATCACACAAATGCGTGATGTAATAGCAAAACACGACAAGGACGGATATTTGACAGGTGAAGCTGTTCTTACAGACGATTTGACAGATATTTCCGATCAAGACTTCAAGATGGTTAACATAGCATCATTAATTGCAGTATTCATAATCATCGCAATATCGTTCAAATCATTTGGAATTCCAGTTGTATTGATAGCAGCCATAGAACTTGCTATTCAAATCAACATGGCAATCCCATTCTACTTCAATCAAACAATTCCGTTTATCACATCAATCGTAATCGGCGTAATTCAATTAGGATCTACGATAGATTATTCTATATTAATGACGGACAGATTCTTGTTC
Source organism: Finegoldia magna (assembly GCF_003182075.1). GTDB lineage: Bacteria > Bacillota > Clostridia > Tissierellales > Peptoniphilaceae > Finegoldia > Finegoldia magna. Next base: position 44,943 of record NZ_QGTH01000009.1, read on the forward strand.
GAATATCGAAAGACTAAAGATGTAAATGGTTCGTTGAAAACATCGGTAAGAGAAACATCCAAATCAATTGTTACAAGTGCCTTATCATTCATGGCAGCGACAGTTGGTGTAGGAATTTATTCAAAAATGGAAATAGTATCCACAATATGTACGTTATTGGCTAGGGGAGCAATCATCAGTATGCTTGTAATCATAATATTACTTCCAGCAGTATTGAGCATTACATTCCCATTTATCAAGAAAACAACTAAAAATTTAGCGTAAAGGAGAACACTATGAAGAAAAATATTGAAAAAATCTTAGCCTTGTCATTGGTATCTTCAATGACATTTGCTAACCTATCATTTGCAGAACAACAAGATTTAATCAAAAAATCAGAAACTGTTTATGTAACAGTAGAAGGTAACGAAATCAAAGACAAATCAGTTTCTGTGTGGTTAAATTCAGATAAAAATATAAAAGCAAACGACAAATCTAATTTGACAAATGTAAAAGATTTGAAAACAGATAAGGAACTAAAATCTGAAAACGGATATTTGAAATTAGATGAAAACAAAAAAGACATCTACTACAAAGGTGACACAGACAAAAAACTTCCAGTAGATGTATCTGTAAAATACTTCTTAGATGGAAAAGAAATGAAAGCTTCTGAATTAGAAGGGAAATCTGGTCATTTGAAGATTGTAATCACTTCTAAAAACAACAGATACGAAGCCAAAACAATTGACGGACAATCAAGAAATGTATATTCACCATATGTCGTTGTAGCGGCGATGACATTTGACGATGAAAAAGTAGAAAACGTCACATCAGATGATATCAAAGTTGTAAAAGACGGAAAGAACGAAATAGTAACTACAGTTATGACACCAGGTATGAAACAAAACTTGAGTAAAATTGTAGAAGACAAAGAATTGGATAATTTCAAGGACGAAGTTTCAGTTGAAATGGACATCAAAGATTACAAACCAGTAGAAATCTATTCTGTAATCACTAACGAATTCTTCCAAGAAAAGAAAAACATCGACTCATTGGATAAGCTTCAAAACGGTGTTAAAGAATTACAAGATAATTCACAAAAACTTGTAGATGCATCAGTAAAATTATCTGAAGGACAAGACAAACTAAACTCAGGAATTTCACAAATGCAAACAGGAGTTACAAAACTTCACTCAGGTTCACAAAAACTTGCATCATCAACACAACAAATGCAAGGCAAATTCTCAGGAATACAAGGGAAAGTAGGTCCTATCCAAGGATATGTAGCTCAAATGAATGACGGTAGCTTGAAATTGTACAATGGAATTTCAGATTACACAGCTGCAGTTGGAAAAATCAAAGAAAACACAGCTAAAATCAAAGAAGGCTCCGAAAAATTAGCCAAAGGTGCGACTGATTTGGACAATGGAGTTGGCAAATTAAAAGATGCGACTTCACAATTAAGAGCTGGAACTGAAAATATGAAAGAAATGACTGCGCAAAAAGACCAATTGCTTGAAAAATCATCACAATTATCAAACGGATTGAATGGTTTGGCAGGAAGCTATGGTCAATTAGCAGATACAGTTGAACAAATTTCAGGAAAATCTCAACAATTAAAAGATTCAAGCGCACAATTCAACGAAAAATTACAAAAAGTAGCACAACTTGCAGGTGGTGCTGAGACAAGTGCAAGTGCAGAAAAAATCGCACGTGGACTTGAAAGCTCAGCTGAAGGATTGAACAATGCAATCCAACAATTACAAGCAAAGAATGAAGAAGGACAACTAAACGATACAATTGCATATCTTCAAGCACAAAAAAATGTAATGTACGTTCAAGCAGAATCCATCAGAAATGCTGGTTCACAAAATGCTGGGCAACAAAAACTACAAGCAGCATTGGCACAATTAGCTCAAAGTTCAAGTGCATTATCACAAGGAAACGCTGATTTATCCAATGCACTTATGAGAACATCAGCTGCTATGAATCAATCAAAAGCAAAACTTGTAGATTCTTCTAACCAATTATCTCAAGGATTGGGACAAATGGGTGGCGCATTGAATGGCGCAGATGGATTATCAACATTGAAGGATTCCATCGACAAACTTGACGATGCAACAGGTCAAATCAAAGGTGGATCACAAACATTAAAAGAAGGAACATTGCAAAACGAAAAAGCAATGGCAATGCTTTTAAATGGAATGGAAGAATTGGATAAGAATTCAAGTGCGTTAGTTGAAGGCTCATCAAAATTATCTGGTGGATTACAAGAATTCAACAAACAATCAGCTCTTTTATCTTCATTGTCACAAATCAATGAAAAAGCCATCATTCCAATGAGTAATGCAATCAATATGTTAAACGATGGACTTGGAAAATTGGATTCATCAACTGGACAATTAAAATCAGGTAGTGATGAGCTTGCTTCTGGACAAAAAGAATTCAGCTCCAAACTAAAAGAATACAAAGAAAAAGGAATTGATGAATTATCCAACAAGACAAAAGATTTAAATAAATTCAAAGACATCATCGATGCTATGAGTGATTTGGCAGTTAAAGATTCTTCATTCACAGGAACGGACAATAATTTTGAAACAAAATCAAGAATTGTTGAAAAAATAAAATAGTAATCTTTACAAAAACATTCTATTCTGATACAATCTAATGTATCGATGAAGAGAATATTAGTTCTATACGATTTTTCAGAGAGAAAGTGTAAGGTGGAAACTTTCATTTACGATAGAATGAACCTAACTCGGAGATTATGTCAAAATCATAGGGTTGTCACCTTATAACTAACAAACTAGAAGTGGTATAGCGATCCTTCGTCTTCGTGACGGAGGATCTTTTTTTAGATACATATTAAATACACCAAAGAAAGGAACATGTAAATTATGAGAATGAATAAATTTTATATGCCAACTTTAAGAGAGGATCCACAAGATGCAGAAATAGCAAGCCACAAGCTTCTATTAAGAGCTGGCATGATTAGAAAAACGGCAGCAGGATTGTACAGTTATTTGCCATTGGGATATCGAATTGTAAGAAAGGTAGAAAACATCGTTCGTGAAGAAATGGACAACTACGGTTCACAAGAAATCCACATGCCTATAACTCAACCTCGTGAAATCTGGGAAGAATCGGGAAGATGGAAGACATTTGGACCGGAAATGTTCAAGCTACAAGACAGAAATAATCGTGAATTCTGCCTTGGACCAACAGCCGAAGAATATTTTACAGATTTAGTAAAAGGTGAAATCAAAAGCTACAAGCAACTTCCACTTAATATTTACCAAATCCAAACAAAATATCGTGATGAAAAAAGACCAAGATTTGGAATCAACCGTTCCAGAGAATTCTTGATGGAAGACTCTTACACATTTGATGTAGATGAAGAAGCGATGCGTGAAGCTTACATGAATATGTGGAGAGCGTATGAAGTTGTATTCAACAGACTTGGTTTGGAATACAAAATCGTAGCTGGAGACAGTGGCGCAATGGGTGGCAACAGTTCACACGAATTCATCGCATTAAGTGATGTAGGTGAAGGTGTGATTTGCTACAGCGATGACAGTGATTTCGCGGCAACTGACGAAAAAGCATACGTGTACTATCAAGTAAACGATGAAAATGTAGAAAAACTTCCATCAGAAAAAGTCCTCACACCAAACTGCAAAACAATTGATGAAGTAAGTGATTTCTTGAATGTTGATGCAGCACATTGTTTGAAGGCTGTGGATTTAATGGTAGAAGGAAAACCTGTAATAGTGTTCATACCAGGTGATCGTGAACTTAACATGTCCAAACTTGTAAGTTATTTGAAATGTCCAGAACACGAAATCGAAATGATGGAAGAAAAAGACATCCTAGATTTGAACAGTTCACCAGGATTTACTGGACCAATCGGACTAGATTCAAGAATCATAATTGACTCAAGAGTTACACAAATGAAAAACTTCGTCGTTGGAGCGAATGAAGAAAACTACCACATCAAAAACGTAAACTACGGGAATGATTTCGAAGGGGAAATCGTAGAAGATTTGTTGATGGTACAAGATGGAGATATCGATCCTGAAACAAAATCTCCGCTGAAATTCAAAAGAGGAATCGAAGTTGGAAATATCTTCCAATTGGGACAAAAATATTCCAAGAGTATGAATGCTACATTCCTTGATGAAAATGGAAAAGAACAATTCTTCTGGATGGGATCATACGGAATCGGCGTTACAAGAAGTGTCAGTGCAATTGTAGAACAAAACCATGACGACAAGGGAATGATTTGGCCATTAGTTGTAGCGCCATATCACGTAATCATCACAGTTGTTAACACAAAGAATGAAGAACAAAATACACTTGCAGAAAAACTTTACGAAAAGTTACTTCTTCAAGGAGTAGAAGTTCTACTTGATGACAGAAAAGAAAGAGTAGGAGTAAAATTCAACGACCGTGACTTAATAGGAATCCCACTAAGAATAACTGTAGGAAAGAAAGCATCTGATGACATAGTAGAATTTTCTGAAAGAAAAACACTTGAAAATGTAGAAATGTCATCAACAGAAGCTTACGAAAAAGTAATGGAAATCATCAATCTTAACTTAAAATCAGTTGGTGGATTGTACAGATAATTTATAATGAGAACTACGGGCGATAAGGCTCGTAGTTTTTTTATTTCAAAAAATGCAAAGTATACTTGACAAAATATGCAAAGCATACTATACTAAAAATGTAAAGTGAACTTTGCAAAGGAGAAAAGATGAAAAATATTATTTCCCAATTAAGAAAAGAAAACAAAATTACTCAGGAAGAATTGGCTAACGAAGTTGGAGTGACAAGACAAACTATCACATCGATAGAAAATGGAAAATACATCGCATCGCTCCCACTTGCATTCAAAATAGCCAAATTTTTCGAAATGAAAATCGAAGATATATTTACAATGGAGGAGGACGATTAAATGAAAAACTTACAAAACTACAGAAAAGAAATAGCGCGTAGAATATCTTTGCTAGTAGTATTTTGCATCACAGCACTCTTAGCTATTGTTCTAGGAGCGGTCTTTTTGAAAGATATATCACCATCGAAAGCAGATACAACAGATTATGTTTTGGGATTTTTCACAGGAATAGAACTAGTTTGCTTATTTTATATGGGATGTTTGATAAGAGCATACAGAGATGAAAAATACCTAAAAGAAATGTACACAAAAGAAACAGACGAACGTGAAATATTAATAAGAATGAAATCTGGAAAAGACATAGTACCAATATTGTCATTTGTCATAGCAGTAATCGCCTGTGTTATGTCCTATGTAAACTATGAATTGTTCATCGCACTTACAGCAGTAGCCATTGCACAAATAATAATAACCGTGATACTCAAAATATATTGGAGCAAGAAATTGTAGTAATAAAATTTTTTATCTCGCCACATTTAAATTATATACGCCAAATTTACGAAAATGGCGAGAAAAATGAAATTAAATCAAAAAAGCTGTGAGATTATCTCACAGCTTTTATTTTTATAATTAGCAGCAACAAGAACCGCTGTTTCCATCGCAATCACATTCATTTCCTGGGCCGTCACAACCATCGAATAAACCGAAGTGATTTTTTCTGTCTCCAACGACATCGAAGTATTTTTTAAATCTTGTTTCTTCGATCATTGCACAGCTATTTCCACACACTGCCATTGGCAAATCTTTATAGAATCTGTGGTGGTCGTCAAGGTCGAAGTAGTGTTCGCTACCTAAAATACCTCCGCGATAAGTTACGAATTGTCCGTATTGTTCGCATCTATCTTCGATAATTCCTGGTAATTTCACAGCTCTTACAGTTCTTGATGTGAAGTTCACATTGCCAACTAATTCTTCGATTTTTCTGTTTTCGATTGGCGCCTTAGTGATTTTAGTATATCTAAAATCTTCCCAGCCGATTTTATGCAATAATCTTCTGAAATCTTCTACATACATTGCTCCCGCTAAACATTCACCACGTAATACAGGATTTTGGTAAATTTCATCAGAAACCCTTCTGTCAGCGAAAATGTCTGAGAAGTACAATTCTCCACCTTTTTTCAAAACTCTCCACACTTCTTTGAACACTTCTTCCTTGAATGGAGAAAGGTTGATAACGCAGTTACTGATTACAACATCTACAGATTCATCTTCTATTCCTATAGATTTCAAATCTTCGATGTAACCTTTTTTGAATTCTACGTTTGATTTCTTGTAGCCAAATTTTTCAGCCATTTGGTCTTGATATTTTCTAGCAAAATCCAATTGGTCATCTGTCATGTCGACACCGATTACTTTTCCGCTTTCACCGACTAATTTAGAAGCGACATACACATCGACCCCTGTTCCACATCCCAAATCCAACACAGTACATCCTTCAAGTGCTGATGGAATTGGAGAGCCACAACCGTAAAATCTCTTCAAAAGTTCTGGGTTAACCATTCCTCTGATTTTTTTGATGTGAAGTGGCATACTATCCGAACAACTACAGATTTGAGTTTGCATTTTGCCTTCTTTTTCTGTAGTTATATTGCTGTAATATTCTGAAACTTGTTTTCTAATATCTTCCATAAATACCTCCTAATGTTATTCTAATATTATTATATCATTAATTGCAACCGCAACTATTTTTTGAATTTTGCATTGGTTCGATTACTTTTGTAAAGAAAATCGCTGCAAGTCCAGCTCCGATTAGTGGAGCAAGTACATAAACTATGAATGCATCCATTGTGAATGCGATGTTTTTCCATCCAACAAAATACGCCACGATTCTTGGGCCGAAATCTCTCGCTGGATTAAGTCCTGCATCAGTCATAGGACCAATTGTACATATTAAAGCGGCAACTGTTAGACCGATAAATAATGGGAACAAATCGTCGCTTGGTCTACCAATGTTACAACCTTCAGTCATTGAGAAAATAATCATAACCAAAATGAAAACTCCTAGAGCTTCTGCGAAAGCCGCAACAGGCATACTGATTACGCCGTTTGCTGTGTTAGGGAACACTTCAATCCAAATACTTGATGCTGGCGTTGCCACATCCATGGTCAAGTTGGCTGCATCCAAGCTTTTCTTCACAGAATCTGCAAAAAACACCCACAATGCACTAGCGCCCAAGATTGCTCCGACGAATTGTCCAAGCACATAAACTGGGAAATTATTCCATGAACATCTTTTTGAAATACACATTGCAAAAGTAACCGCTGGGTTGAAGTGCGCACAAGACAAGTTTCTAGTAGCGTAAATCGCAATAGCGATTGCAAGACCCCAAACCATACCAACTTGGAATGGACCGGTGTGAGCTTGATATAAAGTAGCTGTGGCTACAGAGCCAATTCCCAAAAAGCACATCAAAAATGTACCGATAACCTCTCCTGTAAATCCTTGAATGAGGCTTTCTTTTGTTACAACTTCGCAGCAACAACTGTTATCTTCTGAACTCATTAGTTCACCTCCAGAAATTATTTAGCGATAAACATTATCGTGATTTAATTATAAATTATAAAATATAATTAGTCAACGAAATTGATAACTTTCTATCTTAAAAGTGGTTAGTGCAAAGAAAATAATATGGTATTATATAAAAAAGGAAGTGCGATTATGAAAACTGACAAAATGATTTTGAGAAAATTTACAATAAATGATGCAGATAAAATGTATCAAAATTGGGCAAGTGACAGCAGGGTTACGAAGTTTTTGACGTGGAAGCCTCACACATCACTAAAAGAATCAGAAAAAATCATAAAACAATGGATAAATGATGACAAGAATGTGTACTTTGCGATTTGTAACACTAACAATGAAAACATTGGTTGTATATCAGCATCATTAATTAAGGAAAATCCAAAAACTTACGCTATTGGCTACTGCTTGGCATACGTTTATTGGTCACAGGGAATAATGACCGAGTCTTTGAAACTCATGCTAAAATATTTGTTTGAAGAAAAACACGCCGTAAGAGTAGAAGCCACACATGACAGTAGGAACTTTGCAAGTGGCAAGGTTATGATGAATGCCAATATGAAATACGAAGGATGCCTTAGAAAATCAGCCACAAACAACCAAGGCGTTGCAGATTCTTGTATGTATTCCATGATTGATGAAGACTACGAATGTGATTTTGTGATTCCTGAATACGATGAGATGAATTTCAGACAAGAATTGTTGGCGGATGAAAAGACGATGAGTTTTAACCAAAAATACGGCGGAGCTATTGATTTTTCAGAAGACAAATGGCAAAGCTGGTATGACAAATGGATAAACTCTGATGAAAGATTTTACTATTACATTATGGGTCATAACAAGCCTGTCGGAGAATGTTGTATATATAAGGAAGATGATAGGTGGATTTGCAGTCTAATTGTAAAAGATGAATACAGAAACAATGGCTACGGGAAAAGAGCGTTGATGTTTTTGATTGATTTGGCAAAAAAATTAGACATAGATGAACTATACGATAATATTGGTACCTGTAATCCTTCGTTGAATTTGTTTTTGAAATGTGGATTTGAAGTTATATATACTAATGAAGAGTATTCAACTGTAAGAATCATCCTTGCTAACTTGTATTAATTTTTTGCTAGTAGTATGATGTAGTATATAATTTTATTTTAGATTGAGTATTAGAATTAGATTGAACAATAGAATGGATGATTAGATGAAGAATAAGAATTTTTACAAAAGAGCAATACAGGTGGCGTGGCCGTCGGTGTTGGAGAGCTTTTTCATAGCACTTGCGGGAATTATTGACACATACATGGTGTCTTCGATTGGAAGCTCTGCAGTAGCGGCTGTAGGTCTTACCACACAACCCAAATTCATAGCACTAGCGATATTCTTCTCCATAAATATCGCTACGTCGGCTTTAGTTGCTAGACGTCTTGGAGAAGAGGACAAGGAAGGAGCAAACAGAATACTTGTTACAGCGATTATCATGGGACTTGTGCTAACGGTTGTTATAAGCACTGTGATGGTGTATTTTTCGGATAGTATTCTGAGACTTGCAGGAAGTAACTCGGACACGCATACTGATGCGCTGAATTATTTCAGAATAATCATGGGAGGAATGATTTTCTCCGTAGTGAGTATGACGATAAATGCAGCACAAAGAGGATCGGGCAACACTAGAATTGCATTTACAACTAACTTGGTGTCAAGTATTGTCAACATATTTTTCAATTACTGCTTGATAGGTGGTAATTTTGGTTTTCCGAAAATGGAAGTTTCTGGAGCAGCGCTTGCAACAGTACTTGGAACAGTCGTAAGTAGTGTTATGTGTATCAGATCGCTTTTCAGAAAAGATGGTTTCGTACAAATCAAATACATTTTCAAGAAGAAAATCAAGCCAACAGTTGAAGTATTCACAAGTATCGTCAAACTTGGAACCAATTTGTTCGTTGAAAATATAGCCATGAGAATCGGATTCTTGACAACGGCATTGATGGCAGCAGGACTTGGAACGGACACATTTGCAGCACACAACGTAGGAATGAATCTACTAAGCATTTGTTTTGCGTTCGCAGACGGAATGCAAGTTGCAGCGGTCGTTCTAACGGGCTCAAGCCTTGGCGCTGGTAAGAAAGAAAACGCGAAGATTTATGGTAAAGTCTGCCAAAGAATCGGGCTTATGATATCTTTGGTACTATCTGTGATATTGTTGTTATTTGGAAAAAGAATATTCCATTTGTTCTTCGACAAATTATCCATAATAGAAACTGGAGAAATCATCGCAAGATTCATTACAGTAATAGTGCTATTACAAATCTCACAAATCATCTACGGAGGATGTTTGAGATCAGCAGGAGATGTAAAATACACATTAATCTCTTCAATCATAAGTGTAACAATCATAAGAACAGTAGTAACCTACATCCTTGTATCTGTGTTTGAAATGGGAATCGTGGGAATATGGCTAGGAATTTTCTCCGACCAATTCTCCAGATACATGTTCAACTCAATCAGATTTAGACAAGGTAAGTGGGTTAACATTAAAATATAAATGGATAAAAGTCGCCTCGTGGGGCGATTTTTTTGTGCGTAAAACGAAAAACGTTAGGGGAAAATTTATGCAACATTTTGGCGCAAGTTAAAACGAAAAATGTCTAGCACGAATATCTGTCTCCAAAAATAAACAAATTCAAAGCTTGTGAACCTAAAATCTCAAGCGCGAGCTCCGCTCTGGCGCGAGTGAGATTTTTTAACGGTTCACTTCGCTAGAATTTGTGGTTATTTTTTACGAATGATATTCTAAGCTAGAGCATTTTTGTTTTTAAGAAAGAATGTGCTAAATTATTTTTGTTTTTGATGTACGCCCAGCAAGTCAAAAAATCCCTTAAAAATCACCTAAAACTCATTTTATTTCACAGCCTTTTATTATATAATAAGGAAGGAAACAAATTTTTCGTAAAAATATTGAAATTTTACAAAAAAACTTCAAAAAGGTGTTGACATTGTTGTATAGACAATGTATAATACCAGTTGTGCCTAAAGTTAGTAAGCGTAGAAGTGGAAGGTTGCTCGGGAAACGTGATTAATCTTCCGAGGTAATTTTCACCGAGAAGTCCTGCACGATTAGGGCGATGGGTTAGACTTTTTAAAAAAGTTTTTTAAATTTTAGGTCACTGTACACCCGGGAGGGTGTATGAACATAACCCAGCAAGACGCTTCTTCAAAAATATAGAGGAGGTGCCTAAATGGCAAATCAAAAAATCAGAATCAGACTAAGAGCTTATGATCACGAATTAATCGATCAATCAGCTCAAAAAATCGTTGAGGCAGCTAAAAGAACTGACGTTAAAGTATCAGGTCCTATTCCGTTGCCAACAGAAAAAGAAGTTGTTACAATCTTAAGAGCTGTTCACAAATACAAAGATTCAAGAGAACAGTTCGAACAAAGAACACATAAGAGATTAATCGATATCATTAATCCTAACGCAAAGACATTGGAAGCGCTTAAAAAACTTAACCTTCCTGCCGGCGTAGATATCGAAATTAAACTTTAATCTTAGTATGATTGTAAAGCAATCCGCTGTAAGTAAATTTTAATGTGGATATCACACTATAGGAGGTGTACTCAATGAAGAGTATTTTAGGTAAAAAAATCGGAATGACTCAAATCTTCAACGAAGATGGTAGTGTTGTTCCAGTAACTGTCATTGAAGCGGGTCCAATGGTTGTTACACAAATCAAAACTAAAGAAAAAGAAGGATATAACGCAATTCAAGTTGGTTACATCGAAAAGAAAGAAAAACATGTAAACCAACCAATGAGAGGTCATTTTGGCAAAGCGGGCGTTTCATTCAAGAAACACTTACAAGAGTTCAAAATAGGTGATGACGAACAATTCAATCTTGGAGATGAAATCAAATTAGATATTTTCCAAGACGGAGATATTGTAGATGTTATCGGTATTTCAAAAGGTAAAGGAACTCAAGGTTCAATAGTTAGACACAACTATTCAAGAGGACCTATGGGACACGGCTCTAAATCACACAGAGTTGCAGGTGCAAGAAGTGCGGGATCTTATCCAGCAAGAGTATTCAAAGGACGTAAAGGTTCAGGAAAGATGGGCCATGACCGTGTAACTATTCAAAACTTGAAAATTGTTAAAGTTGACAATGAAAGAAACTTACTTCTTATTAAGGGAGCTGTTCCAGGAAACAAAGGTGGAGTAGTTACTGTTAGAGAAGCTATTAAGTCAAAATAGGAAGGAGGATGAAACATGCCTAAAGTTCAAATTTTAAACCAACAAGGAGAAAATGTTGGAGAATTAGAATTAAATGAAGCCATTTTCGGCGCTGATGTTAATGAGCACGTTGTTTACGAAGTAGTTAGAAATCAACTTGCTAATAAAAGACAAGGCACACAATCTGCTAAAACTCGTAGTGAGGTAAGAGGTGGAGGAAAGAAGCCTTGGAGACAAAAAGGTACAGGTAGAGCAAGACAAGGATCTATCAGATCTCCACAATGGAGAGGTGGTGGGGTAGTATTCGCTCCAAAACCTAGAGATTACAGCTACGCTGTTCCTAAGAAAGTTAGAAGACTTGCAATCAAATCAGTATTAACTGACAAAGTTAATGACAATGAAATGATCGTTTTAGATAAATTAAGCTTAGATGCTATTAGCACTAAAAAAGCTGTTGAAGTATTAAAGAATATTAAAGCAGACAAGAAAGCTTTAGTAGTTGTTGATAAAAATGATGATACACTTTACAGATCATTTAGAAACATTGAAAATGTAGCTATTTGTGAAGCTAGATTAATCAATGTATATGATTGTTTGAAATACAACTCATTAGTTATTACAACTGATGCTGTTAAAATTCTTGAGGAGGTGTTTCAATAATGAAATCACCATATGATATTATTTTGAAACCAATTATTTCTGAAGATTCTATGGAAAAAATGGAAGACAAGAAATATGTATTCAAAGTAGATAAAAATGCGAATAAAATAGAAATCAGAAACGCTATCGAAAAGATTTTTGATGTTAAAGTAAAATCTGTTAACACTATGAACGTTAAAGGAAAAGTTAAGAGAATGGGCGCTCACAGTGGTAAGAGATCTGATTGGAAGAAAGCTATAGTTGCATTAACAGAAGATTCAAAAGAAATTGAATTTTTCGAAGGAATGTAATTAAGGGGGTAAAAACATGGCAATAAAAAAATATAAACCGACTTCTGCCGGTGTACGTGGTATGAGTGTTTTATCATTTGATGAAATCACAAAAACTACTCCTGAAAAATCATTAACTGTTAGCTTAAACAAATCTGGCGGAAGAAACTCTTATGGTAGAGTAACTACTCGTCACAGAGGCGGCGGAGCTAAGAGAAAATATAGAATTATAGATTTTAAAAGAAACAAAGATGGTATTAAAGCTGTTGTTAAATCAATCGAATACGATCCAAACAGAACAGCAAACATCGCTTTGTTACAATACGAAGATGGTGAAAAGAGATACATCATCCAACCACAAGGTCTAAAAGTTGGAGATGTAGTTGAAAGTGGTGCGGATGTAGATATCGTACCTGGTAATGCTCTTCCATTGAGAAACATTCCAGTTGGTACTACAGTTCACAACATTGAAATGAAAGTTGGCAAAGGAGCTCAATTAGTTAGAACAGCTGGTGCTGAAGCACAACTTATGGCTAAAGAAGGTAAATTTGCACAATTAAGATTACCATCAGGAGAATTTAGATTAATTCACCTTGACTGTAAAGCTACTGTAGGTCAAGTTGGAAATATCTCTCACGAATTGGTTACAATCGGTAAGGCTGGACGTAACAGACACTTAGGTAAGAGACCTTACGTTAGAGGTTCAGCAATGAACCCAGTAGATCACCCTCACGGTGGTGGTGAAGGTAGAGCGCCAATCGGTAGACCAGCTCCTTCAACTCCATGGGGTAAACCAGCACTTGGACTTAAGACTCGTAAGAAAAACAAAAAGTCTAATAAGTACATTGTAAGAAGAAGAAAGAAATAACGGAGGGATAGAATGAGTAGATCACTTAAAAAAGGACCTTTCTGCGATGAACACTTAATGAAGAAAGTGGAAGAACTTAACAAAAACGATGAAAAGAAGATTATTAAAACTTGGTCTCGTCGTTCTACAATATTCCCTAACTTCGTAGGTCACACAATTGCAGTTCACGATGGAAGAAAGCATGTACCTGTTTATATTACTGACGATATGGTTGGTCATAAATTAGGAGAATTTGTTCCTACAAGAACATACAAAGGTCACATTAAAAACGAAAAAACGAGTAAGGTTCGTAATTAATATAAGGAGGTATGACAATGCAAGCTAAAGCTATAGCGAAATATGTACGTATTTCTCCTCTAAAAGTTAACTTTATATGCAAAGAAATTAGAGGTAAACAAGTTGATGAAGCCCTTGCTATATTGAAATTCACTCCTAAAAAAGGTGCTAGAATTTTAGAAAAAGTGCTAAATTCAGCAATTGCAAACGCAGAACACAATTTTGGATTAAACAGAGAAGATCTTTTTGTATCACAAGCATACGCTAATAATGCTCCAGTAATGAAAAGATGGAGACCAAAAGCTAAAGGAATGGCTTATCCAATCCTTAAAAGATCAAGTCATGTTGGCGTAGTTGTAGAAGAAAGAGAATTATAAGGAGGAGTCTGATGGGTCAAAAAGTTAATCCTAAAGGATTAAGAGTTGGTGTTATCAAAGACTGGGATTCAAGATGGTTTGCAGATAAAAAAGATTTTAGTGATTATTTAGTAGAAGATCACAAAATTCGTGAACTAATCAAGAAAGAATCTTTCAGCGCTGGTATTAGCAGTATAGCCATCGAAAGAGCATCAAACAAAATTAAAGTAACTATCAACACAGCTAAACCTGGTATGGTTATTGGCCGTCAAGGTGCTGGCGTTGAAGAATTAAAAAATAAATTAGAAAAATTAACAGGTAAGAAATTAATCATAAATGTAGAAGAAGTTAAGTTCCAAGACTTAGATGCACAATTAGTTGCAGAAAACATTGCATCACAATTAGAAAGACGTATTTCTTTCAGACGTGCAATGAAACAAACAATGCAAAGAAGCATGAGAGCAGGAGCTTTGGGTATTAAGACTATGGTTTCTGGTAGACTTGGTGGAGCTGATATGGCAAGAAGCGAAGGATACAGCGAAGGAACTATTCCTCTTCAAACTCTAAGAGCTGCAATTGACTATGGATTTGCAGAAGCAGACACAACTTATGGTAAGCTTGGTGTTAAAGTTTGGTTATACAAAGGTGAAATGTTACCTGGTATGACAGAAGAAGATTTACCTGTTTACAAAAACAAAAAGAACGACAAAAACAGAAAAAGAAGAAACAATAACAGAAAAGGTAAATCCCAAGCAGCTAAAAACTAATTCGAGAGGAGGAAATATTCTATGTTAATGCCTAAAAGAGTAAAATACCGTAGAGTTCACAGAGGCAGAATGAAAGGTAAAGCATTAAAAGGCAATACTTTAACTTACGGTGATTATGGTATACAAGCGTTAGGTTCTTGTTGGTTAACAGCTAATCAAATAGAAGCAGCACGTCGTGCTATGACAAGATATATAAAAAGAGGCGGTAACATCTGGATTAAAGTTTTCCCAGATAAGCCAGTGTCAAAGAAGCCTATCGGTATTCGTATGGGTTCAGGTAAAGGAGCTCCAGAATATTGGGTAGCAGTAATTAAACCAGGTAGAGTATTATTTGAAATGGCAGGTGTTCCTGAAGACGTAGCACGTGAAGCTATGAGACTTGCTCAACACAAACTACCTATCAAAACTAAATTTATAGCTCGTGAAGAGTTCGGAGAAAAGGACGGTGAAGCTGATGAAAACTAAAGAAATTCGTAATCTATCAGATCAAGATTTACAAAAACAATTAGAACAATCTAAAAGTGAATTGTTTAATCTACGTTTTCAATTAGCTACTGGGCAATTAGAAAACCCTATGATGATAGGACTTGTAAAAAAAGATATAGCTCGCATTAAGACTATTATTAGAGAACGTGAGCTAAACATTGGTAAGGAGGCTTAACAATTATGGAAAGAAATATGAGAAAAACCATAGTTGGTATAGTTGTTTCAGATAAAATGGATAAGTCAATTGTTGTAGAAGTTAAGACACTTGTCAAAGATCCTAAATACGGTAAACAATTAAGAAAAACAACTAAATTTAAAGCACACGATGAAGAAAACATTGCTGGTATCGGCGATAAAGTTAAAATAATGGAAACAAGACCTCTTTCTAAGACAAAGAACTGGAGACTTGTAGAAGTTATAGAAAAAGCTAAGTAATTCTTATTACGAAAGGAGAATTTTATGATTCAACAAGAAAGTCGTTTGAGAGTTGCAGATAACTCTGGTGCAAAAGAACTACTAGTAATAAGAGTTTTAGGTGGTACTAAAAGAAAGTACGCAGCTATCGGAGACATCGTAGTTTGCTCAGTTAAATCTGCACAACCGGGCGGTATGGTTAAAAAAGGTGATGTAGTAAAAGCTGTTATCGTAAGAACAACTAAACCATTGGGAAGAGCTGATGGAAGTTACATCAGATTTGACGATAACGCAGCTGTAATTATAAAAGATGATAAAAATCCAGTGGGAACAAGAATTTTTGGTTCAGTAACTCGTGAATTGAGAGCCAATAACTTCATGAAAATAATCTCATTGGCACCTGAAGTATTATAATTGGAGGTGTAAAGAGATATGAAGATTAAAAATGGAGATACTGTAATAGTTATTTCTGGTAAGGACAAAGGAAAGACTGGAAATGTTATTGAAGTATTAGCCAAACAAAATAAAGTGGTAGTAGAAGGAGTTAACATAGTTACTAAACACCAAAAAGCTAACGGACGTGGTGTTGAAAGTGGACTAATCAAAAAAGAAGCTCCTATTGATGTTTCAAACGTAATGTATTATGATGCTAAAAACAAGAAAGGCACAAGATTAGGTTACAAGTTTGAAGACGGTAAGAAAGTTAGATTTATGAAATCTAACAACGAAACTATTAAGTAACATAAGGAGGGTATAAACTTGACTTCCAGATTAAAAGAAAAATATACAAATGAAGTTGTTCCTTTCTTGGTTGAACGTTTCAAATATGAAAACATCATGCAAGTTCCAAGATTGGAAAAAATCGTGCTTAACATGGGTTTAGGTTCTTCAAAAGAAAATCCTAAAGCTATCGAAAGCGCAGTTAAAGAATTAGAAACAATTACAGGACAACACCCAATTGTAACAAAAGCAAGAAAATCTATCGCTAACTTCAAACTTAGAGAAGGAATGAATGTTGGTGTTAAAGTTACATTACGTGGTGAAAAAATGTATGATTTCTTAGATAAATTTATGAACATTTCTCTTCCACGTGTAAGAGACTTTAGAGGTATTTCTTCTAAATCATTCGATGGTAGAGGAAACTATGCTGTAGGTATCAAAGAACAATTAATATTCCCTGAAATTGAATACGATATGGTAGATCAAATTAGAGGTATGGATATTGTGGTCGTTACTACTGCAAACACTGATGAAGAAGCTAAGGAATTATTAGACAAAATGGGAATGCCATTTAAGAAATAAGGAGGAGTTTTAGTGGCTAAAAAATCAATGATCGCAAAACAAAAAAGACCTGCAAAGTTTAGCACAAGAGAATATAACAGATGCAAAATTTGTGGTAGACCTCACGGATATTTAAAGAAATATGGCATCTGCCGTATATGCTTTAGAGAATTGGCTTATAAAGGCGAAATCCCTGGCGCAAGAAAAGCAAGCTGGTAAGAAAGGAAGGAGGAAGCTTTTATGATGACTGATCCTATAGCAGATATGCTAACAAGAATAAGAAACGCAGTTAATGCGAAACATAAAGTTGTTGAAGTTCCTGCATCTAATATCAAAAAATCAATAGCACAAATTTTATTAGATGAAGGATTTATCGATGGTTTCAATGTTACTGATGACGGTAAACAAGGAATCATTACAATAGATTTAAAATATGGTCCTAACGAAGAAAAAGTAATTTCAGGTATCAAGAGAATATCTAAACCTGGACTTCGTGTCTATGCCAGAGCAAATGAAGTTCCTAAGGTTTTAGGCGGACTTGGTATTGCTATTGTCTCTACATCAAAAGGCCTTGTAACTGATAAAGTTGCTAGAAAAGAAGGTATTGGTGGAGAAGTAATTTGTTACGTATGGTAACACAAACATTATAAGGAGGTTTGACCATGTCAAGAATTGGATTAAAACCAATTGAAATTCCTAATGGCGTTGAAGTAAAAATAACTGAAGACAATTTGTGTACTGTAAAGGGACCAAAAGGTGAATTAGTTCAACAAATGCCAAAGGAAATGATTATCAAAATAGAAGATAATACAATCACAGTTTCAAGACCTTCAGACATTAAAAGACACAAATCACTTCATGGTTTAACAAGAACTCTTGTTTTTAACATGATTGAAGGTGTTACTGAAGGATATAAGAAAACTTTAATTATAGAAGGTACTGGTTACAGAGCAGCAAAACAAGGTAAAAAATTAGTGTTAAACTTGGGATATTCACACACAATTGAAAAAGAAGATCCAGAAGGAATCACAGTTGAAGTACCAGAACAACACACAATCATTGTAAGTGGTAACGACAAACAACAAGTTGGTAACTACTCTGCAAAAATCAGAGACCTTAGAGGACCTGAACCATACAAAGGTAAAGGTATCAGATATGAAAATGAACATATTAGACGTAAAGTCGGTAAAACAGGTAAGTAAGAAAGGAGTAAGGTATGTTTAAGAAAATTGATAAAAACGCAAATAGAGTTAAAAGACATTTACGTATTCGTAAGAACCTTACAGGAACTTCTGAAAAACCAAGATTATGCGTATTCAAGTCTAATACTAACATCTATGCACAATTAATCGATGATGTTAACCACAACACATTAGTAGCTGCATCAACATTAGATAAAGATTACAAAGGCGAATCAAAATCTAACATGGAAGCTGCAAAACTTGTTGGTGAATTAATCGGTAAGAGAGCTATCGACAAAGGCATTGAACAATGCGTATTTGACAGATCTGGATATTTATATCACGGAAAAGTTAAAGAATTAGCTGAAGGTGCTAGAAGCGCCGGACTTAAATTTTAGTGCAAGGGAGGTATTTAGTATTGGAACTTTTAAATAAAGAAATAGAAGGTTTAGAATTAGAAGAAAGAGTTGTAAATATTAACCGTGTAGCTAAGGTTGTTAAGGGTGGTAGAAACTTTAGATTCGCAGCCCTTGTAGTAGTTGGAGATAAAAACGGACATGTTGGTGTTGGTATTGGTAAAGCACAAGAAGTACCAGAAGCTATTAGAAAAGCTAGCCAAGATGCTAAAAAACACATCTTCACAGTTCCTATCGTAAACACAACTATTCCTCACCAAGTAACAGGAATATTTGGAGCTGGTAGAGTATTATTAAAACCAGCTGGAGAAGGTACTGGAGTTATCGCCGGAGGACCTGTTCGTGCGGTATGTGAATTAGCTGGTATCAAAGACGTTCGTTCTAAATCATTGGGAACATCAAACCCTCAAAACATTGTTAATGCAACTGTAGAAGGACTTAAATCACTTAAGACAGCTGAACAAGTAGCTAAATTAAGAGGAAAGTCTGTAGAAGAAATTTTAAAATAAGGAGGGCTTTTAAGTGAGTAAATTAAAGATCACTCTTAAAAAGAGCAAAATCGGTAGAATTGAAAAACACATTAGAACTTGTGAAGCCCTTGGACTTCATAAAATCGGACAATCAGTAATCAAAGAAGACAATGATGCAATACGTGGAATGATTAGACACATTGCATTCATGGTTGACGTAGAAGAAGTTAAGTAGGAGGTGTTATAGTGAAATTACACAACTTAAGACCTGCTAAAGGTGGAGAAGTAAAAGCAAGAAAAAGAGTTGGTAGAGGTTACGGTTCAGGATTAGGACACAATGCTGGACGCGGTAGAGACGGACAAAACTCAAGATCAGGCGGAGGCGTAAGACCAGGATTTGAAGGGGGTCAAATGCCTTTATTCAGAAGACTTCCTAAGAGAGGCTTCAAAAACCACTTCGCAAAACAATACGCTGAAATCAACATCAGAGACTTAAATTGTTTCGAAGATGGAGACGAAATAACACCAGAAATCCTAGCAAACGCAGGATTCTTTAAGCCAGTTAAGGCAAAAGACGGCGTTAAGATTTTAGGTGACGGAGAATTAACTAAGAAATTAACTATAAAAGCTAATAAATTTACTAAATCAGCTGAAGAAAAAATTACAAAAGCCGGAGGAAAGGTAGAGGTGATTTAAGATGCTTAAAACCTTGAAAGACGCATGGAAGGTTTTAGACATTCGTAAAAGAATCGGCTTTACTCTACTAATGGTTGTAGTTTTTAGATTAGGTAATGCAATACCGGTTCCTTTTATGGATAAGGCCATTATCAAACAAATAATGAGCGGTCAAGAAGGCGGAATAGTTTCTTTATTGAACCTATTAAGTGGGGGATCATTGAGACAAATGAGCATATTCGCTCTTTCGATATACCCTTACATTACCGCTTCAATCATTCTTCAACTTTTAACAGTAGCATTTCCTAGATTAGGAGAGCTTACACGTGAAGGTGAAGAAGGAAAGAAGAGAATGGGTAAATACACTAAAATCTGTAGTATAATTTTGGCATTCATTCAAGGATATGCTACAGTTAATGGTTTATTTAACAGAGCAATCGTAGACAAAAGCTTTTTAACAGGATTTGTTATACTAATAAGCTTGGTAGCAGGATCAATGTTTCTAGTATGGCTAGGAGAAATGATTACTGAAAGAGGTATCGGTAACGGAATTTCAATCTTGATTTTCTTAGGTATCATTTCAAATATGCCAAGACAAATCGGTACAATGATTTATCAATCTAGACAAGGAATGTTATCTTGGTGGAAAATATTACTTTTTGTACTAATAGCGATTATAATATTAGTAGTAGTGGTATTAATTAACCAAGGTGAAAGAAGAATTCCTGTACAATACGCTAAAAGAGTAGTAGGAAGAAAAATGTATGGTGGTCAATCAACTCATATTCCAATCAAAGTTAATATGGGTGGTGTAATGCCAGTAATCTTTGCATCAGCAATATTACAATTACCACAAACAATAGCATTATTATTTGGCAAAGACATGCCAGGATGGTTAGCCCACATATTCACAGTACAAACAACATCAGGGTTAGTAATCTTCTCAATAGTAAATATGTTATTGATTATAATATTCGCATTCTTCTACTCAGCAATTCAATTCAACACTGTTGAATACGCTAAGAACTTGCAACAATATGGCGGATTCATTATGGGAATTAGACCTGGTAAACCAACAGGCATGTATCTAAAGAAAATTTCTGATAGAGTAACATTTATAGGCGCAATCATATTAGCGTTAGTAGCATCAGCACCAATGCTAATATCAAAAGCTATAGGAATACAAATCCTATTCGGTGGTACATCAATCATCATCGTAGTAGGGGTAGTATTAGATACTGTAAAACAAATGGAAAGTATGCTAACTATGAAACACTATAAAGGATTTTTGAAATAAGGAGTTTATAATGAGATTAATATTATTAGGACCTCCGGGAGCAGGTAAAGGAACTCAAGCTAAAAGAGTAATTGAAGAATTTGATATTCCTCATATTTCAACAGGAGATATTTTCAGAAAAAATATCAAAGAAAAGACAGAACTAGGTCAAAAAGTTGAAGGCTTACTTGCAGAAGGAAAACTTGTACCTGATGAATTAACAATAGAAATAGTTTGGGACAGATTAGATCAAGAAGATTGCAAAAATGGCTTCTTACTTGACGGATTCCCAAGAACAATCCCTCAAGCCGAAGCTCTTGATGAAGGACTAGCTAAAAGAGGATTGAAACTAGACCGCGTATTAAACATAGACGTTGACAAAGATTCTCTTGTAAAAAGACTTTCAGGAAGACGTGTATGTCCTAACTGTGGTGCAAGCTATCACATTGACAACAACCCTCCAAAAGTTGAAGGAATTTGTGATGTATGCCAAACTCCAGTAATCCAAAGGGAAGATGACAAAGAACAAACTGTACTAGACAGAATCAAAGTTTACGATTCACAAACTAAACCTTTAGTAGACTTCTACAACAAACAAGATTTAGTATTCACAGTTGACGGAACTCTTCCAATAGATGAAATCACTAATAAGTTAGTAACAGAATTAAAAAAAGGTTAGAATTAATGAGCCAATACAACAAACTTGAAACAGGACAAGTTGTTTTAAGTACTTGTGGTCGTGATGTGGGCAAACTACAAATGGTTTTGGAAATTCTTGACGATTCTTATGTATTGGTAGTAGATGGAAAACAACGTAAAATCGAAAAACCAAAGAAAAAGAAGATAAAACATCTTCAAAAATACAACAAAAAGTTGCAATTAGAGAATTTAACAGATAAGAAACTAAGATATATGTTAAACAATTTAAAAAAGGAGGATCAAGACAAGGATGTCCAAAGAAGTTATTGAATTAGAAGGAACAGTAGTAGATGCTCTTCCTAATACGGTATTTAAGGTAGAACTTCAAAATGGCCATGTAATAACAGCTCATATTTCAGGCAAATTAAGAATGAATTATATAAGAATTCTTCCAGGAGACAAGGTAACGGTTGAATTATCACCATACGATTTGAATCGTGGAAGAATAACATGGAGAAAGAAATAAACGGAGGTTAAGCAATGAAAGTAAGACCATCAGTTAAAAAAATGTGCGAAAAGTGCAAGATTATAAAAAGAAAAGGTCGTGTTATGGTTATTTGCGATAACCCTAAACACAAACAAAGACAAGGTTAGTAGGAGGTATAAATGGCAAGAATTCAAGGTGTCGACTTACCAAATGACAAACGTGTAGAAATTGGACTAACTGCAATTTATGGAATAGGTAGACAATCATCAAATAAAATCTTAGCTAAATTAGGAATCAATCCTGACACAAGAGTAAAAGATTTAACAGAATCTGAATTATCTGATATCAGAAATGAATTAGACAACTATCTTACTGAAGGGGATTTACGTCGTGATGTAGCAATGAACATCAAAAGATTAAAAGAAATCAACTGCTACAGAGGATCAAGACACAAAAAAGGCCTTCCAGTAAGAGGACAACATACAAAGAACAACGCAAGAACTCGTAAGGGTCCTAGAAAACAAGCATAGAGAGGGGGAAATTAATTGGCACTAAAAACTAAAGGCGCAAAACGTAACGTTCGCGGTAAAAAAAGAGTAAAAAAGAATATTGAAAAAGGTCAAGCACACATTTCTTCTACATTCAACAACACTATGGTATGTTTAACTGACCTTAACGGTAACGTATTAAGCTGGGCTTCTGCTGGACAATTAGGATTCAGAGGATCTAGAAAATCAACTCCATACGCTGCACAACAAGCTGCTGAAGAAGCTGCTAAAAAAGCAATGGAACACGGATTAAAAACTGTTGAAGTTTATGTAAAAGGACCAGGTTCAGGAAGAGAATCTGCAATTAGAAGTTTGCAAGCTTCTGGACTTGAAGTTAGCTCTATTAAAGATGTAACTCCAATCCCTCACAACGGTTGTAGACCACCAAAGAAGAGAAGAGTATAACACATAGGCTTAATTCAGGATTTCCTGATGGGACTTGTCGAAGGAGGCTGTATTTATGACTGAACAATTAGATACTAAAATAAAAATCGTTGAATTAGATGAACAAAATAATTACGGTAAATTTGTCATAATGCCACTGGAAAGAGGATATGGAACTACTCTAGGAAACTCTCTCAGAAGAGTTTTATTATCATCATTACCAGGAGCTGCTATATCAAAGATAAATATCCAAGGTGTAGCTCATGAAATGTCTACGATTAAAGGTGTCAAAGAAGACGTACCTGAAATAATTTTGAATTTAAAAGGTATCGCTGTAAAGAAATACAATGAAGAACCTATATCATTAAATGTAGACATAAAAGGTCCATGTGTTCTAACAGCTAAGGATATTTTAGTTGATACTGATTTGGAAGTTAAAAACCCAGATCACTACATTGCAACACTAAATGAAGACGCTTCATTAGAAATGCAAATCACAGTTATCAACGGAAAAGGCTACAAAATATCTGAATTTAACAAAACAGAAGAAGATATTATAGGAGATATCGCCATTGACTCACTGTTTAGCCCTGTGAAAAAGGTTAATTTCACAGTAGATAATGCCAGAGTTGGCCAAGTAATTGATTACGATAAGCTTACAATAGAAGTGTGGACTAATGGAACAATTAGACCACAAGATGCCTTAAGCGAAGGAAGCAACATCCTAATCAATTGCCTGGAATTATTCAGTGAATTACCTAACTACGAGTGTAATACAAACAGTGACGACGAAGACAATCAAAAAGATAAAGAAACTCAAATGGGCATCAATATCGAAGAATTAGATTTCTCATTAAGATCATTCAACTGTTTGAAAAGAGCTAATATCAATACTGTAGGAGATATCGTATCTCATACAAAAGCAGAAATGATGAAGATA
Organism: Finegoldia magna; assembly: GCF_003182075.1. Taxonomy (GTDB): domain Bacteria; phylum Bacillota; class Clostridia; order Tissierellales; family Peptoniphilaceae; genus Finegoldia; species Finegoldia magna. The sequence goes on from NZ_QGTH01000009.1 coordinate 69,015, forward strand.
AAGAACTTTGGTAAAAAATCCTTAGACGAAGTTGAAGAAAAACTTCAAGAAATGGGCCTTGCATTTAAAGAAGAAATAAAAGACGAATAAAGGAGGATAGACATTGGCTAACTTAAGAAAATTAGGTAGAAGAACTGATCACAGAACAGCAATGTTAAGAAACCTAGTTCAATCATTGTTCGAAAATGGAAAAATCGAAACAACAGTTACTCGTGCAAAAGAAGTTAGAAGAGAAGCTGAAAAGATGATTACACTTGGTAAAAAAGGTGATTTGAGCTCTAGAAGAGAAGCTCTTAAATATATATACAAAAAAGACGTTGTAAACACATTGTTTGAAGAAATCGCACCAGTTTATGCTGACAGACAAGGTGGATACACTAGAATCTTAAAATTAGGACCTCGTAGAGGAGACGGTTCTGAAATGTGTATACTTGAATTAGTAGATTACACAAAAAAAGAATCCTCAAACGAAAAAGAAACAGTGAAAGCTGACAAATAGAAAATAACTAAGCATTTGCTTAGTTATTTTTTTATATCCAAGAATTTATAAAATTTATAAAATTTACAACAAAATTAGCACAAAAATTGTTGAAAAACAAACCAGTAGGTGATATAATAGCGTTGGCTTAAAAAATTATCGCGGCAAATAATTTTTTAATGGAGATGAATATTAATGGCAAGAATGATGGGACCTAGATTTAAACAATCTAGAAGATTAGGTCTTAACGTATGCGGTCACCCAAAAGCTAACAAAAGAATGGGTAAAGGACTTGGAAGAAACGACAAGAAGTTAACTGAATATGGTATGCAACTTCTTGAAAAACAAAGATTAAGAGCATATTACGGAGTAAATGAAAAACAAATGCACAAATACTTCGAAAAAGCCCTTAACAACAAAGAAGGTCTTACAACAGGGGATGTAATGGTAAGACAATTAGAAACTAGATTAGACAACCTAGTACTAAGAGCTTCATTTGCATCATCAATCAGACAAGCAAGACAAATGGTATCTCACGGTTTAATCAGAGTAAACGGTAAAAAAGTAGATATCCCTTCTTACCAAGTAGCTGAAGGATCTGTAATCGAATTGAAAGAAAAATCAAGATCAAATGAATTGTTCAAAGAAAACTACGAAACAAACTTTGCACAATCATTACCTTACATTGACAAGGAAGAAAACTTCAAAGTAACATTGACAAGACTTCCTGAAAGACAAGAAATTCCAATCGAAATTACAGACTCATTAGTAGTTGAGTTGTACTCAAGATAATCAAAAGGCGAGTAATTATACTCGCTTTTTTTATTTGCAAACATTGATATATCCTCAAATTAAAAGTACAATAATATTAATCATAAAAGAAAAGGAAAAACAAATGAAAAAACGAGTACTCATAACCACAATACTATTCTTATTCCTAGTGTATTTTAGTGCAACAACATTCTTCACATTTTACGCACTACCCAACACATACGTCAATGGTTACAACATGAGCTATGTCGAAAAATCCAAAATAGTTGACAGAAATGCAGACATCAGAACACTCACAATCAATGCTACTGATAACCGTAAACTTGTAATAGATGCAAAAGAAGTGGATTTCAACCTAAAAATACCAGAAGATTTCAAAATCGAACAAAACCCATTCTCATGGCCGTTGTCGTTTTTTGACACCAAAAAATACAACATCAATTTCGATTACACAATTGACGAAGACAAACTAAACAAAAAAATCTACCAAGCACAGCTCAATAAGAACGCCAAAAAATCGTACAACGCCTACATCAGTTACTTGGATGACGAATACACAATAATACCAGAAGAAATCGGAAACGAAATAGATACAAATAAACTAAAAGACACGATAAAAAAATCACTCCTAGAACAAAAAGAAGACATCACCCTCAAAAACGAATACATCAAACCAAAAGTCTACGCAAACGACTGGAACATCATACGCGCCAAAAACAAACTCAACAAACTCAAAGACATCGAAATAAGCTTTGATTTTAACGATACAATTCATAAACTAAAAGGCACACAACTTCACGATATGATGGACTTTGACGAAAATCAAGGATTCGTATATAAAGACAGCGAAATCGCACACTACGTAGACGATTTGAAAAAAGAAACCGACACATACAACAAACCACACACAATAAAAACAGCAGAAAACAAAACACTCACACTCAACGCAACAGACTACGGCTGGGAAATCGACAAACACAAAACGGCAGAACTCATAAAACTTACACTAGATGATGCAGAAGATAAAACAATAGAACCAGTGTATTCAAAAAAAGCGAAGTCAAGACTCAAAAACGACATTCAAGACGAATACATTGAAATTGACCAACAAAACAAAACACTCTACTACATCAATAACTACAAGATAAACAAATGTATCCCAATAAAAATCACACAACCAATCCCAAAAGGAATCTACAACATAGATAACAAAATTAAAGGCTACTCCAAAAACTATACGCTGGGATTTTACAGACACACAATATCTACAGAACAAAACTCTGACATACAAGTAAGTCCCAACCTGTTAGAAAGCATATATTATGATGTAGGAGAAAATATAGCAGTAATAGTTTATTAAAGTAAAATAAAAGTAAAAAATTTTTAAAATTCACTTGACATTATAGTGCAAACTTGATAATATATATAAGCACTCAATTGTTCGGTGAATTTTTTAATTAAATAAAAATTAAAAAAACACTTGACAAGAAAGAAATACAAGAGTATAATGTAATAGTTAGCTCACAAAACGCGAACTTCAAATAAACTTTGAAAATCACGTTTTAAAATATATTTCGTGAGTATAGAACCTTAATAAATTAAATAAAGTAAATACTTTGAGAGAAGTACAAACCAAACAATAATTCGGTGAGAATAAAAAAGCAAAAGTCAGCTGAAAAGCTAGCTTCAAACAAACATTAAATTGAGAGTTTGATCCTGGCTCAGGACGAACGCTGGCGGCGTGCTTAAC
>NZ_QGTH01000010.1 GCF_003182075.1 Finegoldia magna
GGACGAACTATTGAAAGCTGATGACAAGAACATCCTAAATCAATTTGATCTTAACAAGATGAAAAAGCAAGAGGAACAACAAGGTAAAAAACAAGTTAAAGATGAAAAAGAATTTGCAGTTTTCCAAGTAGACAAAAACTTCTATAACATTATCAACAAAGATGGTAAGACAACAGTATATATGGATGTAAAAACTTATGTGGATCAAGGAAGAACTATGATTCCAGTAAGATATATTGCTTATACTCTAGGTTTTAATGTTGAGTATGACAACTCTACTCGTGAAGCTATTTTCTCCAATAAAGAGAATAATATCTTAGCTAAAAAGACATTAAGACTAAATATTGATACTGGCGTTATGAAAGATTCAGATGGAAAGGTCTACAATTCAGATGTTAAGCCAGTGATTATAAATGGAAGAATTCATGCTTCAATTTCAAATATTGCTAAAGCCTTTGGAGCAAGTCATGGGGATATTAAAGATGGAAAAGATCAAACCATTGAATGGGACAAAGACAAACAAGCTGTCTATGTCTTTAAACACGTAAAGTAAGGAGATATTTATGAGAAGAATCAAAAAGGGAGCAAGTCTAGTCTTGCTCCTTACCCTATTAATATTACCAATGAATGTTTTTGCTGGAACAGAGGGAGTAGTTAAAGAAAAAGGGCAAGAAATCTATGAACCTGAAAATCAAAAGGAAGGCTTAGACCAGCTTTTACAAAAAGAAGATCTTTACAGTCCTTCAAATGAAGAAATACCCTATCAAGATGTACCTAAAGTTCCGGAAAGGAAGGAAGAAAAAGTAAAGCCAGTAAACGGAGGTAATGAAAAAGCCATTAATCCCCTTGCCACAAAAGAAAATAAGGCAAGGGGGACAGTTATTGAAAATGTGGATAGACAAGATAAAGATATTACCCCTAAAAAAGAAGAAATTGTAGAAGAAAAGGAAGCAACATCCGTCAATCCTGAGCAGACAAATGAAAGTTCAAATCAGAAGTCTTTAGATATGAGACAGTTTTTAACCTTTCAAACAAAAAGCGGAAAGACCTTTCACTTAATTGTAGACCATGGAGAACACGAGGAAAATGTTCAGTTATTGACAGAGGTGGGAGAACAGGATCTTTTAAATATGATAGAAGGAGAGTCGGATTTTAAGCCTAAAAAGGAAGAGGTAAAAAAAGTTGAACCTGAAAAAGTAGAAGAAGTTAAAGAAGAAGTCAAGGAGGAGAAAAAATCAGGAGCAGGGCTATATCTATTTGTAGGTTTGATTGTAGCAGGAGTTCTTGGAGCTGGCTACTACTTTAAGGTTTATAAGAAAGAGGAAGATGAAGAAGACGACACCATCTATGATGAATGGGAAGATGAATATGAATACGACGGGACAGAAAAAGATGAGGATTTCATTGACGAAAATCCTTTAGATGAAGACGAGCAAGATACCGAAATATTAGTTCCAGATGAAGATGACTTTGAATAAAACACAGCACAGTTGTCTTTTAATCTCGTATAGGATATAATATATGCGATAAATTAAGACTATTGTTTATAAGGCGGTGAGAAAATGTCAGCTTTAAGGGAGAATATTTTAGAAACTATAAAAAGAAATGGTGGAACCATTACCATAAAAGAAGCAGAGGAAAATAATATTAGTCCAAAAAAATTACAGAGGATGGTAAAGCAAGGTAGCCTAGAGAGGGTTGCCAGAGGTCTTTATCTACATCCGGAATTTTTAGAAGATTCCTATTATATTTTTCAACATCGAGCACCTAAAGCTATTTTTTCTCATGAGACCGCCCTTTATCTTCACAAATTAAGTGATGAAAATCCCCATAAGATTATATCAACGATTCCATCAGGATATAATACATCTATGATTAAGGAAAGAGACAAGTATCTTTTCTACTATTTGAAAGAAGATTTATGGGAAAAAGGACAAGAAAAAATCAAAAGTCCCTTTGGAAATTTGGTTTACGTATATACAAAAGAAATGACCTTAGTGCAAATGATTAGTAAGCTTAACGGCTTAGATAAAGATCTCGTTCTTACAGCATTAAAAAGAGGTTTAAAGAACGCAGAACTAGATAAACTTGAACTATTAAGATATTCTAAATACTTTAAGTGTGAAGAACAAATGAGAAACTATTTGGAGGTTCTTATATGATATTTACAAGTCCCAGACAATTAAAAGATAAAATTAGAAATGCAGAACAGAAATATAATCTTCCGGCAAATACACTTTTAAATTATTATATGATGGAACGCTTTCTTTGCAGACTCTCTAGTAGCGAATATAGTGATAACTTTATTATTAAAGGGGGATTTCTAATCTCTTCCCTTATTGGGATAGACATGAGATCTACCATGGATATAGACACGACAATAAAAGGAATTCCTGTAAATGAAGAGTCAATTAGGAAGATAATTGAAGGAGTTATAAAAATAGAATTAGAAGATAATATTACCTGGGCAATTGAAAAAATACGCTCCATTCACGAGGCTGGAGAATATGACGATTTTCGAATAACTCTTATTGCAACATTCTTTAATATGCAAACACCCATAAAAATTGATATTACAACGGGAGATTGTATCATTCCTAAAGAGGTAGATTATAATTATCAACTTCTTTTTACAGATAAAAGTATCGACATTAAAGCTTACCCCTTGACCACAATTTTGGCTGAAAAGATAGAAACTATTTTATCAAGAAATGTTTTAAACACTAGAGCGAGAGATTACTATGATATATATATTTTAACAAAACTAAATCCTCAGTTAGACTATGAGGGGTTAAGGAAAGCTCTTATAATTAAGGCTGAGGAAAGGAATAGTTTGGAATATATACAAAATTCACAAAAATACCTGAAGGAGATTAAGGCAAGTAAAGAGCTTAAGGATATATGGGATAATTATAGTAGAAAAAACCAGTATTCTAAAGAGATAGATTGGAATGATATATTAGCCACAATAAATGAAGTTCTTACCAAACTAAGTCTTTAAAACTCGTATCAAAGAACAATAATACGAATAAAAAGGACGAAAATGGAACTTTAAATTTAGACGTTCAAGATTTAGAAATAGAAAATTCGTTTTTACAGTTTTGAAAAACTTAAATTATGAGGGTAAAAGTGAGGGTTAATGTGAAGGTCAAAATGAGGGACAAAATGTCGGTCAAAGTGTCGGTTAAAATGTCGGTCAAAAATTAAAGCCTGACGATAGGCGTAAACAAATTATTAAGATTATCAAAGATAAGTCACAAATCACGGCTCTAAATTTATCAGAAATTTTCTCTGTGTCAGAACGTACCATAGAGAGATTTAAAAAGCTTAGCATATAAAAAAGCAATAGAATATATCGGCAGTGCAAAAGATGGCTATTGGGTAGTTAAAAAATAGTATAGAAATATAAGGGTGGTTGTGTTATCTTAATAAAGGATCAAGCCCTTACCATCCGTGGTAGGGCACTATATAGTTTACAATTAAAAAATATCATAACTTAGGCGATAGAGAAAAAAATTTCATCTATCGCCTTTTTTAATGCAAAGGAGGCAATATGCAACTAGTAATAGCAGAGAAACCGAGTGTGGCAATGAGCATAGCCAAGGTTCTCGGTGTAAAGAATAGACAAAACGGATATATGGAGGGCAATGGCTACATCATAAGTTGGTGTGTAGGCCATTTAGTGGGATTAGTTTCTCCAGAATTTTACGATGAAAAATATAAGAAATGGGATATGGAGGACTTGCCCATTTTTCCTAAAGAGTTTAAATACTACGTCCTTCCCAAAGTAAAGAAACAATTCTCCATCTTAAAAACACTAATGAACAGAAAAGACATTAATGAAGTCATAAATGCCTGCGATGCTGGAAGGGAGGGGGAACTCATTTTTCGACTTGTATATAAGCAAGCAAAGTGCAAAAAAGACATAAAGAGATTATGGATTTCGTCCATGGAAGACAGAGCAATTAAAGAAGGCTTTGAAAAGCTAAAAGAGGGTCAGGACTACGATAATTTATTTGCTTCTGCTACGGCCAGGGCAAAGGCGGATTGGCTGGTAGGCATGAACTTAAGTAGACTTTACTCCCTTTTATATAAACAAAATTACTCGGTAGGTAGAGTCCAAACACCAACCCTTGCCCTAATGGTAAAAAGAGAGGGAGACATTCAAAGCTTTAAAAAAGAAAAATACTATACAGTAGAGCTTGATCTAGATGACTTTTCTCTAACAACAGAAAGAATAGATAATCCAGATATCGCTGAACAGTTAAAAAACTTAGTCCCAGAGACTATAAAAATAGATTATGTGGAAGAAAAAGAAAAAATCACAAAACCAGATCTGCCATTTGATCTAACTACACTACAAAGAGAATGTAACAGATATTTTGGCTACTCTGCCAAACAAAGCCTTGACTATGCCCAAAGTCTCTATGAGAAAAAATTGATTACTTATCCAAGGACGGATAGCAGGTATTTAACGGAGGATATGATTACAAGCCTTGTAAATAATATATTAGGGAAAAATGAATTTGATACGGATAGAATCAAGGTCATTTTTAATACCAAGAAAGTAACAGACCACCATGCCATTATCCCCACTGCAAGTGCAAGCATTGAAGAGATTGAGAGCTTACCGGAAAGCGAAAAAAGAGTCTTTAAACTCATTAAAAATAAATTACATGCCAGCTTTTCCTATCCACTTAAAGAAAAACTCACGAAAATAATAGCTGAATTTGATGGATTTGAATTTACAACTAAAGGAAAGACAGTTATAGATGGAGGATTTACAAAATATCTAGAAGATTACAAGCCTAAAGATAAGAAAGACAATCCCCTCCCTATAGTCAATCCAGGAGATGAGTTTAGCATAAAAGAAAAAACCATAAAAGAAAAATACACCCAGCCTCCTAAGCCCTATACAGAAGAAAGCCTTTTAAAAGCCATGGAAATAGCAGGAAAAGAGGATATAGATAAAAGTATTGAGGTAGAAAGAGTGGGGCTTGGAACACCAGCCACTAGGGCGGGGATTATAGAGAATTTAATCTATAAAAAATACATCAAAAGAGAGGGGAAAAATCTTATTCCGACGCATACAGGCTCGGCGGTAATAAGCATAGTGGCTGAAGACCTAAAAAATGCAAAACTAACATCTGATTGGGAAACGAAGCTTTATTATATATCCAAAGGAAAAGTCAAGGCAGAAGATTTTGTAAAAGAAATAGAAAACTTTATCAGTAAAGAGATAGATAAATATAAACATGTAAAAGGCCTGTAGCCATGGTAGACAGTAAAGATGCCTTTACTAATATACCTGAGAAAAGAAGATAACAAGGAAGGAGAAAAAATGGCAAGATACAATTTCAAGGAAGTAGCAGAGATATTAAATGCCACAAGAAAAGAGATAGCTAATCCAAGTTATTACACGGATTTTCTAAAAACCTTGGGCAATAACTATAAATATACTTATGCCCATCAACTAAGTATTTACTCTATAAGTCCCAATGCTACAGCTTGTGCAGAGTACGACTATTGGAAAAGCATTGGAAGAAGTGTAAAAAGAGGAGAAAAGGGCATCCCAATTATAGACTTTGAAACAGGCAAGGTAAAATACCTTTTCGATGTACTACAGACGGTAAACTATCAAAACCATATTGCCGAAGTTAAGGTATGGGAATATAAAAGGAAAGACCACCTAAAAGCCTTAGATTATCTAATAGACGATACGGTTGGACTTAATAGCCTAAACTATTTATCGGAAGAGGAAAAAGTTTCTGCTCTAGCGGAAACTTATGTTAAAGGAAGCTATTATCAGATTTTAGATAGTCTATCAGAAGAAAGCTTGACCTCTTACTCAAAAGTAAATCTAATAAATTTTTTAACAGAGTCTGTAAAAGTGGCAACGAGTGCCAGGATGGGCATAGGCTATATCCCTAATATGGAGAATCTAGAACTAATAGGCAGCTTATCCAACAAGGAAGATATGGACATCCTTTTAGGAAGCATTTCCCAAACCAACAAAAGTCTGCTCATAGATATAGGTAGAGCCATTACAAGAGAGGAATTTATTAAAAGAAACTTACAAAATGAAAATAGGGAGCAGACAAAAGGGCTTAAGGAGCGTTATAATACAATTACTCAAAATGAAATGGACCCAAATAAGGTTAAAAATATAGGAGGTAGTGAAGATGGCAGAGATGATAACCATAGCGGGCAAAAAATACCAGAAACAAGGGGAGGAATACATTCCAACATTGAAAGAGACACCTTTCGAGAAAGAGGGAGGGACCTACCGACTGGAGATGGTAGACCAACACGAGATGATGATTCCCAATATCCAAATGCCGATAAAGCTAGACATAGGGAAGCTGAACAGCTTTGGCAGGGCAAGGTTAAAATTTCTCAAGGAACACAAGGAGAACAGCTATCAGATTATGATGATGGAAGAAAGACTAATGGACCATCTGATGGATATAGAGAATCAAGTGGAAGAATTTCTGAGACAGGAAGAAAGAAAGATGATGGAAAGCTGGGGACTGACCTTAGAAATGAAGAGTCAGAATCTGGAGAAATATTTGAAACTGAAAAAGAACATGGATATGGAACTACAGGAGATAGCGATGAAGGAAATCGTCCTAGTATAGAAGATGAACGACAAAAAAGGGAAGCTCAGGCTTCCTTTTTTAATGAGAAAAATTCAGCAAGTCAAATTCGATTTACTAGTCCCATAAGTCAAGAAGAGATTGACCAATTTCTTATCCATGGAGGAAACATTGAAGGAGGCAGACTCCCTGTAATCGCTGAGTTTTCCAAGGGAAAGGATACTGAAAGTCAAATAGAATTTTTAAAGAAAAATTACCAAGGAGGAAATGGTCTTCTCATAGATGGCAGAGAGCTTTCAGCCTACTTTACAGATAGAGGAATGGCCCTTTCGGAAGGAAGAAAAATTGGAGACCCTCCTGATAAAGTTCTTTCTTGGGAAGAGATGGCTACAAGGATAAATGAACTCTTAGACAGGGGATACTTTGCAACAAATGTAGAAATAGACGAAAGCCAATCTTATGAAAGAAACCGTCTATCAGAAGCCGTTCTGTATATGTATAGGGATATAGCTGAAGATTATGAGGGCCAATACTTCACTTTTCTTTCAGCTTTGGTTACTGGAAGCTTTCCAGATAGTATGGAAGCTCTAAGTAAAGAATTAGAGGATAAGGATTTTAGGAATACACTTGTCCAAGAATATGAGGACTTTTTAAGTGCTTATAAGCAAAATCCACAAATTCTAAGATTTCACTATCATAAGACGGAAGACTTATTAGAAAAACTTAAAGACCTTGATATTACAAGAAAAGATTATGTAAGACTATTAAGAGATATTCAAAATCCTAATGCCTTTATTACTCAAGATGAAATTGATGATGTTTTAAGGGGAGGAAGTGGTTTCGTCCAAGGCAGGGAAAGAATATATAACTATTTTATAGAAGACCACAGTCTAAAGGAAAAGGCCGACTTTCTAAAGTCTGAATATGGGATAGGAGGCAGTTCTCCCGGGATTTCAGGAGATAGAAATAGTAACCAGTGGCATGATGGGAAAGGTATTAGATTAGAAAAAGAGTTCGCTCCTTCTATTGGTCTTAATTGGAACGAAGCAACAAAAAGGATTACTAATTTAATAGCAAAAGACCAATACCTAGAAGCGAAAAAAGAAATTGGTATAGAAAGTCAAAACCAAGAACAAGAAGTAGAGACAAAGGTTAAAAGTGAAGAAGATCTACCTGTTACAGACAACAGTTTATATATTGAACAGGGCTTTGATGGAAGCAAGACCTACTATGTAGATGGAATATCCCTAGCCTATATGGAAGAAAACGGACGACTGGTTTTCTATGATGATCAAATAGACAACGAGTTTAAGGAAGAGTTAATAAGAATCGCTCACGAGATTCAACAGGCCTATCCTTTAGATTATATAGAGGACGGCATCGTCTTAGAAGGAATAAATGATACCTTCTATATCAAAGATAGAGAAACGATAAATGGTATCGAATACTATCTTCTAGAAAGTCAAAGGGAATACGAGGATGTTCCTAATCTTATTGTCAATAAGGCAAGGGAAATTATAGATGATGATATTATAAATGGTTTTGATGAATTTAGAGAATTTCTTGGAGATAAAGGCCTCGAGCAAGGGGAAGAAACCCAGATAGACACTATAGCCGTAAAGGTCGGTCAATATTACGGACTTGTAGATAGGGAAGAGCTTAAAGATATTGGGCTTACCGCTGATGGCAGAAGGGTCTATCCAGAGGACAATCTTAAAGGTCAAGTTTACCCACTATATAAGGGAGAGACTTTTGAAGATAGCCAAAAGATTGATGCCCTATTTGATCGTCTTGTCGTAAAAATGAAAGATACAAATCTTATGGATTTAAATGATCTTTTTTATATTGAAAACCAAGGTCTAAGGGAAATAGAGACGGATACAGTAACAAAAGAAATAGAGGGGATAGATTTTTATATCTCATCATTTGGCCAGCAGTTTCCAGACTATTCCAATGATATTTATGTTTCCAATAAAAACCTTGAAATAAACGGAGCCTATCAGTCTATTGCCTATATTAATAAGGACAATGAAGTAAACTATAGATTTGAGCTTACAGGGGATATTAAAGAAGCTATTGAAGGCATAAGGGATAAAAAAGAAATCATCTCAAGGCTTATTCAAAAAGAGATAGAAGATCATCAGGTCTATTCCTTTGACCCACAAGGAGAAATCTTTACTTTAGACCATGTGGATGTGGAAGAAAACTTACTCAATCCACCGAAAAGTCTTCCCCAAGAAGAACAAAAGGGAGCTTATACAGAAGATCTTGCCCTAGATATGAAAGAATTGAAGTTAAAGCAGGTCCTTAAATGGAAGGACTATATTATTTCTGAAAACACAGCTATTTCTTATGACTCCTACAAGGAGATCCTTGATAATCTGCCCTATTTATTAGATGATGATCACAGGCAAGTCCTTCTTCAAGGCTACTTAAATGAACAAGTAGAAAAGGCTAAAGAAATGGAAGGAGATCTAGAGCCTATCTATAAGATAGGCATGGAAGTAAGCTATGACGGCAAAGAATACACCATCGCAGATATTAAAAAATATGAAGACTACAATACGATGACCTTAAAGGATAATGAAGAATATCTTGGTGGTTTTATTAAAAATAATGTTATTTTGCCCTATGGCAGAGAAAAAGATTTAAAGCTTAAAATCTTAAAAGAGCCAGAAAAGGAAATAAGTCAGTTAGATTTTAAGGACCTAATCGGACCTGGTGGGCAAGAAGTTCAAGCAAAAAGCTTTGATTCTGCGGAACGAATAAAAAGCGTAGAGAAAGAAGAAACTAGGGAAGAAAAGCCAGATAAAAATCGAGATTCTGAAAGTATTGAAGAAGTAACCGATACGAAAAACTACAAGATCCTTTCTAGTGAAGATGAAATCCCTTTACCACCGTCAAAAAGGTTAGAAAACAACATCAAAGCCATAGGCTTATTAAAGACGCTGGAAAAAGAAGATCGAATACCCAGTGATGAAGAAAAAGACATCTTAGCAGGCTATATAGGTTGGGGCGGATTGGCAGATGTCTTTGACGAAGAAAAAGAAGGACAGTGGCTAGAGGCAAGGAACTTCTTAAAGGAAAATCTCACAGAAAAAGAATACGAAGATGCCAGAGCTTCCACCCTTACCGCTTTTTATACACCAAATTTTGTTATAGAAAGTATTTATTCCACCCTATCCAAGATGGGCTTTAAAGAAGGAAATATATTAGAGCCATCCCTGGGCACAGGTAGATTTATAGGTAATCTTCCAGAAAGTATGGAAAAATCAAAAATCTATGGCACAGAGTTAGACCCCATCTCAGGAAATATTGCCAAGATTCTATATCCAAAAGCTAATATAGAAATTAAAGGCTTTGAAGAAACTAATTATTCCAATAATCTATTTGATCTTGCCCTAGGCAATGTTCCCTTTGGTGAATATAAGATAAATGATCGTGACTATGAGAAAAACAACTTCTTCATCCACGATTATTTTTTTGCCAAAACTTTAGACAAGGTAAGAGATGGAGGTATAATCGCCTTTATCACTTCTTCAGGCACCATGGATAAAAAGAATGAAGATGTAAGAAGGTACATCTCAGAAAGGGCGGAATTTCTAGGGGCTATAAGACTTTCCAACACCACCTTTAAAGGAGAAGCAGGAACAGAGGTTACTTCAGACATTATCTTTTTGAAGAAAAGGGATAGGCTCTTAAAGATAGACGAAGACTGGCAGAGTTTAGAAACAGATAACCAAGGCCTTACCTATAACAAGTATTTTGTAGAACACCCTGAAATGATTATGGGAAAAATGGAGGAAGTATCGGGACCTTTTGGCAAGACACTAAGCTGTATTGATACAGAAGACAACTTAAAAGAAAAGCTAAAAGAAGCCATTTTAAACATTGAAGGGACCTATGAGGAAATGGAAAGGGAAGAAGTATTCCAAGAGGCAAAAACCCTACCGGCAGATGATAGGGTCAAGAATTTTTCCTATACCCTAATTGATGACAAGGTATATTTTCGAGAGCAATCCTTGATGTTTGAAAAAAACTTAAGTGAGAAGGATAAAAATAAGGTTAAGGCTTATATAACTGTAAATGATGCTCTAAGAGAGTTAATTGACCGCCAAAAATATGACTTCACAGATGAAGAAATAAAAAAATCTCAAGCTAAGTTAAATAGGGTTTATGATGAGTTTAATAAGGACTACGGAAGATTAAACAGTAGGGAAAACTCAAGGCTATTTAGGGAAGACAGCAATTACTCCCTCCTATCTTCCATTGAGAACCTAGATAAAGAGGGAAACTTTATCGGCAAGTCCGACATCTTTACAAAGAGGACGATAAAAAAGCAACAAGTTATTGACCATGTGGACAATAGTCAAGATGCTCTAATCCTATCTGTAAGCAATATGGGAAATATTAACTTCCCCTATATGGGAGATTTGACAGGTAAAGATCGAAAGACCCTTATAAATGATTTAAGAGGGGAAATCTTTTTAAACCTTGACAGCTACAATCCAAAAGATCTAGACCCCTTTAAAACCGCCTTGGAAGATGATGACTTTGCTAGAGCCTATGTAACGGCAGATGAATATTTGAGTGGCAATATTAGAAAAAAGATAGACGTCTTAAATTCCTATATAGAAAATATCGAAAAAGAACTCTCTCAAGAAGAAAGAAACAAGGTTGCCATAAGTTCGGACTACACTATTTACAGTCTAGAGGAAAAAGAAGCCTTAAGAGAGGAACTCAACCAGCTAAACTATCAAAAAGAAAAACTAAAAGAAGTTATGCCTAAGGCCTTGGAAGCGGGGGAAATTTCTGTTCGTTTAGGGGCTACTTGGATAGAGCCTGAAGTTTATGAAGAGTTTATGTTTCATCTTTTAAAGACACCAGGTTACGAAAGATATAATATCCACTTGAGATATACAGAAGTAACGGGAGAATGGAGAGTTGAGGGTAAAAGTTCGGATAAATCCAACGATCTTGCCAATCTAACCTACGGAACAAGTAGGGCTAATGCCTATCGACTGATAGAAGATACATTAAATCTAAAAGAGACAAAGATCTATGACCGCTTTGAAGAAGATGGGAAAAAGGTATCTGTTCTAAACAAGGAAGAAACCATGCTTGCCGGACAGAAGCAGGAAATTATAAAGGAAGAATTTAAGAACTGGATTTTTGAAGAACCTAATAGGCGTAATCGATTGGTTAATAAATACAATGAACTTTTTAATTCCACAAGACTTAGGGAATACGATGGAAGCAACTTAATCATGGAGGGAATGAATCCTGAAATTGAGTTAAGAGTTCATCAGAAGAATGCTATTGCCAGAAGTCTTTACGGAGGTAATACACTACTAGCCCACGAAGTGGGAGCAGGAAAGACCTTTGAAATGATAGGTATTGCCATGGAAGGAAAAAGACTAGGGATTCATAATAAGTCTCTATTCGTAGTTCCCAACCATATTACAGAGCAGTTTGGCAGGGAGTTTATGCAACTTTACCCAACGGCAAATATCCTTGTAGCTACTCAGGAAGATTTTCAACCAGCTAAGAGAAAGAGATTTTGTGCTCGTATAGCGACTGGCGGTTATGACGCCATCATCATTGGCCATTCCCAATTTGAGAAAATTCCCATGTCTAAGGAAAGACAGGAATATGAAATCCAAAGTCAAATTGATGAAATATTGGACTATATAGAAGAATATAAAAGGGATCGAGACCAAAGATTTACCGTTAAGCAATTAGAAAAGACCAAGAAAAAATTAGAAACCCGACTTAAGAAATTAAATGATGACTACAAAAAAGATAGTGTAGTTACCTTTGAAGAATTAGGTGTTGATAAGCTCTTTGTAGATGAAGCCCATGCTTATAAAAATCTCTATTTATTTTCAAAAATGCAAAATGTAGCGGGCATATCCAATACCGATGCTAAGAAGTCTTCAGATATGTTGATGAAATGTCGCTATATGGATGAAATCACCGACAATAAGGGGATTGTCTTTGCTACAGGAACGCCAGTTAGTAATAGTATGGCCGAACTCTATACCATGCAAAGATATTTGCAATATGACAGGCTCAAAGAAATGGGCTTAAATCATTTCGACTCTTGGGCATCCACCTTTGGAGAAACTATAACCGCCATAGAACTTGCTCCTGAGGGCAACGGCTACCGAGCAAAAACTCGTTTCGCCAAGTTCTACAACCTTCCAGAACTTATGAATACGGTAAAGGAATTTGCAGATATTAAGACTTCAGATGTTTTAAATTTACCAGTACCAAAAGCCCACTATGAAACCATTAAGACGGAGCCAAGCCAAGAACAAAAGCTTATATTGGAAAGCCTTTCTGAAAGGGCTGACAAGGTAAGAAACAAGCAGGTGGATTCAACTGTTGACAATATGTTAAAAATAACGGGAGATGGGAAAAAACTAGCCTTAGACCAAAGGCTTATGAATCCATTACTACCAGACGATGAACATTCAAAAGTAAATACCTGTGTGAAAAACACCTTTAGCATCTGGGATAAATATAAGGATCAAAGATCAACTCAGCTTATTTTTTGCGATATGTCCACACCAAGGTCTGATGAGTTTAATGTTTATGATGATATTAAGAAAAAGCTAATGGATATGGGTGTACCTGAAAGAGAGATAGAATATATACACTCTGCAAAAAACAACAAAGAAAAGGACGCTATTTTTGACAAGGTAAGAAAGGGAGAAATAAGAGTCCTTCTTGGCTCAACTCAAAAAATGGGTTCAGGAACCAATGCCCAAAACAAGCTTATCGCCATTCATGACCTTGATATACCATGGAGACCCGCTGATTTACAGCAAAGAGCGGGAAGAATAGTAAGGCAGGGCAATGAAAATAAAGAAGTGCATATCTTTCGTTATGTTACAGAAAATACTTTTGATGCCTATCTATTCCAAACTCTAGAAAATAAACAAAAATATATTTCTCAAATCATGACCAGTAAAACCCCTGTTAGAGTGGCAGAAGATGTAGATGAGGCAACCCTAAATTACGCTGAAATCAAAGCTCTTGCTACAGGCAATCCTCTAATTAGGGAAAAGATGGATTTAGATAATGAAGTATCTAAGTTAAAGATTTTGGAATCCAATTTTAAAACCAATAGATACAAGCTTGAAGATAAGGTCTATAAAGACTATCCCAAGGAGATAGAAAAACTAAAAATTCAAATAGAACATATTAACAAGGACATCTCAAACACAGAGAAATTAAATGAAGATGAAAATAAGTTTACTTCTATTATGGTAGATGGGGTCAAAGAAAGTGACAAGAAACGAGCTGGGGAGTTACTTTTACAGAAAATAAAATCTCTAAAAGTGGGAGAAGACAAGGAAGAAAAGTTAGCGGATTATCGAAACTTTGAGATCTATGGTAGGTATAATTCCTTCTTTAATTCCTATACAGCGATTGTTAAAGGACAAGGAAAGTATTATGGAGAATTTGGTACGGATACCCTGGGAAATATAACCAGACTAGACAATATCTTGGATAAGCTTCCTGAAAGACTGGAAGACACAAAGACCAAGCTAGATACTGTTGAAAAGCAACTTGAAACGGCGAAACTTGAAATCCAGAAAGACTTTCCACAAAAAGATTTGCTCATGGAGAAAAACCTTAGACTCTTGGAAGTTAATAAATTATTAGACCTAGGTCAAAGGGAGGCAGAGGTACAGGCAGATCCTTTGCTTGATGAAATAAAGGGAGAAATAATAAACTTTCTTAACAGAGAATATCAAGAGGAAAACACAGTAGAAGATTTTGATAGGCTCTTTCCTGACATAGAAAATATTGGCCTAGCCTATACGACTACACCAGATGAAAATCATGAAATACAAACAACCCTTGACCTTAAAAACTACAAACTAAATCAATATGTAGACAACACATTAATTAACAGCCAAGCCTTTACTTTTGACCCAGAAGATGCCAGTAGCACTAAGGAATTAGCCCAAATAGCTGCCCATATTAGCCTATGGGACTTTCAAGAACTTGTTTATGTCGATGAAGAAAACCTAAAAAGTGCATTAGGTCTTGAAATAGATGACGAAGGTAACTTTTATGATCCTCTTTCTAAGGATATGGACTTAGATGGCGTTGTAGATAGAAACGATGCAGACTTTCGAGATAACACAGTTCTAGAAATTGGTGACATAGAGGAAAGAGATAAGGAAAAACATTCTATCTTAGACAAAATTAATGAGTATAAAGAACGAATTGAGCACGGAAATAATAAAAAAGAAAAATCACAAAATTTAGAATCCCAACTCAGAGAGGAGGGCGTTCATGGAGCCTTGTAAAGAAGATGTAGGAATTAATAAAGGAGAAAAAAATTTCAAAAATTCAAACAAGAAATTAAAAAATTAGATAGGAGCAATAAGAAGGTTTTTAAAGATATGGACCTTAAGCTAGTAATAGCTAAGGTTCTAAATGAAGAGAGTTTTAAAATAATACAGGATATTTGGATTGAATTAGAAAATAAAAACCTTATTCATGAAATTTGCAAGGATATAGAAATAAGGATTAATGAAATCAACCAGTAAAGAAATCAAAAGAGGAGGAAATAATGAACTTACAGAAAGGCGATACGATAAGGACCAGTTTATCTGATAACACTATTGTTTTAGATATTGAAGACAATCGAGCCACACTATTTACAGGCAATCAGTTTGTAGTGGTAGGAGGTATAGACTTTAATGAAAAGAAAGGTATCTTTGAATGGCAGGGAGGAAGATATGCCGATTCAATAGATAAAGTACCTTTAGTCAAGATTGACGACTTTAGAAAAATGAAAGACTTGCTTTCTGATTTAATGGACAATAGCTATGAGAATTTTGTAAAGGCCATGGTTTCAATTGAAAGCGGGATTGAAAACAAAGAAGTCCTACAAAACGCTTATGACAATTATATGAACGATGACATTATGGGATTAATTGACGATAATTTTGCAAAATATCTTGATGATTATTCACTAGAAAGTGAGCAAAGTCAAGAGATAGAAAAAGAAGAAAGGGTTAGTAGTCCTATAAACAAAGAGGATAATAAAGATTCAAAGGAGAAAGAGAATATGCCAGATGGAAAAAAAGAAAAAGAAAACCAAAGTATTACAGGGAATTTGACAGCTGACCCCAAAATTTCAGAACATACTAGTAAAGATGGGAGGGACTTTAAAGTGGCCTCCTTTTCTATAGCCAGTAATGACAAAGATGGGAATGTAAAATATACTAACTGCTATGCTTATGATAATAAAATTGAAAAAGTTGAAAATCTTAAGAAGGGAGACTTTGTTTCTCTTTTAGGAAAGATGCAAGCGTCACAATCTAAAGAAGGAAAAAGCTATGAAAACTTTAAAGTTTATGGAGTGAAAATTTTAAAAGAAAAGAAGAAAGAATCGGTGATTGGAAATATGAATAAATTTAAAGAAAAATCCAAGGTAAATAATAAAGACAGGGAAAGAAAAAATAAGGTAAAAGAAAATGAAATCTGATAAAATATATCTTAAGGCTCAGATATATAATCATAATAATTGAAATAAAACTATAATATCATGTATATTTGAATTTTGAGAGGAGGGGTTCTCAATAGTACACAGGGAATTTGCAGAAGAAAATTATCTAGAGGCAATTTACATTTTATATAAAAATCATAGAGAAGTTAGAAGCATTGATATTGCAAACTATCTAGAGGTTGCCAGATCAACTGTTCATAAGATGTTAAGAAAGCTGGTAGACAAGGGCTATATCCTTTATGAAGAAGATAAAATAGTACGATTTACAGAAGAAGGAGAAAAGATAGCTAAGAGCATATACGAAAGGCATCTTTATTTGAAAAAACTGTTAATTGAAATTGGCATCGAGCAAAAACGAGCGGAGGAAGAAGCGTGTCAAATCGAGCATATAATCTCTGAAGATAGCTTTCAAAAAATTAAAAAATATTTTGGCAACAAAATTTAAGGACTTTAAACCAAGGCACATGTGAGGAAATCTTCACGTGTGCCTTGTTTTTTTATTGAAAGAAAATAAAAAATATAAAAAATTAATAAAAGCATAAAAAAGCGAAAGCTATTGATGCAAGTTACTGTATGCAAACCTACTCATAACTACTACACATAATGAAAGTAGAAAAAGCCTCTGTACCTAATCAAAAGATTATTTATCAAATAATCTTTCAATATAAATCTGAAATATTAGATATTCTACTTGTAAATTTTAGAAAATGAAAAAGTTTTAGTGAGAGTACAACAAAACAAAGTATTGATATTAAGTATCAATACATGGTATAATATGATTGAGTTAGACACAGCTAACACAAAACAAACAAAAACTCCTTTTAACAGAGAGTTAATTTTTGCAAAGAGGTGTGATATGTCAAAGTGGTTTGAATGCATTAATAAAGATACATATAAGGAGAACAAAAAAGCTAATCTTTTTATCTTTCCTTTTGCTGGAGGTGGTGTCTCTGTCTTTAGAAAATGGGGAGATCAATTTAACAATATAGGAGTTTATGTTGCTCAATACCCTGGGAGAGAATCTAGATTCGGAGAAAGAGCAATAGACAACATAGATGAGTTAGTGTACGAGCTATTTTACAGTTTAAGAGAAAACCTGGATACCCAAACACCATACTATCTATTTGGTCATAGCATGGGTACAAAGATTGTTTATGAACTGACATTAAGGATAAAAGAAAGCGACTTACCCAACCCCAAAGGAATAATTATATCTGCTGGTCGTGCGCCTTGTTACAAGGAACCAAACCCTATATATCACCTTGATGATGAAGGATTTATAGAAGGATTAAGAAGATATGACGGAACACCAGATGAAATTTTAGATAACAAAGATCTAATTAGCATATTTCTTCCGACTCTAAGAGCAGATTTTATTATAGATGAGGATTATCAAGATAAAAAATATGAAAAAGTTGATAGCAACATCCTTGGTTTGATGGGGGACATTGACGAAGAAATGAAGTTGGATGAGTTATTGAAATGGTCGGAATATACAACTAAAAGCTTTTCGTATAAATATATTCCAGGTAAGCATATGTTTGTTAATACTTCCGAGAATAACGTAATAGAAGCTATAAAAGAATTTGTTGGCTTAGATGAAAGTTTATAAGATTGAACTTTTAACGAAAGATGACTTTTATAAGTTTGAAAAATTAGATGAAAGATTCTATTTTTATGACGTCATGTTAGTTGTGGCTAACATGAATGAAATTAAAATTAGAGATCTTGAGAGATGGCTAAGTAAGAGCGAAATAAAAAGATCGAAATCTTACGTATCTGAAATTGCAAAGATAAATTTTGTGATATCCAGAGTCATTGTAAACATCGTCTTTAAAGAAATTCTTAAAACCGACATTGAAAATCTTAACTTTCAAAGAGACAGTAACAACAAGCCTTTCATAGAAAATCCGCAAGGGATTAAATTTAATATATCTCATACAGATGGATGTGTGATAGCGGGATTTTCAAAAAGAGAAATAGGTGTAGATGTAGAAAAAATCAATAAAAGATTTAGCTTTCAAGATATTTTAAAAGAGTGTTTTGTGGAAAAAGAAATAAATCTAATTAGAAATAAACATACACTGTTTTTTAAGTATTGGACTGCAAAAGAAGCATACTTGAAATGGGAAGGCAGCGGTCTATTAAGAAATCCAAAAGAAATAGAAATACTTTATGTGGATGAGAGTTTGATAAAAATCAGAGATAAAAACATGAAAAAAGCAAAGACATTAAAACCTATTAAATTATCTAAAAATTATGTAGGTGCACTTTGCATATCGGAGGAAATATGAATATAGAGTTAAAAGAAAAATTAGAAAAATTCTATGATGAAAATGTTTGGGAGCATAGGACACTGGGCGAATTTATAAGTGACTGTGCAAAAAAATATGGAGATAAAATAGCTGTTATAGATGATGGAAAGAAATATTCATACAAAGATCTGGAGGCAGATTCCATTAAATATGCAAACGGACTTTTGAAGGCGGGCTTTAAGCCTGGAGATAAAATCGTTTTGCAACTTCCTAATTGTTATGAATTTATAGTGATAGCTTTTGCTATGTTCAAAGTTGGAATTATTCCTGCGTTAAGTTTACCGGCTCATAGAGAAAATGAAATGAAGGGAATTATTGAAAAATCAGAGGCGAAAGCTTACATATCGAAGGATAAGTATTTAGGGTTTTCTTATGCGGACATGATTCGTGACATAAAAAGAGAATTACATCATAGCATTGAGGTTTATATTCTTGGTGATAGTCAAGAGTATAAAAATTTTTCAGATCTTGTTGATAATGATTATAATTACAAATTGCCTGAAGTAGATTATAAAAACATTGGTCTACTACTATTATCTGGTGGCACAACAGGAATTCCGAAGTTAATTCCAAGAAGACATTGCGATTATATTTATGTTGCAAAACGCACGGCGCTAAAATGCAAGATGGATGAACAAAGCATTTATTTAGCAGCTCTTCCTATAGCTCATAACTTTCCTTTATGCTGTCCTGGTATTTTAGGAACATTTTCAGTGGGCGGAAAGGTTGTTTTATGTAGAGTAACAAGTCCAGATGAGATTCTCCCCCTCATAGAAGAAGAAAAAGTGACCATAACAGGCTTAGTGCCTGCTGTAGCGAATATTTGTCTGGAATTTTTAAAAGATGGTGATTACGATATATCCTCATTAGAAATCTTACAAATAGGCGGATCGGTATTGGAAGCCTCACTTGCAGAAAAAATTGAAAAAGAATTTAAGGCAAAATTGCAACAGATTTTTGGCATTGCTGAAGGGTTGATATTGGTCACAGACATACAAGACAATTACGATATTAGAATGCATACCCAAGGCAAACCAATAAGTAAATACGACGACATAAGAATTGTTGAAGAAAATGGCGATGATGCACTAAATGAAGACTTTGGCGAACTTATTGTACGAGGACCATACACGATTTATGGATATTATAATTTACCTGAAATCAACAAGAATTGCATGACGGCAGATTGCTATTTCAGAACAGGGGATAAGGCTAGAAGGCTTAAAGATGGGAATTATCAAATAGTCGGTAGAATTAAAGAAACAATAAACAGAGCTGGCGAGAAGATAACACCGCTAGAGCTTGAAGATATTCTCCTTACTCATAAAGACATAGATGGCGTCCAAGTAGTGGGAATTCCTGATGAACTTTTAGGAGAAGCCATAGCAGTTTTTGTCTTAAAGACGAATGAAAAAGAATTAAAACTTGATGAAATCAGACACTTTTTATCTGACAAAAACTTAGCAGAATTTAAATTGCCGGACAGTGTCAGGTATATTGATGATTGGCCATTAACAGCCTTAGGTAAAATAGACAGAAATAAGTTAAGAGAAATGATATGAGAGGAGTTTGAAGTGGAGTCTAATACAATAAAAGGAAAAGCAAAAATAATAATAGAGAGATGGTTAAGTGATATTATTGATGGCTCTAAAATTGACGCTTCTGATAATTTAATCGAAAAAGGACTAAGCTCTATTCAAATAATGCAACTTTCGGGAAAGTTAAAGAAAAATGGAATCATTGTACCCTTTGCTAAATTGATTGAGAACCCATCTAAGGAAAAATGGTTTTCACTGGTAGATACTGCAAAAATCAAAGAAGTTAATCAGGTTAAAAAAGATAGCAAGAAGATTAGTGAAGCATTTCCTCTTACTGATGTTCAGTATTCTTACTTTATAGGAAGAGAAGACGATCAAACCCTAGGGGGTATAGGTTGCCACGCCTATTTAGAGATAGATGGGGAAGGTATAAATCCCGATAGGTTAAATAAAGCTTGGAACATTTTGCAATACAGGCACCCAATGCTTAGAGCTAGATTTATAGACGATGGAAATCAAGAAATTTTAGAAGAACCATATAGTGACAGCATAGAAATTTTTAACTTGTCAGAAAAAGATAAAAAAGAAGTAGAAGTTCAACTCAAAAACATAAGAAATAATATATCTCACAGAAAACTAAAAGTCAAAGAAGGGCAGGTTGCTGATATCAAACTGGCTTTACTCCCTAGTGGTAAACATAGGATATTCTTTGATATAGATTTACTTGTTGCTGATGTAATGAGTATGAGTATTTTGCTTAGAGAATTATCTGAGATTTATGCTGGATTTGAAGAAGAAAAGGCAAGCAAATACACTTTCGCTGATTATATTTATAGTTTAGAAAGTACAGCTGAAGATGACACTAAGGATAAAGAGTTTTGGGAAGCTAAAATTAATTCCTTTGAAATAGAGAGACCAAATCTTCCTATCAAAACACAACCTGAACAAATTAAAGAAACAAGATTTACAAGAAGAAAAAGAATTATTGATAGAGAAGATTGGAAGAAAATTAAAGAAATAGCAGCCACATATAAAACCACTCCATCAATGGTACTTTTAACCTGTTATACATTAGTCTTAGAAAGATGGTGTAATCAAGATAAATTTTTTATAAACATTCCTCTATTCAATAGAGATCTTGAAAATGAAAACCTTAAAAACATGGTTGCGGATTTCACAACATTATTATTGGTTGAGCATGAAACATTAAAGGATGATTCTTTCATAGAAACATTAAAAAGAACTAACAAAACATTTTTAGAAAATGCTTCCCATAGTTTATATAATGGCGTTCAGGTTCAAAGAGATATATCAAAAATCCAAGGATCAAGTGCCAATGTGGCACCTGTTGTTTTTGCGTGCAATATTGACTATCCCCTTGAAACAGAAATATTGAGAAACAATTTAGGCAGGATAGAGTACATGATTTCTCAAACGCCAGGAGTATGGCTGGATTTTCAAAGCTACATAAATGATGGTAATTTGATTCTTTGTTGGGATTCAGTAGATGAGCTTTTCCCAGAAGGAGTACTTGATGATATGTTTGAGTCATTGAATGCTCTTCTGAAATCTTTAACAGATGAATCAAGTTGGAGCAATAAGGTAGATGTACTTCCTGATAATCAGAAAAAAATAAGAAAGCAGGATGTAGAAGGCATTTTACCTCTAAAGTTTCCTGATGAAACTCTATATGACGGTTTTGTAAAAAATGTAAATAGAAATCCTGGTAAAGTCGCTGTTATAGATTCTGAAACCGGAGAGGAGCTAACATACAAACATCTTTACGAGATGTCTTTAAAAATAGCGCATTATTTGATTAAAAATGGAGTAAAAAAAGGGGACTATATAGGAATAACACTTACAAGGGGAAGCAGACAAATTGTAGCTATATTTGGGATTCTTTTTGCTGGGGCGGCTTATGTCCCTATTGGAATTACACAGCCAAACGAAAGAAGAAGTAAAATCTACTCTCAAATTGGAATTAAACATATTATTAGTGATTTAAGAACTAGCGAAGAATGCTCCTTAAAAGAAGAAGACGTAATAGTTTTAGATTTTGACCAAGGAATATCTAATGAAGGAATGTTAGAAAAGATAGTAACTATAAGTCCTTATGATAGTGCTTATATTATCATGACATCAGGAACGACAGGAGTCCCTAAAGGTGTTGAGATAATGCACACCAGTGCCATAAATACATGTGTAGATTTGAATGAAAAATATAAAATAAATGACAAAGATACAGTGCTTATGGTATCAGCCATTGATTTCGATCTTTCAGTTTATGACATTTTCGGCATACTCCATGCAGGTGGCACTATAGTAACAACAAGTGAAGATAATTATAGAAATCCAGATGAATGGATAAAATTGATTGATGCATACAAGGTGACAATATGGGATTCTGTTCCTATACTATTTGACATGCTCGTAACTATGGCAGAAGGCAAAAATATGAACTTGCCATTTAGAGTTGTTATGCTTTCAGGCGATTGGATTACCATAAATCTACCTGAAAGATTTTACAAAATAAGTGAGTATAAAAATTCTTTTGTTGTGGCCATGGGTGGTGCAACAGAAGCCTCTATTTGGTCAAATCACCTAGATGTTCCAAGAATAATTCCTAAAGAATGGATTTCCATACCATACGGGAAGTCACTTAAAAATCAAGTTTATCGAGTAGTAGATGAGATAGGCAGAATTTGCCCCAACTATGTGAAAGGTGAACTCTTAATTGGCGGAGTTGGAGTAGCTAAATGCTACCATGGCGATGAAGAGCTAACTAAGAAAAAATATTTTGAAGAAGACGGGATTAGATGGTATAGAACTGGAGATAATGGAAGAACTTGGAACGATGGTACAATTGAATTTTTAGGCAGAAAAGACACTCAAGTCAAGATTAAAGGGCATCGTATAGAATTAGGAGAAATTGAGGATGCTATTAGAAAATATGATGGGGTCGACAAGGTAATTGTTGATTTTGTTGAAAGAGGCTGGAGTAAGCATCTAGTCGCTTTTGTAAAAAGTGATTTAAGTGCATATGAGGCAGTTGGTTATTCAAATCTTATAAACAATGATTTCTCTTTCATAGTAAAGCCGGAAACATCTTTAATAAATAAGACAGAACTACAAAACAAGGAAATAGACAAAATTGTCGTTAAGGCTGTTATAGACATTTTCAGAGAATATGATGTTGATTTCTCAAAGGGAAGTTATTCCATTGAGGAAATATGTCGAATAATAGATTGCTCAGACTCAAACAAGGTTGTAATCGAAAAATGGATTAGAGAACTTGAAAAACTCAATTATTTAATAAGCAGCAATGGAAGATACAAAAAGAACGAATCTGTTTCGGAATTGACTGTAAACTCAGAGTATGCACGAGCAATTGAACGATTTGCAAAGGAGTTAGAACCTGAGCTTTTGGATATTTTAAAAGGCAAAAAAGACCCTATAGAGGTTTTCTATAGAGAAGATGATAAGTTTTCTTTATCAAAACTAGTTAGAAACCTTACAGGTTACGAGGAGTCCATAAAAAGCATAATAAAAACTTTAAAAAATTATATAGAGAAGAATTCGAATAAGAAATTAAGAGTTTTAGAATATTCCACAAGGAACGAGGAAATAACAGAGGAATTGTTTAATGAGTGCAAAGATTTTATTGATGAATATGTTTATGTTGATAATTCCATCTATTTTGAAAAAGAGCTCTTGAGTCTTAAAGAAAATAGTAAATTCAAGCACGTAACCTTTAAAGGTGATCTAAAAGAAGCTTTAGAAAATGACTATTTTGATATTGTAATAGCATTAAACTCAATCCACAGAAGTGATAATCCTCAGAAAAAATTAAAAGCTTTAGTTGGTTTATTAAAGCCCAATGGATTACTATTTGGCAATGAAATTAATCAATTGAATCTACTGCCTTTAATTACAGCGAATATCTTAGAAAAAAACTTTGAAACTGACAAAGAAGTTAATATAAAGGTTAATAATAGCGAAGTTTTATATCAAAGTGCTACAAAAGACTTAGCTGAAACAAATTTTAACACATTTTTCATTAGAAAATTGCAAAGCAGTGTTGTTTCTTTTGATAATCTTAGAGATTATTTGCTTAAAGAAGTTCCAAGCTATATGGTCCCAACTCATTTTTACCATGTAGATGAAATTCCATTAAATAAAAACGGTAAAGCAGATAGAAAAAGATTGAAAAAGAATTTATATAAAGATCAAGAAAGCTTGAAGACAAGCACAGAAGCAAAAACACAAGCCAGAAGCGATAGAGAGGAATTGCTTTTAAATATATGGAAAGAATCTTTAAACAAAGAAGACATAGGCATAAATGATAATTATTTCTCTTTAGGAGGAGATTCCTTAGTAGCAACAACTATCGTTGGAAAAGTTAGAAATAAACTTGGAATAGTAATCTCCATTAAAGATATTTTTGAAAACTCATCTGTAGTTTCTCTATCAAAATATATTGATGAAAATAAAACAGATGGAAACGGTAACAATTTTCAAAGTATAGTTCCAGACAAAGAAAATTTATATAAACCATTTCCGTTAACGGATGTACAAATGGCTTATTGGATTGGAAGGCAAGGTGTATTTGATTTAGGCAATGTATCGACTCATTGTTATTTCGAGTTCAATTGTCTTGATTTAAATATCAAAAAACTCCAAAAGTCATTAAATGAATCCATTGTATATAATCCTGCTTTAAGAACAATAATATTAAAGAGTGGGGAACAGCAAATTTTAAAGGAAACACCATATGTTTTAGTAGACGTAAATGATGTAAGTGAGTTAAGAAATAAGGATCGAGAAGATGCTCTGCTTAAAATAAGAGAAAATTTGTCACATAGAGTTATAGACTTGAGCGTGTTTCCAACGATTGACTTCAAAGTGGCCAAGCTGACGGAGAATGAATTTAGAGTATTTATAGGCATTGACAATACAATACTTGATGGATGGAGCATGTTTGAATTCTTAAGAGAAATTAAGCTTAGATATGAAGGAAGATTTATCGAAGAGAAGATAGAGATTACTTTCAGAGATTATGTCTTAAATAAAAAGCAAGAAAACAAAAGGAATTATGAAGAAGACAAAGCGTACTGGTTAAATAGACTAGACTCATTTCCTCATGTTCCAAACCTTTCTTTTATGAACAAAGAAAATAGTAATATTGTTCAAAAGTTCAATAGAAAAGAAGCGGTAATTGAAGAAGAAGTTTGGTCAGATGTTAAAAGTATTGCAATAAAGAATGATTTAACACCAACCTCATTACTTCTTACTTTATTCTCACTTATCTTAAATAAGTATAGTGATGATGAAAAATTTGCAATTAATGTGACTCAATTCATGAAGGAGGAGATTCATCCACAAATTCATAAGATAATGGGTGATTTTACAGAATTAAATTTACTTGAGGTGCAGCTGGATAAAAAGAATACTATTATCGAGAATGCAAAGAAATTACAAAATCAACTCATTTCTGATAGGGAACATTCTTCATATAGCTCTTTAGAATTTTTAAGAGAGTTACGAAATGATAAACAACTAGACATTGTTGCTCCAATAGTATTTACAAGCGGATTAGGAATAATGGAAAATGAAAGCAAAGAATTTTTAGCCACTTACAATTACGGAATAAGCCAGACTCCACAAATATGGCTAGATCATCAGGTTTTAGAAATTGATGGAAAGCTATTATTAGTTTGGGATTATGTAAAGGAACTTTTTGATAGCGCACAATTGAACAATTGTTTTGTGGATTATGTAAATATGGTTAAAGAGTTTTCTATTAATAAAGAAAAGCAAATTAAAGATTTTACTAAATTGAATGGAAACCTACAATTAAACAACGAGCGTAAAAATGACAAGAATGAGAAAAGGACTGAATTCGGACACATAGAAGAAAACTCTAATGAGAAGATAGATACAGATAAAACAAACGATAAACATTCTTATAGCGCCGAACTGGAGGAAGAAATAAAAGATTTATGGAGAGAGGTTTTAGAATTAGAAGAGATAGGGATAGAAGATAACTTTTTCTCTTTAGGTGGAAACTCTCTAAATATGATTCAGCTATCAAACAAAATGTTAGAGAAATATAATTATCAGCTTGACTTTAGTGAATTCTTAGAAAATTCAACGGTATACTATACTTTATTAAAAGTTGATGAATATTTAAGGAAAATATAAAGAAGGAGAAGGCATGAGACTAAAAGTAATAGTGTGTGGAACTACATTTGGACAATCTTATATGAGAGCAATAAGTATGAGTGATAGCCTTGAACTGGTTGGTATATATGCAAAAGGAAGCAAACGCTCTATGGATTGTTCAAAAATTTATAATGTGCCTTTATTTTCCGATTTGGATACTATTCCTGATAGTGTTGATATTGCGTTTGTGATAATTAAATCTGGAGTTCTTGGGGGAGAAGGCACGGAGATATCTAAGCACCTTTTAAAAAAAGGAATAAATGTAATGCAGGAACATCCTATCAACCATAGTGAAATTTCCGAATGTTTTAAAATAGCTAGAGAAAATAATGTTTTTTACAAAGTTGGAAACTTATATCCTTATTTAGAAAATGTTCAAATTTTTTGCAATGCAAGTCGATATCTGAGTTCTCACGATGCATTTCAATATGGAAGTGTTATGTCATCTTCACAAGGATTATATGGGCTTTCGTCTATACTAATCAAATCACTTAACAACCCCCGTAGTTATATGATAAATAAGAGCGAAACAGTTCAGAGATATCCCTTTAGCAATATAAGAATTTCTAATGGACAATCAGACGTTTTTTTACAAATTCACAATGAAATCTCAGACAAGGATGGCAACAATCACATGCATTTACTACACAGGATCATATATTTCTTTAATTCTGGAAGATTAGAACTTAATGATACCTTTGGTTCGGTTATTTGGAGAAGCAGGATGAATGTTTCAGATGCTTCTGCATATAGAAACGAAAATAATCGAAGTGACACATCGAGTTTGATGGAATGTATTCTAGCTGATGAAAATGAAGAAACGTACTCGGGGTTACTAGAAAAAAAATTTCCTTCTTCAATAAAAATGCAAATAGATAATTTTATTGAAGAAATAAGAAATAAAAACATGAATGGAATAGAATTGCAAAGAGAACTATTAATTTCAAAAAAATGGAGCGATATAACTCATGAAATAAGCTTTCCTAGATTGACTAAATTTCATGAAAATTATAATGATTATACTAGAGGTTTGAAAGCTTTGAGGAATACAAATGAAAAATGTTAAAAACTTTAATAGCTTAAAAGTATTTGAATATCTAAAAAGTTTAAAATCAAAAGGTATTTATCTGTATGTGGAAGAAGGAATTCTTAAATATAAGGCGAAAAACAATGTACTGTTAAAAGAAATCTTAAATGATATAAAAAGCAACAAGGAAGATATTACAAAATTCCTTATGCTTGCAAAAGACAACTATGTAGACTTAAGTTCGCTTCAATTGGCATATATGGCAGGGCAGTCAAAAACTCAAGTGTTAAATAAAGTGAACGCACACTACTATATAGAATACTCAAAAGAGAATATAGATGTATCAAAATTAGAGAATGCGCTAAATATTTTAATAAGGGAAAATGATGCATTGAGAATGATAATTTTATCATCTGGGCATGGATTAATAATAGATGAGATGCCTAGATATAGAATTCAAACATATAATTTAGTTAATGGGACTGATAGATTATCTACTAGAGAAAATTTATCCCACAAACGTTATTTTTATGATTCTTGGCCAATGTTTACTATTGTAGTTGGCAAAAGCGATAAGTTTGAAGATGTTTTTCATTTTAGCTTTGATTGCTCTATATTGGATGCTTGGTGTGCAGGCAAAATGGTGAATAATCTTTTTAAAATTTATTCAGGGCAAAAACCAAAACAAACAGAATATACTTACAAAGATTATACCTATGATCTTAAGGGCTACAAAGAAAAGAATAAAAAAATAATTCAAAAAGCTGAACAGTATTGGGAAAATCGAATTTTAGCTATCAGCGACAGTCCCGAATTAAAATACAATAAAAGTTTTAATGAATTGCAGACGACCACCTTTAGTAGACAAGAATTTTCTTTTGAAAAAGGCGTTGTAAAAGCATTAGAAAAATATTCAAAATTACATAAAGTTACTTTAACATCTATTGTAATGACCATATATATGATTACACTATCGAATATTAGCTCAAGAAAAAACATATCCATAAATATTACGGTTTTTGGGAAACTGCCTTTAAACAAAAATGTTGATGAAATTCTCGGGGAATTTACAAATAATGGATTAATAGAATATAAAGATGAGAATGATGATTTTGTAGAAGCTGTAAAAAGTACTCAGAAACAAATATTTAAATTGTTAGAATTTAGAGCTTATGATGGTGTAAATATATTGAACAAAGCGAAAATATCAAGTTTAGGAAAACAAAGATATTTTCCTATCGTTATGACTTGTATGATTGGTGAAAATTATAATTCTGTAATAAATGGATTTAAGGAAGAATATTCCTTAAGTCAAACACCACAAGTTGCGTTAGATCATCACGTAAGAATAATTGATGGAACCATGAAAATAACGTTTGATTATATCGAGGAGTTGTTTAACAAGAATCAAATACAAGAATTGATATATGCATACAAAGAAAAGATTGATTCTATATGCAAAGGAAATATGGGAGGTAGCAAAGATAATGAGTGAATTAGTCGAAAATAATAAACTGGATATCAAAAAGTTTAGGGAAAAAGTTCTCATCGCAACGAATATCGAAAATGATAGAAAACATTTTTTAAAAACAAAAGTTGTCAATAAAGTTAATGAAAAAGAAATAAAAAAAAGAACATATACAGTAAAAAAAATTATAAAAAAGATTTTAGCAGAAATAGATAATGGAAATATAAGCGTCGATAGAGAAAATATGCATATAATCACATACTGGAGAAACTACACAAAAAATTTTAGCGAAGATGCGATGCTGAACAAACAAACAGATGATGATTTATTCAACTTATTAAACGACAAAAAAGAGTTATTTATTTATGCATTAGAAAAAAGGGAAAATAAGAATTATTTATTAATGGATAAAAAAATCTCCCCTGAAATATTAAGCTTTAGGGATGAAGATGTTTGCAAGTCTTATAGGAATATAATACTTAATATCAAAAATTATACAAGTGGTGATTTTATAAGCGTTGGTATA
The DNA here is from genome assembly GCF_003182075.1 of Finegoldia magna. Taxonomy (GTDB): domain Bacteria; phylum Bacillota; class Clostridia; order Tissierellales; family Peptoniphilaceae; genus Finegoldia; species Finegoldia magna. The sequence goes on from NZ_QGTH01000010.1 coordinate 29,228, forward strand.
GTAAATCCAGGACAAGGCTTATTTTTGAATCACCTATTAAAAAACATACAAAACATAAAGGAGGTAGACTTAATAGGACAAACAACTCTATCTATTAAAGATTTAAGAAAAGAATATAACAATATAAAGTTTACAAAATGGAAGATGGATGAAAATTATATACTAGGAGAGCATGTGGGGAAATTCAACTACTTATTTATGCCAAATGTTGTCCATCATTTTAAAAACATTCAAAAAGAGTTAGAGCTTTTGAGTATGACTTTAAAGAAAAGCGGGATGCTATATTTAACAGATTTTGTAGACGTTGATCCAGTGTCAAGATTAGTAGCTATATTTTTTGAAGATAAAAAGGCAAGTATAAATGATGATAAGAAAAATGGATTCTTCTATAAGAATGATTACCTTGAAAAAGTAATCAACTCTTTAGTTACAAAACCACATGACTCGTATATTATTCGACGTGGGAACGTATTTGAGGCTTGCCTTATGAATAATCTTAATTACAAAGACGAGATAGATTTATTTGCAAAAGAAAATGAAATATCTAAGTGTAATATCAAACTTATCTATGATAAGGAAAATACTCTAATAAAAGAAAATATAGAAAAACTCAATGATGGTTTAGATATATTAAAACATGAGTATGGCATGGGAACAGATTCAAAGACTGCAAACATTCAAAAATTGACAAATTTATGGAAAAAGAATTTAGGAATTGACGATGAAAATTTTGGGAAGTCTAACTATTTCGAACTTGGCGGAGATAGCTTATTAGCTACTAAACTAGTTGTGGCTATTAATAAGGAATTTCACTGCGAATTGTCGCTTACTGATATTTTTTCCAATGCATATTTTCAAGAGATGTTGAAGTTAATAGAAGACAAAAAGGATAATTTATCTATCATAGAAGGTGAAATATGATTGGTATTGTTGGTGCAAATGGAGAAATAGGAAATCTATGTATTAAGTTTTTAAAAGATTACGGGATAAATAATATAAAGGCAGGCATAAGAAATAGAAATTTATTAGAAGAAAATTCTAATTTTAGTTACGATTACATAGATTTATCAAATAAAGAATCATGTATTTCTTTTGCTAAAAACTGTGATTGTGTTATAAATTGTGCCACAGCTAATAAAGAAGGAATTAAAAATTTAGTAGAAGCAGTTGAACTTGGCAAAACCAAGCTGGTTGATCTGACGTATTATAGGAATATTGAATTGCCAAAAGTTAAAAATTCATTAATTTGTCATGGCGTTGGAGTTTCTCCTGGTTTAACTGAATCTCTTCCAAAAATAATTACGAAGCATTTTGATGAAGTAGAGTCTCTGAACTTATATTACGTTACAATAGATAAATTCACCTATTCGTCTGCAAAGTCATATTTGGAATATTTGGATAGCTCGAATATCTATCCAATGACAGAGATAAATGACTGGAAACTTCAGGCGACTTCCTATAACGGTGAAGCTATTAGTTTGAAAAACCTGTCAGTGAAACTAAAACAAATCCCTTATATGGACAACAGATCTATTTCTATTTGTAGAAATTTAGGGATAAAAAATGCTAAGTTTAATATATGTATGCCTGACGGAGAAACATATAAGCTGTTAATGAACCCAAATTTTCGTAAATTTGACAAATCTGAAAAAATTCGCAAATTGATTATAGCTTCCAGACTTGATGTACAGATCTTTGATTCCTACTGTGCCATGTTAGTTGAATCCAAAGGGCAATTAAGAAACAATGAGGTATTTCATAGATTTTTAATTGAAGAAAAATCATCTGCGAACTTAACGGCAATTATTTCAGTTGCTGTTGCAGTAAAAATATTGAAAAATACATACGACGTAGGTATATATGAAATGGCAAACTTGGAATATAGTAGTAAATTTTTAAGCTTAATTTTAGATATAGACAAAAAAGCAAATATTATTTTGGAAAATGGAGAAAATACTTTGTTCAAGAATTCAATTGGTGGGGAAATATAAATGAAAAGATTAAATGTCATAGTATGCGGTTCTACTTTTGGCGAATACTATGTTCGAGCCATACAAAAAAATACAGATAAATTTAACCTAACAGGTTTATTGGCAAAAGGTAGCGCAAGATCTCATCGTTTATCCGAAAAATATAACATACCTTTGTACTCTAATATTGAATCGCTTCCAAAAGACACTGATGTTGCATGTGTAATAATTCGATCAGAAGGTGCTGGAGGTCAAGGGACACTAATATGTAACAAATTAATACAGAAAGGGATACATGTTATTCAAGAACAGCCGACTCATAGTATATATTTAAAAGAAAGTTACAGACTAGCAAGAATTAACGATGTAATATATATGACTTCTAATTTATATAATCATTTGCCAGCGATAGAAACATTTAAATTATATAATGAAAAATTAAAATCACTTTCAAAACTTGAGTACGTGAATTTATCTTTTTCAACTCAAGTTTCATATACGGTTTTTGATATCATTTCTAAGTTAGGGATGCATGGAAAATTATCTTTGAATAAAAAAGTTATAAAAAATGAAGGTCCATTTGACATAATCAGCGTCAGACTTGATGAATTACCCATTTTAATAGAATTCAATAATAGAATAAACCCCAACCATTCAGACAAGAACATGTCTATTATGTATAACTTTAGGTTTTATTATGAAGACGGAATATTATCTTTAGAGGATATATTTGGTCCCGTTACGTGGCGACCCAGAAAATATATAGAATCAAGGGATAGTGTTTCAGAGGTTGAAAATCAATTACCTTTCCAGATAATTTATTCTAACGATTTAAATATGGAAGAATGTTTTGAGGAAACCTGGACTACTGCAATCTTAAAAGAATTAGAAGAAATGTATCATTACATTGCACAAGGTTGCATAAATCAACAAAGAGCTAATGGAGAAATAGCTGCAGCTATAAACTGGGAAACCTTATCCGAATTCGCTGGTTATGCCGAATTAGTTAACACATATAGAGAATGCGAAGTAATACTAGATACTTTCAGAAATAATGTAAGGAGAATAAAATGCAAAAAACTAAAAAACTGGTAAATCATTGTAGAACAAATGGTATTGAACTGTATGTCGTAAATAAAAAATTAAGATATAAATCATTAAAAGGTAAAATAACTAAAGAATTATTAAATGAATTAAAAGAACATAAAAATGAAATTATAGAATATTTAGAGCAAGAAAAAGAGAGTGATGGGAAAATAGATATTAACATGTCTTTTCCGCTAACTCCAGTACAATCAGCTTACGTATTAGGAAGAAGTGATTCGTATTCTCTAGGAGGTGTATCTTGTCACATCTACCAGGAATTTATTTATGAAAAGTTGGATGTTAATAGAGTAGAAAAAATATGGAATAAAATAATAAATAAAAACCCCATGCTTAGAGCTGTAGTAAACCCAAACTCCACTCAAAAAGTTATTGAAAAAACTCCGAGGTATAGAGTTATGGAAGGGAAAAGAAAAACCCTAAGAAATAAACTAGAAAACAAACATTATATACTGGGTGAATGGCCGATGTTTGATATAGGTATATCTCAGGAAAGAAAATACAGCGTTTTGCATTTTTCAATGGATTTTTTAATAGCTGATTGGCTGAGTATATGGAATTTATTAAAAGAGTTTGAGGATATGTACTTTAATTGCGAAGACATCCAAATAATGGATAACAGTAAATATACCTATGCGGACTATATAAAAAGTATCCAGATTAAGAGTAGAAGCAATAAATATTTCAAGGATAAAGAATTTTGGAAAAATCATAAAAATGAAATAAAAGCAGCTCCGCATTTGCCTTTACTTGAGGAAAAATCATACACTGATGATTTTATCAGGCATTCATTGTTGCTGAGGAGAGAAGATTGGGAGTTTTTTAATAAAACTTCACGAGAAAATGGTTTAACACCTACAGCCGCTATACTATCTATCTACAACGAAACCTTAAAAAGATTTAGCATTAATAAAGATTTTAGCATTATTCTTACTACATTTAACTTAGAAGAAAGAAAAAAGTTTGGGAACATAGTAGGAGATTTTACCAACACATCAATTATATCAACAACCTCAACGAACTGCCCATTTAAAGACGCAACACAAAGCATTAATAAACAAATATTTAGAAACTTGGATCACAGTAGTTATTCTGGAGTTGAAGTTTTAAGAGACTTATCAAAAAGTATTGGCAGTAAGGAGTTTTTATTACCTTTTGTATTTACTAGCGCAATTGGATTAAACAATAGAGACATGATTGGAAAGTATGATTACGGAATTTCTCAAACGCCTCAAGTACTGATAGATTGTCAAACAATTGATACACCAGAAGGTCTTAGAATTAATTGGGATGTTAGAAAAAACAAATTAAGCGAGATGTTAGTAAAAGACATGTTTAATTATTTTGAAAAAAATTTAATTAAATTGTCACAAAAAAACCTCTGAATGGAATAAAAATACAGGGCATTACCTTTCTCCATTAGAAATTAATTATTTATATGGTGCTGAGAATTTAAATAAATATTCGCCAATTAAATTGTTGGACAAAATAGAACATTCAACCGTTTTGCATTGTAGTGATTACTCATATATTCGAAATTGTACAATGAGAGATGAACTATGCCTTGGTATAATGCTAAAAACGCTGATAAATTTAGGAGTTTTTAAGGAAACAGAAAAGAATAAATATAAACTAGCGGAGCAGTATAACCAAAGAGATGATCAAAAATACAGCTGGGTAATACATAGGTGGATTGATCAATTAAATGTTATGGGGATTATCGAAAAAAATTCATTGAGTAAAGAGTATGAGGCGGAACTAGAACACGATGAGCATTTTTATATTATAACATGGGAAAGATTATTTTCTCGATGGGTTGAAACACATGGAGATTTAAATGTACTTAAATATATAAAATCAAATTTAGAGAATTTAGAAAAAATAATAAAAGGCGAAATAGATCCAATTAGCTTATTATACCCTAATGGGTCTACTGTTTACACAAAAGCATTATACGAAAATAGTTATAGTGCATCTGTTATAAATGATTGTATTTCTAGCGTTGTTGAAAAAATTATAAAAGAAAAAAGACAAAATAAAATAAGAATATTAGAGATAGGAGCTGGAACAGGGGCTACAACTAAAGAAATTCTAAAGAAACTAGAAAATGTAAATTATGAATACTTTTTTACGGATTCACAGAAATATTTTTTTCCAGAAGCAAAAAAAACTTATAGAAACAACAAAAACATTAAAATCAAAAAATTAAACATAGACTTATCTCCTGTTGATCAAGGATTTGATGAAAAATATTTTGATATTATCATAGCTGCTTACGTATTAGACAACACTAAGGATGTACCTAAAACTTTGGAACATATTTCAGAAATAATAGCTCCAGATGGTTATTTGTTGTTCTCAGAGCCTTCAAGAAATGAGCCGTGGTTAATGGCATCCCAAGCTTTATTAATGGAGGAACCCCTAGATGAATATAGAAATGATTGTTTTTTCCTAACTGTTGAACAATGGGTCAGAATGTTAAATAGCATGGATGGGAAGTACCAGACAAAGATTTTTCCTGAAGATAGCGTAATTAGAGAAAGACTTAGTGCTACATTATTTGTAAAAAAGATATCAAATATGAACAGTATACGCTCATCATATAGAGATTCTAATAATGAAAAAAGATCGGGAAAAAGTGATATCCAAGATGAGAACAACTTTGAAATACCAATGACATCTCTCGAATTAAAAATAAAAAATATTTGTAAAAATACATTTGATGTGAAAGAAATTAAAAAGAATACAAATTTTTATGATATTGGTGTAGATTCTTTAATGATGGCAAAATTTGTAACAGAATTGAAGGATGATATAATAACGGACTTACCTTTTGAGTATTTGTTACGAGAGTGTATAAAAAACCCTACTATTGATGGTGTAGCAGAAATTATTAAATCAGGTAATAATTTAGAAAATGTAGAAACCAATGAAAATGATTATTCAATTGTATCACAAAGGCTAATTGAATCAGATTGCAATACTAAAGATAAGGTTTTAAGAGTTTTAATAAATGGTGCGTTTGGAAATGTAAGTGATCTCGAAAAATTAGGAATCCAGCTCGTAAATCAAAACAAAGGGGATGTTTTAATTTTAGGTGTTTCAAACAAGGATTTATATTTAAGTACACAAAATGATAAACTAATTTCACGCCTCATTAGTCAATACTATGAGTGTATTGTACGTCAAGATTATAAAGACGTTCAATTGATAGGATATAGCTCAAGCGGAACAATGGCTATAGAAGTAGCGAGACGTTTGTTAGAATCAGGTATTAACATAAAGAATCTCTCTATTATAGAAGGTGGTATATTGCCCGACATAAAATATGATGAAATCATTTTAGAATTTATCTTTTTAAGAGCTTTTAATATTGATCTTGGTGACTTTGAAGTAAAAGATAGAAATGTTATTGATGGTTTAATTAAACAAAATGTAAATTATCTTTTAAACCTAGAAGTCAAGGACGTTATAAAAAATTTAAAGGATCAACAAGATGTAAGGATTTTAAAAGCCTTACAGAATAAAGAACAAGACGAAAGGTTTCATGAATATTTTAAATTAATTAAGGATAAACAAGAAAAACATATTACGGAAAAGTCTTTTTCAGAATTATATAAAATCTTCAAAAAATCTATTGAAATTCAGAAGTTTGTTCCTGATCCATACTTTGGAAATATTGATTATTATATAGCATCCGATAATATTGGAATATATAAACATTTTGAAAAACTAATGGGCAATCTTTCTGAGATAATAATAGGAGATATAAATAGATATGACATACCAGGGAACCACTATAGTTCAGTACAATCTCTAAACAATGCCAAGATTTTGGCAAAGAAATTAGAGATAAAAGTAATGTCCAAGCATTAATTACGTTGGAGGAATAACAATGAGAAAGAACTTAATCGTTTGTGGGTATTTACCAGAACATCATTACTTTTACAATTTAATCGAAACATCTAATAAAATAAATTTGGTAGGGATATTAGATTCGTATAATGAATTAGCCCTTAAAAATGCATATAATAATAATGTTTCATGCTTTAACAGCCTAGATGAAATATTGGAGAATTTTGGGAAAATAGATTTAGCATATATTCCAAAAGCTTCATTTATAGCTTCTGAAGATAACAGATTAAGCATCTCTTTATTAGAAAGGCAAATATCTGTTCTAGATGAGAATTCATGCAATTCAGAATTATTAATAGAGAATTTAAGAAAAGCAAATCAAAAAAATGAATTTTATTACGCTTATAGACACATAATTGATACTGCTTTTTTTAACAGAATGATTGGTATAATTAAAGATTTATCAAGAAAAATGGAAATTATTTTAATAGATGCCACTTTCGAACAGAAAAACTTAATTCTAATCTCAAGAATTATATGTGACTCTTTAAAAATAAATACAACTATAAAGGTAAAGAATAACGATGTTTATAGCTATTATTATTTGATAACAGGAGAAATAGGTTCGTATGATTATATGTTTAAAATTTATAATATTGACAATCGAAGCATGTACAATAACCAAAAACATATTAATGCATTAACCTTAATAACCAACGAAGGATCCCTAACAATAGATTTAACATTCAAAAATATTTGTTGGCATGGAAATAATCTAAAACCATCAAAAACAATTTTAAAAAATCATGAAATAAGTGATTGCGAAAGCAAAGTTCTTGACAATTTTATAAGTAAAAGAATTATACAGAGGGATGTGCAAGCAATACTCAATGATGCTGTTAAAATAAAAGAGATAGATGGGCTATTAAGTGGAGGGGGTAAAAAAAATAATGCAAAACAATTAAAGGGAAAAATTAAAACAAGTGTTCACCTTAGCCTGTACAATCAAATTACTTCGAGTGATACAGGGGGTGCAATAGATAGGGACCTTAAGACTATTAAATCCAACATTTATAAAAAGTATTTATATTATAAAAATGATTTTCTAGATGACTATTTTCAATCAATGAATAATTATGTGGGAATGGAAATTATGCTATTTCTTAATTCTAAAAATATCTTCAACAAACCGTACAAGAAATATAATTGCAATGAAATTATGAACAAAGTTACTTCACGAAAAACTAAAAGGAATGAAAGTATTATAAAATTATGGCTTTCTCAATTATCTAACACAGGATTTATAAATTCTGATTATGACAATTATTATTGGGCATCAAATGTAGTTTTAAAAACCGAACGAGATAGGATATATGATCATTTGAGTTTTCTTTGGAATTGGAAATTGGGAAATCCTCTTTCTCTTAAATATTTAAAGAAAAATATTAAAGAAATGGACAAACTCTTTAACGGTGAAATTAATTGCAATGAGATATTGTTTCCTCAAGGGAAAATAGATTATGCTGAAGCATTATACAAGGAAAATACAATTTACAAGATGCTAAACGAACTACTTGCGTTAAAAGTAGCCGAATATATCTTGGGCAATTGTGAAGAAGATAGATTATCGGTATTAGAAGTAGGTGCAGGAATTGGAGCAACGACAAGTGCAATTTTCACTATGTTGGAAAAAATGAATTTACAAAGAAGATGCGAATATATATATTCGGATATATCGGATTTCTTTTTGCAAATCGGTAGAGAGAAATTCACAGGAGTAAGTGATATTAATTACAAAAAAATTGACTTAAATAATTATAGGCAATTAAAGATATTACCACAGGCAGACATAATCGTAGCTGCTGGAGTTTTAAATAATGTAAAGGATGTCGACATAACGCTGGAACTATTATACAAAAAGATAAAACCCAAAGGTTTGTTGCTTATTACAGAACCTGTTGGAAATCAAATTGAAATGCTTGTATCACAAGTATTCATGATGGAATCTATATTGAAAAATGATGAAGATGATAACAATTTGTTTGCAAGTGAAGTTTTATGGATAGAGAAACTAAAAAAAACAGGCTTTAACAACATAGAATCCTTTCCGAGCGATAGTCATAAATATAAAGAATTCGGCCAAAGGTTATTTGTTGCCGAGAAATAAGAAAATAAGAAAATAGGAATTAAAATGGAAAATAAAACTATAATTTTTGTATGCGGGGCTTTTCACGGCGAGTGGTGTTGGAATGAAAACTTTGTACCATTTTTCAAGAACAGAGGATATGAAATAAAAATTCATGTTCTTTCAGACGGTGCGAAAAATGTAGAAGAATCTATTGAAAAACTTAAAGAGATAACATCTAAAATCAAAGGTGAGTTTACGATAATATCTCATTCAATTGGGAATCTATTTGTCAATGAATATTTAATGAAAGGACATAGAAAACCAGCTTCTTTAGTAATCCTAAATCCGTATCCTGTGAATAAAAAATTTATAAATGCCGTAAGAATAGCTAAACGATTTTTTTGCCTAAAAAATAAAGAGCTATATTTTTCAAATACAAAGAAAGATGTAAACAAATATATAGATTTATTAAAAAAAGAAGAACCTTCAGGGATTAAATCTCTTACAGTATGTCACAAATATAATAAAAGCTGCGTTAGAGGAATACCAGTCTTGATTATAGGATCATTAAATGATAAGTGTATCCCATTAAACTCACTATTGGATACAATGAAACTTTATGATGGAAAATTAATAATTTATAGGAATGTTTGCCATGACAGCATGTTAGATTCTGAATGGGAATCTATAGCTGGAGATATAGCTGAATTTATATAATATCTAAAATTCCGAGCATTAATATTATAAAATTGAATTTAGTGTTTCATTAATCAGCAGCAATAGTTTTCAATAAATAAGTTGACTTTTTATTATTAGCTCTTCTCTATAGCCCCTCTATTGCTTCTTAAGATATATGGCTTATCAAACATTTGTGCATATACAGCTGGATAAATCATCATATAAATGATAGTCGTTGATGGTTCCTCAAGTTAGAATATTTGTTCAATATCTAGAGAAGAGTATTGATTATTTAGAAATTTATCTTTAACATATGCGTGAAGTATTGGATTCTCAAATTTTAAGTATTTTCTTCCATCTAGTATTTGGTGCTAGTATTTGGTGGCATTTATTATTTGTGCAAACAAGAAAATATTTACAGGAGGCTTGCTTCTATTAAGGTCCCTTGAAAATGTTAATTTATTTCAGAACAATTTTGCGCAATTTAAATTGCTCAATAACCAATGTGTGATTTTTCGGGATAATTTTATGAACTTGCACAGTGGTAATTAATAACGCACACCCCTTATATATAAATAACCAATAACTTTTAAAAGGTTATAGCAGTAGGAGCATCAAAAACCTAGCATGGTAGTTTCTACAAGTCTATTATGATAATGGTTATTGACAAAAGAATTAGTCAGTGGTAACATTATGATAACAGCGTTATCTTTTTAGGGGGGAATGCAAGTGATGAATTTTGGAACACGTGAAAGAATATTAAGATGTGGGAAAGAGTTGTTTTTAGAAAAGGGATTCGAACAAGCCAGTCTGCGAGAGATATCAAAGATGGCTGGTGTTACTACGGGGGCTTTTTATCGAAATTTTAGTGACAAAGAGGAACTTTTTTCAGAATTAGTAGATCCGCTGGTAGAAGCTGTATTTACAAAGTATAAAGAATTTGAAGAGAAAAATTTTCAAAATTCAGGAGATAATCACGAGAACTTAAATTCAAAAGTGAATATAGAGGGAACGATAGAGGTCAGCCTTTTTCTTTTTGAAAATAAAGAGATTTTAGAACTGCTAATTAATTGTTCAGGTGAAACAAAGTATAGCAACTTCATAGAGCAATTAACCTTAATGCAAGATGAAAGTCAAAAAAAAATAAAGAATAGAACAGGATCTAAAAATGTTATTGTTGAAAAAAGAGCGAGCATAGGAATTCATGCATTGAACCATGCAAGATTTTCTGCATTGATAGAAATAGTTTTACATTCTGATAGTGAAGAGGAGTTAATTATAAATTCAAAGCTGATTGCTATTTTCTTCGAAGAAGGTTGGAAAAAAATAAAGAGTTACTAAATGCTCTTTTTTACCCAGACGATAACGGCGTTATCAAATATATTAAATTAATTTAGGAATACGATAATGGGGAGGAAAATTATGGTGAAAATAAATCTTAGTGGATAAACAAAACTTAATAAATTAGAACAAGAAAAGAAAAACAAAAATATTAAATAAGGAGCGTTGTTATGAAATTAAAAGATATTGTTCAAATTGCAGTATTAACTGTTATAGGTTTTGCTATTGGAATGGTTGTTTCAATGTTCACTGGAACATTAGGTACGATCTCACTTTATGCTTCAGCGGGATTTGCAGCCTTTGTTGTTGGACCAGTTTTTGTAATTATGGCAAAAAGGGTTCGAAAGAAAGGCGCTGCTTTTCTTTTTTGGATAGTTTACGGATTGCTGTATGCTGCTATGGGTTACTGGATCATGATTCCAATTTGTCTGATCTCTGCGATTTTATCTGAACTTATAGCTGGAGACTATTCTTCCAATACAAAAGTAGGAATAGCATTTACAGTTGGAATGTTTATTGTGGCTATGCACCCAATCATATTTGTCAAGATTTTAGGTGTTGAAGGAATTGTAAAGTTTGCAGCTTCAATTGGTAGGGAACAAGCAGAATGGATGGCTAATTTTTACACTACTAAAAATATTTTGATAGCTGTTGCTAGTAATATCGTTTTAGAATTTTTAGCTGGTAAGTTTGGAATCTACATCAATAATAAATTCTTTGAAAAGAGAACGGATGGGGCAATCTTGAAATGATAAGCTTTAAGAAAATCCAAGAAAATAATGTAAATCCTATAACTTTGTTTGTTTTAATAATTTTTACATCATTCTTGATTTTTCTTGTAAATGATAGGTTGTTTCTTTATATCTTAGTTGCAAGTTTTGCTTTACTGTTATTTTTCTCTTTTAAGGAATTTATCAAGAGGATTATTATCTATTTAGTCATGATTGGCTTGGTTAAATTAATTTCCATGACCAATATAGGACTAACCACAAATGCATTAATAGCTCTATTGGCATTAGGATTAAGGCTATACCCTATATTCAATATAGGGTTAGCCCTAATTTTAACGAGTCCCCTAAAAATAATGAGTGCTTTAAGAAAAATAAAAGTCACTAACAATATAAGCATTGCTCTTGTGACAGCCTTAAGATATTTAGGTGAACTGAGATTAAGAATGAAAGAAATTAAGAATGGCATGAAGGTACGTGGATTTAGAGCAAATGTTTTTCGACCAGTATATTCATTTGAATTATACTTGATTCCTTTAATTTACAAATGCCTCCATATAAGTGAAACCTTAACTTCTTCAATTATTTCACGAGGAATTGAGTATGAAGGGGATAAAACAAGCTATAGATCAATAAGATTTGGTTTGATAGACCTTGTCTTCATAGGAATATTCACAGGGATATTAATTGCATGGAGGTTGACATGAAAGTAATAGAAGCAACTATAAAAAGTTTTAAATACGAAAACGATACTAAAGAGACATTGAAGGAGATCAATTTAAATATTGAAGAAGGAGAACTTGTTGTAATAACAGGTTTGTCAGGTTGTGGAAAAACTACTCTCACCAGAGTTTTAAATGGTCTTGTCCCTCATCATTATGGCGGTAATTTAATTGGTGAAGTTAAGCTTCTTGGCCAGAATATTCTAGACTATAGAAAAGGTGAAATTGCAAAGCATATTGGTAATGTTTTTCAAAACCCTAGTGATCAGTTTTTTGCCACTGTTGCAGAAGACGAAGTCGCTTTTGTAGGTGAAAATCTTGGCATGGAGTATGAAGTTTTAAAGGAGAGAACGAAACAAGCCTTTCGAGAAATGAAAATAGATAATTTGCTGGACAAAAAACTATCAGAGCTATCAGGAGGGCAGAAACAAAAAGTTGCCATAGCTTCTACATTAATTTACGACACGAAGATTATTTTCTTTGATGAACCCTCATCGAATTTAGACTTCCAAGGCATTGCTCAATTTGTGGAAATCATAAAAGATCTTAAGAAGATGGGAAAAACACTTGTTATTGTAGAGCATAGACTTTTTTATTTAAGAGACCTTTATGACAGATTACTTTATATGAAAAACGGAAGAGTAGTTAAAGAATTTGGAAAGGGCAGATTAACTGAAGTAGATTGTAAGGAAAACAACCTAAGGAGTATTAATTACGAAAATCTTGTTAGTGAGAATGCAACCTCTTTTAAAGAAAAAACTGAAGAGATTAACAAATTAAATATATCTATAGGAAAAAGAACTTTGATTGAGAATCTTTCCTTTGAATTGCATAGAAATGAAATCATGGCTATTGTCGGTGCGAACGGCATTGGAAAAACAACGTTAGCAAGAACTTTAGCTGGTTTAATTAAGTCGAAAGGTTCTATAAGCTTTGGGGCTTATAGAAGGGAAAGACTAAAGAATGCTTATTACATGATGCAAGATGTAGACTATCAAATATTCTTTGATACAGTGGAGAATGAACTAATACCAAAAAATAGATTACAAGATGATAATTATCTAGTGCAAGTTAAAAATTATTTAGAGCAAATTGATTTATGGGATAAAAGATTGGAGCATCCACAAAACTTATCTGGAGGCGAGAAACAAAGGTTATCGTTAGCGACTTCTTTTTTGAGTGAAAGAAAAGTAATAATCTTAGATGAACCAACATCGGGGCTTGATTATAAACGAATGGCGGAAATATCCACATCAATAAGAGATTACGCTAAATATCACCCTGTTATTATAATAACGCATGACCTAGAGCTTATATTTAAGACTTGCAACACAATTTTAATGTTAAATAAAGATTCATTTAAAAAGATTAAGACTTATGGTAACGAAAAAGCCATATTAAATTTTTTAACTAATGAATCCTTATATGAGGAGGTTATTTAAATGGGCTTAATTAAGCAATATGTAAAAAAAAGAAAGGGAAGTTATTTCGCTTCCATTTTACTAGCTATCATAGGCGTGGTTGCTAGCCTTTTTTCCTACATTTACATGGCCGAAATTATAGTTAGCCTAATAGGTGGTAATGGAACAACAAAATATTATCTAAATACATGTTTAATGATTCTTCTAATGTTTGTCATTAAAGAGATTGCTTCATGTGTCTCTACGATGATATCTCATACAGCAACATTCCAAGCACTTGGAGAAATCAGAAGGGACATTTCAAACAAGTTATTTAAGATGCCCTTGGGCGATGTGATGTCCAGATCATCTGGAGAATTAAAAAATATTATGGTGGAACAGGTAGATAGCATGGAAACATCCCTTGCCCACCTAGTGCCAGAGTTTACAGCTAATTTAGTAGGACCTGTCGTACTCTTAGTCTACATGTTTATCCTAGATTGGAGGTTGGCTCTCTTATCACTCGTGCCCTTTGTCATTGGCATGTCCATTATGATGAGTGTTATGAATGATAGTTACAAGGAAATGTTTGGAAAATCCGTAGCTATTGGACAAAGAATGAATAACTCAATTGTGGAATATATCAATGGGATTGAAGTTATTAAAACTTTTAACCAAGGCGATAATTCATATGAGAAATATTCCGATGCAGTTTATGACAACGCCCAGTTTTATTATGACTGGATGGGTCAAACCATGACTAAGGTGGCCATCGGTCGATTACTATCGCCTATGGGTATTCTAACCATTATTCCCTTTGGAATTCTTTTCTATCTTCATGGAAGCATTGCTCTACCAAGTTTAATCACCTTGATTGTCTTATCTTTTGCAACAGTATCAAGCATCGTAAAGATTATGAACTATATGGATGACTTATCTAGAATATCAACCATAACAGGAGAAATTGGAAAGATATTAGACTCCAGAGAGTTAGAAAACAGGGAGCAAAGCAAAGAGATCAAGGGATATGACATTGAACTTAAAAATGTAGACTTCTCCTATGATGGAGAAAAGAAAGTCATTGATGATATCTCTTTAAAAATTGAAGAAGGAAGCACTTCAGCTCTCGTTGGGCCGTCTGGTTCGGGCAAATCTACTTTGGCAAAACTGATTGCAGGATTCTGGAATGTGGACAAAGGGATAATAAAAATAGGTGGTGTGGAAACAAGAGATATGTCACTAGAAAAACTCTCTTCATTAATTTCCTATGTATCTCAAGACAACTTCCTCTTTGATATGTCTGTAAGAGAAAATATACGTACAGGTAGAAAAGATGCAAGTGATAAAGAAGTAGAAGAAATTGCCAAGAAATCAGGTTGCCATGACTTTATTATAAACCTAACTGATGGTTATGACACCATCGTTGGGGAAGGTGGAGGACACTTATCTGGTGGAGAAAGACAAAGAATATCTATTGCAAGAGCAATGCTTAAAGATGCTCCTATCGTTATCTTAGATGAAGCCACTTCCTATATTGACCCAGAAAATGAAGCGGTTATTCAAGAGGCCATTAGAAACCTAGTTAAAGGTAAAACCCTTCTTATCATTGCTCATAGGTTAAAAACGATTACAGATTCCGACCGAATTTTTGTCATCAAAGACGGAAAACTGGACAGCTTTGGCACCCAAGAAGAACTGGTTCAAAAATCTGAAGTGTACAAACAAATGGTCGAAGCAAGTCGAAAGGGGGAAGAATAATGATTAAAGTATTTAAAAAGATATGGAATTTTTCCCAAGAAGAACAAGGTTATATCCGAAGATCCATTATTGCAGGCTTCTTCCATGCTATCTTTAATGCCCTTCAATTTGGTGCCATTTACTATATGCTGATTGCTATATTCAGCCAAAGGGTAAGTACACAAACTATTTGGATTTGTTTAGGTATATTACTTGTTTCACTGATTGGGAAAATTGCTACACAAAAGATTTCACAAATGAATCAAACCCATGCGGGCTATTTTATGGCTGCTCATAAGAGAATTGAAATTGGGGAAAAGATTAAAAAAGTACCGATGGGATTTTTCTCAAGCTACAGTCTTGGCAGATTAACAACCATCGCAACAACAAGCTTAAGTCAGGCGGAACAATGGATTCCTATGCTTTTGGTTTTAGTACTCGGTGGCATTCTCAACACCTTGATATTTGTCCTCGGTACTTTCATTTTCAATCAAAAGATTGGTCTTGTGGCGGTGGTTGGTGTTATTGTGTTCTTCATTGTAACTTCTCTAATGGAAAAGAAGTCTACAAAAAATGCAAAGAAGATGACCGAAACACAAACAGAATTAACAAAGCAAGTTTTAGCAGCCATTCAAGGCATGCAGGTGATTAAGTCCTATAATTTAGCAGGTACAAACAATAGAAAGCTTGAAAAATCGATTAAGGACACCTCATCTCTTTTATTGAAGCTTGAAAAAAGTGTTCAGCCCTATATTGTTACACAAAGAATCGTTATGGGCATTACAACCGTTGCTATGACTTATCTTTCTATCAAATTGAATTTAGCTGGAGACTTGCCATTGGCAGAAACCATCCTTATGATTATTGCCAGCTTTATCATCTTTGAAGGCTTAGTTGGAGCAGGTTCAAATATGGCCATTTTAAGGGCAGCAGAAAATGCTATAGATTCCGTAGATTTTGTCAATGAAATTCCAGACATGAAAGAGGGAACAGAACGCACACCCATTCAAAATCACAATATTGAATTTAAAGACGTATCTTTCTCCTATGACCAAAGACCGATTCTTAAAAATGTGTCTTGTGCAATCAAAGAAAATACAATGACGGCTATTGTTGGACCATCTGGTTCAGGTAAAACGACCTTCTGCAACCTCATTGCTCGTTTCTGGGATGTAGATTCTGGACAAATTAGCATTGGTGGTAAGAATATCAAAGACTACACCATTGAAAACTTAATGAACAATATTTCTATGGTGTTCCAAAATGTCTATCTCTTTGAAGATACCATCGAAAACAATATTAAATTTGGCAAACAAGATGCAACGAAAGATGAAATCATTGAAGCAGCTAAAAAAGCACAATGCCACGACCTCATTATGACACTTCCTCAAGGTTATCAAACCATGATTGGAGAAGGTGGAGCAAGTCTATCAGGTGGTGAAAAGCAAAGAATATCCATCGCCAGAGCTATGCTAAAAGATGCACCAATTATTATCTTTGACGAAGCTACAGCCAACATTGACCCAGAAAACGAAGACAAGTTAAAAGAAGCCATAGAGTCTTTAACAAAAGATAAGACCGTTATTATGATTGCCCACAGACTAAAAACCATTAGAAATGCGGATCAAATTCTGGTCTTAAATCAAGGCAATATTGTCGAACGAGGAGACCATGAAACTCTTATGGCATATGGTGGACTCTATAAAGACTTGATTAAAGCCAAGAAGGTATCTGAAAGTTGGAAATTGAATAATTAGGAGAGTGACCTAATGAAGGAAAAAGAAGATAAATTATTAAAAGAAAAACCCTTTAAGCTTATGTTGGAGCTTTCAGTCCCTGCCATTATAGGTATGGTGATTATTGGCTTATATCCCTTAATGGATGGGATTTTTGCGGGACAAATTCTAGGAAATCAAGCAATGACAGCAGTCGGCATAGCTATGCCTATGACCTTTATTAACTCGGGTATATCTACGCTGATAGGAGTTGGTTCTGCATCAATACTGTCCAGAGCTATTGGACGTAAAGATCAACAAACAATAGATAAGATAATGAATAATCTCTTGTTTTGGGTGGTTTTATTATCAGCCATTGTTACTGTACTGGGACTTGTATTTACCGACCAGTTACTCTCTATTATGGGAGCAACACCAGACATACAGGCTCTTGCAGTAAGGTATATGAAAATTATTTTCATAGGCTCATTCTTTGTCAACTTTACACAAGCTTCTAATATGGTTATTCGTGGTGAAGGATTGATGAAAGATGCCATGATAATAATGGGAACAGGAGCTTTAATAAACATTATATTAGACCCTATTCTCATGAAAGCAATGGGTGATAAAGGAATAGAAGGAGCAGCAATTGCTACGGTTACTGCACAAATACTCCAAGCCATAATGACAATTTTCCACTTTAAAAAGAAAAGTAAGATTGTACAGATAAAGGGAATAAAAGCGGATAGAACACTTTATAAAGAGATGTTTGCTATTGGAGTATCTGCAATGTTAATGCAGGTATTATCTATCATACAACAGACTCTTTTATATAATTCCGCTTTTGCAAATGGTGGGGAAAGTGCTGGATCAATTATGGCCGCATCTCTTAGAGTATTCTCTTTCTCATTTATCCCATTATGGGGTATGAGCCAAGGTTTACAACCAGCGATAGGAGCGAACATTGGAGCTAAAAACTATGATAGGGTAAAAAGAGTATTTAAGGTATTCTCTCTAAGTTCAGTAGTATTAGCAGCTTTGTTTTGGATACCGTCCTTAATATTTTCAGAAAAGCTTCTAGGATTATTTGGGATAGAGGGACAAACTTTAATCCAAGGTATACCAAGTTTTAGAATTTTCTATAGTGTCTATATAACCTACGGAATTATGATTATGTGTATTACATTTTTCCAAGCTATAGGAGATGGAAAATCAGCAGGGCTACTCGTTATGCTGAGACAAATCATATTGTTTGTGCCTGCAATCTTTATACTTCCTAAATTGCTTGGACTTACAGGTGTATGGTTAGCCGAGCCAATCACAGACTTTATTGTTTTTGTATTAGGCGTTTGGAGATATAAAAAAACAGTAGCAAAGCTTCAACAGGAATAGTAATAACTGAGGAGGAAATAATGACAAGAAAAAATCTTATGATAGGAATAACGGCATTGGGACTTGTGTTAGTTTTGGCAGGTAAAAAGGTGATAGATTGCAAAAGAACGAGAGTTTAAGATAGATAAATTTTCTGAAAATATTAAAATCAATAGAACTTGGCAGAGAGTTTTTTCAGCCAAGTTTTATTTTAAATAAGAAAGAAGAAGAGGCAGATATGAAAAAAAGAAGACTAGATAAAAGTACAAAAAAACGAAAAATCTGTGAAGCTTCGAAAAAATGTTTGTAGAAAAGGGATTTAAAAATACTGTAATCACCGATATTATGAACGATTCAAGACTTTCTACTGGTGGCATATATCATCATTATAAAAGTACAGATGAAATCTTATATGACATCATCGAAGAAGACTACAAGAAACTAGAAGATTATTTAGATGAACTATTAAGCGTCAACAAAAATACCATGGAGCCTAAAAGGCTGGCAGAAATTATTGCCGAGAAGGTACTAGAAGGTATCGCCTACATTCCAATATACACGATGTTTTTGTGTGAACTTAATGAAAGCGAAAAATTAAAAAAATTGTTTTATGAATTAAAAAAGAAGACAATTCAAAAGCTTAGAGAATATATATAAGAAAGAAAAGCAATAAAACTCTTTCAGAAGGAGTTTTTAACTTTCCTATATATTTAATCAATTCTACTCTGCTTGGATGTGAAATTTTAGATGATAGATTAACTTTTATAGAAAAAAATGCGTTTTGAATAGCTTGGAACTCTATTTAAAAAAAGTAGAAAATTAAAAAACTTCTGAGAAGTAGTTTTCTATAACAACGTTTTATTTTTTCTATACTTTGTTACTTTTCGTAGAGAGTTTTATTGATTGAGCATTCCAACAATGCAAATGAATAATTATATTAAATAAACCGATAATTTGTTTGTGATTTTCAAGATATTAGATAATGAATAGTTAGCTACGCTGAGATAAGGAATTTTGTTTTACTATAAATATTCATACTTTTGGGAAATTTTTAAAAATATAACAATATTCGAAGGATGATAATTGTAAGGAAAAACTTAGCAATATTAATAACAGAATTAAGCCTTGCATTACAATTTTATTAGTGAAAAATAATATATCATAAAAGACTAAGTGTTTAGAAATTATACGAATAGGGTTTGGGAGAATCCCAAAAATTAATAAAACTTGGCAGAGAATTTTTTCTTGCCAAGTTTATTTTTTCGTAAGTGCATATGCACTTACTGTGCTTGCTCATATACTAATAGTATAAGAACAGCTTTAAGCATAGTTCTTAAAAATGAACCTAATCATCTATGATAAAATTATAGATATTAGGGATGAAATGGGATTGTTTTATGTGCTTGCTGGGTTTCCAATTTAGGAATTACTCATTTGGTAGACTCCACCCTCATTCCATTGCCTTTCATCTTTTCGGTTGGTTAGGTTCATTTATTGATTACCTGTATAACTCGTGAGCCTGTTGTGGTTTTGGATTAACAGGGCATCCCAAATTATAGGAGGTATATTATGTCAGAAAAAATTGTTGTAGGAATTGATGTGAGTAAAGCTTTCAGTGATATCTGTATTCTATCACCTAATAATGACATCATCAAAAGACTTAAAATTTCTAATGATATTACTGGTATGAGGTCGCTCATATATGTACTTGAAAAGGTAGAAGATGAGTACAAAGACAGAGCAGTAATTATCATGGAAGCTACTGCACACTATCATCAAATTTTAGCTAATTTTTTCCGTAAGCATAATTACGAAGTCATTGTAATTAATCCGATTCAAAGTGGAGCATTGAAAAATATCAATATCCGAAAAATTAAATCAGATAAAACAGATGCATATAATATAGCGTTGCTATATCGTATTAGGAATTACAACGAAACAATTACACACTCAGATACCGTTAACAGTATCAAAAAGCTTTGCAGACAGCATAAAGAATTGACGGATGAAATTGTGGAACACATCAACCGACTAATCGCTTTTTTAGATATTTCCTTTCCAGATTTCAAGAAAGTATTTGCGGATTTGCAAGGGAAAACACCTTTGTCTTTGCTTGAAAAATATCCTACTATACAGGAAGTCTTATCTCCTGAAAATAAGCAAGATATTATTCAACTGATAAAAGAAAATTCACATAAAAGCAGCTCCTATGCCGAAGCAAAATATGAAAAACTATTTAAAGCTGCTGAAAAATCTATTGAAGTTTGTATAGTAAGCCTTAGTTCAGCAGTACTTATTCAAACAACTGTGAGGGTTATTTTCAGTTTACAGGAAGCTTTGAAAGCAATTGATGATGAAATTAAAAGACTATCTCTTTTAGATGAAAAGTTTCATAAAGAAATAGTGCTTTTACAAAGTATTCCAGGCGTTGGAGAGTATACAGCATGTGTCGTTTTATCAGAACTTGGAGATATTTCCAATTTCTCGAAACCGAAAGAATTAGTTGCCTTCTTTGGATTGGATCCAGGAGTATCCCAAAGTGGAACATACAATAGGAAAAACAATAAAATCTCTAAAAGAGGATCACCTCATGTTCGCTCAATTCTCCATATGCTGGCTAAATCTAATGTGTATCCAAATCGCAACAGAGAGTATTTAAATCCTGTTATGCGAGCTTATTTTGAAAAGAAAATAGCTGAAAAACCATACAAAGTTGTAATGTGTGCAATAATGCGAAAGATGGTTCAAATTATTTTTGCTGTTCTCAGAAACCAAAAATCATTTGAATTAAGAACACCCGAAGAACATCAAAAACTAATTCGAGAAAAAAGTAAGTTAGTCGCATAAACTATTAAAAGTGTTGCCTCAAAAAATGAAAATATATGAGGTTTATTTGCTATGCACATTTTTAAGTTCTTCGACTGAAAAAATTTTCAAAAAAATTTTTAAAATAACTATTGACTTCCTTAGTTGGTCTACAAATGAGAGATTAGTAAAAGATGCTTCAGAACCTTTCCTTATTTATTTCCTGATATTGTTCAATAGTCTTCTTTAAAGAATAGCATTCGTTTATTTTAGCGTTTAGCACTTCATAATCCTTCATCTTTTTAGACTTGTCTGAAGATAATTTTTTAGACCTTTCTGAAAGAGAATGGATATTAAAATTAACTATCCCCTTTTCTAATAAATTTTTATAAGCCTTTTCATATAAGGTAATTTGATATTTATAGGTTTCATAAAAATCTTTATCGTTGGGATCAGACTGGTAGGCATCATAAGTTTTTTTGTAAATTTTTAAGAGATGGAGTTCTTCTACTACTTCTTTAATATCATCCATTTCCTTTTCAATTTTTTTGATTTCTATTAAGGTATTTTGTCTCTCTGACGCTTGATTTTGGATAAGACTTTCTAATTCGGAATAGTCCTTAATATTATTTTTTCTAAGTTCATTTAATGTTTCAGCAGTAAGTTTCATATTAAATCTATTAGCCCATACTTCATAGCCTATAGACTTTTTAACTTTGGGATTTTTATTTATGCTTACTAGGTTTCTATGTCTTAAAGATTTCTTTTCAAGATTATAAGTTGAATTATGAATTTTATTTTTATCAAGACTCTTGATACGCTTTTTGATTTCTTCTTCGGTATAATCAGGTCCAATGGTTTTTGATCTGGTAAATCTAGTTTGATTTTTGTGCTTAAAAGAGATATATTTCCCAAACTTAATTTCGTAGTTGAATGACTCCATAATCTTTAAAAAATTGTCATAAGAGTTTGACATTAAAACAGCCTTATCTATAGCTACTTGTAATTTATATTTCCAGGAATTACCTTTCTTAAATTCCATATACTCCTTATATGATTTACCTTTGGTAGAGTAAAGCTTTTTAAACTGTCTATACTCTTCATCAATAACACTGAGATGATATTTTTCACATAGCTCATCACTTATATTTCTAATTTGGTGATAAGACTTCTTATTACTTTGATAGGCCTTGCCAGTTTTGAAATTGACATTACTAAAAAGTATATGATTATGAATATGGCCCTTATCAATGTGAGTGGTTAGAACATATTCATATTCTCCTTTTAAAATTTCTTCACAAAGTTGTATTCCAATTTCATGAGCAAGATCTGGTGTAACTTCACCAGGAAGAAAAGCTTGTATTAAATGTCTTGCTAGGACTTTTGTTTTTGAATTACACTCAGCTCTAGTCTGCTCAAATTCTAAATGAGCAGTATCAGGATTGCACAAAAAAGAAGAGATTAAAATTTGTTCATCTGTTTTATCTTTATCCATTATATAATCCAAGGCCAAATTAAGGGTGGATTTAATAGGGTGTATTTTTGTAACCGCCATTATTTTTCCTCCAAAGATTTAGTGGAAGGGAAAGAGGTATTGAAGAGTTTCTTTCTCATCTCTATAATCATTTTATTTTGCTCTTTAAGTAATTTCTTTAAGTCGTCTATATCCTCTTTATAAATCATACCAGTTTGATTTGTGCGTTTAGCAATTTGATTAATTGATCCCGTAGTCCTACCTATAGAAGAAGACATTTCTCTAAAAGGATTCATATCCAAAACAAATATCTCTTTTTCTAGGATACATTTTAAAATAAATTGTCTTAGGGATTTACATTCTGACAACTTATATTTTTCATTCAAAATTTCTTTTTCTTCATCTGATAGCATGATATAAATACCATTAGGTCTTTCTCGATTTGTCATATAATCATCTCCTTATAAATTAGTTGTTTTTTTAATTCTTAAATTTCTATAGTAAATCGAATAGGGGCTAAGATCTAGCCCCTTTCACACCACCGTACGTGCCGTTCGGCATACGGCGGTTCAATTTAATTTACACATGACCTGCTTATGTAGTAATCATAAGGGTCAATTAAGCCTGTTTTACTTAATCTTTCTTTTGTGATTGCTCTTACTAAGCAGGTTTTTGTTGCTACAAAGTAGTATCTGTTTCCACAATAGGATGTTAATCTTGCTAGGTCTTTTACTATTCCCATTTTTCTTAACGCCCATTGTCTTTTCTTTGGTACTTTCCACATTTTCCAGCATATTATTCTGAGTCTGGTTCTTAGGTGCTCGCTAAAACTTTTTAGTTTGCTTTTCATGCTTGCTATTTTAAAGTAGTTTATCCAGCCTCTTATTACTTCATTTATCTTTTTGATTCTGTATTCTAGGGATACTGGCCATTTTCTTGTGGTTAGTTTCTTTATTTTATCCTTGAATCTTTTAAATGATGTTTCATGGACTCGTGCTTTCCATTGATTTGTTTTGTTGTCTTTCCAGTAGCCAAATCCAAGATATTTTATTTTGTTTGGTCTTGTTATTTTGCTTTTTTCTGCATTTACTTTTAAGCCAAGTTTGTTTTCTATGAATCTTGTTACTGAATGCATTACTCTTGTTGCTGCTGCTTTACTTCCTACAAATATTAGACAATCATCTGCATATCTTGTGTATCTAAGCTTTCTTGCTTCTAGCTCTTTGTCTAGTTTGTCTAGCATGATGTTGCTTAGGAGTGGTGATAGGTTTCCTCCCTGAGGCGTTCCTATTTCACTTTTTTCGTATATACCTTTGTTCATTATTCCCACTTTTAAGTATTTTCTGATTAGTGACTCTGTGTCTGGTGCTTTGATATGCTCATGGACTATGCTCATTAGTTTATCTTGTGGCACTTTGTCGAAGAATTTTTCTAGGTCTATGTCTACTACCCATTCAAATCCATCATTTAAGTATTCTAGGCTTTTGGTTATTGCCATTTGACAGTTTCTTCCTGGTCTGAAGCCATAGCTTGTTTCAGAAAATCTTTTATCTATTATTGGGGTTAGTACTTGTACGATTGCTTGTTGGATTATTCTGTCCATTACTGTTGGTATTCCGAGTTTTCTTTTTCCTCCGTTTGGTTTTGGGATTTCTACTCGGAGTACTGGTTGTGGTTTGTAGCGTCTTTCGATTATTTCTTGTCTTATCCTTGCCCAATTTTCTTTGATGTATTCATCTATTTCTTCTACACTTATTCCGTCTGTTCCAGCTGCTCCTTTATTGGAGATAACTTTTACTTTGGCTTGGTGCATATTTTCTGGGTTTAGGATTTGATTTATTAAATTATCTTCCATGTGTGCACTTGCTCCTTTCCGCTTACATAACTTTTTCTTAGGTGTGAGATTTTGAGTTCATTTACGTTTCTTCTACTTTCTCTGTCAGATTTGTTATGCTACATACATTTTGCTTATGCTGTTAAATTGTTCGGTCCTTCGGTGTTTCCACCTACTATGACTTCTGCTGACTTCTCATAGTTCGTTGTTACTACTGCGTCGTCTATGAGACCTCACGGGATAAGTCCTAATACTTTCATCGTTTACTTGCAGAATTTACGCTTTGGGTTTACGGTTACCTTTTGGGTCTTTGCTATCTCTTGCTAGCTTGCCCACCTGTTACGCCTTATATTCTGTTTCTGTTCGTCAAGCCACGATTTCGCTACCCGTTCTTCTCTCCTAGATGTCGCCACCTAAAACTTCGGGGTCGCTATTAGATTCGTTGGTAACTACGCTCTGTAGGGAATTTCACCCCAGCCTTAGGACATGCCCGTCATACAAGAAAACAGAGCAACCATAGATTTGGCTGCTCTGCTTTTAAATGTGACTGTTTTTTTTCAATCCTCAGCTATATTAGATTATAATATCTTTTCTTTTATATTACCAGTTAACAAATCATGTTTAAAAACAAATTGAAAAATAGTATAATTGTAACTAATAATAAGCAAGAAAAAATTTTGGCGGTGATTAACAATGAGTAAAATAGCGATTATAGATGATGATATTTCAATCGTTGAACTTCTAACAGCCTGTTTAGTACGTGAAGATTATGAAGTTGTATCTTTTGTAGATTCGAAAAAAGGATTGGAATATCTATTAAGAAATCCTGTAGATGGCCTTATTTTGGACATCATGATGCCACAAGTAGACGGACTATCTATTCTAAAAATTTTAAAAGAAAAATATGACTATCCTATTATCTTACTTACAGCTAAAACAGAACAAAATGACGTTTTGACAGGATTATATTCTGGAGCAAGTGATTATGTAAAAAAACCTTTTGACATAGCCGAATTGGTACAAAGGTTAAAAATTCATTTGATGAATAAAGAAGTTCACGAAAACGTGCTACAATCAATCACTTATAGAAATTTAAACATAAATGAATCCACTCATGAATTTTCAATCAATAATCATTGCCTTTGTCTTACTCCTATAGAGTTTAAAATCATGAAGATATTGATGGAGAAAACAAACCAAATTATTTCCTCTGAAAATATTTTTGAAAGTGTATGGGGGGAAGAGTATCTTGAAAAAGACTCAAATACTGTGAGTGTGCATATTAGAAACATAAGAACAAAAATAAAACAATTAGGAGAGGATTGTAGTTTTTTAAAAACTATATGGGGAGTAGGGTATAAAATTGAATAAGAAAAAATGGTTAAAAAAATTAGCAATAATTATCTTTGTAATGTCAATAATAATTATTATTTTGAAAGCGATTAATTATACAGCATCATTTGAATTAGGAAATAAATTTATAAGCATATATATGAAGGATTCTTATGTTAATGATAATATTGAAGGAATTAGTGGAATTCTTTTATGGGGTAAGCTAAAATCTGATATTTTAATTTTTATTTGCCTAATTCTTATTATATTAGTTTTAACATATATAATAACAGGCTATTTTATAGAAAAGAACACAAAATTAAATATTGAAAAAAATTGTATAAGGATTATGAAATGTTATATTAATCATATAGATTTGTCAGAAGAAGATAAAAGAGAGGAGTTCTATGAAGCTCTTACTGAATTGAGCACAAAATACTTAATAGTAAATAGATATAGTAACAATTACTTAATTAAAGATGAAATGATTGCTGATTTTGCACACGATATTAGAACACCCTTATCATCAATCATAGGATTCTTGACTCTTATAAAAAATGATAATGATATGTCTGAAAAATCACGTGATAAATATATAAACACTTTGTTAGAAAAATCTTACGAAGTACAATCACAACTAGAAGATTTATTTTATATCTCAAAATATAATTTTGAACATAAAAACAAATCTAAAAAAGAAGAGAATTTAAAATTATTCTTAGATCAAATTTCAGACGAATTATATCCAGAGTACTCAAACAAAGGTCTAATTATTGATATAAATGTGGATGATAGTATTAGAATAATAGCAAATCTAGAAGAACTGGCGAAAGCATTAGTAAATATTATTACTAATGCAGTGAAGTATACAAAAGAATTTTCGACTATTAAAATTAAAGCAAAAATTACTGATGGATTACTGAATATAGAGATATCAAATAAATCTGAATATATTTCTGAAAAAGATTTAAGTAGAGTGTTTAATAGATTTTATAGAGTAGACCAATCTAGAAATCCCAATATAGGCGGAAGTGGTCTTGGTTTAGCTATTAGTAAAGCTATAATTGAAAATATGGGTGGAACAATTAAAGCAGAATATCAAGGTGGAAACTTTATAATAAAAATTTTCCTACCAAATTTAATATCTTGCGACTACTAAAACTTCATAAAATATTCATTTTTTCTTGCGGATTTATGAACAAACGTCTTCATGCAAAGTTATATAATAATTTATAACAAGCATGGAGATTTTTTATATTAGGAGGCAGCAATGATAAAGGAAGACATATTGAATAAAATTAAAAGTAAAATTCAATGTAGGAACTATAAACGATTAGGCCGCTGCTTTGAAAGCAATAATAAAAAATATTTTTATGACTTAGGTACTGGGAAAATATTTCTAGTCGAGCCTGAAGTATTTGATTTATTAAATTTAATTCTTGATAATAAATGGGATGAAGCTGTAAAAATTAGTAGTCAGTCGAAATCAGACGTTTACGAATCTATTATTAACGAAAATATATTACTAGCTCCAGAATTAAATTCTTATATAGGAGTTCAGATTAGCGATTTGGAAAATCAACTACTTAGAAACAGGGCTCAAATCACTCTTGAATTAACTGAAAAGTGTAATATGAGATGTAAGTATTGCATTTATCAGGAAGGGCAGGGTGGATATAGAGAATTTGGAAATCATGATATGACTTTTGAAGTCGCAAAATTAGCAATAGATGATTTAATCGAACACAGTCAAGATGAAAAGGTGATTTTTGTAAGCTTTTATGGCGGCGAGCCACTTTTAAAGTTTGATTTATTGAAACAATGTATAGATTATTGTGAAACAATTAAGGGGAAAAATATATCTTACGCTTTGACCACTAACGGAACACTAGTGGATAGAGATATGGCTAACTATTTTTCAAGGTTAGGAGAAAGAATACATATTACCATAAGTTTGGATGGTCCTAAATATATGAATGATAAATACAGAGTTTATGGTGATGGCAAGGGAACATTTGATGATGCTGTAAGGGGAGCAAAACTGATTATAAATGAATTTAGCAAAAATGGAAGTAAATTATCTTTAGGAATAAATTCAGTTTTACCAGAATATCATGAACATGACTTGAACAGTATAGAGCATTATTTTGAAAGTCAAGAATGGTTACCAAGTGATGTAGTCTTCACATCTTCTTTTGTTGCAACCAAGGATAAAGAAATGGATTATTTAGGTATCGATAGTCCTATTGAAGAAGAAATAATTTGCAACAGTAAAAAAATCAAAGGATACTTTGATCCGTTATTTGACTGGGCAAGTCCTAGTGAAAATGAGAATATTACATCAAAAATAATAGCCAAGGATAATGTTATTAAAGAGCTAGCAATGATACATCGAAGGTTGTTATTTGATAGTCCTATGGAGTCTTATTATATGTGCGGATGTTGTGTACCAGGAGCAAGAAGGGTGTATGTTACAACAAAAGGAGAATATTTAATATGCGAGAAACTTGGAGAAGCACCAGACATAGGAAATGTTTATGAAGGTTTAGATTTAGGCAAAATAAAAAAACATTATGTAACAGATTATTGTGAGCAAACTATTCCATATTGCAATGATTGTTGGGCGGTGCATTTATGTGGGATGTGCTATATGAATTGTTATGATCATGAAGGTATAAATCTAAAATTAAGGCACAGTAAGTGCATAATGAATAGGATATATATAGAAAAAAATCTTGAATTATATCATAAAATCTTAGAATTAAATTCAGAAGCTTTATCAATATTGGATGATTATGACTTTAGTTAAGTCAATAATCATAAATTGTAATTGGAAAAACTAAAATATGAGGAGGTGAGACAATGAAACTAGTAAATCCATTAGGAAGAAAACCTAGCGAAGTTTTTGACAATGGCGGTGCAACTCCAATGGCTTGTATGTGTTCAGGAGAAAAAGCGTACGCTACAGCAAGAGGTACAGACAAGTGTTTCAAGTGCGGATGTTCTTGTTCTTCTACTAAATATAGTGCTAATAATTCAAAAAAATCATTTTGGACTATAAGAGGATCTGGAGATATAGAGTAGTTGTAACTTAATAGGAAAAAAACAGATATCAGCAAGCCATTATCAAAATTTTTTGCTATTGCTTGCTGATATTTTTAGGTGAAAATATGAATTTAAAAAAAATATCAAAACAATACGGTAAAAAGACAGTCTTAAAAGAGATAAATACGGAAATAGGACATGGAATCTATGGTTTGTTAGGAGCTAATGGGGCAGGTAAAAGCACCTTAATGAAAATTATGATTGGGGAGGTAAAAGAAAGTTCAGGAAAAATTATTTATGAAAATGAAAATAATAGCCAGGAGAGCTTTTTCTCTACTTTAGGCTATCTTCCTCAAAATTTCAGAGCACCAAAAGAAATGAAAGTATTTGATTATTTACGATATATAGCTGTATATAAAGGGATTAAGGATGAAAAGATAAAAGCAAACATTCAAGAGCTTTGTCAAGATTTAAACCTAAGCGAATACATTCAAAATAGGATTGGAGACCTTTCAGGGGGAACTTTGCAAAGAGTGGGTATAGCTCAAGCTTTCTTGGGAAACCCAAGTTTTATTATCCTAGATGAACCATCAAGTGGCTTAGATATAAGCGAGAGAAGAAATCTTAAAGAGTTTATTTCGAGAAAATCTAGAGATAAATCCATTATTATTTCAACTCATATAATATCGGATATTGAGTACATTGTAGATCATCTTTTAATTATTAAAGCAGGAAGAATTTTACAAGATATTAGCTATAAGGAAGCTATTAAGTCTTTAGATGGATGTGTATGGGAAGATTATTTAAATAATGAACAGATAACACATGGAGAAAAATTAATTCAATCCATGGGTGGTGTTACTACAAATCTTGATAGAGAAGATAATAGTCGAAATCACATTCGATATGTTGGAAAAGAAAAATTAACGAACAATTCCGTTTATAAAGAGCCTGAACTGAATGATTTTTATCTATGGACAATAGAAGGGGGCAGATAATGAAAACTTTAAAATTGGAATTAAAAAACATATTTTGTAAAAAGATCAATCTGCTCTTTTTAGTATTTGTACTAGGAATAGGCATAGTAACGGCTTTCTTCTTTTTAAAGGGAGTCAGTGCAGATAAAGTTTTAGAAGATGGAAGCATACAAATTGTAAAAGGCAAAGAAGCCATTGAACTTATTAATGAATATGATAAAGAGATTGCAGGAGAGATAACAGAAGATAAGCTTATGATGGCTAGGGATATCTTTAACAGCACTTGGGACTCAGAGAAAGAAAAAAGAAACATAACAAAAGAACTTCTAGAAATAGAAAGTTTAATAGGTCCTATGGACTCTTTACGCTTTCCCATTAAAGATAAAATGACCATCGTAAAATGGGATGATGTAGACATACCTATTGAATATGCCAGAGACTACTATAGCCTTCGTCAAGATATGCTTAAGAAATATACGGATGATATAAAGGATCAAAAAATAGTTGAGAAAATTTGGAAGATGGAGGAGAAAGTAGACAAACCCTTTGTTATGGGGATTAATCACAATGTTTGGGGAGACAGCATTGAATGGCTTTCCATGCTGATCATTATCTGTCTCATTCTTATTATCTTTGTTTCCGCCACAATTTTTACAGAGGCGAAGGAAAATGGATTGTATGAGATTGTGGCAAGGACAGCTTTAGGACAAAAGAAGTTTCACTCTTCTAAACTAATAGCAGGCACTATTTTCAATGCACTAATCTATCTTTTAATGATGCTTTCATATTTAGCTATAGTATATCTAGCATTAGGTGGAGATGGATTAAAGACAAGCTTCCAAATTGACATGGCTTTTTCTCCAGGAAATTTAACTTATAAAAAGGTTATTCTAATTCAAATAATTGGGGGATTTATTGGTAGTTTAGCTTTGGGATCTTTAGCCATGCTGGTCTCTTCAAAATCAAAGAAATCAAAAATAGCTTTAACGATTATGATATCAAGTTTTGCAATTTATGGATTACTAGCTATTTTCATAAGGCCAGAATCAAAATTAATTCAATATATTATGAACCTAAGTCCCTGTGGTATAAGCCAAGTGTTTTTCCAACTACCATTTCCTAATTATATCCATTTAGGGTTGGTAATGTGGTTGCCTTATGTCATGTTAATATTTGGATTAGTACAATTAATTATATATGACTATTTAACGGTCAAATTAAATAGATAATGATGTGTAAATGATATGATAAAGACACTTTGTAGGTCACTAGCAACAGTATTTAGCAACTCTAAACTTTTATTTATTTTAAACTTTATTATTATAATTATTTCTGGAATAATTTCTGGAATTAATGTCTATTCAATCCAACAATTAGTAAATGGAATACAAGATGCGATAATTAAAGGGACGAGTATAAGTAAAAACATAATGTTGTTTATCAGCGTTAATCTGATAATTATTATTGTGCAAAATATTAGATCTTACACTAATCAAATGATTGCTATTAATCTCGATTATAACTTGGATAATGAATACTTAATAAAATGTTCAACCTTAGACCTTAAAGATTTTGAAAATGAAGATGTATATACTACCATAACAAAGGCCTATAGCTTAGGAAAATTAAAAGTTCAAGATATCTATTTTAATTTTTTGCAGCTGGTTGAAAGTATAATCTCAATGATTTCAGTTATTTTTGCTGTTAGGTCTATAGATAGTTATCTTTTAGGGGTTATCATTATAATTCCAATATTTTCTACTATTTCAAGTATTAAGATTGGAAAATATGCTTATGATAAAGAAAAAGAAAATATTAAGCATCAAAGGAAGAGCGATTATTTTAGCTATTTATTGACAAATAATATTGCTATCAAAGAAATCATCAGCTTTAATATTGCTAACTATTTAATAGAAAAGTTTAAAAGGCACAAAGACATTGTAAAGAACACCAATAAATCTATATTAAAATTGCACATTACAAAAAATATATTAGTTTCGATTTTAGAAATTACAATCAAAGTATTTTTGATAGTTACAGTTATTATCAAATCTATCAATAATAATGGAAAAATTGGTAACATAATGGGATATATTTATTCATTAGATTTAATTGAGAACAAACTCAACAATCTACTTTCTAGCATCACAGAAATATATAAGAGCAAATTATATGTGGACAATTATTATGAATTTCTAGACACAAATGTTGGCAATGTTTGCAAAGGAAAGAATCTAGTTTACAAAAAAATAGCTAGCATAGAAATTAAAAACTTATCATTTGGATATAATGGGTTAAAAAAAGATTTATCTAATATAGATTTAAATATAAAAAAGGACAGACCAATTGTAATTTTAGGAACAAATGGTTCTGGCAAAAGCACATTAATCAAAATATTAGCTGGTTTATATGATGATTTTGAAGGAGAGATTTTTGTTAATGGTATGTCGTTAAGAAAAATTAATAAAAACAATTATAGAGAAAAAATTACTGTAATATTTCAAGATTTCAACCAATACGAGCTTTCTCTAAGGGAAAATATTGCTTTTTCAAAGATAAGTCATATAAATAATAGTAAAAAAATCAGTAGAGCTATAAACAAAGTAGGGTTGAGTGATGTAGTGGATAGTTTTGAACATAGACTAGACACACAAATGGGATGCTGGTTTGGAGGTAGAGAATTGTCAAAGGGCCAATGGCAAAGAATAGCACTAGCAAGAGTATTATTCAGAGATGCGGACATTGTAATATTAGATGAACCAACCTCAGCACTTGATCCAATAATTGAAAAAGAAATTTTTTCTTTGATTAATGATATAGCTAAAGATAAAATATTGATATTAGTTACTCACAGGGTTGAAAACATAAAAAAATATGATCCATGGTATGTCTTTATGGAAAAAGGAAGAATAGTGAATCAAGGGCTATATGAAGATATAAAAGATACTTCTGCATATAAGAAACTTACTGTATAATATATAATGATAAAAAATAAAAGCAAGATTGATGAAACACTTCGAATCATACTTGGAGAATTGGTGATTATTGCGAGATAACTATTCTAAACACTCTTCTCTTTTTCTCCAGGGGAATATTGCAAGAACACCAATCAAAATATAATTAACAATGTTATTAAGTGTTTCATTATTCAAGAGTGGAATAAAATATTTATCTCCACCTCGTATAGCAACAATCAGAAGACAATATACAGTCATTACTCCTAGATAAGAGATGATAAAATTTAGTATACTGCCTAACAGCGGAAATAATGAATAAATTTTATTGAATATAAAGGTATAGACAGCAGCCGCAACAAGTCCTGACAATATATCCCAGAAATAAACAAAGTAACCAGAACTATGAATGATGGAGAAATGATTATGCACAAGATAAGCAATAAAAACAAAGATCACTAATTTATCTAAAGCAAAAACAGCAAATTTAGCAATAGACATACCAACAGTAAGCCAAAAGAAAAAGTATAAAATTGGCAATGCAACCAACAATAAATAAACTAAAAACATTAAAATTCACCTTCTTTCTCAAACTTATAATTTATCAATTTAATATTCAGATACATTTTTTCAACTTTTTCCTCCAAAAATAATCTCTCTTTCATAGAGAGATTATTTGCTTTAAAAACAAAATACAAATCAGAAACGGCATCTAATCCTTTAGTAACAGATTCTTTTGCCTGAATTGCCTTTTCTATATCATCATCATTCGAAATACCTAACAACAAATAATCCAATGAAACAGAAAACACCTTTGTGAGTTCTAAATAAACCCTTAAGTCCCTAGGAATACTTTCCCCTTTTTCCCAAGAAATATAACTTCTGTTAGATACCCTTAGCCGTTTAGAAAGTTCCTCTTGGGTCAATCCCTTTTCAGATCTCAATAATTTAATCTTTTCGTGGAATTTCAAAATACCTCTCCTCTTACCATTTAAATAAATAATAACTTCTATTATAATAAAAATATGAAGTAAAAGCTATAAAAATATAAAAAAACATGAATTAAAAGCAAGTTTATATGCAGCTCGACGCAGAAGCGTTTAGAAAAGCTGTCAAGGGCATGCATCACTTTCTAAAAGATAGGCGACGAGTCTATCTTTTTTTTGCTAAAAGGGAAGTGAGTATGTCATATATCAGAGGCCCTCCTCAAGCTATCTATTGATAACAATTACTAATATCAAGGCCTGAAGGAGGAAAAATGAATACGAATAATAAAAATGGATATTACCATGGAAAATACTATATAGAGGGTAAAGAAGTGGAACTTCCTGATAATATAAAGGAAATTTTTGAAGAAGCAAGAAAGGCTGAACAAAGAATATTAAGACAAGAAAGAAGGTATGGTGTTTACTCATCGTCAAACTATATGCTAAAGAGTAGTGAACAAAATGGAAGCCCGCAGGAAGACTACATTGAAAGTTTAGAAGATAAGACATCCAATATAGAAGAAAAAATCTTGAAGAATGAAGAAATTTTGAGGGTCAAAGAATCGTTTTCAGAGCTAGATAAAGAAGAATTAAGGCTAATTAAACTTCTTATAGAAAAAGAATTGACTGAAAGAGAGATAGGAAAAATCTTAGGAATTTCTCAAGTAGCAGTTAATAAAAGAAAACATAAGGTTTTTGACAAATTAAGGACTCTCTTAAAAGATTTAATGACAACATTTATGTAAGTTTAGAAACAATCCCCATGAAAAAAATGGGGATTATTTTTTATTTAAATATCTTTATAAATTTGGTTATCAAACCACTCTTTTCTGTCCCTATATATAAGGGGGTAAATTTTACTTTCCTTTAAACATAAATTGAACCATGACAACTTAATAGACCAATACAGGACGTTAACTACTTGTGGAGCCTTATAAGATTTTCGCCAAGACTTTTCTGCTGAGGTAGAACTCGGTTTAAATGAATACTCTGCTGATACCAGAAGGATAAAAGGAAACGAGCGATAAAAGAGATTATAGATTCAGCTTTGGCAACTGATGCTTTGATACAAGTAGGGATAATGATACTTCTAAAGTTGTTGCCGGCCCATCTAGAAAAGGGGCGGTGGTGAAATTCCAATGTCGTGGCCTACACGCCTGTCAATGTCAAAAAACTTATATTTAATTTAATAAAATAAGGAGGCTTTCGTGAAAAATAAACATAATGATAAAAAGTTTGTTAGATATAAAGAAGGTGCAGAACTTTATTCAATGAGTCAAAGTAAATTTGAAGAATTAGCAAAAGAAGCGGGAGCTGTCTATAAGCTAAATAAAATTGTTCTTGTAAACTGTGAAATACTAAATGAATACTTAGAAACATTCAGGTTACCAGGTATATAAAAGATAATTTGGAAAGGGGGTTTATGATTGACAAAGTGTCGGACAAAAAGTATAATATAGATAAGTTATGAGAATAGAAAAGGAGGAAAACTTGGTAAAAACAGGAAGACCAAAAATTAAAAATCCAAGTACGAAACGAGTTACAGTAAGATTTACAGAAGAAGAATACTTGGAACTGAAGAAGTATATAAAATCTCATAATTTATCCCTTACTCAAGCAGTAAAAAAAGGTTTGACTTTATTGTACAAAGAACAATAAACTGGCATTTTGCATGAAATCTCTTTTCAAAAGGAAGGAGATCATGAATGGTAGCTAGAAAAGATAATAAAGGAAGAGCTTTAAGGAAGGGCGAAACTTATAGAGAAAGTGACAATAGATATTCATATTCTTATAAAGACATATATGGAAAAAGAAAATTTATCTATGCAAAGGATCTAAAAAAACTTCGTGAACGTGAGGCAATTCTCTTCAAAGACCAGTTAGATGGTCTAGATGTATATGTTGCTGGCAAAGCAAAACTTAATTTTGTATTTGATAGATATATTTCTACAAAAACAGAACTAAGAGAAACCACTTATACAAACTATGTCTATATGTATGATAGATTCATAAGAGATGGGTTTGGTGAAAATAAAATTGGAGACATAAAATATTCCGATGTTCTTTATTTTTATTATGACCTTATCAATAATAAGGGTTTACAAATCAACTCATTAGAAACGATTCATACAATTTTACATCCTACCTTTCAGTTAGCGGTTAGAGATGAAATCATTAGAAATAATCCCAGCGATGGCGTTATGGCTGAAATAAAAAAGAAAAGTAAGGACAAAAAGAAAACCAGGCATGCTTTAACAGTAGAGCAACAAAGGGCTTTTATGAATTATATTGCAGAAAGCCCAGTATATAACAACTGGAACTTAATCTTTACAGTTTTATTAGGTACGGGATGTAGGATAGGAGAAGTAGTTGGACTTAGATGGTCTGATGTAGATTTTGAAAATAGGACTATAGACATTAATCATAGTATGACTTATTATCCAAGAAAAAAAGATACTTATAAGTGCGAGTTTAAGGTATCTTTACCTAAAACGGAAGCAGGAATAAGAGTTATACCGATGATGGAGCCAGTGTATGAAGTCTTGAAGGAAGAATATGATAAAAGAAAAAAAGAAGGTTTTTGTCCGGTAGTGGTAGATGGGATGACTGGATTTATCTTTATAAATCGTTTTGGAATGATTCACAATCCAGCATCAATTAATAGAGCTATAAGAAGGATATATGAGTCATACAATGCAGAAGAGATAGTAAAGGCAAAAAAGGAAAAAAGAGAACCTTTGTTAATTCCTCACTTTTCCTGCCATCATTTGAGGCATACATTTTGCTCAAGATTTTGTGAAAGCGAGACGAATATAAAAGTTATTCAACAAATTATGGGACATGCTAGTGTAGAAACTACAATGGATATATATGCTGAAGTAAATGATGGGAAATTGCAAGAATCCATGGAGGCGTTAGCCAGGAATCTAGATGTGTTTTAAATCATGAATTTCGAAAGACCACACAAAAACTAAGGACAACAAAAAAGACAACAAAATCTTCATTAATACTAAGCAATGGCACTGGACAATACTTTTACTAAATGGCTATATTATGGGATAAACTGGAACTTTAAGGAATGGTACGTTATCCGAGAAACTATTCCCAACAATGAAGCCAATAGGCTTAGAAAAGGCAGAAAATGGGGGTTTGTCAAAAGAAACTTACGAAACTTACGACAAACTTACGACAGAAGAAATTGACCTTTCAAAAGTGAAAGTTGAACCATTATTTGAAGATATGGTAGACTTTGAAACTTTCTCAAAATCTGATTTTAGAGTTGTAAAGGTTAAAAACTGCGAAGAAGTTCCTAAGTCAAAAAAACTTTTGAAATTTACATTAGA
>NZ_QGTH01000011.1 GCF_003182075.1 Finegoldia magna
GAATTAATCACTCCAATCGCAATCGAAGAAGGATTAAGATTTGCCATCAGAGAAGGCGGAAGAACAGTAGGAGCTGGCGTTGTTTCTAAAATTATTGAATAATTAATATACTAAGACTATTTAGCTCTCACTTAGGTGAGGGCTTTTTTATTTGTACATTTTTAGAATAAATTTGGAAAATAAAATAATTAATTGAAAAAATATTTCAAAACTTAAATATTGAACAATGTTCTAGTTCTAAAAAGAATATACATATAAATAAAAATAATATTTTAATTGACAAATTTCAAATAGTATGATAACTTAAAAAATAGATAGAGATATATAATATAAAAACATAAAACTGAACAAAATAATACTAGAAAACACTATTATATCAATAGGGTTTACTAGAATAAAGTGTAAGCGTTTTGAAAAAATGATATAAATTTCAATAATCCACATATTATGGAATCTATATTAATATTAAATATCCTATCAATTTTATAAGAAGGAGGTTTATTAATTAATCGAAAATGAAAAATAAGTACAGATTGTTTTCTGCAATTTTACTGTTATCGTTTTTATTGACTTCGATTCCGCAAGAATTTTTGAATAAATCATATGCGGATAGTGAAATCAAAATTGAAGAGTATGAATTATCTGATTTATCACAACTTAGGGATATTAATGATAATTATAATCTAATGATGAGTGAAGACGAAATAGCTAAAGAAAGTTCTGTTTTAAAAGGAGCAAGAATTGAAGGGAATAGAGCATATGATATTCCGTTAATGAAAAAAGCTCAGGATGATTTGGCATTACTATCACAAGACAGATGTATAAATTTACCTGCAAGAGTAAACAATTACAATCCTCAACAGTTTTTCTATATTGGTTCTATTGGAGCTAGGATTCAGTTGTTAAGAAAAGTAAATAGATTTATTAACTTAATGACAACAGAATACATTTATAAAATCCAAGAAGCTCATAACTTGGCAGCTCAAGTTGCATTTGAATCTGTTATGGTAGCGATTAATCCATTTAATGGCAAAAAAGATGTATTAGCAGCAATAGATAAATTGGAAAAAAACTTTGAAAAGATTATAAGTATGAGAGATTTGACGTCAAGCGATCAAGCAACAGTTTATGTCAAAAGGTTGATGTACAAAAATATTTCAGAAGCAAGAAAATCATCAACTAATTACTTTGATAAAGGTAATTACGGTTCAAAGGGCAAGGAAGAATTTATACAAAGTATTTTTAGGACTGAAGTTAATGAAATTAACAAAGAAGTAGGTAAAAAAATAACATTTGGACAGTTGGTCGAACTAGATGCAAGATTAAAATCTGCAGCGTCATCGGCATATCTTTCCAAGGAAGTATTAGCAAATCCTGGATGGTTAAATGAGACTGTTTTGGGTGAGATTAGAAGACAAAATGTTTTGAAATCAAAATACAGATCTGTTATAGATAAAGAAGATTTTGATATGTGGCAAAATCTAGTAAAAAAAGTTGTAGATAAAAAAGTAGAAAAAAATCCTAGATATGATTCAATAGCAAATGCTATATACGATTTATGGGATTTTAATAGTAAGCTGTTAGATAAATATTCACGATCTTTAAAGAAGGAAGATTTTGAAGTTCATGGCTTGTTTATTCCATCATCTTATGTTGAACCATATCAAATAGCTAGCATACAATGGATAGTTTCACCTACTTTTGACAAAGTTCCAGCGGGCATGAAATCCCAAAGTTCAAACATTATTATTGGGTTTGGTGGACAAAAAGCTCAATATGGAAATTATAACAACTATGTAGCTGCTAGGTCTTCATTACAAGATGAAGTAGTTACAACAAGTATGGATGGCATTAATTCGGATCTTATTTATCCTGATTTTACAGACCCGGAAATATAATAACCATTAAATATTTTGGAGGATAATATGAAAAAGAAATTTTTATCAATTATGTTGGCTATGTTAATGGTATTTAATGTAGCAGCACCAGTAATTGCAAGTGCCAATGAACAAAATGATCGTAGTTTAATGGAAGAATATCAAGAAATGATTCCGCAGCTTTCACAAAATGAAATGTTGAAAGGAGCAACAATTTTAGAGGAAAATAAAGTTAAAAATGTTCCTCTAATGAAAGCTTATCAAGAAGATATTATGACACTAGCTGAAGACAGAAGTTTTGACATTCCACCTGTAGCTCAAAAATTTAACGAACAAACAATATATGATTTAGATTCAATAGCTCCTAGAATTAAACTTTTAGGCTTGACAGGAATATTTATGCACAGATGTTCTACAGAACTTCTATATAAAGTTCAAGAAGCTCACAGTAGAGCAGCTGGAGAAGTATTTGTAGCATTAGTAACAGCTTTCAACCCTTTTAATTCAGTAGAAGATATTGAAAAAGCTTGCGAAAAAATTTCAAGTGTTATGGATGAATTAAAACAATTCCCTGATTTAACTTCTGATGATTTTGCGACAATCTACTTAAAGAGAGTTTTCAATAAAAGCTTAGCTGATGCCAGAAAACTCCTTAACAATTACTACAGAGATGATTTGACAGAAGTTGGAGTTAAAGGTAAAAGAGAATTTGTAAGAAATTCACTTTCAAAAGAAATTGCTGATATTACTAAAGCATCAAGAACTCAAATTCAAGTAAAAAACCTAATAGAGTTAGATGCTAGACTTAAATCAGCTTGTAGTCAAGCATTACTAGAACGTGATGTATATGCTAGTCCAAAATGGTTAAGTGGAACAATTGATAAGCAATTAAACGAAATTAGAAATATTAAAAATAAAGCTAACAGATATCTTACAGCTGAAGATAGAACTAAATTCGATAAAGAATTAAGAAAAGCACAAGATGTTAGAAGAGCAAGAGGCGTTTCTTATTCGAGAGCAGCTGAAGGTGTTTACATCTTAAGAGATTATGTTAATGAATTAAGAGCAAAATATCCTAAAGAATTTGAATCTATTTTAGCACTTCGTGAAGGAGAATCTATTCCTTGGTCAGAATTCAATGTACAATCTGAACTACCTGATCCTGCTAGAATTGCTAAAATTATTTGGTTAAATAATCCATCATTCGATTTCTTACCAGATGGATTCCAACCAAAAGATTCAGAAGAAATCATTGTTGGTTATGGTCATGATGACAATAAATTAGAATATGGTTCATATGAAACATACAAAAACAACAGAGAAAAATTAAGAGCTTCTGAAGAAGTCATTAATCCAGATTTTGGAGATGACAATTCAGATTCAAATAAAACATCTAATGATGGATATTTGATTTTTGATTTTAATTAGTTATATGGGGCAAATCTTTTGGTTTGCCCTTATAAGCTAAACTTAATGTAGTAAATCTTCTTACAAATCTAAAAATATTTTTTTAGGGTGTAAGAAGATTTATTCACAAATAAAGGAGCAAATTATGAGCAAAAAATTAAAAATATTTTCAGTTGTGCTATCAATAGCATTAATTCTTCCAATTAATCCTATATCAGCTGAAAAACAAATGGATAATTCGAAGAAAGATATTGTAGAGTTCAAACAAAAAGATTCAAGTAATAGAGGAATTAATTTATACGAAAAAAGCATAGAAAATGCTAATTTTAATGATAATTCAAAAAAATTAAAACAAGATCCTTATAAAATCCATACAAATTATTCTTCTATCGATAACAAGACTAGTAAAAGAAAATTTCCAAGCACTTTCTTTTTTAGAAGTTTAAGTGATGTTAATCAATCAAAATTTGATTTGAGAGACATAGGAAAAGTGACAAGCGTTAAGGATCAAGGGCCTAATGGATCTTGTTGGGCTTTTGCAACCTTTGGATCTGCTGAATCGATTCTAATGCCAGATCAAAGAATGGATTTTTCCGAAAAACACATGAGAAATACTCACGGTTTTGACTGGGGTCCAAGTGATGGTGGAACTAGAACAGTTTCTTCTGCATATTTGGCTAGAAGATCTGGGCCTGTTCTAGAAAAAGATGATCCTTATGATATCTACGGCTCAGATTCCCCTGAAAACTTGCCAATAGCAAAGGAATTGACACAAGCAATATTTTTGCCAGATAGAAGAGATTTTAACGATAATAATTTAATTAAATCTATGATAACAAAATACGGTGGAGTGTACTCAGCAGTTATGGGTGGAGATGAATATCTTAACAAAAAAACTATGGCCCATTACTATTCTGGTGGTCAAGTTCCAAATCACGCTGTAACAATTGTAGGATGGGATGATAATTATAGCAAAAAGAATTTCAAGACCACACCTCAAGGAGATGGAGCATGGATTTGTAAAAATTCTTGGGGAACTGGTTGGGGAACTCAAGGCGGATATTATTATGTATCATACTACGACAAAAACATAGGAACACAAAACTCTCAATATATTTTAAAAGATTTGAATGAAAATGAAAAAATCTGGCAATACGATAAATTGGGAATGACAAGTCAAGTTGGACTTGGAGAAGAATCGTATTATGCGAATGTGTTTGGTCCAGTGGAAGAAGACGCATATCTTTCAAGTGTAGGATTGTGGACTTCTGCAAATGATGCTGAATACGAAGTGTTTGTTAATACAAATGTAGATAAAAACGGTGGACTTTCACAAAAAAACAGCGTTAAACAAGGTAAGATGCAATTTGCAGGTTATGAAAAAGTTAAAGTTGAAGACACGCTTATTTCAAAAGGTTCAAAATTCGCTGTAATTGTCAGAATGAAAACTCCGGGATATAAGTATCCAATTCCAATTGAAAGACCAATAAAAGGATTTTCTTCAAAAACTACAGCAGAAGCTGGGCAATCTTTTGTAAGTAAAGATGGCGAAAAATGGACAGACTTGACAGACCAAATAAAAAATGCCAATGTTTCTTTAAAAGCATTTACGATTGATGGAGAGCATATCAATGAAAATGATGAAAATGAAACTAAGATAGAAAGCATCAAATTCAAAGAAAAAGAAAAACTTCTAAAAATAGGAGAAACAGTAACATTAGGAATAGATTTATTACCTAATACTGCAAAGACTGAAGACTTGAAATGGGAAAGTTCTGATAAGACAGTTTGCGACATTGATAGTACTGGAAAAGTTAAAGCTGTTGGATATGGAGAATGTATTATCACTGCGAAATCAAAAAATTCTTATAAAGTTTTTGATACTATGAGAATCAAAGTTGATGAATCAAATGCACAATTCAAAGCTAATATTTCTTCAGACAAACAAACATATCTTCAAGGGGAACAAGTAGCTATTAACATAGCACTTAAGGATCAATCTGAAAATCAAATTGTAAATAAAGATATTGAATGTGAAATAATTACATCTCATAATCAAAACTT
Organism: Finegoldia magna; assembly: GCF_003182075.1. GTDB lineage: Bacteria > Bacillota > Clostridia > Tissierellales > Peptoniphilaceae > Finegoldia > Finegoldia magna. Next base: position 5,349 of record NZ_QGTH01000011.1, read on the forward strand.
CAAGTATAATTTAAAAACAAATCTTACTGGGGAATCCAATTTTAATGTTAGACTAGCAAATAATGCCGCTATTGGTAAATACAAAGTAAATATTTACTACAAAAACAAATTAATCGGAATTAATACTTTTAACGTAGAAAGTAAAGATTTTGTTCCAACAGTTGAAAATCCACTTTTTGTTGACAATAAACTAGATAAGGACAAAATCAAACCAAATACTCAAGTAAAACTAGTATCTACAGTTACTAATAAATACAACGAAATTAAAAGATATGCAAAAGTAATGGCTACTATAACATCTCCATCTCAAAAAGAATACACTAAATCGCTTTACACAGATAAACAAGGTCAAGCTGTATTTGATTTGGAAAAAGAAATATTCAACGAAGAAGGAGTATATAAAATAAAAGTAGACGCTAGTTTAAGCGGGTTCGATAATTTCACTGAAACACTTGATGTAAATGTAGATAGAAATACAGCAGAAATGAAAAATCTGGATTTACAAATGAAGTTATCACAAAAAACTTTCATGGTTAAAACAGAGCCTGTAAATGTAGATTTTGTAGTCAATAACGAAAATAAACCAATTTCTGATGCGAATATTAGATTGACGATAACAGATCCTAATCAAAAAACATACGATGTTAATCTGAAAACTGATAAGGATGGGAAAGCTAACTTCTCGATGAACTTATCAGAAAGAAATGTAATGGGGACTTATAAAATAGAAGCCGTTGCATACAAAGAAGGATACTACGATGTAGAACAAAAAGATTCTTTCTTTGCTAAAAAAGATGGAAAATACATGAATATTTCTTTTGATTCAGCAAAAAAAGTATACAAACTAAATGAATCTGCATATATTAAAATTCAAATCAAAGACCAAAATAATAATCCAATGAGAAATTCATCTGTTGATATAAGTATATTGGATCCTAATCAACAAGAAACAAAAATTAGGAAAATGAGCGATTATCAAGGTTATGTATTCATATATATGACACCAAAAGCATATACTTCAAAAGGAGAATATTTGATAAAAGCTACTGCGGATTACTATAATTATCCATCATCCTCAGCAAATTATAAAATTAAATTCGGAGAAGATGACGATGAGTATAAAGGAATTTCAGTTAATGCTAAGAATAAAAAAGATCAGTATTTTGTAGATGAAAATCCTGAAATTAGTTTCAAAACAGTAGATGAGTTCGGAAATGATGTAAATAATGCAGAAGTTAATATTTCCGTAAAAACTCCAGATGGTAAAGTTATAATAGATAGAACTAGCACAGATGACAAATCAATCGGAAAGTGGATATACAAACTAAAACTTACCCCAGGTAAGTATGATATAACTTTGAAAGCACAAAAATCAAATTATAAATCATTATCTGAATCAATTAGTTTCATAGCAGTTGAAAGACCAAAACTTAAAAAGTTCAGTACAACTATAGTGTCAGACAAAAAAATTTACGAAGCAAGTAAAAATGCAGTTGTAAAATTAAACTTAAAGGATGAAAATGGAAATAACTTTTCAAATTTAGATGTCAAAGTCAAAGAAATATCTCCAAATTCAAAGAAAGAATCAATTATTAAAACAGATGACAAAGGAAATATAAGCTATGATGTAGATGTAAAAACTCCAGGAAAATACGAATTATACTTTGAGTTATCCAAGGATAATTACGAAAAAACATCAAAGAGATATGTAATTTATGCACTCTCAAATCAAATTCCTAAGACAAATAATGCTTTCTTTGAAGCTAAAAATGCTCTAGATGTTACAGATTATTTGAAAACTCAAAAACCTTTTGTATTAGATGTTAGATCTAAAGCAAATTTTGATAAATCACATATTGATAATTCATTTAATATGGATTTGAACGATAAAGACTTTGATGATTTTATGAATAATTTGGACAAAACTACAAACTTATTTGTAGTAAGTAATGTGGAATCAGAAGCAAAAATAAAACAATTAAAGGACAAGGGATTCAAATCTGTAGCCTATATTAAAGAAGGTATGCAAAAATATATTGAAATCTCAGGAATAGAAAATAAAGATTATAATAAAAATCTTAGATTAGATGTAATTCGAGATAAATCAGTATACAATTTCAAAAATGAGATAACAATTAACATTAAAACTACTGATTCAAATCATAATTACATTTCACAAGCAAATGTAAGCTACAAAATATTTGATTTAGCAGGAACAGAAATCCAAAATGGTGAAATCAAAACAAATAACATTGGCCAAGAAAAACTAAAAGTTAAGCTTCCACAAAACATATATCCAGGAACTTACAAAATTTTAGCTGAAGTTAATAAAGATGGATATTTCAAGGATTACTCATTCACAAAATTTGATATCTCAAACAAAGATGTAAATGATAATTTTATAAATTATGATGATGCTGATAAATCCTCTTATTTTGCTCATTTGAAAAATGATATAGACAACAAAGAAATATTGAAAAATATTTATGGTAAAAATATCCTAGGTTATTCGATGAACGATTTGAACGATAAAACAAAAATTCTAAATGATGTAGTTGATTTGAAGAAACCAAGTGTTGTACTATTCTCAAACAAAGAAACTGATTTGAAAAAATTTGCAAACAAATCAAATGACACATACAATTTTGTTAGAATAACATCTGAAAATGATAAATCGTACCTGGAACAACAAAATCTTAGAAGATTGATATCAAAAAGTTTTATAGACAAAGACAATAATATAAGAAATCAAAAATTGTCATTAGGTCAAGATGAAAAAATACTGGTGTTAAACGAAGAAGGAAGAGTTGTAAATCTAATAACTCAAAAAGATTTCAACAATCTTCAAGCTATATTATCAAAACAAAATATTAAAATTGAAGACAAAAATGTGGATCCTAATGTAGAATTGAAGACAAATCAAAAAGCTAACATTAAGATAACTTCGCCTAACACAACAGTAAAAAGAAAAGATATCGTTCAAATAAACGTAGAATTAAAAGATCATGATACTGGAGAGCATTTAGCTAATAGAAATATAAAATACACTTTACAAGATCCATTTGGAAGAACTGTATCTTACAACAGACAAACAGATAAAAATGGTAGACATATATTAAAAATTGGTACGAATGATAGAACTACTTTAGGAAAATATAGCGTAAAAGTGGAATTACTAGATGCACAGTACCAAAATGCATTTAAGTTTTTAGAGTATCAAGTTGTAAGTCAAAATACTCCAGATTTACTTCAAATGAAAGCTACGATTAAAACTGATAAAGAAAAATACGAACTTGGAGATAGTATTAATTTAGAATTAGTTGTATCAGATTTGAATGACTCAAAACTAGATAAATCACAGGCTGAAGTTATATTAGAAGATTCAAATCAAAAACAATTATTCAAGAAAAGTGCAGTATCAGATAATTCAGGTAAAATCGACTTTGCATTTAAGACAAGCGATGAGAACGTATTGGGACAATATACTTTGAAAATAAAAATCTCAAGAGAAGGATTCAAAGATTATACAAAAGAAATCTCAATTCAAGTGGGCGACAAACCATCTAATCCAGATGAAAAACCCGATGATAAGCCGGATGATAAACCAGATGATAATCCAGATGAAAAACCAGATGATAAACCACAAAATCCTATTGATGTTGAAATAAAAGAACAAAACTTCCCAATATCATTTGAGCAAGCTTATGCTCTTGGATTCTTCGATTCAACTGATAATTTAACAATGATAAATGTTAAATCAAGATATGGTTTTAATTATAGTAATTTTGTACTTTACAATAAAGATAATAAGCCTGTTAAAATAAAGGATATTATAGATAATAAAAGACCTACTATATTCTTAATGGGAGATAGGGTTGATTCACAATCTAAAAAAATGTTTGACAACTCTTCCAATATAAATGATAAAGCATTTAATTTTGTCAATGTCATTACAAATGGAAATCAAAAGGATTTGGAACAAATTAGTAAAGACAAATTGTATTCAGATTCATTTATGAGAGGTAATTCATTAAATGGACAATTTAGATCTAATAAAAACCAAGTAGTTGTATTGGATAAGAATGGCTCGTTGTTAAATGTATTCCCTTATAAATCCAATTATGAGCTTTTGAGAAGATTTAACATGTCCAATGGATATTACGCAGACAATAAGAACTTCAAAAAACTTAGCATAGATATGTTCAAATCAAACTATCCTATTTCTCTTGAACAAAGAAAAAACAGAAAAGATTATGAAAAATTGTCGGAAAATGAAGCTAAGTTCAGTTCACAATACGCTAAGGATCTTTCTAGGATTAAACTGATAGATAAAGACAACAAACCTAAATCATTAGATGAAATTTCTAAAAAAGATATTAAAATACTTTTGATTGGAGATTACAGAAAAGAAGATACTATTAAAATGTGGCAAAATTCTAAATATATAAAAGAAGGAAACTATGATTTAATAAATGTATCTTATTTGGGAGCACAAGCTGACATCAATAAAAAGAAAGAAAGATTTGAAAGCTTGGAAAATGTTAAGAAAGAAATCTATGTTACTGGAGCATATAATTCATTGATACAAGTTCCAAAACCAACAATAGTTGCCATTGATAAAAATCAAAACTATATGTTTACAAAAGAATACAATTCAAACGAAGATATCAAGTATGTTTTGGACAGAACTGTTAATACTTTTGCAGTCAATGATACAATAACAGATTCAGTTAAACCTATTGTAGATCTCAAAATTTTAGAAGAAATTCCAAAAGAAAAAGATCCGAATAGAATAGTTCCTATGACTTTTTCTCAAAGAAATGAAAGAGGAGACTACAGAATTTTCGAGCCAAGTGAAAAAGAAGTTAACCAAAAATATTACGGTCGAGATATGAATATGTATTTAATGAAAGATATCAACTCAAATCAAAAATATATAAAAGATTTCTTGAATAAAAAAGTAAATGTAATGTTGGTTGGTTCACCTGAAGATAAAAATTCTAGAATAATGTGGAAGAATTCATCGTATTTGAATTTGGATAAAATCAACTTAATCAAGATTTCTAATTATAAAGATGAAACTATTTTGAAGAATATGTTCCAATCTTTTGATATGAATGATGTAAAAAATAACTTCTACTGTGGTGGAGAAAAATTTGATTTTGATAAGTCGATATCCAGCCCTTATATTTTGATAGCAGATGAAAACGGAAGAATGTTGTTCGTGAAAAAATACATTTCTAATCAAGATATTGAAGATTTAGTGAACAGATCATTACAAACAAAATACACTGAAAACTCAGTTGGAGATGATATGTTACCTATACAAAACGAAAAAATATCATTAGATAATAAAAATCACGAACCAAAATTGGTAGAAAATGTAGAAAGTACACAGCCAGACGAAAATGTAGCCTTAACTTATAGTCAAAGAGAAAACAGAGGTGATTACAAGGAACTTAACGATACTGAAAAGAAATTTAATAAATTGTATTATGGACGCGATATAAAAAATTATAGGTTTTTGAAAAATGATAAAACTTATGAAAAAATTTCAGAGTTACAAGATGAAAATCTTACAATACTTTTGTTAGGAAATTACAAAGAAAATAGCACATTAAAAATGTGGGAAAATGCAAGTAGCATACAACGAGATGATTTTTCTATCAAGAATATGAACACTATAGGTAACATCAACGTTTTGAATGATACGATTAGTAAGAACAAGTTGAATATAGCTGAAATTTATACTAATGCCAATTCAATATTTTATTTAAACAATAGAAAAAATAATACAATCGTAGCAATTGATAAAAATTCCAAAGTGATTTTCATAAAAGATTACAATGATATGAATGACATTAAGTATGTGTTGGATAGAACTTTGAAAACACAATTTTCTAAAGATCTTGTCAGTACAACAGTTCCTAAAATCTTAAATATTGATTTAAGCGATAAATAATTGCAAAAAGTCTTCTGCACTAAATAGTGTGGAAGATTTTTTTGTATTAAATGAGGAAATAATTTCTTAAAAATGTATATGAAATACACTAAAAAAAAACGAATTAAAATTTTAGAAAAATAGATTAAAAAATAAAAAATAGGGTATACAATAAATAAGAATATTATGAGAGGAGACTTAAAAATGAAAAAAATTTATTTGTCATTATGATTGCATGTTTGACAGTGGTTGGTACAATAAATGCAAACGTTTCATCGGCTGTTAGTTCGGCAAGTTATTATGGATTAGAAAATGTTGAAAAAGATGAATATGGTGAGAATTTTACTTTTGTGAGGGGAAAATCACCTGTACATTTGAAGTATGAAGATGTGTATAATGACGGTTACAGTGGGAAACTTTACAGACAGAGATTAATTACTATTGATGTAACCAATAATACTGAGACTTGGTATTATTCGGGAGAAATTAGCAAATAATATTTTTGAAATTCAATGAAAGGAGACAATATGTTCGAACTGAAAAAACTTTACAAGTCGTTAATTTTTCCTGTTGTAGTTATTATTTTTTGTGTGTATACTTTTGTAACATTAAACAGTATAAAATATGAATATACTGATCAAGACTATAAATATTTTATACAAACTAGGAATACTTTTGAAAATACAATGATGGAGTCATTTGCAATCTCCAAATCTTCTGAAAATAAAGAAGAACAGCAGAAATATTTGGATTTTAGCAAGATGAATTTTTATTCTTTGCAGTACATAAAACCTTTGGAATACGATGTGAGTATGTTGATGGAAGAGACAAAAGCTGCAAAGTATTCCTCAAAGACAGAGCATAATTTCTACAATAAATTGTTGAATCAATATGATGAGATAAAATCATTCAAACAACAAAACAACTTAAACAAGTTGCCTAGTTATGGAATGTATAACGAATTGGATTCTTATTTTAATTTGGTTCGTGATGAAATTAACAGATATGGGTACTACACAACTTCCAACAATTTTAGTTTTTTTAAATCATTTGGTTTCCTAATGGAAAATGTTATGAATGATATTTTCTTGTGTGTGGTTTTTCTGATAGCTGTATTTGCTAATGAGATGAATTTCAAAAATCTAAAATTAGATACTATTTCGGTAAGTTCCAAAAAATTAGTATATGCAAGGCTTGTAAAGTATGTCGTATTTTTTGCGGTTGTAATCTTATCGATGATTGTGGGCAATATCATTTATTCTGTAGTCAATGGATTTCCAATAGGAAGTGCGAACGATATGATTTTGAAATCTGTAACAGACCTTAAGATTAATATGCCAATAACAATGAATGTAAACTCAATGATACTTGCTTTAAAATACATAGGGACGGGATTTTTGATTTACAGCATTGCGATGATGTTGTATGAGATTTTCAGAAGGTACATGAAACAAAATCTATCAATTTTTGTTGTTTTATCAATTTACTGGATAATTTCATTACTATCTAGAAAATATAATCTATCGTTTAGTTTAAATAGTTTTCATAATTTCGGCAATCTTTCAATATTAGTGCCAATTGTATTTCTATTAATGATTTTTTGTTTAATCATTGTAAACAATAACAGATACAGGTTTATTTATCATAATTATTCTAAAACATACTCCAAAATCGATATCAAAAATATTTTGCAATTAGATTTTGCCAAAATTATGAGAAGCAAATTATATAAGTATTTTTGTGTACTAACTGTAGTGGTAGCTGTGTTTTTCTGTTTTAATACTATAAAATACAAAAACATAAAATCAAGGGATGATTTAAAAACTATTGATATTGATATTGACGTTGAAAAGATTAACGTTCACAACAATCCAAAAGACAAAAGATCCAAGCAAAGACTAATTAATTTGGAAAATTTTAAAAAATCTTATGTTAACAGAGCTAATAATCCCACAGAATATTACAGTAATATGTTTCTTTATTTGAATTCTAATTCGGAATTTGATGCAGAATGGATAGATCCAAGTACTTCTCGCTCTAATGAGAATAGGGTGAATTATTTTATGAATAACAATTTAAAGCCCGATTCAAGTTATAATATTGTTAGTAATGAGATTGAACAAAGTTTATTATCAAATAAAAAGCTAAGTTTGTATAAAACAAAACAACATGCTCCTACTGAACAAAAAGGACTCATAGGTAATGTAATATCTATGTATGAAAATGGGATTATTCCAGCCTTTACGTTGATTATTTGTTTGATATTTACTCTTGAGTTCAAAAAGGAAAGGTCCAATGGAACATTGAAGTTGGCTTTTCTGAATGAATGGAAAAAAGATGTCTGGAAATCAAAGCAGATTAATTCGTTTGTATTATCTGTCGGAATGTATATTGTGATTTTGGTAATTGCCGTGATTATTGGATTATTCAATGGAGGACTTGGGGAGAAATTGTATCCAGTGTTCTGCTACGATTACAGCTATAACGGCGTGGTGGAGGGTGTGTTCAGGGCATCCAGTGGTTTCATTTTGCCAATGATTTTGATAAATATTTTGATAATTTTACTTGTGGTTAGTTTTTCAAATATGATGACTACATTCATCAAGAATGAAACTGTGAATATAATTGCTACAACTTTCTTGATTGTTTTGGGAATAATTATTAGCTATTTTGGAACTTTGGGTAAGTTTTTCTTATTGAATCCGTTTAGTTCGTTGGATAGTTTGATGATTTTGAAAGGCGGATACAATTATTTGAATAAGTTTAGTTTTTCTAATCCGATATATAATGTGATAATGATTGTATTTTATATTATAGTGTTTAATTTGATATCAATGAAAAGAATGAAGGGGGATATTAATGCTTGAGATTAAAGGTCTGAACAAATCTTACGGTGAAAACGAAGTGTTAAAGGATTTGAATTTGAAATTAGATAAACCTGGAATTTACGCGTTAGTTGGACCAAATGGTATTGGTAAGACTACTCTGATGGATATAATTTCTGATTTGACGAAGTACGATTCAGGCGAGATTAAGGTTAATGATATAGATAATAAAAATCCGGAGATTTTCAAGTATTTATCTTATGCAAGAAGCTTGGATATGTTGTATGATAACTTGACAGGATTGGATCATTTTATTTTCGCAAAGAACTCACGCCATGTTTCTGATGAAAAGTTTGAAGAAGTGTTGAATATTTTTAAAGTTCATAATTTTATGAAGAGGAAAGTTAGCACTTATTCTCTGGGTCAAAAGCAAAAAACTTTGTTGACGTATTTTTTCATGGGGGATTATGATATCTACATTATGGACGAGCCTGTAACTGGATTGGATCCTACTAGCGTTATTTTGCTTAGAAATTATCTTCTGAAATTAAAAGATGATGGCAAGATAGTTGTGTTATCATCTCATACTTTGTCAGAGGTTGACAAGTTAACAGACGATGTGATGTTTCTGGTGGATAAAAAAATAGCGTTTGAGAATTTGTCTGAGATTTCAAAGGAGCAATACAAGGTTGTAACATCGGATAGTGAAAATCAAAGAACCGTAAATATTGTGGCTAAGAATGATTTGGACGATTCTTTGAAGAAATTCATATCTGATGGTTTAGTCATCGATTCGATTGAAAAATCAGATTACACTACAGAGGACAGATACATTGAATTGTACACAAAATAATTTGATTTTTTGACAAATAAATAGTATTGTTGTATAGGTAAGTGGTTTCATTTACCTATATTTTTATGTGAAAAAGGTGGTTTTTTGGTAAATTATTCGCAGTTGTACTTAACGATAATCAATTTGTTTTGTTTGATTTTTATTGGTTTTTTGATAAGAAAGTTCAACCTTGTAGACGATAATACTATGACGGGACTTAACAAGCTGATTTTTAATGTGTTTTTTCCTCTAAAAATTATGATGAGTTTTTATAAAGTAGATTTTGGACAAAATCTAAGTGTAAAATATTTTGTATATTTGAATGTGGTGTTTGTATTTCACATTTTTCTTACTTACTTTTGGGCGAAAATTACCAACAAGGACAAATCTTATGTTGTACTAGAAGCCAATGCTATGAGTAGAGGCAATTTCATTATAATGTCATTTCCAATATTAAGTGTTTTGTTTGGGGATGAAGGGATTGTTATGGCGGGTGCAATCACAGGAATTAGTCAATTTTTCTATAATTTCTACACTGTAAGCATGTACGAAGGATTGGTTGGAGAAAATAATTCTAAGAAAAAACTGTTCATTAATGTATTAAAGACTCCGTTGATGATTGGGCTTTTCGTAGGAATATTTTTGTATGTAACTAAGGTTAATTTGTTTTTCTTGGAAACTCCTTTGAGAAGTTTGGGAGATATTGCAGGGACCTTAGCTTTGGTGACTATGGGATACGGTTTGAATTTTATAATAGATTTCAAAGAAATTAAATCAATTATGAAGGTTTCCATTGTAAAACTTTTGGTTCTTCCTTTGACAGGATTATTTATTGGAAAAATTTTCGGCTTGTCTGAAATTCAAAAGGTTGTAGCGCTGATTTTATTTGGTGCTCCTACGGCTGTTAATACTTATGTTTTCGCTAAAAGATATAAGCAAGATGATTCATTGGCTGGTTACTATGTTGTGAGTACTACAATTTTGTATTTATTCACTTTATTACTTTTAATTAAGCTGATTTAGATTGCTTTTTGTTTTTTTAAATGAGATAATATAAGATGTAAAAAACTATATAAGGAGGAAAGTTATGGATAAAAAGATTGCAGGTTTAAAAATTCCGTATTTTATAATCGCTTGTGTAATAATCGTTATTTCATTCATATTTGATGTTCTACCAAACGGTATGGTTGGAGCATTTTTATTTTTGATTGTATTCGGCGAATTATTAAACCTTATCGGAAATCACACACCAATTATCAAGACATATTTGGGTGGTGGAGCTATTGTATCTATATTTGTTGGTGCGGCTATAACTTATTATAAATGGTTACCAGCTGAATCCATCAAAAGTATAAATACTTTTATGACTAAAGGAGGATTCCTTGATTTCTACATCGCAGCTTTAATCACAGGTTCAATTCTTGGTATGAATAGAAAGTTGCTTATTAAAGCAGCTATTAGATATTTACCATGTATTTTGGGTTCTGTAATTATGGCATTACTTTTAGTAGGTGGTGTAGGTTTGTTGTTAGGAAAGAGTGTAGGTGAGTCTATCGCATACATCGGTATCCCAATTATGGGCGGAGGAATGGGAGCAGGTGCTGTACCTATTTCTAAAGTTTTCGAATCAGCATTGAATATTCCGTCCGAAACTATTTTGAGTAAACTTGTTCCAGCAGTTGCATTGGGTAATGCTACGGCAATTGTTGCTGGTGGTTTGTTGAACAGATTAGGAAAAGTAAAACCAAGTTTAACGGGTAATGGACAATTAGTTAGAAGTAATGATGATAGTTTGAAAGCTGAAAAGAAAGAAAATATAATCTTAGAAAATGTTAAAGATTACGGCGCAGGTATTGTAATTGCAACAGCATTTTTCACATTTGGTGCAATATTAGCATTTTTGTTCGAAAAAATCGGTATCAAAATCCACTCTTATGCTTGGATGATTATTTCTGTAGTTATTGTTAAAGCAGCTGGAATTGTTCCAGAAAAAATTGAACACGTTGCTGAAGGTTGGTACAATTTCGTGGCCAAAAACTTCACTGCAGCACTTATGCTTGGTATTGGTATGGCTTACACTAATTTGGGACAAATTTTCGAAGCATTTACACCAAGCTATGTAATTCTTGTTCTTGCGGTTATTATAGGAGCTATCATTGGCGCTGGTATCGTAGGATATTTCGTAGGATTCTATCCAATAGAAACAGCTCTTACAGCAGGATTATGCATGGCTAACATGGGTGGTACTGGTGATGTTGCTGTTCTTACGGCTGCAGATAGAATGGAATTGATGCCATTTGCACAAATATCTTCTCGTTTGGGAGGAGCTTTAATAATTTTATTGGCATCTGTTTTGGTTCCAATATTTTTCTAAATTAATTGAGGTATTTTAAATAATACCTCTTTTTGTTTGGAATAGTTAGCTTTTAGTGTTAAAATTATATTGTAATAATGTAATTCAACAATTTTGTTGAAAGTTATATGAAAATTTATGAGGTGAAAAATGAATATCGAAGAAATTAAACAAAAAGCTCTTGAACTTCACGAAAAAAATCAAGGGAAATTAGAAGTAGTATCTAAAGTTAAAGTTAATGACGCTATGGATTTGGCGTTGGCTTACACTCCTGGTGTTGCTGAACCTTGTAAGAAAATTCACGAAGACAATTCATTAGCATATAAATATACAAATAAAGGAAATATGGTTGCTGTAGTAACTGATGGTTCTGCAGTTTTAGGTTTGGGAAACATTGGTGGAATTGCTGGTATGCCTGTTATGGAAGGTAAATCAGTTTTATTCAAAGAATTCGGTAATGTTGATGCATTCCCAATTTGCTTGAACACACAAGACACTGAAGAAATTATCAGCACTGTAAAAGCAATTTCTCCTTCATTTGGTGGAATTAATCTTGAAGATATTGCAGCTCCAAGATGTTTTGAAATCGAAAAAAGATTAATTGAAGAATTAGATATTCCAGTATTCCACGACGACCAACACGGTACTGCTGTTATAGTATTATCTGCAGTTATCAATGCGTTGAGAATTGTTAAGAAAGATATTTCTGATGTCAAAATCGTAATCAGTGGTGCAGGGGCAGCTGGTATTGCAATTTCTAACTTGTTAACATTAGCAGGTGCTAAGAACAACTTAATTTTAAACAGTCGTGGAATTATCGATCCTGATGATGAAAAACTTGACGAAGCTAGAAGAGAAATCGCTAGAACTACTAATCCTAATAAAGTTAAAGGGGATTTGAAAACTGCTATGGAAAATGCAGATATTTTCATCGGGGTTTCCGCTCCTGGAATTTTAACAAAAGAAATGGTATCTTCAATGAATCACGATGCTATTGTTTTAGCGATGGCTAACCCAGTTCCAGAAATCTATCCTGACGAAGCAAAAGAAGCTGGTGCAAGAGTTGTTGGAACAGGTAGAAGTGATTATCCTAACCAAGTTAACAATGTATTGGTATTCCCTGGAATATTCAGAGGAGCATTGGATGCAAAAGCAGACAAGATTACTGACGATATGAAATTATCAGCAGCTTATGCAATAGCTCACATGGTTGAACAACCAACAGAAGAAAGAATTTTACCAGAAGCATTCAACAAAGATGTTGCAAGAAATGTTGCAAACGCAGTTAAAAAATCTTGGGAAGAAAAGAAAGTTATTAAATAGGAGAAAATTATGATAGATATAGTTGATAGATTTATTGAATACGCGAAGATTTATACTACAAGTGATGAATCAAGCGAAACTTGTCCATCAACAGCTAGACAAAAAGATTTGGGTAATCTTTTGGTTAAACAACTAAAAGAAATGGGAATAGATAATGCACATATGGATGAAAATGGATATGTGTATGCATCGTTAGAATCAAACTTGGATAGAGAATCAAAATCTATCGGTTTCATTTCTCATATGGATACTGCTCCGGATATGTCAGGAGAAAATGTAAAACCACAAATTTTGGAATACAAAGGTGGAGACATCAAATTATCCGATTCTGTAACTACTAATGTGGAAGATTTTCCATTTTTAAAAGATTTGGAAGGACAAACTTTAATTCATACAGATGGAACTACACTTTTGGGTGCTGACGATAAATCTGGTATTGCAATTATAATGGATGCTGTGAATAAATTATGCGAAAACAAAGATATTAAACATCCATCAATTAAAATTGGATTTACTCCTGATGAAGAAATAGGCAGAGGAGCTGATTTGTTCGATGTAGAAAAATTCGGCGCTGATTTTGCATATACTTTGGATGGTGGTCCAATTGGAGAATTGGAATACGAAAACTTCAATGCAGCAGGTGCGACAATAACTATTCACGGCAAAAATGTTCATCCTGGAAGCGCAAAAAATACTATGATTAATTCACAATTAATCGGTATGGAATTATTCAATGAACTTCCAGTTGCTCAAAGACCAGAACACACTGAACATTACGAAGGATTTTATTTGTTGACATCATTCGAAGGATCTGTTGAAAATACTGTTATGAAATTCATAATCAGAGATCACGACAAGAAAAAATTCGAAGAAAAGAAATCTTATTTGGAAAAATTAGTAGAATTCTTGAATGTGAAATACAACAACGCTATCGAACTTGAAATGAAAGATAGCTATTACAACATGAAAGAAAAAATAGAACCTGTAATGGAAATTGTGGATTTGGCTTATAAATCAATGGAAGATTTGGGAATAAAACCATTAGTTCAACCAATCAGAGGTGGTACTGATGGAGCACAATTATCCTACAAAGGACTTCCTTGTCCGAACATTTTCACTGGTGGATATGCATTTCACGGAAAGCACGAATTATTATCTATCGACCAAATGAAAAAAGCATCGGATTTGGTTTTGAAAATAATAGAAAATTATTCAAAATAAAATATCAAGTAGCTTCTAGTAAATCTGGAAGCTATTTTTTATTGAAAAATGTTCCCAACAAAAATAAATTTTGCTATAATCTAATTAGGAGGGAAATATGAAAAACGATGTTTTAATTGACGATCAAAAGAAAAAATCTCTTACAGTGACCAATCTAATTTGGATGGGATTCACAGTTGTATGGGGTTTTGGAAATGTTGTTAATAACTATGCTAACCAAGGCTTGACAGTTATTACAAGTTGGATATTCATAATGGCTTTGTATTTTATTCCTTATTCATTGATGGTTGGAGAACTTGGTTCAACTTTCAAAGAAGGACAATCAGGACTTAGCTATTGGATAAAACAAACAATGGGACCATTACTAGCTTATTTGTCCGGCTGGACTTATTGGGTAGTACATATCCCATATTTAGCACAAAAACCACAAAACTTAATGGTTGCAGGTTCATGGGCAATTTTTAGAAATCCTAAAATGGTAAAATCTTTAAATCCAATTGTACTACAAGCATTAGTACTAATAATATTTTTATTATTTGTGCTTTTAGCTGCAAATGGTATTAAATCTATAAAAGTTTTAGGTTCAATTGCCGGTACCGCAAGTTTTGTGATGGGTATTTTATTTATTTTATTAATGTTGGCAGCTCCTGCATTAAGAGGAGTAGAAGTTGCATCTCCAAATATGACGAGCATCAAGACTTATCTGCCTAATTTTAATTTGCATTATTTGACGACAATTTCCATGTTAGTGTTTGCCGTAGGTGGTTGTGAAAAAATCTCACCTTATGTAAATGATACACAAGATGCAGGCAGAAACTTCCCAAAAGCTATGTTGATTATGGCTTTGATGGTAACTGTATCTGCGATTTTGGGTTCAGTTGCAATGGGTATGATGTTCGATACAACAAATGTTGCAAACGACTTAAAAATGAATGGTGCTTATTATGCATTTGAAAAATTGGGACAATATTATGGAATAGGTTCATCACTTGTTATTATTTATGCGTTGACAAATTTTGCTGGACAAGCTGCAGCTTTGGTTATGAGTATCGATGCACCGCTTAAACTTTTATTGAGTGAAGCAGATGCAAAATACGTTCCAAACTTCTTGAGAAAAATCAACGACAAAAAAGTTCCAGTTGGTGGATACAAACTAACTACCATTTTGGTTAGTATTTTGATAATTATTCCAGCTTTGGGAATTGGAAACTCAAATGAATTGTACAACTGGTTGTTGGATTTGAACTCAATAGTAATGCCAATGCGTTATATGTGGGTATTTGCAGCATATTTTGCTTTGAAACACTATCTAAATGAAAAACAAGGTGTAGAATATAGATTTACAAAATCAAAATCATTCGGTAAATTTATCGCCGGTTGGTGTTTTGTATTCACAGCATTTGCATGTATATTAGGTATGATTCCAAAAGAAGGAGAACCATTCACAAGTCAATGGAATTTCAAATTGATGCTTAACATCTTGACTCCAGTGGTATTGTTGGGATTGGGATTAATACTACCATCAATTGCTAAAAAAGAACAAGCTAAAAATATTTAAAACTTAAAATTATTTCGTACAAAAGTTATATGAAAATGCTAGTCGGTTGTCAAAAGATAGCCGACTATTTTTGTGATATAATATAGACTGATTAAAATTAAGGAGTGGTTATGTTTACATTAAGAGATTTCAAAAGTCCAGAAACATTGGATGAAGCTTATGAGTTGTTGATGAAATCAAAAATGAATAAAATTTTGGGTGGATGTCATTTTCTTAAAGCAGGCTGTCGTTCTTACAATGTTGGGATTGATTTGTCAAAATTGGATTTAAATTACATAAATGTTGAAGACGATGAAATAAAAATCGGAGCAACTACTACATACAGAGATTTGGAATACAATGATTTCTTAAAAAAATTTTGTGATGGAATTATTCCTAAATCTTTGAAAAGAATTGTGTCAACTCAACTAAGAAACACTGCCCAAGTTGGAGCAAGCGTGTTTTCACGATATGCATTTTCTGATTTTTTGCCTATTTTATTATTACTAGATGCAAAGGTTAGATTGTACAATAATGGTGTAATGAGTGTTGAAGAATTTTTGAATTCTGATATAAAGAAGGACTTATTAGTTGAAGTCATGATTCCTAACAAAGATGTCCATTGCACTCAAATTGTTCAAAGAATTTGTTGCAAGGATTTTCCAATTGCTATTGTAAGTATTTCTAAAATTGATGAAAAATATAAGGTAGTATTTGGAGCGAGACCTCAAAAAGCAATGATTATGAGAGATGTTTCTGATGAGATTAATACTAATGGATTTGATAGGGAAAAGACATTGGAATTAATCGATGAATATATAGGGTCAAA
The DNA here is from genome assembly GCF_003182075.1 of Finegoldia magna. Taxonomy (GTDB): domain Bacteria; phylum Bacillota; class Clostridia; order Tissierellales; family Peptoniphilaceae; genus Finegoldia; species Finegoldia magna. The sequence goes on from NZ_QGTH01000011.1 coordinate 22,210, forward strand.
TAATAAAGCGAAGAAAAAATACAGAAAACTTTTATTTGTTGGATTATTGGAAAAAGCGTTAGGTGAATTGCAATGATTATAGAATTGAATGTTAATAATAAAAACCATATAGCTAGTGTTGATTGCGATACTACTTTGTACAATGTGCTTCGCGATTTAGGTTATAAATCGGTTAAGTGTGGTTGTACAACATCAAATTGTGGTCTTTGTACTGTGTGGATGGATGATGTTCCAGTACTTTCTTGTTCTGTTTTGGCGTTAAGATGTGAAGGAAAAAAGATTACAACTTTGGAAGGAATATCAGATAGCCAAAGAAAATTCGGAGAACTTTTGACTGAAGAAGGTGGGGAACAATGCGGTTTTTGTTCACCGGGGTTCATTATGAATGTTTTGAGTTTGAAGAAAACTATCAAAAATCCTACAGATGAAGAAATCGAAGATTATTTGATGGGTAATTTATGCAGATGTACAGGTTATGCTTCTCAAATGAGAGCTATTAAGAAATATTTGGAGATTGATGATGAAGATAAATAAAGATTTCAAAAAAATAGATTCAAGCTCATTAGTTACTGGAAAACCTGTTTATACAGAGGATTTGAAAGATCCTAATGCACTGATAATTAAGCTGATGAGAAGTCCGTATGCAAGATGCGAAATATTAGAAATAGACAAATCAAGAGCAGAAGCGATGGATGGAATTGTGGCAGTATACACTTATGAAGATGTTTTCGACAATAAATTTACATTGGCAGGGCAATCTTATCCAGAACCTAGTCCTTATGATATGTCGATTTTGTCAAAAGAAATTAGATATATGAGAGAGCCTGTGGCAATCGTAGTTGGAATTAACGAAAAAGTGTGTAATCAGGCTATGAAGAAAATTAAAATCAAGTATGATGTTAAAGAACCATTACTTGATTACACAAAAGCTATAGACAACGAAATTGTTGTACATGAAGAAGATGTATTCTTTAACGGACCAACTAAAGTTTTTGGTTACGATACAAAAAGAAATCTAGTTGGTGAAAAGAAAGAATCTTGGGGAGAAGATGTTGACAAGGTAATGAGTGAATGTGATGTCGTATTAGAAGATACTTTTACAACAAAGGCACAAGCGCATTGCATGATGGAAACATACAGATCTTATTGTTACATGGATCAATTCGATAGATTGTGTTGCATTTCATCTACACAAGTTCCATTTCACATCAAAAGACAATTATCCGTTGCTTTGGGAATAAGTGATTCAAGAATAAGAATTATAAAACCAAGAGTAGGCGGGGGATTCGGTGGAAAACAAACAAGTGTCACAGAAATTTATCCAGGATTTGTAACTTTAAAAACAGGAAAACCATCGATACTTGTATTTGACAGAGAAGAAACTTTTGAAGCTTCAAACTCACGTCACCAAATGAAAGTGAAAGTTAAAATAGGTGCCAAAAAAGACGGGACGATTGAAGCGTGTGACATTTATGCGTTGTCCGATCAAGGAGCTTACGGATATCACGCATTTACGACTTTAAATTTGGTCGGAAACAAAACACTTCCTTTGTATAGCAGAATGAGAGCGGCGAGGTTTTTCGGTCAAGTTGTTTACACAAATAAACTTCCTGGTGGAGCTTTTCGCGGTTACGGAGCAGTTCAAGGAACATTCGCATTGGAATCTATGGTAAATAAATTAGCGAAAAAATTAAACATGGATCCAGTTGAGTTAAGACTTAAAAACACTGTTAGAGAAGGTGAGAAGACTCTTGCTTATGGAATTGATGTCAAAAGTTGCAAATTAAATGAATGCATTGAAAAGGCAAGAGAAATGATTGAATGGGATAAATATTATCCTTTCAAAGAAGAAAAAGACAAAATAATTTCCGTTGGAATGGCAATTGCACAACAAGGAAGTGGAATTCAAAACGTAGACACCTCTACTGTTGAAGTGAGATTAAATGAACAGGGCGATTACACATTATTGATGAGTCCTACAGATGTTGGACAAGGGACAGATTCTATAATGGTTAACTTGGCAAACGAAGTGTTGCAATGTGGAATTGATAATATAATTCCAATAATTGCAGACACCGATATAACGCCATTTGATCCAGGAAGTTACGCATCAAGTGGTGTGTATATAACTGGTGGAGCAGTTGTTCGTGCTTGCGAAAATTTGTTAAACAAAATCAAAAAACGTGTTGCAATGAGATTTGAAACTTCTGTTGAATGGTTAGAAATTAGAGATCAAGCAGTTTATTTGCAAAATAAGAAATTAATTGCAATTAAAGATTTGGCGAGAGATTTGTCAACTGGTCCAAATGGCATGCAATTAATCGGTGTGGGAAACTTTGATTCAAAAACATCACCACCACCATATATGGCAGGATTTGCAAAAATAAGTATCGACAAATTAACAGGAGAAATAAAAGTAGAAGATTACGCAGCGGTTGTCGATTGCGGAACTGTGATGAATACCAAATTAGCGACAGTTCAAGTAGAAGGCGGAATTGGCCAATCAATAGGATATGCATTGTATGAAGATTCATTGTGGGATGATGAAGGAAGATTAAAAGAACATTCATTTATTTCGTATAATTTGCCTTCAAGAAAAGACATTGGAAATATCCATGTTGATTTTTGCGAAAGTTATGAGCCGACAGGTCCATTCGGAGCAAAATCAATTGGAGAAATAGTTTCGAATACACCTGCACCAGCGATTAATGGAGCGATATTAAATGCACTTGGTTGCACCTTTGATACTCTTCCAATAAAAGCTGAAGATGTTTTATTAAAAATGTATGAATAGAATTTAGGTCAGAGGTTAATAGCCTCTGATTTTTTGTTAGAAAATATTACAAAAATTAAATAATTTATATATATAATTCGATAATAAAAATTTAATAATATTTTCACAAAATATCAAACGATTTTCATTAGTATTATTAAGGAAATGTATTTTCTGATACAAAAATTGTTTCGCAAAAAATTAGTAAAAAAAATCAAAATTGCTGAATAATGTATAGAATTAAGAAAATAAGATTTACAAAAGTTAAAATTAAATTTGAAAGTTGTGCTCAATATACTATAATATATAACTATAAAACAAAAAAGGGGTGTTTAGATGAAATTTGTAGCATTAGCAGTTACTTTAGTATTGTTTGCTTTATTGATGTTCATGGCTAAGAAGAAAATGAATTTTGGTACAAGAACAATTGTAGCTGCAATTCTAGGTATTATAGTAGGATTTATTTTCAAAGGAAACACAGAATATGTAAAAGTATTTGGATCTATATATGCTAATTTATTATTTGCAATTGTAATTCCATTATTGTTTACATCCATTGTTAGTACTGTAGTTTCTTTGGAAAGTATAGAAAAAATGAAGAAAATAGGAACAAAAACAATTGGAATTTTAAGTTTACACAATGTTTTAGGGTCACTTATAGGTTTAATTTTAGGGGTAGCATTTAAAATTGGACAAGGAAGTTCATTAACTTTAGCAGCAGATGCAAAAGCTAAGGAAGTTCCAACTTTTGCGGAAACTTTTGTAAATTTCTTCCCAGATAATGTTTTGGGAAATGCAGCAGAAGCAAAAGTAGTTCCTATAATTATTTTCTCAGTTCTTTTAGGATTAGCGATTTTACAATTAAAAGAAAGAGGAGAAGCGGAAAAAGCAAAACCATTTTTAAGTTTTATCGATTCAGCTGCGGCAGTTATTTTTAGATTTACAGGAATGATTATAGACTTTACTCCATATGCTGTATTAGCTTTGATGGCGAACGCAGTTAGTAGAACTGATATGGCTAGCATGATGCCATTGATTGTTGTGTTGATATTGACTTATGTTGCATCAATTTTTCACTCATATATCACAACAGGTGCACTTTTAGCGATTTTTGCAAAGGTAAATCCTATCAAATTCTTCAAGAAATTCTGGCCAGTTCAATTGATTGCATTCTCTACACAATCTTCTGTAGGATGTATTCCAGCGAATACTGATAACTTAAAAGATAAATTAGGTGTTTCTGAAAAGATAGCAACATTTGTTGCATCAACCGGTTCAACTGTTGGTATGCCAGGTTGTGCAGGATTTTGGCCTGTGTTATCTGCGATTTTGACAATTAATGTTATGGGAATTCACTACTCATTCGGACAATACGTAATGCTAATATTAGTAGCGTTGGCAGTATCATTGGGTACAGTTGGAGTTCCAGGAACTGCAACAATTACTACTACAGCAGTATTCGCAGCAATGGGTCTTCCTGTTGAAATGGTTGTATTGATGAGCCCTATATCAATGCTTGCAGATATGGGTAGAACAGCTACAAATGTTACAGCAGCAGGTTCTTCAGCAGTTATAGTTGCAGCAAGCGAGGGAGAATTAGACAGAGACGTCTTTAATTCATAATTTTTACAAATAATTTATAATACGATAATAAATTAGCAACCTTTACACATTTACTGATTAGTATTATAATCAAATTAGTAAATATTAGAAAGGGAATTGTAAATATGACAGAAAAAGCAAAATCTTTTTTTGAGTGGTTATTTGTAATAGGAATTGCCATTGTGTTGGCATTATTGCTTAGAAATTTTGTAATTAGTACAACTCATGTTGAAGGAAATAGCATGAATCCTACAATTGAGAATGGAGATCGAATTTTCGTCAACAGAATGGGGATTTTTAAGAACAAATTAAAACGAGGTAACATTATAGAACTTCACGCACCGGATAAATCTGGTCGTGATTACATCAAAAGAATTGTAGCATTACCGGGAGATACTGTTGAATTAAAAAACAATAAAGTATATGTTAATAATGAACAATTGAATGAAAATTATACAAGTAGTCAAACGACTCTTGTTTCAGGAAATGAAACAAAATGGGAATTAGGAGAAGATGAGTATTTTGTATTGGGGGATAACAGACTCCCTCGAGAATCAAATGATAGCAGAATATTCGGACCGATAAAGAAAAAGGCGATAGTTGGTAGAGCTTTTTTGAGATATTTTCCATTTAATAAATTCGGTGTATTATAAGAAAAACTAATCTTGGATTTTCCAAGATTAGTTTTTTTAATGGGTATTAGTTTGAATTTTGCTGAATTGTACCACTTCTGTACGCTTCAATTAAACTTTCCAAATCTTCGATAAGTTCTAGGATTTCTTCTCCTTCGTCTGTATCTTTTATAAGCATTCTTTTTGGAAATTCTTCTGTTATTGTAACTTCTGGAGTGTATGCGCCGTGAACTGATTCCATCACTTTGAAATTCTTGTGTTTTGCTATTGCTAGGTGATGCGAGTTAAATGTCAACGTATAGCCAGCAATACCTGTTTTCTTTTGGTAAGCTTCTGAAATTCCACCATCTATTACATAAGTTTTGCCATTAGCTGATACTGGTTTTTCTCCATTGATGCTTTTAACAGGAACGTGTCCATTAATTATGTGAGAAGTTTCAGGATTCATATTGAATTCTTCAAATATTTTGTCGGCATATTTTTCCATCTTACTTAAATTAAAATAAGGATTACTTACTTCTTTTCTAACATCTTTGTCAGTAATGAAGAAGTTTTCAAATGTTGATATTTTACTTTTTCCAAACATAGGAGATTTTGGGCCACACCACATATACCAGAAAAAGTCCAATGCTGTTTGTCTGTCTGGGTCATTATCATCCATGTTTTTCGCTGAATTTATAATTCCTTCGAAGAAATCCAAAAGAGATTTGCCACTGTAGGTATTGGATTGATATGTGAATTCTTCGAAACTTCCATCCTTATTCATAGGGATACATCCATGGAAAAGCAAATTGCTGTTTGCGATTTTGTACACTGAACCATATGAGAACAAAAAGTCCATGTGCTCTTTTAATCTGTGACTTGTTCTGAATGATTTTGAAATGCATTCGATAACTTCTTGTTCACTTGGTGTTAATTCGAGAGGATTTTCAGAATCAATTGTTGGGAATTTAATATCCAAGAGTGCATGAGGCTTGCCATTTGCATCCTTGTAAATTCCATTTTTAAAATCAATTCGTTCAAGATATAATCTGTCTAATTGTTCAAATTCTGGATTTCTCTTAAAAAGTTGGTTTTCTAATTTGAATTGAATTATAGAAATAGCCTTGTGCATTCTTGCTGCGTGAAGCAAATCAGTTTCTGAGTGTTTATTATCATCTAAGATTCTAACTTTGAATCTTTCACATGGATCATCGTAATATGATTCATCTGCCAATGTCGACAATAATCTCAAATTAATTCCGTAACCATCTTCCAAAGATTGGAAATTATTGTAACTTATTGCATTTCTAACTACGTTACACGCATTCACATAACTACCAAGAAAAGCTCCAATCCATGTAACATCGTGGTTACCATATTGAATATCCACATCTTTTTTAGCAATAAGAGTATCCATAATAATGTCCGGCCTTTTTCCTCTGTCAAAAATATCACCGACAATGTGCAGCCAGTCAATGTTCAAATCTTGAATTAATTCGCACAAAGTTATTATAAAATCTTCGCTAACTTCTATTTTTATGATGCTATCTAAAAGTTGATTAAAATATTCTTTCTTGTTCAAAGATTCGTATTGAATGTTGAGCATTTCATCTATCAAATCTCTGTAGTAAAAAGGAGTTTGATTTCGAACTTTTTGTCTGGAATATTTACTGGCAACTCTTTTTGCTATTCTTATCAGATAAAAAATAGTATCTCTAATCCATGTTTCTGTATATTCATCGTTTTCCTTTGTAATATTGATAATTGTTTTAGGATCGTAAATTAGATTGGCCAACTGATTTTTTCTTGATTCAGATAATTTGTCTTTGAATTCAAGGTCAATTTTAATTCTGGTATTACCAGAAGCACTTTTAATGATTCTATTGAAACTATCGTATTGTCCATGTAAATCAGATAAGAAGTACTCTGTGCCTTTTGGCAAAACTGACAGAGAAGTCAAACTGATTATTTTGTTGGCTGCTTGTTCAATCGTAGGAAATTCTTTTGCAAGTAATTTCAAGTATTTTAAATTGTTCAATTTTCTACCTCCATAATACTATTATATATGAACTTTGAAAAAAAGAAATAGTTTGCCTATTGAAAAATGATTACAAATTTGATATAATTTTAAGCGTAAAGATTTGTTAAATAACAAACAAATATTTTTTTACTTATTAATCCTACAATATTAGTAGGAAATAAAAAAAGGAGGAAACATAATGAGTAAAATAGTTTTAATTGGAGCTAACCATGCAGGTACAGCTTGTGCGAACACAATATTGGATAATTACAAAGATGAAGAATTAGTAATTTTTGATCAAAACTCCAATATTTCTTTCTTAGGTTGTGGAATGGCATTGTGGATTGGAAAACAAATTAAAGGTCCAGAAAAATTATTTTATTGTAGCAAAGAAGTTTTCGAACAAAAAGGTGCTACAGTTCACATGGAAACAAAAGTAGACAACATTGACTACGACAAAAAAATTGTTTATGCAAAGGACAAAGACGGAAAAGAAATTCAAGAATCTTACGACAAATTGGTGTTAGCTACAGGATCTCAACCAATTTTACCAGACATCGAAGGAATGGATTTGGAAAATGTTCAAAAAGTTAAAATTTTTCAAGATGCACAATCAGTCATAGAAAAGATAAATCACGAAGAAATTAAAAAAGTTGTAGTAGTAGGAGCTGGCTACATAGGAACAGAACTTGCAGAAGCTTTCAAGAGATTAGGAAAAGAATCTACATTAATTGAACATGGTGATACAGTGTTAAGAGGCTATTATGATGATAAATTCTGTAAAAAAATGGAAGATAACCTAAGAGATCACGGTGTAAATTTAGTATTTAATGAAGAAGTTGTAAAATTAGAAGGAACTGATGGAAAAGTAAATAAGGTTATAACTGATAAAGGTGAATATGATTGTGACATGGTAATAATGTCAATTGGTTTCAAACCAAACAGTTCACTTGCAAAAGATCATTTGAAATTAAACGATAAAAAAGCAATAATCACTGACAAACATCAACAAACTTCTGATGAAAATGTATTTGCAGTTGGAGATTCAACAGTTATTTTCAACAACGCAACAGAAAAATTTGAATACGTTGCATTAGCTACAAACGCTGTAAGAAGTGGTATAGTAGCTGGTCACAATGTTTGTGGAACAAAATTAGAATCAAATGGTGTTCAAGGTTCAAACGGAATTAAGATTTACGATTTGTGCATGGTATCAACAGGTTTGACAGTTAGAAATGCTGAAAAATTGGGAATGGAAGTTGAATACACTGATTTCACAGATTTACAAAAGCCACCATTTATGGAAGAAAACAACAAAGAAGTTACTATCAGAATTGTTTACGACAAAAATTCACGCGAAATAAAAGGTTGCCAAATAATGAGTGAATATGATATTTCAATGATGATTCACATGTTCAGCTTGGCAATTCAAGAACACGTTACAATCGACAAACTAGCCCTAACTGATATATTCTTCTTGCCACATTACAACCAACCATACAACTATGTAACTATGGCAGCTATTCAAGCGTTATAATCAAAAAAATTAGCGACTACTTTAACTAGTAGCCGCTTTTTTATTTAGCCAAGAGCAACATCCAAAATCATCATTATAATAAATCCAATTACAATTCCGTAAGTTGCTTGGCGTTCATATCCGTTGCTGTGAGTTTCAGGAATAATTTCGTCGCTAATGACAAAAAGCATTGCGCCTCCGGCAAAAGCCAAAATAAATCCTAAAATAGGTGAGAACCAAGTTACAAGTCCGTAACCCAAAAATGCACCGATTGGTTCTACTAATCCTGTAAATAATGCAATTAAGAATGCTTTTTTGACTGTGTAATTTTCTCTAACCAAAGACAAAGCTACAGCCAAACCTTCAGGCATATTTTGTAGACCAATTCCTATTGCGATTGGAAGCCCGTTTGCCACTGAATCTCCACCAAAGCCAACTCCAGTTGCCATACCTTCTGGGAAATTGTGAATTGTAATCGCAATTACAAACAACCATATTTTTTTCAAAGAATCTGAAGGATTTCCTTCAACTCTTTTGTCTAATAAATGCTCATGCGGAGAGTATTTATCGATTATATCCAAAAACACAGCTCCCGCTAAAATTCCTAGTGAAGAGATTATAACTCCTCTAAAGCCTCCACCGTTTTCTTCAATACTAGGTAAAATTAACGAAAAACAAGTTGCAGAAAGCATGACGCCTGCAGCTGCCCCTAAAAATACATCTAACTTACCTTGACTTACATTTCTTGTGAAAAAAACAGGGATTGCTCCTACTCCGGTTAGAAGACCAGGAACTATTAACCCTAACATTGTCAATAAAAATGGGTCAATATTTTTCATCATTAAATCCCCCTTCAAAAATTTTAAAAATAAAATTTCTAATACTATTTTACTATGAATTCAAGAAATATCAAATATGATATAATATTAAAAGATTTAGGATATTTTTGAATGAAAAATTTCAAAAAATTACTCGTAGTTTGAAAAATGAAACGAGGTATTTATGCAAGCTATTTACAGAAAATATAGACCAGATACTTTTGATAAAGTTTACGGTCAAAAACATATAACTGATATTTTAAAAAATCAAATCGAAACGAAAAATATTTCTCACGCGTATATTTTTTCTGGTTCAAGAGGAACAGGTAAAACTAGTTGTGCGAAAATCTTTGCAAGAGCTATCAACTGTTTGAATTTACAAGATGGAAATCCTTGCAATAAATGTGAGAATTGTATGAGTTCTTTGGAAGAATCCACATTAGATATCGTAGAAATGGATGCTGCTAGTAACAGAAGAATTGACGATATTAGAGAACTGCGAGATAAAGTAATTTATCCACCTACAAAATTAAAGTACAAAGTTTATATTATAGACGAAGCACACATGATTACTAATGAAGGATTTAACGCTTTACTTAAAATCATGGAAGAGCCACCAAAACATTTGGTGTTCATATTAGCTACGACAGAAATCGATAAAATTCCTCAAACAATTTTATCAAGATGTCAACGCTATGAGTTCAAGATGATTAATGCTAAGGATATTTCAGACAATATCAAATATATTCTGAACGATTTGAACAGAAAAATGGACGATGATGCGATTGAACTTATTGCAAACAAAGCTGATGGTGCAATGAGAGATGCATTATCTATTTTAGATCAAGTCTTAAGCATTGAAAAAGAAAATATTACAAAACAAGATATAAATGATATACTTGGTATTGTCGACAATACAGGAATTTTCAAGCTTGTAAATAGCATCATAAAAAAAGATGCAACAGAAGTTTTGGATAATTTGTATACAATATCACACAACAAGCCTGTAGAAAATGTTATGGATGAATTGTTAAATCATTTTAGAAACTTGTTGCTATCAAAAAATGGCCTTGACAACATCAGACAGAACAACACTCAATACAATGATGAGTATAATGCGCAATCTGAATTGATTACGAATAGGCAAATAGTCGAAAGTATGTCGATTATAATAGAGCATCAGAAAAAACTTAAACAGGCAGACAATCAAAAAGCTCTTCTTGAAATTTTGGTAATGCGCCTAATAGATTACATTGATTACGATGATTTGATTGCAAGAGTGAATACTTTGGAAGATAAGCTCAAAAATATTGAACAAAATGGGATAAAAATCAATTCTTCACAAAAATTAGTCGAATTTGATGAAAAAATCGATAAAAACATAGAAATTTCACAAAAATCTTCAGAAAAAGCAGAAAAATCAGATGAATTATCCAATAAAAATGATATAATAAAGACTGATGAAAAAATCGACGACACGGATGAAGACGAAATTGTCGAAAATGAGGATTCATTTGTAAAATTAAGAGAAGTTTTAAGAGACTTCGACAAAATTCCAAAAGAATTAGCTAATGATATTAAAGCTAGTTTGGATAATGATAAGTTGATTTTGAAAACTAACCAGTTGTATATGTACACTTTGCTTCCTCACAAAAAAGTTATCGAACAATTACTAAAACCCCATTATGATTTCAAGGTTTTAGATTTACAAATTGATGATGAAGCAGAGAAAAAAGCAAATGAAAATGTTAAAAAATTACAAAATTTGTTTGGAAATAATTTCCAAATAATCGAAAAATAGGAGGAATTATGGGAAATAAATTTAGAGGCGGAATGCCTGGTATGGGAAACATGGGTAACATGATGAAACAAATGCAAAAAATGCAAAGACAAATGGAAGAAACTCAAAAAAGATTAGAAGAAACTGAAGTTACTGCAACTAGTGGTGGCGGAGCTATTGAAGTTGTAGCAAACGGAAAAAAAGAAATAGTTTCTATTAAAATAGATGAAGATTTGGTAAAAGATGGCGATGTTGAAATGCTTCAAGATATGGTTATGGTAGCTGTTAATGACGCTATCAAAAAAGTATTGGACATGAGTGAGTCTGAACTTGGTAAAATCACTGGAGGAATTAATATTCCAGGATTCTAAATAAGGGGGGATAATTTTGTCACTATACCCTAAAGCAATGGACGAATTGATTAAAAACTTGTCCAATTTGCCAACTATTGGCAGAAAAAGTGCGAAAAGATTAGCTTATAGAATTATAGATATGGATCCTAAGAAAGTCGATGAGCTTGTAGAAAGTATCGTAAATGTGAAGACTAATATTAGACCATGTGCTAATTGTGGAAATCTTACTGATAAAAAATTGTGTGATATTTGTTCCGACCAAAAAAGAGATAACAGTGTCATAACTGTAGTTGAAGATTCAATGAATGTAATATCAATTGAAAAAACTGGCGAATACAATGGGAAATATCACGTCTTAGGAGGATTATTATCTCCAAGAGATAATATTGCTCCGCAGGATTTGAATTTGGAAAATTTGTTTTTGAGATGCAAAAAAGATTATGTAAAGGAAGTTATCCTAGCATTATCACCAACAACTAATGGAGATTTAACAACTAACTTCATAATAGAAGTTCTTAAAAATGAAGAATATAACGTAAAAGTTTCCAGAATTGCGATGGGAGTACCATTGGGAGCTAATTTGGAATATTATGACGAAATGAGCTTGTATAAGGCTATTTTGGATAGAAGAGAAATAAAATAATCATAATCTGCAATTCTTGTAGATTATGATTTCTTACGTTTAAATGTTTGTAATAAAAATGGAATGGAGGAAAATTTAATGGATTCAAATAGAATTAAAGAAGCAATCAAATTTTCGTCTCCAATTATGTTGGGATATATTCCTATAGCGATGGCTTTTGGTTTGTTGTGCAAAGGTCAAAACATTAGCATGTTGGATTCGACTTTGTTTTCTTTTGTTTTCTATTCTGGAGCAGCACAATTCATGGCAGTTGAATTATTGGGTGCTGGAGTAGGTATGTTTTCCATCGTGTTGTCGGTATTTTTATTAAATTTAAGATTGTTCATAATGTCGACTTCTTTGGGGATTCATACACAAAAAATAAATCCGAAAGCACTTCCTGTAATAGGATTTATGTTGACGGATGAAGCATTTTCGGTAATGAGTTTTAATAAAGAAAAGCTCAACACAGAATTTGCGTTGGCCGTAGAATTAGGACCTTATTTGGCTTGGGGAATATTTACGCCGGTTGGATATTTGATAGGACAATTAATGCCAAAATCAGTCCAAACATCATTAGAAGTCGGACTTACTGCGATGTTTATCGCACTTGTAGTACCATCTATTAAGAAAAGTTCTAATGGTTTGGTAGTTAGTTTGATAGGCGTTGTAACTTATGCAATTATTTTTTATTTGAAATTTATACCATCTGGATGGGATATAATCTTAGCAATTTTATTATCATCATACATCGGATTGAAAGTAATTATGAAAAGAGGTCAAAATGTATAATATAATTTTAATTTTATTATGTAGCTTAGTTACAGCTGTTCCTAAGATAATACCTCTTAAATATTTAAAAGGAAAACAACTTTCTAGACAAACCGCCGAATTTTTAAACATAATACCATATACATCATTAAGTATTATGGTTATAAGAGGAATTTTGACAGCTTCAAGTGAAATGTTAATTCCTACAATTGTAGCTTCAATCGTAGCTATTATTATAGCTTATTTGAAAGAAAATGTTGGACTAACAATTATATTAGCAGTTCTAACAGCATTTGTTTGTTTAAAATTTTTCTAAAAAAATACCTTCTGTAGCTTAAATTCAAGCCTCAGAAGGTTTTTTCTTTTATTTAACTTTTCTAATATTACAGTATTGTCTTTTGAATACTGGGAATCCTGAAATTGGATCAAAGATTTCGTTGTCGATTAACATATTAATATTCGCATCTTTCCAATTGTCATCTTGGCTGAATGAACCACCGCCGACATTTATTTCCAAATCGTGACGATTTGACATATTATTAGTAACTGCTTGGAGGATTACACTTGATCTATCGTTGTAGACTTCAACTAAATCCATATTTTCAATTCCCAATTCTTTCGCATCATCTTCATTCATTATAACTTGCGGATATTCTTGGTGTTTCAATAATCCATTGATATTTAAGTGTTGTGTTCTAAATGTCGTATGAATTCTTGCACCTGTGTTCATAGTAAATGGATATTTGGATAATTTTTCTGATTTTTCGTGCTCATTTTCAAATCCGTCGTCATAAACAGGAATAGGTGAGAATCCATACTTTTCTAAAAGTTTTGAATGAATTTCTATCTTGCCAGTTTCTGTATTAAATGAATCGTATTTTTCATAAGACACTTCAGGTTTTTTGTCAAAATGATATACACCATTTTCTTTCAATTCTTTTAAAATTTCTGGTGTGTGATAAAAAGATTTATCTAATAATTCATCGAAATTTTCTGGATAATATTCACCAAATCCTAATGCATCTGCAATTTTTTTCAAAATAAAAATATTTGGAAGAGAATTGCCCAAAGGTTCGACTAATTTTTCTTTGATTTCGATGTGGTCGGGATATATTGCGTAGCGGTCTTCTTCGTAATAAGTTGTAGCAGGGAGGATGACATCTGCAAAGTATGCATCTTCTGTCATAAATCTGTCACAAGTTACAAAGAAATCCAAGCTTTTTAATACCTTTCTGAAAAGTTGACTGTTTGGATAATTTACAGACATACATGAACCCAAATTAATTAGACCTTTTATTGGATAAGGATCGGATTCTAATATTGCTTGCGGAAGTTTCGTAAATTGTGGTTGACCGATTAATTTATCAAAAAGAGGGAATTCTTTTGAACCGATTTTTTCGATATTTTGTGCGTTGTTTGGTGGGTTTTGTACCCTCTTAATTGGCTTGTTCTTATTAATCAAAAGTCCGCCCTTGACATCTAAGTTTCCCAATAAGCTCCATAAAATATACAATGAACGTATTGTTTGAACTCCGCAGTGTGAATATTCGAGTCCTGTGTATGATTTAAGAGCAACTGTGTTGTCAAAGAGTAAATTTGCCAACTCTTTTATCTTATCAACTTCAAGTCCTGTGATTTCTGATGTTTTTTCCAAATCAAATTGTGTAAAATATTCCTTGAACTCATCGTATCCGTAAGTGTATTTTTCGATAAAATTTTGGTCAAGTTTATCTTTTAAGTAATTTAGTATTCCGAGGATTAGTACCATATCAGTTCCGCTATTGACGATGTATTTGTAATCAGCATATTCGATAATATCTGAATTATAATGGCCAACGGCTATGATTTTCATTCCTTCATTTTTTCTTTTTACCATATTATTGTAGAAAAATGGAGGGGAATCTGTTTTAGGATTGGCACCCCACACACAAAGCATTTCAGTGTTTTGCAAATCGCAAACTAGATTGGGTGCACTTAATCCAAAAACTGTTTGAGGAGCAAATATGCCAAACGATACAAAACATAATGAGCCAACTGATCCGTTGTTCGGACTTCCAATTGGAGACAAGAATCCTCCGTTATCAGCGTTAGGCATTTGAATTGAAATAAAATCGTTCGTAGTTGTGTCAAATGCACCTCTACCAAAATGACTTGCGATTGATTTTGCGCCGTAGTCTTCAATTATTTTAGAACATTTTTCTTTAATAAGTTCCATCGCTTCATCCCATGAAGCTTTTTTGAATTCTAGTGTTCCTTTTTCACCAGTTCGGATCAACGGATCAGTCAATCTGTCTTCTGAGTTTAGGATTTCGTCTGAATACAATCCTCTCAAACAAAGAGCGGAAGGTTTTTCGTCAGATTTTTTGATGGATTTTATCCTTCTAGTGTCCATGTCGCATTCTACATGGCATTGACCTGGACAAATTCCACAAATAGTTTTAATTTTTCCCATTGTATCTCCTATTATTATTAAAAATTTTTTATTTCGAAAATATCATACACGCATTCTTCATACGGATGAATATCTTCGATAATTTGTATACATTTTTTGATATTATTTTCTGTCGTGCGAAATTCTAATTTGATTTCGTCAACTTCGTTGATAATATTTTTTTCGCCAGAAAAATTATTTGCTAAATCATTGGGCATAAAATGACCTTTTACTTTCGATGTAGTATAACAATAATCGTAATTTCCTATGGTTATAATTTTTTCATCACCTAGTTTTTTTATTAACAAATCTATGTAATCTTCTGGTATGTATACATCTATTTTATATGTTATCATAAAAACTCCTTTTGTTCATGTTTATATATTTTTCATTCGGGTATATATATTGTATCAAAGAGTTAGACGAAAAGGAGATTATTATGGATTTAAAATTGTATTACATGGAAACTTGCCCATTCTGCAAGAAAGTTTTAAGATTTATAGAAAAAAAAGGAATTAAGGATGTTGAATTAGTAGACATCAAAGCTGATGAAGCTAATGAAAAATACCTTATCGAAAAAGGTGGACAAGACCAAGTACCTTGTCTTTTTATTGATGGCAAACCAATGTATGAATCAATGGATATTATAAAATTCTTGGATGAAAAATTTCAATAAAATTTCGAACAATAGAAATTTTGCTCTCACATTTGTGAGAGCTTTTTGTTTGTCAAAATCAAAAATTATTACAATTAATCGTCATTTTTAAAAATTCCCATAATTTGTGATAGAATAAATATCGTAATAAAAAAAGTAGCAAATCTTTGGGATAGATTTGCTACTTAAATAACATTGGCAAGTTCATATTAGGAGGATGAACAACCATTTATTCTTATTATTATAATATCATAGAATTAAACTTAATAAGTTACAAATTTATTACGATTTAGGGAATTGAGGGGAATATGAGAGTAGGAATTATTGGAGCAGGAGCTAGTGGGGTTTTTGCGGCATTAATTTTAAAACAAAATTACATAGACACGACTGTTATTGAAAGAAACACCAATGCTTTGAAGAAAATTTATGCAACTGGTAATGGTAGGTGCAATTTTACTAACAGAAATGTATCTTACAAGAATTATCATGGCGAAAATCCAAAATTCACAATAAGTGCTATTAAAAAGTTCGATAATTACGATGTTATAGAATTTTTCAATGATATGGGAATTCCTGAGGTCGAGCTTGAAAATGGCAAGATTTTCCCAAAAAGTTTGCAAGCTTCATCAATAGTAAAGCAAATGATGTGCTTGGCAAATCATTTGGAGGTAGAATTCATCTACGATAGTTTTGTTGATGATGTAAGAAAAGACGGCGATGTTTTTGAAGTAAAATCCAATGATTCGATTTACAAGTTTGATTATTTAGTCGTTGCTTGTGGTTCCAAAGCTTACAAGAAAAGTGGCTCTGACGGAAATGGATACATTCTTATGAAAAAATTTGGACACAATATCGTGAAAACTCATCCAGGAATTGTGCAATTGAGGCTTAATGGAGATGGTTTCAAGAAAATGAGCGGCACCAAATTCAAGGCTAATGCAAAGTTAGTAGTAGACGGAAAAGAAGTTTTTGAATTTTATCACGATGTGTTGTTTACTGATTATGGAATTAGTGGGCCAACTATTTTGCAATTATCAGGAGAATCAATCAGAGCTAAAAACAAGGGATTAGATGTCAAAATAAGAATTGACACTGTAGATTTGGATGAAAATAAATTGTATGAGCATTTAATCTACATAATATCTTTAAATTATTATAAGAAAATAAATGAGTTGTTGGTCGGTTTGATTAACGATAATTTGATTGAAGAAGTTTTGAATCAAGCGAATATCGAATACGATATTAATGTGTGTGAACTTAGTAAGGAAGAAATCTACAAATTAGCACACACTCTTAAAAATTTGGAATTTAGTGTTAGTGGATACAAGGACGAAGATTCTGGTCAGATAACTTGCGGAGGAGTCGACACAGATGAAATCAATCCTTCTACTATGGAATCAAAAAAAATTAAAAATCTGTATATTATTGGTGAAATTATGGATGTCGACGGAGATTGTGGCGGATACAATCTTCAATGGGCTTTTTCGTCTGCATATTCTTGTGCGATGTCTATAATTAAAAAGGAGAACTAAATGAATAAAATGCAAAGAAAACTTGTTGACTTAGATAACCACGGTCAAAAAGTTAGAGTAGGTTTGGTTGGTTGTGGCAAAATGGGATCGGGTCTTGTGAGTCAGTTGAGTAGAATCAAAGGAATGAGACCTTCTGTTATTATAGACAGACACGTCGACAAGTGCGTGAATGCTTTGAGAAAAGCAGGTGTAAAAGATGTGGATATTATCAAAACAACCGATTTGAAGGTTGCAGAAAATGCTGTAACGAACAATTCATTTGTAGTTAGTGATGATTACGCTTTGAGTTACAAATTGGATATGATTGATGGAGTTATTGATGCTACTGGAAATCCACCGTTTGGAACACAACTTGCAGTCGAAAGTATTGAGAATGAAAAGCATACAATTTTATTAAATGTAGAATGTGATGCAGTCGTTGGACCAATATTAAATGAAATGGCAAAGAAAAAAGGCGTTGTGTACACAGGATCTGCAGGAGATGAACCGGGTGCAATAATTCAATTATCTGATTTTGCTCTTGGATTAGGTTTTAAACTATTAGCTGTTGGAAAAGGGAAAAATAATCCGTTAGATAATTACACAAATGAAGATATTCTTAGAGAAGAAGCTTTATCAAAAGGATTAGTTCCAAAAATGTTGACATCATTTGTAGATGGAACTAACACAATGATTGAACTTACAGCTGTTGCAAATGCGTTGGGATTTACTCCGGATGTTTTGGGTTGCCATGGAATTACAACAAATATTCACGATATCGCAGATGAATTTAAATTAAAAGAACAAGGCGGAATTTTAAATAATTACAATATAGTTGATTTTGCATTTGGGGTTGCGCCTGGAGTTTTTGCAATTGTAACTCACGATACTAACGAAGTTCACGATTTGATGGAATATTTGTCAATGGGTAAAGGACCTAACTATACTTTGTACAGACCATATCATTTGACAAGTTTGGAAACTCCTCTTACAATTTACGATGCAATTGTAGAGAAAGAACCGACAATTTATCCAAAATACGGACAAGTTTCCGATACAATTACAGTTGCAAAAAGAGACATCAAAAAAGGTCAAACAATCGAAGGTATTGGTGGACACGATTGCTTTGGTAAAATTACATCTCACAAACACCAAATGGAGAATAATTTGTTACCAATGCCAATCATAACAGAAAAAACAACTGCAAAAGTAGATATAGCAAAAGACACTTTGATTACTTACGACATGGTAAATTTAGATGAAGATCATATAATTACAAAACTTCGTAAGAGACAAGATGAATTGGGATTATAAAATTAAAAAATAAATTTATTATCAGTCGATAAAAAGTTTTTCAGACTTTGAAATATTGGCTGATTTTTATTTTTAAAATCAATTTTTATAAATTTTTGACAATGGATTTTAAAAGTGTTAATATCAATTTGTAATGTAATAAATAAACGTTTTTTGGGGGTTAATATGGATTACAGATTAGAGTCTGATAGTGTTGGTGAAAAGCAAGTTCCAAAAGATGCATATTACGGTGTGCAATCTTTAAGAGGAATGGAAAATTTCCCAATAACAGGAAGAACTTTACATGAAGAATTAATTTATGGATTGACAATAGTTAAAAAAGCTTGTGCTATAGCAAATCACAGAGCAGGAATCATGAGGGAGGATGTCAAAAACGCAATCGTTTACGCATGCGACAAAATTCTTCAAGGAGAATATCACGATCAATTTTTGACTGATCCAATTCAGGGTGGAGCTGGTACAACTGCTAACATGAATGCCAATGAAGTTATTGCAAACATTGCCAATGAAAAACTTGGCGGCGGATTGGGAACTTATGAATATGTTCATCCAAACGATCATGTTAATATGAGTCAATCAACAAACGATGTTTTCCCAACTGCGGGCAAGATTGCAACTTTAAGACTACTAATAAAAGCTTTAAATGAATTAAAGCAATTAGAGATTTCTTTGTTAAATAAATCTGTGGAATTTGATGATGTACTTAAAATGGGACGTACCCAACTTCAAGATGCAGTTCCAATTAGATTGGGACAAGAATTCCACGCGTATTATTCAGTAATCAAAAGAGATATCAAAAGAATTAGAAGGTCATCAGATCAAATTGAATCTATAAATATGGGAGCAACAGCGATTGGTACAGGAGTAAATGTAGACAAAGTTTACTTCACAAATATAGTTCCTATTCTAGCAGAATTAACAGGATTTGATTTGCATCAAGCAGAAGATTTAATAGATGGAACTAATAACCTTGATGGTCTTGTAGAAATATCTTCAGCAGTAAAATCAACAGCCGTAAGTTTGTCAAAAATGGCAAGTGATTTGAGATTAATGAGTTCAGGACCAAAAACAATGGTAGGAGATATTGAGCTCCCAGCAAGACAAAATGGTTCATCAATTATGCCGGGAAAAGTAAATCCTGTAATTCCAGAAGTTGTTAACCAAGTTGTATTCAGGATTATTGGTAACGATAATACAATTACAATGTGTGCAGAACACGGACAATTGGAACTTAACGCATTCGAACCGGTTTTGTTTGATAGTTTATTTGAATCTATATCTATATTGACTAATGCAGTGAAAACTTTCAGAGAAAACTGCATAATTGGTATCAAACCAAACAGACAAAAACTTTCAAACGACGTCGAAAAATCTGTAGGAATAGTTACAGCACTTGTTCCTCATATCGGATACAAAAAATCTGCTGAAATCGCAAAACGTGCATTGAGTACAGGAATTACTGTTAGAAATATCGTATTGGACGAAAAAATCTTAACAGAAGATGAATTAAAGGAAATCCTTGATCCAATAGCAATGACAATGCCAGGAATTGCAGCAGAGTATTTGATTAAACAAAAACAACAAGCTTACATCGAAAAAAAGAAACTAGAAGACAAGGAACAAAAAGCAAAGAAATAAATTTATGTTGACAAAATCTTGTTATCAAGTATTTGATAACAGGATTTTTTATTACTATTTTATTACTAACTAAAAGTTTTACATTATTTTAAATTTGGTAATATGTTATAATTTATCTAGGTGATATGATGAAAAATAATACTAAAAATGCAGACAATGTTATATTAGCGATATCAAATGTTTTGATGGTAGTTTTCGTATCTACTTTGCTTAGAGGCCACAACATAATATCGTTGTTAATTTTACTTGCGTGGGCAGTTTATGCGTCGCAAAATAAAATGATTTTACCAAAAAGTCTTGAAAGAAAAAGAACAAAATTTGAATACGGAAGTTTTATCGTTTTGTTAATAGGTTTTATGTTGATTTATTACCATCCTAATAAGGTATATGTGTTCTTAACATATCTTATATTTGTAATTTACAACACACTTTTGTGGATGAATATGATTAGAATGAGAGCTATTAATAAAGAAAATAATAAGAAATCTAACAAAAAGAAATAAAGAGGTATATAATGAAAATTATGGTTATAGGGCCTGGCAGATGGGGAAGTTTCATCGCTTGGTATTTGAAAAAAATTGGTCATGAAGTTTTGTTGTATGGTTTGAATGGAACTGAAGATTTCGAAAATTTTAAGAAAAGTCGTACGAATGGTATCATAACTTTGCAAGATGATTTAGAATTAACTGATGATATTACAAGAGCAAAAGAATGTGATGTTATTCATGTTAGTATAAATGCACAAGGTTTTAGAAATGTGTGTGAAGAACTTAAGTCTATTGGAATTAAGGATAAAATTATCGTTACTAATATGAAGGGAATTGAGATTTCGACTGGAAAAAGATTATCAGAAGTCTGCAAAGAAATTATGGATGGATCTAACAAAGTTGCAGCTTGGATTGGCCCAGGTCATCCACAAGAATTTTACCGCAATGTTCCAAATTGTATGGTAATTGATTCGGAAGATGAAGATGTGAAAGAATTGTTGATTGAAAATTACAGTTCAGATTTGATTAGGTTTTATTATGGCCAAGATTTGATTGGAAATGAAATAGGCGCAGCTTACAAAAACGTAATTGGAATTGCTGCAGGAATGTTGGATGGAATGAAAATAAGTTCTTTGAAGGGAGCTTTAATGAGCAGAGGTTGTAGAGAAGTCGCAAGGTTTATTAAAGCTTCGGGAGGTAAAGAGCTCAGCGCGTACGGACTTTGTCACTTGGGAGATTATGAGGCTACAGTGTTTTCGCAATATTCTCACAACAGAATGTTCGGTGAAATGTATGCAAAATCAGAAAAATACGACAAATTAGCTGAAGGATACTACACTGTAAAAGCTATTAAATTACAAGCAGATAAAATGAATTTGGATTTACCGATTAACAATGCAGTGTACAAAGTTTTGTACGAAAATTCAAAATGCGAAGAAGAAATCGACAAATTATTCAGTAGAAGTTTGAAAAAAGAATTTTATTAATGAAAAACAAATTAGAAGTGCAAAAAAGCACTTCTTTTTTGATTAAAATGCTTGACAAATGGATTTTAAGTTTATATAATATACAAGTCAAGTAAAAAGGTTGACGGTGATTGAATGGAAAAATTATTAAATATTACCATGATGTTTGATTATTATGGTAAATTGCTTACGAAAAGAGAATACGATGTAATTGACAAATACTACAATGAGGATTTGTCATTAAATGAAATTGCTCAAATTTGTGATATTTCAAAACAAGCTGTAAGTGATAGTTTGAAAAGAGCTGAAAATAAGCTTTATGAATACGAACAAAAACTTGGCTTAATTGAAAAATCAAAAAAGAGTCATCAATTTCTTAGAAAAATCAGAAATGATCTTTTCTCTTTGTCACCAGAAATCAAAAGCAAAGAAATTGAAAATATCATTATAGATATAGAAGATTTCTTAAATGATTTAGAGGATGTGGAAAATGATATTTGAAAATTTGTCCGATAAATTACAAAATGCCTTGTCAAAATTGACCAACAGAGGAAAGCTAACAGAAAAAGATATAGATGTTGCAATGAGAGAAGTTAAACTTGCTTTATTGGAAGCGGACGTTAACTATAAAGTTGTAAAAGACTTTATATCTCAAGTAAAAGAACGTGCTATCGATTCTTCTGTTTTGGAAAGTCTTACTCCAGGTCAACAAGTTATTAAAATAGTTAATGAAGAATTAACTAAAATGATGGGTGAAAAGGAAGAAAAACTTAACGTTTCACCAATGAAACCTACAGTAATTATGCTTTGTGGTTTGCAAGGGGCAGGTAAAACAACTCATGCCGGAAAACTTGCATTGAATTTGAAAAACAAAAATAAAAGCGTCTTACTTGTAGCGTGTGATATTTACAGACCTGCTGCCATTAAACAACTTCAAGTTGTTGGTGGAAAAGTTGGGGTAGAAGTATTTGAAATGGGACAAACAAATCCCGTTGAAATTTCAAAAAAAGCAATCGAAGAAGCTAAGAAAAAAAACATTGATTATGTAATTATAGATACTGCCGGTCGTCTTCATATTGACGATACTTTAATGGATGAGCTGAAAAATATTAAACAAGAAGTGAATCCTTCAGATATTTTGTTAGTTGTAGATGCGATGACTGGACAAGATGCAGTGAATGTTGCAGCTAAGTTTAACGAGGATTTGGATATTACAGGAATTATCCTTACTAAGTTAGACGGTGATGCAAGAGGTGGTGCTGCTTTATCAATCAGACAAGTAGCTGATAAGCCTATTAAATTTATAGGTGTAGGTGAAAAACTTGGAGATTTGGAGCCGTTCCATCCGGATAGAATGGCATCACGTATCTTGGGTATGGGAGATGTTCTTAGCCTTATCGAAAAAGCACAAAATCAATTTGACGAGAAGAAGGCAAAAGAATTAGAAGAAAAGATTAAAGCTCAAAGTTTTGACTTTAATGATTTTCTTGACCAAATGCAGCAAATCAAAAAAATGGGACCTATGCAAGATATTCTTGCAATGATTCCTGGCGTGGATAGTAAGATGCTTAAACAAGTGAATTTCGATAACAAAGAATTTGACAAGATTGAAGCTATTATAAAATCTATGACCAAAGAAGAAAGAGAAAATCCAGATATCATTAGTATATCTAGAAGAAAAAGAATTGCTAAAGGATGCGGTCAAGATCAAGTAGCGGTTAACAAACTTTTGAAACAATTCAAAGAAATGAAAGTTATGATGAAAAATATGGGAGCGCTACAAAAGAAATTTGGTAAAAAAGGTAAAATGAAAATGCCTTTTTTTAGATAATAAGTTATGGAGGTAAATTATGTCAGTAAAAATTAGATTGAAAAGAATGGGAGCAAAGAAGAAACCATTTAATAGAATAGTTGTCGCAGATTCAAGATGTCCTCGTGATGGTAAATTCATCGAAGAAATCGGATATTACAACCCATTAGTTGAAGAAAAAACTGTTAAAGTTGATAGCGAAAAAGTTCAACAATGGATTAAAAATGGTGCAAAACCTACAGATACAGTAGACAGATTATTCAAAAATAATGGAGTTTACGAAGCAAAATAATAATACAAGTTGGGAGTTGTCATGGAAAAATTAGTTAAAACAATTGCTACTGCGTTAGTTGATAATAAAGAAGCAGTTGAAGTAACATCAAGACAAGACAAACATACGGTTATTATAGAAATTAAAGCAGATTCCAAAGATTTGGGGAAAATTATAGGAAAAGAAGGGAAGATTGCCAAGGCAATTAGAACTATTACTAAGGCAGCGGCTATTAAGAGTGGCGAAAAAGTTGTCGTAGATATTTTGCAATAATGGAATATATAGCTGTAGCAGAAGTGCTCAATACTCACGGTATTAAAGGATGTCTTAAAATGAGACCGTTGACTGATAATATCGAAAGATTTGACGAAGATATTTGTTATTATCTTGGGGATAAAAAAGTTAAGGTCAATATTCAAAATTATAGAATGTACAAGGGTTTTTTGTACATTGATTTTGAAGAATTTAACGATATTAATGAAGTTCTTGAATTCAAAAAACAGTTTTTATATATAGATGAAAAAGACAGATACGAATTGAAAGATGGAAGCTTTTACATTGACGATTTGATAGGATTGAAAGCTTATAGTAATGGTGAATACATCGGAGATTTGGTTGAAGTTTTGAGCGTTTATAGTAATGATGTATATGTAATAAAAAATGATGAAAAAGAATTTATGATACCTGCTGTAAAAGAGTTCATTAAAAAAATAGATTTAGAAAATGGATTAATCGATGTAGTTATAATTGAGGGTATGTGATGAAATTTATAATTCTCACATTATTTCCAGAAAGTTTTGATTACTTAAAATCATACGGCGTCATAGGAAAAGCAGTCCAAAACAATCTCATTGAACTTGAAGTGGTTAATATTAGGGATTACACTAAAAATAAACACAAAAAGGTAGACGATGAGATATATGGTGGCGGAGCTGGGATGCTTATGACTTGCCAACCAATTTATGACTGCTTGGAAGATGTGAACAAAAACAAATCAAAAGTTGTGTTTATGTCTCCTCAAGGGAAAGTTCTTAATCAACAAAAGTGTATAGAACTTTCAAAAGAAAAAGAAATAGTAATTCTTTGTGGCCATTACGAAGGTGTCGACAGTAGAATCATCAATCATTATTGTGATGAGGAGATTTCTATTGGAGATTATGTGATGACTGGTGGAGAATTAGGAGCTATGGTTCTTATAGATTGTGTAAGCCGAATGATTAACGATGTTTTGGGAAATGATGAAAGTTATAAAACAGATTCGCACTACAATTTATTGCTACAGGAAGATTCCTACACAAGACCCAGAGTATTTAACGGATATGAAGTTCCTGAAGTTTTATTATCAGGAAATCACGAAAAAATCGAACAGTGGCGAGAAAAATCAAGACTAAACAACACTAAACTTAAAAGAGAAGATATATATCAGAAATATCTGAAAGAAAAAAACCAAGGAGGATCATAATGGATATTATAAAAACATTAGAAGATGAACAATTAAGAGAAAATAAGTTCGACTTTCATGTTGGCGATACTGTAAAAGTAGACTACCTTATCAAAGAAGGTAACAAAGAAAGAGTTCAAGTTTATGAAGGAACTGTAATTAAAATGCAAGGAACTGGACTTAGAAGAACTTTCACAGTAAGAAGATTAGCTTACGGTGTAGGAGTAGAAAGAACTTTCTTAATCAACTCACCAAGAGTAACTAACGTAAGATTAGTTAGAGAAGGTAAAGTAAGAAGATCAAAATTATTCTACTTAAGACACAGAGAAGGTAAAGCTGCTAAAGTTAAAGAAAAACAAAAATTCTAATTTGAGTGCTGAGAATTTCTCAGTACTTTTTTTAGATGGAAAGGAAATAACATGGACATTAATAATATAAACTGGTATCCAGGGCATATGAAAAAAGCTATTGACAAGATAAAAGAAAACATGAAACTTGTCGACATAGTTTTGGTTCTTGTGGATAGCAGAATTGTAAGATCATCCATGAATCCAGTTATAGAAGATATCTTAAAGGATAAGCCGCAATTGATTTTATTGAACAAGATGGACATGGCAGATCCTAAAATTACACAAAACTGGATTAATTATTTTGCAAAGAAAAATATAACAGCACTTCCGATCGATAGCAAAAACGGTAAAAATTTGGATAAAATTGAGCCAACAGCTAAAAAGATTTTAGAAGATGTACTTGCTAATAGAAAAGACAAAAACATAAAATCAGAAATTATTAGAATGATGATAGTTGGTATTCCAAATGTTGGAAAATCTACTATAATCAACAAATTATCCAACAGACAATCTGCCAAAACAGGAAACACTCCAGGTGTTACAAGGACTAATCAGTGGATTAGAATAAAAGGCAAGATGGAATTGTTGGATACACCAGGTGTTTTGTGGCCAAAATTCGAAGATAATGAAATTGGCCTGAATTTGGCATTTACTGGAGCTATCAAAGATGAAATTTTGGATGAAGAAAACTTAGCGTACAAGCTCATCGAGAAACTAATGAGTATTGATCCACAAATTTTAGAAAAAAGATATTCGATTGATACACAAAGCAAGGAAACAATCGAAATAATGGATGATATTGCTATAAGACGTGGCTGTTTGTTAAAAGGAAAAAATATTGATTATTCTAAAGTTTCATCAATAGTTATAGATGAATTTAGAAAAACAAAGTTAGGAAGAATTTCATTAGAAGATGTTTGCGATTGATTATAACGAATTTGAGGAAGAATTAATTTGTGGCGTAGATGAAGTTGGACGAGGACCATTAGCAGGTCCTGTTGTGACATGCGCAATTATTATGCCTAAAAATTGTGAGATAATAGACGGAGTCACTGACTCAAAAAAGCTTTCTGAAAAAAAGAGAATTAAATTCAAGGATATGATTTTGGATCAAGCTTTGGCATACAGTGTAAATTTTGTGGATCAAAGTGTGATTGATGAGATTAACATCAAGCAAGCCACGAGATTATCCATGAAAAGAGCTGTAGAAAGTTTGAAAACAAAGGACAATAAATTCATAAAACCTGATTTGATTGTAATTGATGCAGAAATTATTGACACAGATATTAAACAAATGTCATTTGTCAAAGGTGACGAAAAATTATATCCGATTTCTTGTGCATCAATTGTAGCAAAGGTTATAAGAGATGAGTACATGAAGGATATGGCTACTATCTATCCACAATACGGCTTTGAAAAACACAAGGGATACGGAACTAAACTTCACAGAGAAATGATACTTGAACATGGAGAGTGTCCACTTCATAGAAAAACTTTTTTGAGGAAATTATATGAAAATGGAAAAAAACCGAGGTAAATTTGCCGAGGATTACGCTTGTGAATATTTAATAGAAAAAGGTTACGAAATTATTGACAGGAATTATTCCGAGAGAATTGGGGAACTAGACATAGTTTGCACTTACGAAAATTATTTGGTAATAGTTGAAGTAAAAGCAAGGACTGATGACAAGTTCGGCGCTCCTTCTGATTTTGTAACTTTGGGAAAACAAGACAGAATAAGAAAAACAACAGAAATTTATATCGACAAAAATGATTTGTACGATTATCAGCCTAGATTTGATGTGATAGAAATTTATTTGGATAATTTCAAATTAAATCACTATATTGACGCATTTTAATATTGACAATGGGCTAGTATTTTTATATAATATCAAGGTCAAGCAAATATATTGACACAAAGAGGTTTTAATATGTATAAAGTAGCAGTGCTTACAGTATCAGACAAGGGTTCTCAAGGAAAAAGAGAAGATTTAAGTGGTAAAAAAATTATAGAAATTATCGAAAAAAACGGCTATAAATTAGAAAAATATGATATTGTAGCAGATGAAAAAGAACTTATAAAAGAAAAATTAATCGAGTATTCCAATGAAAATATTGAGTTGATTTTGACTACGGGTGGAACTGGATTTTCAAAAAGAGATGTAACTCCTGAGGCTACATTAGAAGTTTCAGAAAAACTTTGTTTGGGAATTAGTGAAGCGATTAGAAATTATTCGATGACTATTACAAAAAGAGCAATGCTTTCAAGAGCTGTTTCAGTTATTAGAAAAAACTCCCTCATAATAAATATGCCGGGTAGTCCTAAGGCTGTTGAAGAAAGTTTGGAATACATAATTGATACGTTAGATCACGCTTTGAAAATTTTACAAGGCGATGCATCAGAATGTGCGAGAAAATAGTTGTTCATAATTAATTAGTAATGTATAATATATGATAGATAATTGTAGGAGGTATATATGATACAAGCAGGAGATTTTAGAAAAGGCACAACTTTTGAAATGGATGGGGATGTATGGCAAATTATAGATTTCCAACACGTTAAACCAGGAAAAGGTGCAGCTTTCGTAAGAACAAAAATCAGATCAGTTATGACTGGTTCAAACAGAGACATGACATTCAATCCTAACGAAAAATATGAAGAAGCTAGAATTGAAACAAGAGAAATGCAATACTTATACAACGATGGAACTTTATATTATTTCATGGACCCAGAATCTTATGAACAATTACCAATTGATAAAGTTAGTGTTGAAGAAGCTATTCTTTATATAAAGGAAAATGATATGGCAACAATCAAATTTTTCAAGGGTAAAGCATTCCAAGTTTCTCCACCAAACTTTGTTGAGTTAGAAATCACTCAAACAGAACCTGGTATTAAAGGTAACACTGCAACAGGAGCTACAAAACCAGCTACTGTAGAAACAGGCGCTACAGTTAACGTACCTTTATTTGTAAACGAAGGAGATAAAATCAAGATAGATACAAGAACTGGAGAATATTTGTCAAGAGTTTAGTATTTATTGACTTTTTAACGCATTTATGATAGAGTAGTACGGTGGATTTTGTCCATACTAATAGAGGAGGTCTAATATGAGAGATAAAGTAATTTTAGAATGTACTGAATGCAAGAGCAGAAATTACACTACTAAAAAGAATAAAAAACTTCACCCTGATAGAGTGGAAACTAACAAGTATTGTAAATTCTGTAAAAAGCACACTCTACACAAGGAAACAAGATAGGAGGAGCTTATGGCAGCGAAAAATACGCAAAATTCTAATCAAAAATCAGCCCAAAAAAATCAAGGATTTTTGAAAGGCGTGAAGACTGAATGGAATAAAATTGTCTGGCCGACACCAAAGGAAACTTTAGAATACTCAATAGTAGTAGTTATAATTTCCTTTATAGTTGCATTAATCGTATACGGATTAGATACTGTGTTCCAACGTTTAATTGGACTATTTATATAGAAAGGAACAGTATCCACAATGACCGAAAAAAATAACACATTTATTGAAAATGCAACTGAAGATTTTAAGGAACGTGCCAAAGAGGGAAAATGGTATGTAGTACATACTTACTCTGGACACGAAGGTAAAGTAAAAGTTAATATTGAAAAAATGGTAGAAAATCGTGGTTATATCGACGATATATTTGAAGTAGTAGTACCTACTGAAGAATATGTTTCAGAGGTCGGTGGAGCTAAAAAGTTAAAAGAAAGAAAGATCTTCCCCGGTTATGTTTTCGTTAAGATGACAATTACCGATGTCTCATGGTATTTAGTTAGAAATACCAGAGGTGTTACAGGATTTGTAGGACCAGAATCCAAACCTGTAGCAGTTAGTGAAAAGGAAATCCAAAAATTCGCTCTTAAAAATCAATCTTACTCTAAAAAAGAAATTGATGTTAATGTAGGAGACAATGTGAATATTGTTTCTGGAGCATTTAGCGATCAAGTAGGTATTATTGAAGAAATAAATACTGAAAAAGCTATCTGTAAAGTTTTAATTTCCTTGTTCGGCAGAGACACATCTGTTGAAATTAGCTTTGATGATATCGAAAAAATATAAATTTGAATATAAGTTATTTAATTAATTTCATATAGATCGATGTGGGAGGTTAGCCCCGATAACCACAATAGTTTAAGGAGGAACTAATATGGCTAAAAAAGTACAAGCAATAGTAAAGTTACAAATTCCTGCAGGTAAAGCAACACCTGCACCACCAGTAGGTACAGCACTTGGACCTCACGGTGTTAATATAATGCAATTTACAAAAGAGTTTAACGCAAAAACTCAAGACCAAATGGGAATGATTATTCCAGTTGTTATGACTGTATACCAAGATAGATCATTCACATTTATAACAAAAACTCCACCAGCACCAGTTCTTATTAAAAAAGAATTAGGATTAAATTCTGCTTCAGGAGAACCTAATAAAACTAAAGTTGGACAATTAACTAAAGAACAAGTTAAGAAAATTGCTGAAATTAAAATGCCTGACTTAAATGCAGCAAACTTAGAATCTGCTATGAGTATGATTAAAGGTACAGCAAGAAGTATGGGAGTTACAGTAGAAGAATAGTGGGAGATTTAGTTCGTTAGAACCACAAGGAGGATTATATGGCAAAAAAAGGTAAAAAATATCAAGAAAGTGCAAAATTAATTGATAGAACAGTTGAATATAAATTAGACGAAGCAAGTAAATTAGTTGTTGAAACTGCTAAAGCTAAATTTGACGAATCAGTAGAATTACACGCAAAATTAGGTGTAGATAGTAGACACGCTGACCAACAAGTTCGTGGTACTATCGTACTTCCTCATGGTACAGGTAAAGACCAAAAGGTAGCTGTATTTGCAAAAGGTGAAAAAGCTGAAGAAGCAAAAGCTGCAGGAGCAGATTTTGTAGGAGCAGAAGATTTAGCAGAAAAAATCCAAAAAGAAGGTTGGTTAGGATTTGATGTTGCAGTAGCTACTCCAGACATGATGGGTGTAGTAGGTAGAATTGGTAGAATCTTAGGACCTCAAGGTTTAATGCCAAACCCTAAAGCTGGTACAGTAACTATGGATGTTACAAGTGCAATCAAAGAAATCAAAGCTGGTAAAGTTGAATATAGAACTGACAAGAGCAATATTATTCACGTTCCAGTTGGTAAAGTTTCTTTCGGAGAAGAAAAAATTGCTGAAAACATCAATGCGTTGATGCAAGCAATATTGAAAGCAAAACCAGCTTCATCAAAAGGTAAATATATTAGATCTTTAACAATTGCTTCAACAATGGGCCCTGGAATCAAGGTTAATCCATTACAATTTGCAAAAGAATAATATAGATAAGAATTTATTAGCCACCGTTAAGGTGGCTTTTCTTAAATACAGAGGGAAAAATGAAATTATTAAAAGAAGATAAAAAGAAAATTCAAATAGGGATAATTATATTAATTGTTCCAGTTATTTTGGCATATCTTTTGTTCAATGGGAAATCTATAGGAAATGCATTGGGCACTTTTATGGCGATTATATCTCCATTTATTATTGGTGCGGCATTAGCTTTTGTCCTAAATATGCCTATGAATTTTATTGAGAATAAAGTTTTTAAAAAATGGACTTCGAAACCGGGTCTAAAAAGAGCAATATCCCTGTTAATAAGTTTAGTAATAGTTAGTGCAATAATAGCATTTGTAGTGATACTTATAATTCCTAATTTTTTTGAAGCTATTAAATCACTAATCCAAGGAATTCCGGTATTGGTTGAAAAGCTAAGAAAATATCCAGAGGTTGCAAAACAATTAGATAAAATTTACGACACATACGCTATCACAAATACTCATGATTTGGTTGTAAAACTGAAACCTTACTTAACCAAAAATGGATTGGATATATTGAACAATGTGTTTTTTGGAATTAGCACAGTGTTTTCTGTTGTACTTAGCTTTGTAGTGTCGTTCACATTTGCTATTTATTTATTATTTTCAAAAGAAACTTTGAGAAGACAATTTACAGAATTGGCTTATGTTTTTTTTGGTGGAAAAACTGCAAACAAGATTTTAATTTTCTTTAAGGTGGCTTACGAAAAATTTTATTCGTTCTTTAAAGGGCAATTTATCGAAGCATTTATGCTTGGGTTTATGTGCTTTATAGGAATGTATTTGTTGAAGATGCCAAATGCAGCAACAGTTAGTGTGCTAATTGGTTTTGGAGCATTAATTCCATTGGTTGGAGCTATTTTAGGAGCTGCATTGGGAGCTTTGATTATTTTAATCGAATCTTTTTCAAAAGCTATTATTTTTGTGATTTTCATAATTGTACTTCAACAATTTGATGGTAATGTAACTTATCCTAGAATCGTGGGATCGTCTGTAGGGCTACCATCTATTTGGGTGCTAGTTGCAGTTACCATAGGGGCGGCATTAAGCGGTATTGTTGGTATGCTTATTTTCGTTCCAATTTTTGCAACAATCTATGAATTATTGTACAGATATAAGGAAAAGAAATTGAAAGATAAAAACATCTGTATTATTGAAGAAAAATAATAAAAAAGTGTTGACATATTCATAGAATATGATATAATAATCAGGTAATTAATTTGGGCTACCGAAGACAGTAGGGACTATTAAAGTTTAATCATCCTACAGAGGAGCATAAGATATGAGTTTATCAGTCTTTCTGTCTTTGGATGGAAAGACTTTTTTAGTGTAGCCTTTTTCATGGAGGTGAAATAATGAAAGAACACGTTTTAAATCAAAAGAAAGCTGTTGTTGATGAAATTAAAGGACATATTAATGATGCTAAATCAATGGTTATCGTTGATTATAGAGGATTAGATGTTAGCGAAGCAACAGAATTAAGAGAAAAATTCAGAAATGAAAATGTATTATTCAAAGTATACAAAAATACAATGATGAATTTTGCTTTTAAAGAATTGGGATTTGATGGATTCTTAGATTACTTATCTGGTCCTAACGCGGTTGCATTCAGTATGGATGATCCAATCGCTGCAGCTAGAATAGCTAAAGAATTCGCAGCAGATCACGAAAACTTAGAAATTAAAGCAGGTTATTTAGGAGACAAATTCTTAGATGTTGAAGGTGTAAAGAAAATCGCATCTATCCCTTCAAGAGAAGTTCTTCTTACAAAAATGCTTGGAAGCTTCAAAGCTCCAGTGTCAAAATTTGTATATTTAGCAGATGCTATTGCTAAATCAAAAAATGAAGGTTCAGAAGAATCTGAATCAAACGAAACTACTGAAACAGTAGAAGAATAATTAATTAAAATAAAATTTGGAGGTAAAAAATGTCAATAGATGAAATCTTAGAAGCAGTTGAAGGCTTAACTGTTCTTGAATTAAATGAATTAGTAGAAAAAGCAGAAGAAAAATTTGGAGTATCAGCAGCAGCTCCTGTAGCAGCAGCAGGTGCAGCACCAGCAGCAGGTGGAGCAGCAGCAGAAGAAAAATCAGAATTTGATGTAATTTTAGCATCAGTTGGTGACGCTAAGATGAAAGTTATCAAAGCAGTTAAAGACTTAACTGGATTAGGATTAAAAGATGCTAAAGCTATCGTAGACGAAGCTCCTAAAGCAATTAAAGAAGGCGCTTCTAAAGAAGAAGCTGAAGAATTAAAAGCTAAACTTGAAGAAGTTGGAGCTACTATCGAATTAAAATAGTCGATAAATTTATGGAGAGGTTATGTATAATAGCCTCTCTTTTTGATTGCTTGACAAATCATTTGTTTATGATATTATTTTAATATATTGATAAAATGACTATGATGAGATGAGTATGTAATAATTTTTTTTAAAGAGAGTCTTAGTTTGGTGGAATAGGATATTAGATTATTGCAGAATATGGTCTTTGAGTTTGAAAAGTTGAATAGCTAATGCTTTTAAATTTTTCCGGGAGCATCCGTTATCAAATGCTAGGCATTAAAGTGCCAAACAATGAGAGAATATTTTATATTCTAAAATTAAGGTGGTAACGCGGATTTTCGCCCTTATATGATGTATGTCATATAAGGGATTTTTTATTTTATTGTAGTTTTATTTAGGAGGGAAATTATGTCAGAAGAAAAGAAATCATATTATATTACTACTCCAATCTATTATCCAAGTAGTAATTTACATTTGGGTCATACTTATACAACAATCATTGCGGATACTTTGAAGAAATTCAAAAAAATCCAAGGCTACGATGTGTTCTTGACTACAGGTACTGATGAACACGGTCAAAAGTTGTATGAAAAAGCAAAAGAAAAAAATATGGGTGATAATCCATTAAATTATATCGATCCAATTGTACAAAGTGCCAAGGATTTGTGGAAAAAACTAGACATAGACATAGATAGTTTTGTCAGAAGTACAGACAAGGCTCACGAAAAAAATGTTCAAGAAATTTTTCAAAAATTATACGATAAGGGAGATATTTACAAGTCTACTTACAAGGGACATTATTGTGTCGATTGTGAAGCTTTTTGGACAGAATCACAACTAAAGGATGGAAAGTGTCCAGATTGTGGACGTGATGTTCATTATCACGAAGAAGAATCGTACTTTTTCAGATTATCAAAATACAAAGATAGAATTTTACAATTGTACAAAGACAACCCAGATTTCTTGAAGCCAGAATCTCGTAAGAACGAAATGGTGAATAACTTTTTAAGTGGTGAATTGGAAGATTTATCCGTATCTCGTACAAGCTTTGACTGGGGAGTTAAGGTTCCATTTGATGATAAGCATATTATTTACGTGTGGATTGATGCGCTTAGCTGTTATTTGACAGGGATTGGATATGGACAAGATGAAGAATTATTCAATAAATTCTGGCCATGTGATATTCACTTGGTTGGAAAAGAAATTGTAAGGTTCCACACAATTATTTGGCCAGCGTTGTTGATGGCTTTGGATTTGCCATTGCCAAAGAGAGTTTTCGCTCATGGATGGATTTTATTCAATGAAGATAAGATGAGTAAATCAAAGGGAAATGTATACTATCCAGAGCCAATTATCGATTTGTACGGTGTAGATGCTTTGAAATACTACATTTTAAGAGATTTTACTTTTGGTAATGATGGTAACTTTACGACAGAAAGATTTATGAACAGATATAATTCAGATTTGGTAAATGATTTGGGCAATCTTGTAAGTAGATCGGTATCAATGGTTGAAAAATATTTTGATGGTGTTATCCCACAACCGAATGACAACAACGATATTGACAAGAGTTTAATATCTGTAGTCGAAGGATGCCAAGGAAAAGTTGAAGAGTTATTGGAAGAACTTGATTTTTCAAATGCACTTGAAGAAATTTGGAAAGTTGTTAGAAGGGCTAATAAATATATTGATGAAACAACTCCATGGATTTTGATTAAAGAAGACCCAGAAAGATTGAAAACTGTTCTGTATAATTTGATGGATGCGATAAGAGTTATTTGTATATTAACTTCTCCATTTATCACAGAAACAAGCAATAAAATCAAAGAGCAAATTGGTCTTTCTGAAATTAAATGGGAAGATGGAAAAGTGTTCGGTAAAACTGTTGTTGGAACTAAGGTTCAAAGAGGAGAAAACTTGTTCAATAGATTAGACATCAAGAAAGAAACTGAACGATTGAACGAAGTTAACGACAAATTAATCGAAGAAAGAACTGGTAAAAAAGTTTCTGAATTAAGAGATAATAACAAAGAAGAAGCTCCTAAAGAATCTAAGAAAAAATCAAAGAAATCTAAGAAAAAAGAAGAAATAACTATAGATGATTTTGACAAGCTTGATTTGAGGGTTGGACAAATTGTAGAAGCAAAGCAACATCCAGATGCCGATAAACTTTTGGTTTTCAAGGTTAAAATCGGAGAAGAAACAAGACAAATAGTTTCTGGGATTAAAAACTGGTACGAACCAGATGATTTGATAGGCAAAAAGGTTATTGTAGTGTACAATTTGAAGCCTGTAAAATTGAGAGGAGTAGAATCTCAAGGTATGCTTCTTGCTGCAAGTAAGGGCTATAAATTGACTATGGCAAGTTTACTTGATTCAGAATTTGAAGACGGAGCGACTGTATCTTAATGGGAGATTATGTAATATACGATACACATTGTCACTTGACAGATGAGAAATTTGATTTTGATAGGGATAAAATAATTGAAAACCTACAATCTAATTCTGTTGTAAAAGCTATGCTTCCAAGTGACAATGTAGAAAACTCCATTAAAGCCATAGAATTGTCAAAAAAGTATGATTTCTTATACAATGCTGTGGGGATTCACCCTGAAGAAGATAGCAGATTTACGGATGAAGATATTTCTAGGATAGAAGAGTTGGCTGATAATCCAAAATGCAAAGCTATCGGGGAAATTGGGCTGGATTATCATTATGAACACGACAAGGACAAGCAAAAATATCTATTTGAGAAACAAATGCAAATCGCCGAAAGAAAAAACTTGCCTGTAATTATTCATACAAGAGATGCAATCCAAGACACATACGATATCTTGAAGAAATATCCTAATGTTAGAGGAATAATGCACTCTTATTCTGGAAGTTATGAAATGGCAGAAAAATTTATTGATTTAGGATATTATATTTCATTTAGTGGAGTTGTAACTTTTAAGAATGCTAGAAATGTCAAGGAAACTTGTGAGAGATTACCTATCGATAAAATTTTAGTAGAAACGGATTCTCCTTATCTGACGCCTCATCCATATCGTGGGAAACGAAATGAACCAAAATATGTGAATTTGGTTTTACAAGAGGTTAGTTTGTTGAAAAAAATGTCGGAAAAAGAAGCGGCACAAATCATTTGCAATAATGCTGATGATATTTTTGGATGGTAAATTATGATAAAAGAAATAATAGTTGTCGAAGGAAGAGACGATGAGCAAAGAGTCAAGAGAGCATTAGATTGTGAAGTGATTTGCACTGGTGGGATTTATTTTAGCGACAAATTACTCAAAAGACTCAAAAAAATCGACCAAGACAGAGGAATAATAATTCTAACGGATCCAGACTATGCAGGAAATAAAATCAGAAAAAGAATTAATGATTTTATTCCAAACGCAAAAAACGCATTTATAGCACAAGATTTGTGTATCAAAGATGAGGATATCGGAATTGAAAATGCAAAAGAAGAAGATATTAAAATCGCCATAGAAAACGCTCATCCGTCAATGATTGATTCTAAGAATGAATACACGATGGATGATATGATTTACTATGGATTAGTAGGAGAAGGATCCAAATCGCTTAGAATAAAAGTCGGTAAAATTTTAAATATTGGTTACGGCAATGCAAAATCCTTTCTTAGAATGCTAAATAATTACAATATTTCAAGAGAAAAATTAGAGGAGGCTATTA
Source organism: Finegoldia magna (assembly GCF_003182075.1). Lineage (GTDB taxonomy): Bacteria > Bacillota > Clostridia > Tissierellales > Peptoniphilaceae > Finegoldia > Finegoldia magna. Next base: position 59,311 of record NZ_QGTH01000011.1, read on the forward strand.
AAAGATGAGTTATAGACTACACCAACCTTCCTACATTAAAGAAATATTGGACAAATTTGGGTTTAAGTTCTCAAAGGCTTTGGGGCAAAATTTTCTAATCGATGGAAATTTGATTGAAAATATTATCGACTATTCTGATATCACAGAAGATGATTACGTTATTGAGATTGGCCCTGGTTTTGGAACATTAACAGAAAGACTTGTCGACAAATGCAAATTTTTGTATTCGATAGAAATAGATTCAAGACTTATGGATGTTTTGAAATACACTGTTGGAGATAGAGATAATTTTAAAATAATAAACGAAGATGTGTTGAAGGTAGATTTGAATGAACTTAATCATGGAGATAAAAAATTCAAAGTGGTTGCGAATCTTCCTTATTACATCACAACACCAATTATTGAGCATTTGTTTAATTACAGAGATATTATTGAATCAATCACTGTTATGGTTCAAAAAGAAGTGGCAAATAGAATGGTAGCTGATGTGGGAAGTAAGGATTACGCATCATTGAGTTTGTTTGTAAAACAAAATAGCGATGCTAAAATAATACTTAATGCTCCAAAAACTGTGTTCATGCCACAGCCAAAAGTAGACAGTGCAGTTGTAAATATGAAGCTTAAAAAATTAGATGAAGACATCGACCAAGAACTTCTTCGTCAATTAATCAGATCGGGTTTTAGCAAAAGAAGAAAAACAATAGTAAACAGTTTTACTAGTGGGTTTGTGAATGTTGACAAGGAGAAATTAAAGTCCATTCTTCAAGAGTTAGGTTTAAAAGAGAATTTGAGAGCTGAGAATTTGTCATTGGAAGATTACAAAAATATTGTAAAGAAGTTGAATGATATTGATTAGGATTTTCAAATAAGGGTATATATAAAATACAGACTTTTAAGGAGGTATTTTTATGAAAGACGTAGTAATTTATACAAGTGATGGATGTCAATATTGCCACGCAGCAAAAGATTATATGGACGAAAACAACGTAAAATATACAGAAAAGAATATATCACAAGATCAAGAAGCTAGAAAAGAACTTATGAAAAAAGGTCACATGGGTGTTCCTGTTACAATCATAGGTGATGAAGAAATAGTTGGTTTTGATCAAGCAAAATTAAAAGAAGCTTTAGGATTATAAAAACAAAAACTACTTGTCAATCGACAGGTAGTTTTTTTATGTAAAAACCCGCTTTGTTTAGCGGGTATAATATTAGTTTTGGTTTAATTGTTCTAATAGATAGTTTACATCTAGTCCGTGAACCATACAAGCTTCTTCTAAGCTTTCCATTTGGCTGGCTGGACAACCTATACAAGATAATCCGTTTCTAAACAAAACTTCTACAGAATCTGGATTGTTTCTAATAATATCTCCAATTAACATATCTTTAGTAATTTCCATAAAATCACCCTTTCATCATTTATATTCTTATTATAATATAAGCTTTCAGTTCATTCAAGTAAAATTATTTCTAATCTATGTTATAATTTAATATGAAATAGAAATATAGGTGGTGAGGAATATGATGGATGAAAAATTTGAACGTCATGAAATAGATATGGATTTACTCAACAAATATCTAGAAGACAAAGATTATTTAAAACTTAAAAATCAAATTCAAAAATACAACCCGGTAGATATTACAGATTATATTGAATCATTGGATTTAAAAAGTGCAATGCTTGTGTTCAGGTTATTGAACAAAGATGATTGTATCGATGTGTTTTCTCATATGGAAAAGGATCATCGAACAAGGCTTTTGGAAGCGTTCAGTGATAAAGAAGTTAAATTCATAGTAGACGAACTATATTTTGACGATATGATTGACTTAATCGAAGAAATGCCAGCGGGAATTGTGAAAAAAGTTCTAAGACATACCGACAAAAGCGAAAGAAATTTGATTAATCAATTCTTAAATTATCCGGAAGATTCAGCGGGATCTTTGATGACAATAGAATATATTGAATTGAGATCTTATTATACTGTAAGGAAAGCTCTTGAAGTAATTAAGAAAACAGGGGTGGACAAGCAAACCGTCTATACATGTTTTGTAACAAACGAAAAGAAAACACTACTTGGTTTTGTTTCTTTGAGAACAATCGTAACTAATGAACCAGAAACGTTGATTGAAGATTTGATGGATGAAGATGTTATTTACGTTCACACTGATGATGACCAAGAAACAGTAGCAGATGTATTCAAAAAATACGGATTCGTTGTTCTTCCTGTCGTAGATAATGAAAAAAGACTTACTGGTATCATAACAGTTGACGATATTATGGAAGTTATGGAACAAGAGGCTACAGAAGACTTTCAAATCATGGCAGGTATGAGTCCAGATGAAGATGATTATTTGGATCAAGGCGTGTTTAATTTGGCAAAAAAACGTATTGCCTGGCTTTTGATACTTATGGTTTCTGCTACATTTACAGGTTCAATAATGACTCACTATGAATCTTTATTGGGACAAGCGATAATACTTACAGCATTTATTCCTATGATAATGGATACGGGTGGAAACTCTGGTTCACAATCATCAACGCTTATTATACGTGGGCTTGCTACAGGAGAAATCAGCACAAAAGATTGGCTAAAAGTATTTTTTAAAGAATTTAGAGTAGCGTTAGTAGTCTCAGTAGTTATGAGTATTGTTTGTTTCATAAAAACTATGGTTGTCGATAAAGTTTCTGTTCCTATCGGATTGGTTGTATCTTTGACTTTGATATTTACAATAGTGACTGCAAAATTAATCGGTGGGATGTTGCCAATTATTGCTAAAAAGTTAAAATTAGATCCAGCGATTATGGCGGGACCTTTGATTACTACAGTTGTCGATGCATTGAGTTTGTTAATCTATTTTGAAATGGCACATATTGCTTTGGGAATCTAATTAGAAAAAATTAACAAAAACTATTGACATATTTTTAATATTACTGTAAAATATTTTATTTAATTTGACTTTAGAGTGATAGAGTGATATAATACTACTAACGACGATCTGTTAGGAGGAATAACGTGAAGGAAATTAACGATTTGAACATGATTAGAAGTCAGGTGCGAAGTAATATTGGAAAAGATGTTATTGTCGAGGCAGATAAAGGACGAAATAAAATTGTAACAAACAAAGGAACTATCAGCCAAGTGTTCCCAAGCTTATTTACAATAAAAATAACTAACGAATATGATTCAGAAAGAACAATATCATATACTTACTCAGATATACTTACATCAACAGTAAAGTTAGAATTATGTTAAAAAACGACCGGAAGGTCGTTTTTTTAGTTTGATTTAACATTTAAACAATAGTATAATTTATTAATAGAGGTGTAATATGAAGTTAAAATTATATATGTCAGAAAAATGCCCAGATTGCGTAGATGCAATCGAAATTTTAAAAAATGCCAATATTGATTATGAAGAAATCAATATTACAGATTCTATGAAAAATCTCAAAGAATTTTTTACTTATAGAGATAATAGAAAAGAATTTGAATCAATTGTTAAGGATAACAAAGTAGGTGTTCCTATGATAACTGATGGCGAAAAGATAGTATTTTTTGAAAAATTAGAAGATTTAAGAGTATTTGATGAAGATTAATAGCTATGCCAAGATAAATCTGTCATTGGATATTCTTGGTTTAAGAGAAGATGGATATCATAATATCGATACAGTTATGAATTTGATTGATCTTCACGATATTATGGATATAAATCGTAATAGTACTTACGAATTGAATTTAAACTCTAATAATCCTGATTTTCCAACTGATAAAACTAATTTGATATGTAAAATATTTGAGAATTTAAAAAAGTTCAGAGAAATAAACTGTGGTTATGATGTGTTCGTCGACAAAAAAATTCCTATATCAGCAGGTCTTGCTGGAGGAAGTTCAAATGCATGTGAGTTTTTGATGTATGTGAATGATGATTTATCACTTAATCTTTCTGATCAAGAAATCAAAGAAATCTGTAGATTGACAGGGGCGGATACTTTCTATTTTACGAACAAAAAATGTGTCAGAGCAAAGGGAATAGGAAACGAGTTTGTCAGATTATCTGATTTTTCTAATAAAAATATAATAATTGTAAATAATGGAATGAGCATATCTTCGAAAGATGTGTATAATAATTTGAAAGAGTCGAATGGTGGTCTTGGTAAAGTTTCCGTTGCTATTGATAGTCGTGATTATGAAACTTTTTATAGGAAAGCATTTAACACGATGGAAAGTGTATCAGAAAAATTAGTAGAAGAAATCTATATTATAAAAGAACAGCTATATGAATTGGGAGCGAATTTGGCACTTATGAGTGGATCAGGACCAACTGTTTTTGGTATTTTTGAAAACTATAACGACTTTGAAAATTGCTACAATAAATTAAAGGACAAATATAAGTATGTATTCAAAACAAAAACCTTATAACAAAATAGGATTCGTGGATTCTGGTTTGGGCGGGCTTACTGTATTCAAAAAAGTTAAGAAGATTATGCCTAATAAGGAATATATATATTTTGCTGATAGTGCAAATGTCCCTTACGGTTCTAAAACCAGAGAACAAATGCTTAAGATTTCTGAGAATATTGTGAGGTTTTTCAATGAACAGCAGATAGATTTACTTGTCGTAGCCTGTAATACGTTAACATCTATTGCGTTGGATTATATGAAATCAATTGCAAATTTTGATATAATTGGAGTTGTTGAATACGGTGTTAAATCTGCTTTAAAAACTACTTCTAATAAAAAAGTAGGGGTAATAGCAACTAAAGCTACAGTAGACAATGGTTTATATAAAAAATTATTAGAACAAAAAGGCATTGAAGTTTGCCAATCTGCGTGTTTTGATTTTGTAGGATTCGTTGAAGAAAACTGCAAAGATAAAGAGAAGATTTTGAAAAAAGTCGAAGAATATTTGAAACCTATTGTAGATTTTGGAGCAGACACCATAATTTTGGGATGTACACATTACCCTGTTCTAATTGAATACCTTAAACAATATACAGGAGAAAATATTACATTTGTAGATCCTGCAGATTTACTAAGTGAAGATATTTATGAGATTTGCGGGAACTATCAAAATATATGTGACACAAAATATTTTGTCACAAAAAATCCATTTGATTTTAAAATTAATGGATCTAAAATTATAGGACAACCTATAGAAAAAGTTACAGAAATGGAGTGATTTTATGGAATTGAATTACGAAAAGAAAAGTATCTGGGAAGTTGTAGATGAAAAAGAACACGATGAAATCTACGCTTATGGCGAAAGATACAAAAACTTCTTAGATAGTTGCAAAACAGAAAGAGAAGCTACAGAATTTATAGTTAATCAAGCAAAAGAACACGGATTTGTTGAATTGAATGAAGCGTTAAAAGGACAAATCAAAAAAGGCGATAAAATTTATATAAATAATAAGGACAAATCATGCGTATTAGTAGTTATTGGTGATGATATAAATGAAGGACTTAATATAGTTGGATCACACTTAGATTGCCCAAGATTAGATGTTAGAGCTGTACCATTTTCAGAAGATAAAAACATCTTAATGATGAAGACACATTACTACGGCGGAATCAAAAAACATCAATGGACTACAATCCCATTGGCAATGCACGGAGTAATCTTCACAAATGAAGGCAAAAAAGTTGAAATCAAAATCGGCGAAAAAGAAGATGAACCAGTTTTCTACATCACTGAACTATTAGCTCACTTATCTAAAGATTTGAACTCAAAAACATTGGGTCAAGCAATTGAAGGTGAAAAATTAGCTATAATAGCAGGTCATGATAGCTATAATTTTAAAGATGAAAAAGAAAACCCAATCAAAAAATGTATTTTAAAATACTTGAACGAAAAATATGGAATAACAGAATCTGATTTCCAAGTAGCAGAATTAGAAATTGTACCAGCTACTAAAGCAAGAGACGTTGGATTTGACGGTGCTATGATTGCATCTCACGGTCATGACGACAGAGTATGTGCTTACGCAACATTAGAAGCAATTCTTAAAGTTGAAAATCCTAAGAGAACAGCAGTAGCTTTATTCGTAGATAAAGAAGAAATAGGTTCAGTTGGTAATACATCAATGAATGCACCATACATGGGAAACATGATTGCAGAAATAGCTAATAACCAACATGAAAATTACAGTGATTTAACAATGAGAAGAATCATGGCTAATTCAAAAGTGTTATCAGCAGATGTAACAGCAGCTATCGATCCATTGTATGCAGATGCAACAGAAGACGCTAACACCGCTTTAAGTGGATGTGGAATTTCATTGGCAAAATTCACAGGACACGGTGGAAAGTTCAGCTCAAATGATGCCAACCCAGAATTCTTAAATGAATTAAGACAATTATTCAAAGAAGAAAAAGTAATGTGGCAAACAACTGAACTTGGTAAAATAGACCAAGGTGGTGGAGGAACAATAGCCTTCATACTTGCAAACCAAGGAGCAGAAGTAGTTGACATCGGAACAGCTATGCTATCAATGCATGCACCAGTAGAATTATTATCAAAAGCTGACTGCTACATGACAAGTAAAGCATACCACGCATTCTTAAAATAATATAAAGTAAATTTATAAAGCACTTGACAATTAGCTTTTATATTGATATTATATAAAAGCACTTTGAGTTAAGTGCTTTTTAAATTACTTAAAAGAAAGTAATGCATGTAAAACGAAAATAAAAAAAGTTTTACAAAACACTTGACAAA
>NZ_QGTH01000012.1:0-26884 GCF_003182075.1 Finegoldia magna
TTAAAACAAAATTAAACGGAATGTCCCCTGTTATGTACAGATTACATTCCGCTTAAAATATTATTAAATTATTCCGTGTTTACGGGTTCAGGTCATTTCGCAGCTTCTTTCCTAATTCTATTAAAATTTATCTACTAGATTTTCTAATGTTTCGAGTTTGATTTGTGGATTCCATTCTGATCCGCTATCTTCTAGTTGTTTGATGTATGCTTGTTTGTCTTCTTTGTAGTAGTCCATTGTGTTTTTCAATGCTTTGACTGCCATTTTGAAGTTTTCTGTGTCTTTTACTTCTGAGACTTTTTTGATGAAGTATTGTTGTGATTGTTCTGGTTTTGTTTCTAGGAATTCGCATCTATTGACTATTTCTGTGAATAGTCTGTCCATTTTAAGTGATGCTCCTGCTGTTCCGACTTCGTATTTTTCTAATCTTTCTACGAATTCATCTATTGTTGCTTTTTCATCATCTGTAAGTTGTTGGTCATTTTGTTGTGTATCATCTTTTTTGTCAGCATCTTCTTTTTTATCTTCTTTTTGTTCTGTTTTATCAGTGTCTTCTTTTTTGTTTTCTTGTGTGTCGGCCGCTGTATCTTTTTTGCTGTCTTCAGCTGTTGATGTTGTTGTATCAGGTTTAGTTAATGATTGTTCGCTGCTGCAGCTTGATAGCGATACTGAAGCGATTAATGCAAGTAATAATCCAAATTTTTTAATGTTTTTCATAAAATCCTCCTCCGATTTCTTTATATATATTATACCACTATTTCGATTTTCCAATCAGGATAATGTCTACAAAATATCTACGATTATACTAAGATGCCTATTATTATGGTGATGATGAGTAGCATTATGATGTGAAGTACGATGTCTAGGTAGACTGCAGCTAATAATTCTATTAGGTAGGTGTTGATTTTGGAGTTGAGGTTAGATTCTGCGGGTATTACTGTCCAATTGACTTTCATTTTGTTGCAGATGAGTTTGGTTCTGAATGCGTGGAAGTTGTTGGTGATGACGCAGACTTTTTTTCTGTCGTGTTCTGCATCTTGCTGTTGTATGAGTGTTTTTACGTATTCTATGTTTTGCATTGTGTTCATGGCAAGTTTTTCCAATAAAATATCTGTGTCCTGGATGTTGTTTTGGACGGCGAAGTTTTTCATGGCTACGGATTCTTCGATGTCTCCGTTGGATTTGCCGCCGGAAAATATCATTATGCTTTTATTGGTTCTGTAGTAGGCAAATGATGTGAGCATTCTTTGTTTGATGAGTTCAGAGAGTTCGATTCCTTTCATGGATCCTCCAAGGACTACGATGTAGTCAAAATCTGTGGCGATTTTTTGGTGTTTGATTATGAAGTTTCCAAGCAGGTGTGACAGTACAATTAAGCTGAGATACAAATTCATTCCTATTATGTATTTGTAAAGGTCAAATATTTTGAACAGGTTTATTGCTATCATTGCGATGTATAGTAAACTTGCAGATAAGTGAAGTGCGATGTTGGCTTTGACTTTTGCTTTTTGGTAGAGTCTGTATGATATTATCGCAAGGATAAATAAATTTGTGATTACGTTGATCGCTATGATTATGTTCAAGATTACATTAGAATGTGGTGTAAATATCAGGCTGATGGCAGATATTACGAATAAAACGATGCTTGTTGCTGTGAACATACTTATGAAATTGTCTGTGGCTGCGATTATTAAAAGTATCGCAGATATTAGTAGTAGTGCGTACATTTGTATTCCTTTCACGAAAAATTATATCACACATTGTGGGGTTGGTTGATGATATAATCATATTAAGAAGGGGGTTTTTATGAGAGGTTTAGTGTTGGAAGGCGGCGGAGCGAGGGGTTGCTATCAGATTGGCGCTTACAAGGCGTTGGTGGAAATGGGAATTGACTTTGATTATGTTGTGGGAACTTCGATTGGAGCTATCAATGCGGCTATGATTTGCCAGGGCGATTGGGAGATTGCGTATAAATTGTGGGAGAATTTGACTTACGATGATGTGATTAGCGTAAAGGACAATGATGTCAATTCTATTATGAAGGAGAGGCTTTGCTTGGAAAATGCAAGGGATAAGCTGAACTTGGCGAAGGATTTTTTTGATAACAAGGGTTTCGGGGTGGAGCCTTTGAATGAGTTGTTGAGCGAATATATTAATGAGAAGAGAGTTCGTGAATCTAAGATGAAGTTCGGGCTTAATACTGTTGATGTGGAACAAAGAAGGGTTTTGAATTTGTTTATTGACGATATTCCACAAGGTCACTTGCGAGATTATTTGCGTGCGAGTTCCAATTTGTTGGTGTTTAAGCAAGAGAAAATCGACGGGAAGAAGTTGATTGATGGTGGATATATGGAGAATAATCCGTACAAGATGATTGATGATGTGTGTGATGAGATTGTGCTTGTGTCGTTGAAGCCGTATTTGTTGACGAATAAATTGAAGAGAAATCCGAAATACACGATTATTAAAACGTGGGACAGAGATTTCCCAAAAATTTTGGAGTTTGAAAAGGAAAAGATGCGATACGGTTTGAAGCTAGGATATGATGATACGATGAAGGCTTACGGAAAAATTAGCGAATAAAATTATTGAAGATATTGAAATTGTGATAAAAACTGAAAATTATGTAGAAAAAAATTTTAGTTAGTTGTATAATATTTAATATAGAGAATTTTTAGAGAGAAGGAGGTCTGAATAATGAGCATTAAAATTAATAATGAAGTAGTTGAAATGATGCTATATTTCTGGCAATCAGCGTCAGAAGGTCAAAAGGTTGCAGAATCTTTTATCATTGATGTAGCTAATAGAGACGAAATGAAATTAATATACAATGACAAATTTGATGAGGAAGCTGTTAGAAGAGTTTTATCATCTATTACAAACAAAGAGCTTTTGAATGGTGGAAGTCCTGAAGAAAAAAGATTCTGGAACAACAACATGTGGATGATGGAAGATATGGGTGTGGTTGAAGCCATGGTTGACCCTATCAAACATTTGAACCTTGATGATGTTGAAACAGACAAGAAGGAATTGGTTTTCGTTCCAGGTCATATTGAAGAACACTATGATTTGGGAGACAAATTAGTTGTGAACTTCTTCAAGGTATCTGTGGATATTTTTGGTGGCACAGGTGCTGTTACTATGGACGGAGAAGATTTCAGAGAACACATCATTAAATTATTGCAAAAATAGAATTTGCTAATGGGGCTCTTTATGAGCCCTATTTTTTATTGCAAAAGTAAAGGAGTAAGTATGTTAAAAAGGTATAAGTGGTTTATTGATTACTACAAGAAAAGCTACATAATCGCAATTATCGCACTTATTTTTGATTATGCTTTCAAGTTGATTTTGCCGTACATGATTGGTAATGTGGCGGACAATATTTTCAACAAGAATGTTACAGCTGAAAATTTGAAGATTAATTTGGGAATTTGCTTGGTTGCAAGTGTGTTGTGTTATGTGGTTAGCGTTGTGTGGAATTTGAATGTGTTCAGGGGCGATGACACGATTAGGTATTTGGTGACTACAAGGTTGTACGACAAATATTTGAAGCAATCGCCGGAGTTTTTTGAGAAGAATTCCACGGGGGCTTTGATGGGGAAGGCTACAAATGATCCGTACGCTTTGGGAGATTTTGCGGGATATGGTCTGATGAGTTTATTCGATTCGACTTTTTATCCTATTTTAATAGTTATCGTGATGATTGTGACGACAGATTTCAGGTTGACTTTATTAAGTGTGCTTCCACTTCCGATTTTGGTTGTGGTGAGCAATAAAATCGGTAACAAATTGAATACGACTTTTGATGAGTCGCAAAAATCGTTCGATAAGATGAACGATCAGACTTTGGAAACTGTAAGTGGTGTGCGTGTGGTTCGTGCAAATAATTTGAAGGATTTTCAAAGAAAGAAGTTCCAAGATAGGGCGGATGACTTGTATGAAAAAAATATGGCGACTGCAAAGTTAATCGCATGGTATGGCCCAATCCAAAAGCCGATAGAGGTTATGACGTACGTTCTTGCGATTTCTTATGGAACTTATTTGATACGAACTGGAAGCATTACTGTGGGAAGACTGATGAGTTTTATGTTTTATTTGAATTTGTTGATTTGGCCGATGATTGGCATGGGCGATTTCATCAGCGTGAAGAAGCAAGCCGATGCGAGTATGGACAGGATTCAAGAGGTGTGGGATTACAAGGAAGATATTGTGAATAAACATGATGCTGTTGATTTGAAGGAAAATCCTACGATTGAGTTTAGGAATTTGTCGTTCAAGTATCCGAGTTCGAAGGAGAATGTTCTCAGTGATATCAATTTCTTAATTACACCTGGAAAGACTTTGGGTGTTTTGGGGAAAACTGGAAGCGGCAAGACTACTTTGTTGAAGCAATTTCTTAGATTTTACGATGTAGAAGATGGAGAAATACTTCTGAATGACAAAAACTTGACCGACTATACTATCGAATCAGTCAGAGAAAGAATGGGTTATGTTCCACAAAACCATATGATTTTTTCGAAGACTATTGGCGAAAATATCAAGCTTACAAACAAGGATGCAACTGATGAAGAATTGATGGAAGCTATACGAATGAGCGATTTTGAGAAGGATTTGGATAAGCTTGTGAATGGAACGGATACGTTGTGTGGAGAAAAGGGAATTAGTTTGTCGGGCGGTCAAAAACAAAGGATTGCGTTGTCGAGGGCTTTGATAAAGAATCCGGATATTTTGATTATGGACGACTGTATGAGTGCTGTGGATGGAACAACGGAGAAGAATATTTTGGATAATTTCAGAAAAATTCGCTCCGGCAAGACGAATATCATCGCAACTCACAGGATTAGCCAGGTGAAGGATGCAGATGAGATTATCGTTCTTGAAAACGGCAGAATAGTTGAAAGAGGTAATCACGACTCTTTGATGAAACAAGATGGTTGGTACAAGGAGCAATATTTGAGACAGACAGTGGAGAGTGTTTATGAGAAAGAGTGTGACGAATAGAATAATAAAATACTCCCTAAACGAGAAGAAAAACTTGACGATAGGGATGGTGTTTACGGTGTTGATGACGATATTCGAAATTATCGGGCCGATTATATTGGCGTATATCATCAACAATTTACTTACAGGAGAAAAATTTGTATACAATATTAGAAAATTAGCGTTGGTGTTGTGCTTGTATGCGGTGGTTTTCTTCGTGGATTCACTGTGGAAGTACAATTCTACGGTGTATTTGGAGAAAACTGCGAATAAAATCGCACGTAGAATGCAAATGGATGTGTACGACCATATTCAAAAAATGCCGATATCTTTTTACGATAATTTACCGGCGGGAAAAGTTGTCAGCAGAATTACGAACGACACGAAAACTGTGAAGAGTTTCTACCAAATGGTGTTGGCGCAGCTTATGGTAAGCGTAATCGTGAGTGTTTTTATGATTGCGATGGTGCTTATAACTGACACGAAAATCGGGATTATTGTGTGCTTATTTTTCCCAATTATGTTCTATATTTTTAAGAAATTTTTGCAAAAATCACGTTTTGCATTTACCAATATGAGAAAATACATCAGCGAAGAGAATGCGAAAATCAACGAGACTATCAATAATATTGAAATAATCAAGGCGTTTAATTTGGAAGATGATTTCAGCAAGGATTACGAAACTTCTGCGAAAAACGTGTACGATTACGGGTATATGGTGACGAGGGCTTATGGTACGATGAGCTATAATGTGTCGCAGCTTCTCAGAAATTTTGCGACGATTACGATACTTGGGATTTATGCGTACAATGTTTTGGCTGGAAATACTGATGTAAAGTTGGGGAGCATGTATTTGACGATGGAGTACACTTCGAGGACTTTCTTGTACATCAGTAATTGCGTGGAAAGAATGGGCTCATTGGAGCAATCGTTCAGTGCGGCAGAGCATGTGTTTGAATTGTTGGACACTGAGGTTGAAGAGTTTGCAGAACGAGAAATTGGCGACATCAAGGGTGATGTGAAGTTTGAAAATGTGGATTTTTCGTATATTGAAAACGAACCTGTGCTTAAAGATTTGTCGCTTGATATAAAAAGCGGAGAGAGTGTTGCATTTGTAGGATTTACTGGAAGTGGCAAGACTACGATAATAAATTTGCTTTTGGGATTTTATAAGCCACAAAAAGGAGTAATCACAATTGACGGCAAGAACTTCAACGACTACAGCGTGGATTCTATAAGGAAGAATATTTCCTTAGTGCCACAAGATCCTGTGCTTTTTATGGGAGATGTGAAGAGCAACATAAGATTGGACAAGGATTTTACAGACGAGGAAGTTGAGAATGCGTTGAGAGACATCGGCGCTGATAGGTTGATAGATTTTCGTGATGGACTTGATGAAGAAGTCAAGGACAATGGGGCAAGTTTCTCAGCAGGTGAAAAGCAACTTATTGCATTTGCGAGAAGTTACATCACCAATCCGAAGATTTTGATTTTGGACGAGGCGACTGCAAATATCGACACGCAAACGGAAGCTGTGATTCAGTATGCGATTGACAAGCTTAAACAAAACAGGACTACGTTTATAATCGCACACAGATTATCTACGATTAAAAACGTGGATTGCATTTACGTGTTGGACAAGGGTGTTATTGTAGAAAAAGGAACGCACGAGGAATTGTTGGCGAATGGCAAGATTTACACGAGAATGTATCGTGAACAAAACAAGAAGGGCTAATATGAGTGATAAAAGAAAAGCGGGGATTTTGTGTCCTGTGTTCAGTTTGAGTTCTAAATATGGAATCGGAAGTTTTGGAGAGAGTGCGTATGAGTTTGTGAGGTTTTTGAAGAAATCCAACCAGACTTATTGGCAAATATTGCCACTTGTTCCGATAAGTTCTGATGGCAACAGTCCGTATTTGTCGCCGTCAACTTTTGCTGGAAACTACATGTACATCGACATCGACAAGTTGATTGAGGATGGTTTGCTGACGGAAAGGGATGTTCGTGGCTACGAATTCGAAGATGATTTTGTGGATTACGATTATGTGGCAAAAGCAAAGGATGAGATTTTACGAAAGGCTTTTGAGAACAACAAGGTTTTGAAGATAATCGACACAGAAAATTTCTCTGAGCGTGAACTTGTTCGTGGATTTTGCTTATTTGAGGCTTTGAAAAAGCATTTTAATGGCAAATCTTGGTTGGAATTTCCAGATGATATAAAATACCACAAGAAGAAAAGCGTCGATTATTACGAAAAATTGTTAAAAGATGAGATTGAATACAATGTATTCGTTCAGACTTTGTTTTACAAGCAGTATTTCGAATTGAAAAATTACGCGAATGATTTGGGGATAAAAATATTTGGCGATTTACCGATTTATGTGTCGAAGGAAAGCAGCGATATGTGGCAAAATCCAGATATGTTCATTGTTAATGAGGATTTGTCGCCAAAATTGGTGGCAGGTGTTCCTCCTGACAGATTTTCAGAAACGGGGCAGTATTGGGGAAATCCTGTGTACGATTGGGATTATTGTGAGAAAACTGGATTTGATTGGTGGCTTAAAAGAATACAACACAATTTGAAGATGTACGATATTCTTCGTTTGGATCATTTTAGAGGATTTGAAGCTTTTTGGGCGATTGATTCATCGGAAAGCACTGCTGAAAATGGTTTGTGGATAAAAGCAAAGGGCGATGAGTTTTTTGAGATTTTGAAAAAAGAAAACTTGATTGACAGGATTGTTGCCGAGGATTTGGGTTTGATTACTGATGATGTTATCAATCTGCGTGATAGATTTTCCTTCAAGGGTATGAAGGTGATGCAGTTTGCGTTTGATTTGAATGAGGAGTCGGATTATTTGCCGCACAACGTGGGCGAAACCACAGTGTATTACACTGGAACTCACGACAATCAAACGTTGAGGGGATTTGTAAATAGCAGAAGTTCTGATGAGCTTGATTACATTAAAAATTATGTTAATTCAGATGATGTGGAAATGGCTATGATAAAGGTTGCTTACATGACGAGAGCCGATTTGTGTATGTGTCAGATGCAGGATTTCTTGGGACTTGATGATGATTACAGGACGAATACGCCGAACACGTTGGGTAATTGGACGTGGAGAATGAAAAAAGATTGGCTTACGGATGAGCTTGAATGTAAAATTTCTTCGATTGTGAAACTCTACAACAGGGATTAGTTGAAGTAAAATGATTATAGGTATATAATTTAATTTGCAGCAAATTATTAGGAGGAGTTATGAAGAAAGTTCTTACGATTGCAGGTTCGGATTGTTCAGGCGGAGCGGGAATTCAAGCGGATATCAAGACTATGTCGGCACACGGGGTGTATGCGATGAGCGTTATTGTTTCGGTGGTCGCAGAGAATACTTTTGAGGTGGTGTCGATTGAGGATTTGCCCGATACGATTATAAAGGATCAGATTGATTGTATTTATAATGATATGGGAACTGACGCTGTGAAGATCGGGATGTTATCGAACAAGAGGATTATGAGTTGTGTTAGGGATAAATTATTGAAATACAAACCAGAAAATGTGGTGTTGGATCCTGTGATGTACGCTAAGCACGGCGCTTGTTTGATGCAAGAAGATGCGATTGATTTGTTGATTGAGGATTTGATTCCTTTGTGCACTTGTATAACTCCGAACATTCCAGAGGCAGAGAGAATTAGTGGAATGAAAATCGACGGTGTGGACGATATGAAAAAGGCAGCTGTGATTATTCGTAACATGGGGGCGAAATACGTTCTTGTGAAAGGCGGTCATCATGTGGGAGATGCGATTGATATTTTGTATGATGGCGAGAATTTCCATGAATTTGTGACTGAGAAGATTGACACGAAGAACACTCATGGGACTGGCTGTACGCTTTCAAGTGCTATCGCTAGTAATTTGGCGCTTGGAAAATCGATAGATGACGCTGTGAAATTCAGTAAGGATTACATTACTAATGCTATAAAGCACGATTTGCATATTGGCAAGGGAAATGGGCCGACAAATCATTTCTACAAATTTTTTGAAGGAGAGTTGGAAAATGAATAAGGAATTTAACTTAGGGTTGAACTTGGTCACGAATAAACAAACTCTCAAGGGAAGGGATTTATCAGAGACTATTGAGATTGCGCTGAAAAATGGTGCAGATTCTGTGAGACTTAGAGAAAAAAACATGGATACAAGAAGCATTATGAGAGAGGCTTTTAGGATAAAAGAGATTACTCAAAGCATGGGCAAACTTTTGATTGTGAATGACAGGGTTGATATTGCTAAGGCGTGTGATGTCGACGGGGTGCATTTGGGACAAAAGGATATGCCGATTAAGTATGCTAGGGAGATTCTTGGTGACAATAAGATTATTGGGATTAGTTGTCACACGTTGGAACAAGCGTTGGAGGCACAAGAGGCTGGCGCTGATTACATTGGTGTGGGGGCGATTTTTCCTACGTTCACTGGAGATGACTTCGTGAGGGTTACAATCGACACGTTGAAGGAGATTGCTGAGAAGATTCACATTCCAATCACAGCGATTGGTGGCATTAACAAGAACAATATTAGGATGATTTTCGATTGTAATGTGGATTCTGTGTCATTGACATCGGCGGTTTTTTCAACGGGAGACGTCGCAGCATCAACACAAGAGTTGAAACAAAAATTCGATATGATTTTGAGTAAATAACGAGGGGTGCGAGGGCACCTCTTTTTTTAATGCGGGGAAATGAGGAATAGTTTCAGAACAAGTAAAAGTAGAAAACCAATTTGCAAGACATAGACACATGACATGGACAAGTAAACACAAAAACTCGTAAACCACTCATCTGTCTACAAAAATTGATAAATTCATCGCTCATGAAACTAAAATCGCAAACTCGCTGACGCTCAAACAGTGCGATTTTTTAACGTTTCATTTCGCTTGAATTTAGAACAATTTTTTCCGAATGATTCGCTTGTTTACGATGTTTTTGGTTTGTTTCAATGCAAACTTAGCAAAACTGGTAATCTACTTTTGTTTCACATAAATTCACATAAAGACGAAGATGCAGGACATTTACGTTGTACAGAGACATGGAAAACACAAAAACTCGTAAACCGCTCATCTGTCTACAAAAATTGATAAATTCATCGCTCATGAAACTAGAATCGCAAACTTGCTGACGCTCAGACAGTGCGATTTTTTAACGTTTCATTTCGCTTGAATTTAGAACAATTTTTTCCGTATGATTCGCTTGTTTACGATGTTTTTGGTTTGTTTCAATGCAAACTTAGCAAAACTGGTAATCTAGTTTTGTTTCACATAAAGACGAAGATGCAGGACATTTACGTTGTACAGAGACATGCAAAACAAGAAAAGTCGTAGCACATTCGTCTGGCTTACAAAAATTGGAAAATTCTAATCTTAAAATCCTAAAATTTGAAGCAGGCTTCGCTTACGCGGTCAAATTTTCGACGGATTTTTTCGATTGAATTTTGCACAATTTTTTCCAGATGACTCATTCAGCTACGATCTTTTTTGTTTATTTCAATGCATACTTAGCAAAACTTGGCAATCTACTTTTGTTTCAATGCACAATTAGCAACCTCGTTAATCTACTTTATTTTACAACCCTGCAAGCTACGCTCAGCTCTACGCCACACATACACTCACATCACACCCCCTCTCCACACACCCATATCCACACATCTCCACGCCCACACCACACCCACATCCACTCCCATGTCCATGTCTTGTTCTCGCCACACTCGCACACCTGACCCGCACTCACGTCCACGCACACACACCCGCACTCATATCCACCCCCTCTCCACACACATCCACGCACACACACCCGCGCTCACAACCCACAATCTCGCAACACACCCGCCCCTTTTACCACGCCATGCCCTCCTAATCCCACTCCCGACAAACGATGAGAGATATGGTATAATTATTTCATGGTTTGAAACGCGTCCATACACAAAGGCTATTGTGTGTGGGCGTTTTATTTTTTATTGAAGGAGTTTTTATGGGTAATAATAAGGCTTTTCTAGAGTTTGGGAAGTATGTTTTTCTGAATATTTTCGCGCAGATTGCTTTTTCTTGCTATACATTGATGGATACTTATTTTGTGTCGTGGAAGTTAAAAGCGGACGGGTTATCGGCTCTTAATATTGCATTTCCGATGTTTTGCATTATTAATGGGATGGGTTTGATGATTGGTATTGGTGGTGGTATCAAATATTCGATTTTTAAGAGTAAGGATAGGGATGATGATGCGAATACTATTTTCACGAATGCGGTGGTTTTGGGAATTAGCATTGCTTGTTTGTTTGTAATTTCAGGGGGATTTTTCTCTGATAAACTGGTGAGGTTTTTGGGAGCGGACGATAGTATTTTCGAGATGACTAATACTTATTTGAGGGTGATGATGTTATTTGCACCGGCTTTTTTTATGAATAATATTTTGCAGTGTTTTGTCAGAAATGACAGGAATCCGAGGTTATCGATGGCGGCGATGGTTATTGGCAGTATTTCGAATGTGATTTTGGATTATGTGTTTATTTTTCCAATGGATATGGGGATTTTCGGGGCGATTTTTGCTACGGGTCTTGCTCCAATTATAAGTATGATGGTGATTGTGCCGTATATTATTTCTAGAAACAACGGATTTAATTTGAACAAGAATATTTTTGATTTCCATAGTATTAGGGAGATTGTGTCGAAGGGGATGTTTGCTTTGTTGACGGAGGCGACTTCTGCGAGTGTGATGTTCACTTTCAATATGATTATTCTTGGGATTTCTGGAAACGTTGGGGTGGCTAGTTTCAGCATTATTACTGTGATTTCTTTGGTAGTAACGGCTATTTATAATGGTTTGTCGCAAGGTATTCAACCTTTGATTAGTCATTATTACGGGAAGAATGATGTTGAAAATGTAGGAAAAATTTTGAAGTATGCGATTTTTGTGCAAATTATGTTGTCGATTTTAATTTACGGTGCGATTTATTTCAACGCGGATATTTTAGCGGCATTTTACAACAAGGCGAATGATGTTTTGCTTCAAGATTACGCTGTGAGTGGCATGAAGATTTATTTTGTCGCGTGCTTTTTCATTGGTTTTAATATTGTGGTTTCGACTTATTTTACGTCAACTGAAAGATCAATTAAATCACAGGTGATTTCATTTGCTAGGGGATTTATGATTATTATTCCTACGGCTTTGATTTTATCGAGGATTTTTGCAATGACTGGCGTGTGGGCAGCGTATCCTGTGAGTGAATTTATTGTTTGCATGATTGCGATGGTTTTATTTTTCAGAGAAAATCGTGTGATATAATCAAGAGAGAGGGGGATTTATGAAGGGAAATTACGAGACGATTGTTCATCCGTTGTCTCCACTTTACGATGAGGATTCAAAGATTTTGATTTTGGGTTCTTTTCCGTCGGTGAAGACTAGGGAGTACGGATTTTTCTACGGTCATCCACAAAACAGGTTTTGGAGGTTGATGGAGAGGCTTTTCGATGTGGATTTGGATGTGAGTATTGAGGAGAGAAAGAGGTTTTTGTTGGAGCATAATATTGCTGTGTACGATTCGATTTATCAGTGCGATATTATCGGCTCGTCAGATTCTAGTATCAAAAACGTGGTGCCTTCTAATTTGAAGGGGATTGTTGATTGTGCAAATATTAATCATGTTTTTTGCAACGGGACTGCTTCTTTTAAGTGTTTTGAGAGATATCACGCTAAGAATTTGGGAGTGGAGGCTACGAAGCTACCTTCGACATCACCTGCAAATGCTAGATACAGGTTGGATGATTTGGAAAAAGAGTGGAAGGTTATTTTGGAGTATTTGTAGAAGTTTGAAATCATTTACAATAATGTATTTCTGGTGTTATAATGGTTAATATATTGAAGAAATTGTTATAAAATTATTTTTTATTGAGGAGTACAAATGAAGAATTACACTGAATTATTAAAATCTGAATTAATTATGGCGTTGGGATGTACTGAACCTATTTCTATTGCGTTGGCAGCGGCTAAGGCTAGGGAAGTTTTGGGGGTTATTCCATCTAAGATAGAGGTTAAGTGTTCAGGAAATATCATCAAAAACGTTAAGGGTGTTACTGTTCCTAACACAAATGGTATGAAGGGTGTTGAAGCTGCGACTGCTATTGGTACTGTTGCTGGCGATTCTTGTCTTGGTCTTGAGGTATTATCAAAGGTTACAGAAGATGACATCAAGGCTGCAAAGGATTTGATGGCAAAGGACATCATCACTGTTAGCTTAAAAGAAGGCGTGGAAAACTTAGACATTGAAATCGTGGCTGAAGATGACAAGAAAAACACTGTAGATGTAGAAATCAAAAACAAACACACGAACATAGTTAAGATTACCAAAAATGATGATGTAATACATATTGATAATTGCTACACTCACACTCCAGAATACGAAAATTACGACGAACTTTCAGTCAAAGATATTTACGAATATGCTAACAACATTGATCTAGATGAAGTTAAAGATTTATTGGAAAAACAAATCACTTTGAATTCTGATATTTCAGATGAAGGTTTGACAGGAAAATGGGGAGTTGCTATGGGCAAGATTTTGATAGACGAAGATGAATCTATCAGAACGAAAGCTAAGGCAAGAGCAGCAGCAGGATCAGATGCACGTATGAGTGGATGTTCACTACCAGTTGTAATAAATGCGGGAAGTGGAAACCAAGGCATCACTTGCACAATGCCACTAGTTGTATTTGCAAATGAAAAAAATTACGACAGAGAAACATTGTATCGCGGACTTTTGATAACAAATTTGACAGCGCTTCACATCAAAAGATTTATAGGTAGACTTTCAGCGTTTTGTGGAGTTACATCAGCAGGAGTTGCAGCAGGAGCTGGAATTTGCTACATGGAAACTAAGGATTTGGATTTGATTGAAAAAACAATAGGAAATGCCTTGATGATTGCATCGGGAATGATTTGTGACGGTGCGAAACCATCTTGTGCAGCAAAGATAGCTACAGCTGTAGATGCAGGAATTTCGGGATATTATTTGGCGAAAAACAACAGAAACTTCGAACCTGGCGATGGACTATTAAAAGATGATATCGAAGAAACTATCAGAAGCATTGGTTATGTTGCTAAGGAAGGTATGAAGGAAACGGATATTATTGTGCTTAACACAATGATTCAAAAATAATTTTGAAGGCGTTAGTAAATCTAATGCCTTTTTTATTTGTGCGAACAAAAACATTTTCATATTTAACACAAAAATGATTTGATTTTAACGCTAAATTATAATGAAAATACCTGTTTAAAAGCAAGTAAATTACTTGTGGTTTTATTTATAAATCTCAAGAAAACACTTGCATAATTTATTTATTGGTATTATAATTTAATTATATAAAATATTTTGAAGGAGGATTCTTATGGGATCATTTATTAGTGCCGAAAGTACTTGGATACTTTGGGCTGTATTGGCATCATGTGCTGCTCTTGCAATATATTTGGAACAAAAATATACATGGGCAAGTAAGGTTACAGGATGTATTTTGGCTTTGACTTTTACTTTAATTTTGTCAAACCTTAAAATTATTCCAACAGAAGCACCTGTTTACGATGCTGTATGGGATTATGTAGTTCCTTTGGCTGTACCAATGTTGTTATTCAACGCTGATATCAAAAAAATTGGTAGAGATTCAGGAAGAGTTTTAATTATTTATTTATTCAGTGGTATTGGAACTGTTCTAGGTGGATTTGTTGCATACTTTGCTTTGAAGAATGCAATTCCTGCTTTGAACGATATTATTCCAATGTTTGTGGGTACTTATACTGGTGGTTCAGTAAACTTCGTTGCAATGAGTCAACAATACAAGGTTCCTGGAGCAACTGTATCAGCTGCATTAGTTGCAGATAACTTACTTATGGCTTTATATTTCTTCACATTGATGGCACTTCCAACAATGGCTGTTATCAAAAAACACTATAAGATGCCACTTGTTAACGCTTTGGAAGAACAATCAGAATCTGACAAGGAAGCTAATAAAACTATGGCTGCAAAATATTGGGGAGCAAAAGAAATTTCTCTTAAAGACATTGCTTTCACAGTTGCATTATCATTTGTTATAGTAGCTATTTCTGACAAATTAGCCACTGTTTTTGGAAACTTATTCTCAGGCGAAGGAGCTGGAAGTGCAATTTTAGGTGGATTATTGGGAAACAAATACTTGTTAATGACTACATTTACTATGATACTTGCATCAGTATTCCCTAAACAAATTTCATCTATCAGAGGTAGCCAAGAAATTGGTACTTTCTTAATTTATTTGTTCTTCGCAGTTATTGGAGCTCCAGCATCAATAGGATTGATTTTGAGAGAATCTCCATTGTTATTAGTGTTCGCATTAATCGTTGTATTAATCAACTTAATAGTTTCATTGATATTTGGAAAACTTTTCAAATTCAATATCGAAGAAATCATTATCGCATCAAATGCGAATGTCGGTGGACCAACTACTGCAGCAGCAATGGCTGTATCAAAAGGTTGGACAGAACTTATCGTTCCTGCGCTTCTGGTAGGTACGTTAGGTTATGTAATTGGTAACTACTACGGTATTCTTTCGGGAATATTGTTACATTAATTTAGAAATTTGAACACATTCTTTGGGTTAATCTCAAAGAATGTGTTTGTTTGAACAGAAAAGGAGAAAATATGTTAGAAAATTTAAAACCAGAAAGAGTGTTTCATTATTTTGAAGAATTGACTAAAATTCCTAGAGAATCTGGAAATGAACAAGCAGTGAGTGATTTCTTGTACAAGACTGGAAAAGATTTGGGACTTGAAACAATTCAAGACGAAAGCAACAACATTATAATCAGAAAACCAGCTCATCCAGATTATGTGGATCATCCTTCAGTTGTAATTCAAGGTCACATGGATATGGTTGCAGAAAAAGCAGACGGAGTTGATCACGACTTTTTGACAGATCCTATTCCACTAGTTGTAGACGGTGATTGGGTTAAGACAGAAGGCACTACTTTAGGAGCAGATGATGGTATTGCAAGTGCTATTGGACTTGCGATTATGGAAGACAAGGAAGCTAAGCATCCAGCGCTTGAGTTGTTGGTTACAACTAATGAAGAAACTACAATGGTCGGTGCGAGAGCTTTGAAGAGAGAAAATATCAAAGGTAGAAAACTTTTGAATATTGACGCTGAAGTAGAAGGAATTTTGTTGTCTGGTTGTTCTGGTGGACACAATATAATTGGTACGAAAAAACTAAATTACGTGGACAATAAAATGAAAAACACATTTGTTATGAACATCAACAATATGCTTGGTGGTCACTCAGGAATGGAAATTCACCAACAAAGAGGTAACTCCATCAAATTTGCACGTGAAGCTTTGAAGTTAATCGAAGAAAAATCTCCTGTAGCACTTGTTAGTATAGAAGGTGGAACAAAACACAACGCTATTCCAAGAGATGCGAAGGTTGTGTTCAGTTCTAACGAAGACGATTACGATGTTGATTTTTCTGATTTAATTGCAAAATATCCATTGGATAAGGATATGAGAGTTAAGATTGAAAAATGCGACAACGCCGAAAAAGTTTTGGATGAAAATGACAAAAAAGATATCTTATCTTTCATAGAAGATGTTCCTCACGGAGTGTACAGCATGATGAAGGAATACCCAGATATCGTTGAATGTTCTAACAACTTGGCAATATTTGAAATCAAAGATGATGTGTTGAAAGTAACCATTTCTCTTAGAAGTTCAAACCCAGAAACTTTTGATGCACACACTGAGGATGTGTCAAAAGTTTACGAAAAATATGGATTTGAAGTTAAGAAGGAAGATTATTACAAACCATGGGCATTTGCAAAAGACTCTGGGCTTAGAAACTTAGCACTAGAAACATACAAAGATTTGTTCGGAAAAGAAATGAAAGTCGAAGTGGTTCATGCAGCATTGGAACCAGCTGTGTTTATCGACACATTCCCAGACATGGAAATGATATCCATCGGACCTACAATGAAAGACGTTCACAGTCCTAAGGAAAGACTTTCAATTGAATCTACACAAAGAACTTACGAATTTGTGAAATCACTTCTAGAAAGACTTTAGTTTTTGACAAAATAAATCACAGAGAAAAACTGTGATAAACAAACCCTTATGCATAGAAATCGACGATTTGTCGTCGTGTGCATAAGGGTTTTTGTGTGTGCGAATGAGAAATAAAGTGGATTACGAGTTTATATTTACCTGTTTCTGTGAAACGTAGATGTCCAGAGATTATGTAAATCGGTGAAATAAAAGTAGATTACCAGTTTTGCTAAGGAATAATTGAAATAAACCAAAAACATCGTAAACAAGCGAATCATTCGGAAAAAATTGCACTAAATTCAAGCGAAGTGAATCGTTAAAAAATCGCACTGTTTGAGCGTCAGCGAGTTTGCGATTTTAGATTCATGAGCGCTGAATTTATCAATTTTTGTAGACAGATGAGTGGTTTACGAGTTTTTGTGTTTTATTGTCCCTGTAATTTGTCTATGTCTTGCAAACTGGTTTTCTACTTTTCCTTGTCTTGAAACTACTTTAGATTTCACAACATAGCAAAACCGCAACTAATGTCGCGGTCATTACTTAGGAGTATTTATTTGAAATTAGGTAGATTTATTTTAGTAAACCAACAAATCGTTGATTTTTCGAAGGCGATTGATGGCCTCAATTAATGTGTCGTCGTTTTTGGCGAAATGAAATCTAACGTAGTCGTTGTTATCGTCTTTGAAAAACGATGAACCAGGCACTGGTGTTACGCCGATTTTTTGAGACAATTCTACGCAGAAGTCATAGTCTGATTTGCGTTTGAACTTGGATATGTCGACCATCACGAAATACGTTCCTTGTGGAGAGTAGAAGTCCAGTCCGATTTCTTTTAATCCGCCTAGAAAAATATCTCTTTTGTGAGTGTATTTTTCTTGCAGCTTTTCGTAGTATTCGTCACCAAAATTAAGTCCAACTATCGCTGCTTCTTGTAATGGGGCTGCTGCTCCGACTGTAAGAAAATCGTGCACTGATTTGATTGCTTGTGTGATTTCTTTGTTTGCGATTGTGTAGCCAAGTCTCCAACCTGTTATGGAGTATGTTTTGGACAAGGATGTCGTGGTGATGGTTCTGTCTTTCATTTTCGGTAATGATGCAAAATACGTGTGCACGTATGGTTTGTAGACTATGTGTTCATACACTTCATCTGTCACGACGTAGGTGTCGTATTTTTCTGCAAAATCTGCTATTATTTGTAATTCTTCTCTGGTGAATACTTTTCCAGATGGGTTAGAGGGATTGCAGAGGATGATGGCTTTCGGATTTTGTTTGAATGCATTTTCCAATTCGTTTATGTCAAAATCAAAATTTGGAGGGTTTAATTTTACAAATATTGGCTCTGCTCCGGACAAAATCGCGTCGGCTTTATAGTTTTCATAAAATGGAGAGAATATGATAACTTTGTCGCCGGGATTGGTGATTGCCATCATGCTCGCCATCATTGCCTCTGTACCACCGCATGTCACAACGACGTTTTCTTCAGGATTAGTGGTGTTTCCTGTGAGTTTTTCGTGTTTTTTTGCGATGGCTTCTCTCAAATTTTTCGCCCCACAAGTTATGGAATATTGATGTGGGCCTGTCAGAGAAATTTCTTGTAATCTGTTTAATATTTCAACTGGCGGATCAAATTCTGGGAATCCTTGTGCCAAATTGATTGAATTGTATTTGTTGGCGACAAGTGTCATTTTTCTGATGACAGATTCTGTGAAACTTGTCGCTCTATTTGATAAGTTTTTCATTTTATTGTCTTTCGTCTATAACTCTGTTTGCTTTGTGAGTTTGTCTTGGAAGATATCCGTCTTCATGGATGATGATTTCGTGAGGTTTCACACCAAGTCTAACTTTCAATTCTTTCCATATATTTTCTCTCAAAGCTTCTACATCTGTGATGTCGTCATTCTTTTCGACTTCAACAGAATAAGCTGTGCTTAAGTTTTTGTCGAAGATTCTGATTCTGTATTCGCCAGTGATTCCTTCGACTTGTCTGATTGCGTGTTCCACATCTGAAGGAAATACGTTCACTCCAGAAACTATGAACATGTCGTCTAATCTTCCTTGTATGTAAATCCTTGTAGATGTTCTGCCGCATTTGCATCTTTGTTTGTTTACATAGCCAATGTCTCCAGTTCTAAATCTAATCATTGGTCTTGCTTGTTTTCTCAAAGATGTGAAGACCAATTCTCCGACTTCTCCTTCTGGTAGAACTTTTCCAGTTTCAGGATCGATTACTTCAACTAAGATTTGATCCTCAGCGATGTGAAGTCCATCTTTTTGTTCACACATTGCAGCACACGCTCCGAAAATATCGCTTAATCCGTAGAAATCATACAAATCAGCATCCCACAATTCTTCGATTTTTTCTCTTGTGGCGTTGATTGATCCGCCAGGTTCTCCTGCAACGATTATTTTCTTCAACGATAATTCTTTTGGATCATAGCCGTGTTTCTTGGCAGTTTCACCTAAATACCACGCATAAGAAGGAGTCGTCCATATTATAGTTGGTTTGTAATTTACAATTATGTTCAATAGTTTTTCAGATGGAATAGTTCCTGCCCAAATACAAAGTGCGCCGACATTTTGTGCTCCGATTACATCAGGCCCTCCGACAAATAGCGAGAAGTTGAGTGCGTGAACGTAACGGTCCCTTTTTCTCATTCCTATTTGGTAGAAAAATCTGGATTCTACGTTTTGGAATTCGTCGAGGTCTTGTTGTGTGAATGGAGAAATCGTAGGAACTCCTGTTGATCCAGAAGATGCGGAGATGAACACTACGTCGTCTTCACTTGTACATGCCATTTGTCCGAGAAAACTTCCTTTGTGTTGTGTGTCACGTTCTGTTTTCTTGTTGATAAATGGATAGTTTGCGAGTTCTTCAAGTGATGAAAATTCGTATGGGTCTAACAAATTTTCGTCGAAGCTTTTTCTGTAGTATTCTGAGTTTTCGTAAGCGTGAACCAATATGTTTTTCAATTCGTGTAATTGTAGTTTTTCGATTTCTTCACGGCTCAATGTTTCCAATTCTTCTTCCCAGTATTTTGATGTTCTTAAAGTTTCTAATTTTTCTTTTGTAATTTCTTTGATGTTGTTTCTAATCATGATAAACCCTCCTAAGTTTGTTTTCGTAATTTTTGATTGTGTTTTCTTCTATCAAATCTATTTCTTCATCTGTTAAATGTTTGTATCTTCGTTGTTTTCTTATATAATCGTGAACTGTTTTTCTGTTTTTGATTTCTCTTATGGAATATTTTCCGTTTTCGTATTCTTCTAATGGGAACATGTAATTGTCCACGATTTCTTTTGCCAAATCAATCGTATCGTCTGTATTTGTGCCCCAACCGACTGGACAAGGGGAGAGGACGTGAATGTATTTGGTT
Source organism: Finegoldia magna (assembly GCF_003182075.1). Lineage (GTDB taxonomy): Bacteria > Bacillota > Clostridia > Tissierellales > Peptoniphilaceae > Finegoldia > Finegoldia magna. Next base: position 20,461 of record NZ_QGTH01000012.1, read on the forward strand.
CCACGGATTTTGGATGCTTTCTCAACTTTGTCGATGTAATCTTGAATGTAGCCGACTGATGCAGTGGCTGCGTAAGATATGTCGTGAGCTGCGATTATATCGAAAATATTTTTCTTGTTGCGAGTGTTTCCGTGGATGTTTTTTCCTGCAGGTGTTGTAGTTGTCGATGAGCCAAATGGTGTCAAGGACGATTTTTGAATTCCTGTGTTCATGTAGGCTTCGTTGTCGTAGCAAATGTAGATTACATCGTCACCTCGGTCGATTGCAGCGGATAATGTTTGGAATCCAATGTCTGCCGTAGCACCATCTCCTGCAAATCCTACAATCTGCAAATCTTCAATCCCCAAAGATTTCGCTCCTTCGTAAATGCCAGAAAGCATGGAGCCAGTTCCTGCGAACGTCGAAATAATCGAGTTGTTCTTGAAAGCTAATTGTGGGAAATTAAAACCAACTGCCGACATGCAACCTGCTGGAAGAACGGAAATTGCTCTTTCTCCGAGAACTTTCAAAGCGATTCTAACTGCTAGGGCTGCTCCACAACCGGAACAGGCCTTGTGTCCGTAAAAATATTCATCTTGTGTAATTGTTCGTTTGTTTATGTTACTCATAGCACTTCGCTCCTATAAAATTAAGTTCTTCGCCATTTTGTTTAAGTTTTTGGAAAATCTCCTTGATGTTATCTCGTGTGATATTTCGTCCTCCAAGTCCTCCCACGAAGTTTTGTGAATCGATGTCTGTGACTGATTTTACATTAGTGTAGACTGTACCGAAATGTCCGAATGAAATATCTTTTTCCAAAACCCCAATTCTTTTCGTGTTTTGAAGTTCATTTCTCAATTTTTCTGTTGGAAAAGGTCTGATGTATCTTAGTTTCAAGTATCCGACTTTTTCTCCTTGTTCTCTTAATTCATCGACTACACTTCTGATTAATCCAGAAATTGATCCGATAGAAATCAGAACGTAATCTGCATCTTCAACTTTGTAGGAATCAATCACACCACCATGATCTCTATTGAAAATCTGTTTGAATTTTTTTCTTGATTCTTCGATTATTTCCAAAGAATCCACAACAGCTTTATTTTCTCTTATTTTCCATTCCAAATTATCACTTGGGCCCACTGAAAAGCCCAAATTTCTTGGGTGATCGACGTCGAATTTGTTTTCTGTTTCAAATTTCGGTAAGAATTCATCCACATCATTAGCTTCTGGAACATCAACAGGTTCGTAAGTGTGTGTGAGGTCGAATCCGTCCAGGTTAATCATCACTGGAGTGGAGACTTTCTTGTGTTCAGCTATGTAATACGCTTCAATTACTGTGTCCAAAGCTTCTTGTGCATCTTCCACGTACACTTGAATCCAACCGCTATCAAGTTGCGACAAGGAATCTCGTTGGTCTCCGAAGATATTCCAAGGAAGTGCAGTTGAACGATTCGCATTCACCATCACTATAGGAAATTTTCCGCCGGCTGCGTAGGGAAGACATTCTGCCATGTACAACAGTCCTTGTGAGCTTGTCGCTGTGAAAGTTCTTGCCCCGATTGCACTTGCACCAATTGCACAAGATAGAGCAGAGTGTTCACTTTCCACATGAACAAATCTTGAATCGAGCTGTTTCTGTTCTACTATTTCTGATAATTTTTCAACCACCGTAGTTTGTGGAGTGATAGGATAGGCCGAAATCACGTTTGGTTTCGATAATCGAACGCCTTGTGCTACGGCTTCGTTTCCCGATAAAAATCTTCTCATTTGCTCCTCCTTTCTATCGCATCGAAACTGCAAATCTTCTGGCAAATTCCACAACCTTTGCAAAAATCTTGGTTAATACTAACGTATGAGTCTTGTTTTTCAATCGTTCCATCCGGACAATACAAGTAACATTCCAAGCAGTTTTTACATTTGTCTTTGTCAACGAAATAATCAAAACTTCGGTACGAATCGTTGGTAACTGTAAGGAAACCCGCTTCGTAATATGTTCCCAAAGGATAATCTTCGATTTTTTCAAAACCGTTGAATTGTTTAAGCTCTGGTCTTTTCATTTTCGTTCACCTCTTTCAAAACTTCTTCGAATAATTCTACGTTTTTATCCACGACTGATGGCGACAAATTATCTTTGAAACTTTCTACAATGCTCTTTTTGTCGATGACATCGAATTTGGAAAACAGTGCTGCAATCATTGCAGTATTTGTAATCGGCTTATGTAAAATATCCAAAGCGATTTTGGTTGCATCTACAGAAATAACATTTTTTTCTTCAAAATTTTTTGAAGAATTGATGAATACTGTGCAATCTGTTAGATTTTTTAATTCGTCGATATCGAACAACGATTCATCGAGTATAACCAAATAATCTGGGTTTTGCACCTGCGTTCTGTCTTCGATTTTTTTCGTATCTATTTTAGTAAAAGCACTAACAGGAGCGCCTCTTCTTTCAGGACCAAACGTTGGGAAAGCCAATGAGTACAAGTTGTCTTGTTTTACACATGCATTTCCAATTATTTTTGATGCAGTGAACGCTCCTTGTCCACCTCTTCCTCTAAATGTTATCTCAATCATAATCTCCTCCTAATTTTTGTAATAAAAAAAGCCCTTTCTATTATTTCTAATAGAAAGGGCGAAATATCCGCGGTACCACCTTTTTTGTGTATGTAAAAATACACCACTTCAAGCTCCATCAAGCTCTAACTCATGATAACGGAAGTCGCCGTACAGTCCTAATATCGAACTGTCCCCTCAAAGACCATGTTCACCATAACATCAATTTGCTCCTCTCACCAAATGGAGCTTCTCTGTAAAATCTATTTATGACTACTCTTCTTTTCTGTAGGTTTGATTTTTAATCATTATACATTCGTAAGAAAATATTGTCAAGCTTTTTTTGAAAAATTTATAAAATAATAACATATTACGTGCAAATTTAACAATTATCTTATAAATCTTTAAGTTCCGATTGCGCTTTGTGGCAGATGTATTCAAAAAGAATTATGGATTTGTTTTCTTTTGCGAAATTTTTCCTGAAGATAAAATAGTGGTCGCGGTTATCCTTGCAGTTTTTCGCGTTTACTCTGAAATAATCATTTTTCGTAGACACCATGTGTTCTAAAATGTCGTCTGTCAAGAATGTAAGTGGCACGTTGATGTTTGCGTATTTGTAAAAATCTTTTTCAAAAGCTATGAAATTGTCCGAAAAATAATCGAATTGAAAAGTATTTTTGTGTAATGTATTCATAATTACTCCATCAAATTAATGTTCAAAATATTGTCAAATTTTATTTCTATCATTTGACCGTCGCTTTCAAAATATATCTTGTCTTCGAAAAAATCGTAGATTGTCCCTACGTATGATTTGTTGTTGTGAGTGAAGATTTCGACTGTGAAATCATTCAGAAAAGCTTGGCTTATAAGTAAAAGCAAACTACTCGCACCCAACGATTGTACGCTTACATTTTCAGTCATCGAATGTAGTGCTGTTGTGTGTTCTGATAGGAAAAATCCCATCCATTTCGCCATTTTTCTGTCGCAATATTCCCTGGCTGATTTGTAGGGAAGATAATTTCTAATAATCATAAGTGCCGTCCATTCCGCCGCAGTGGCCTCCAATTAGTTTGCTTCGTTCGATTACACGTGATCCTTCCATAAGAGATGTCGCTTTTTGAATGGAAGTGAATCCGTATTTGTCTCTGATTTCATCGATTGCAGATTCCAAATTTTTCTGTTTTTCTATTTTCTCAATGTCTTCGAAAAGTGAAAATGATATGCACGCTTCGTCCACCAAATTTTCATAGCTTACGCCAAGTCTTCTCACAGATCCTCCCTGATATTTCTTGTGAAACAAATCCATAACATGAGCTGTTAGCTCTGCTGTTGATTGGGAAGGGGAGATGGTTTTTTGTGCGTTGATGGATTTTTTGTTTTCCTTGTAGGAATATCCAACATAAATCGACACCACAGTCGCTTTCTTTCTGATTCTTCTAATTCTTATAGCAACTTGTTCTGCGATTTCTTTGAGAACTATTTCGATTTCACTTTTCTTAGAGTAATCTCTGGGAAGAACTTGTGAATTGCCCAGTCCCTTGGATTTTCCTTTGTAAGGTTGTGTGACTTTGGATTCATCTACGCCGTTCGCGTGAAACCACAACTGCACGCCCATAATTCCTAATTCTCGTTTCAAAATATCGGGATTGGAATTTGCTAGGTCTTTCACCGAAAAAACACACAATTTATTCAGCCTTCGCTTCATTCTTTCACCGATTCCCCAAAAATCTGTCAAATCAGGAATGTTCCACACTTTTTGTTCCACATCTTCATAAGACCAATTTGCCCTCATATTCACAGTTTTCTTAGCTTCGTTGTCCAGAGCAAGTTTTGCCAACAGAGGATTGGAATTACTCATTCCAACAGTAGAATACAAACCAGTTTTGTTTCTGATTTCGTTTTGAATCCTAGAAGATATCAAATCCAACTTGTCCTTGCGAGATATTGTTTTATCGGGGATAAAATAGTTCAAACTAGTTGTCAAATCGATAAACCCCTCGTCGATAGAGTAGGGAAGAATCTCGTCTTTCGCTGCGTAATTCATGAAAATCTTCTGGATTTTCAAATTCTCCTCAATGTATAATGCCATTCGAGGAGGGACAATGATGGTGTTTTTCGCCCACGTTTCGATGTAATTGATATATGAATTAGTTATTGGTAAATTTTGTCTGAGAGCTGATTGGAAGTTAAACTTCCTATCATGGACGTGAAAAGGCAAATCAAAAGCCCTACCGACATTCTTCTTTCCAAAAACTTTCTTGAAAGTTGGAGAGCTTGCAAGAATTAATCCGCTTGCATTGTCGGAATTACTCATGACGCAAAGAGAAGTTGTCAAGGGATTCAGATTTCTCTTGATGCATTCTACACTTGCATAAAAACTTTTGATATCCACAAAAGCAATATCAGATTTTGGCTCCAAAGAGTAATCTATAAGTCCCATAACAACCTCCTTACTCGTCATCCAACGGACTGTAATCTTCCAAAAAAGTAGATTTTGGATTTTCAATATAGAAAATATCTGTGGGAAACTTGTTCAGTTTCACCATCTCAGATATTTTCAAATTCAACAAATTAATATCCACACCTAATTTGTACGCCATAGTCTTGTCGTCAGTGTACTCGCGCATGGTTTTAATCAAATCCTCATCAGAAATCAAAAGATGCGCCGCGAAAATATTCGCTTCGTTTTCAAAAACATCGGTAGGATTGAACACCTTGTTCTCGTGAAAAGCGTGACCATCAATGCAGTATTTCCTGTGGAGTTGGTCGTGGCCAATCTCGTGAGCCAGTACGATTTTTTTTAAACTTCCGATGTTGTTCGCAATCAAAATAACCCTATTTCTAAGAATTACTTGATACACTCCCAAAAGTTTGGACGGACTATCGATATAATGAAGCTTAATTCCCAACAAATCCAAAAGCTCCTCGGGATTTCTGGTGTGGTATTTTTCAACCAAACTATTTACCTTATCATATATCCATCTATTGTACATAAGACTACCTTTTATTCTTGTTTTTTCCGTATTTTTTATTCTCCAACTTGGCTTCGTAATACGCCTCAGCAATCGCATTGAAAAGTTTGTCCTTGTCTTCTTCAGGAAGAGAACCTCCAGCAAAAAGCCCTGACAAATTATCCACCAAATTCTCCGCATCTTTTTTACCAGAATATCCGAATTTTTTAGCAGAATCCAGCACGAAATTATCTTCCACAGTCAACAAAAAATTGATGTCAACATTGAAAAATTCCGCGATTTTTTTGTACATATCTTGAGTGCGTGGACGAGTGCCTTTAGTTTCGTAGTTACTTATAGTCTTCAAAGTAACACCAAGCTTGTCCGCAAGTTCTGTCTGAGTAAGACCTCTGTCTTCTCTAAGTTGTTTTAATTTAGCACCAAAGCTCATTGATTTCCTCCATAAATAAAATTAGAAGTTCAAATTCAAAATATATGAACTGTAACTACTAATATTATAATTTAAACTTCTAATCACGTCAAATTTTTTGTAGAACTTGAAAATGAAACTCAATAGGTGTATAATATAAGTGTAAACAAATTGACATTGAAACTAAAAAGGTAGTGATTAAATGAAAATTTTTAGTAAAATAAAGAAAAATTTTGAAGAATTTCTAAAAAAATTGGGCAACGAAAACAAAAATACTTTCGGAGAAGAAAGATTGGACTGTTGCACAATGAATAAACAAGATAAATAGAACATCACAGATCGGATTTGATTATTCAAATCCGATTTTTTTATAAAACAAATTAATTTTTAAAATCAGATCGAAAGAAACCAAACTTTCGATTTATTTTTATGCAGAAAATCAAATGCTACAATACTGAATTTACCAACTCATTTTGGTATAATAATAGGTAAGAATATTTAATAAACAAGA
>NZ_QGTH01000012.1:26981-62221 GCF_003182075.1 Finegoldia magna
CTTTCGATTTATTTTTATGCAGAAAATCAAATGCTACAATACTGAATTTACCAACTCATTTTGGTATAATAATAGGTAAGAATATTTAATAAACAAGAATGAAAATATAGCAGGTGATCACATGGATAACATAACAGAGCTAACCTTGGATTTGAAATTGTAAAGAGTTCACCAGCATAAGGAGGGAGTAAATTGTCGAAGAAAGATCAAATTTCTGCTAAGGGATTTTCAATTCAAGTATATACCGAAGATTTTAAAAATGATTATATAAGCTTAACAGATATAGCAAAATATAAAAACACAGATGATCCAAGATTTGTTATTCAAAATTGGATGAGAAATAGAAACACCCTTGAATTTATAGGATTATGGGAAGTTTTGAATAATCCAAATTTTAACCGTGTGCAATTCGACACGTTTAGAAATGAAGCAGGCCTAAATAGATTCACAATGACCCCAGGAAAATGGATAGAATCTACAGATGCCATAGGTATAGTTTCAAAAGCGGGCCGATATGGAGGAACTTATGCTCATTACGATATAGCAATGGAATTTGCGTCTTGGCTTTCTCCAGAGTTTAAGCTTTATATTATTCAAGACTATAAAAGATTGAAGGAAGATGAAAACTCAAAACTATCATTAACTTGGAATCTTCATAGAGAAATTTCAAAGATTAATTATAAAATTCATACAGATGCAATCAAAGAATATCTCTTAAAAGACCTAACTAATGAACAATTATCTTTTAAATACGCAAGTGAAGCAGATATGCTCAATGTTGCCTTATTTAACAAAAGAGCAAAACAGTGGCGTGAAGAAAATCCAGATTTAAAAGGCAATATGAGAGACTATGCAAGTTTGAATGAATTACTTGTGCTTGCAAATATGGAAAGCTATAATGCAATTCTTATTGGAAAAGGTGTGGATCAAAAAGATAGAATGATTGAACTTAGAAAACTTGCAAGAACACAACTGTTATCACTTGAAAAACTTGGAGATGGAGGTATTAAAAAATTAGAAGGAAAGAAATAATTATTATAAGCAATAAATAGATAAATTCGAATTTGTAGGGGTATTTAAACAAGAAAACATAATATAAATAGTGCAAAGAAAACCGAATTTTAAAATATTAAAAAGTAAATTTAAAGTTTGATGGGAGCTAGATTTTTCGTTTATTAACATAGAATATTAGTTTGTTTGATCAGAAAATTGACAAAAGTGTTTATGACTATTTACATGATATAAATTTAGATTTAGAAATTATTTAGGAAGCTAGATTTAATATGTTAGAGGTCAACAAATAAATTTAAGAAAATACGAATATAAAGAAGCTACAAAAGCGAGATAAAAAGTAGAAAAAAATTTATAAATCAATCATTGAGGAATTTAATAATAAAAATATATAATTTATAAGATATTGTTATATATATTATTTTTGCAAGGGGAAATTACAATGAAAGTAAAACCAGATAAACGAGGTGGAAATTCTGACATATATTTTACTGAAGATTTAAAAGCCAGAAAGTATTTAAGGAATACTTCTTCTAGAGAAAAAATAAAGAGATTTGAATTAGAATTAGAAATAATGGGATTTTTTAAAGATAATCACGTTGATGGTATAATAGATGTTTATGATGTTTTTGTTGATTCTAATGATATTAAAGAATCTTATATAGAAATGAAAAAATATGATGGTAATATTAATGATTTATTATGTTACACAAAGGGTGATGTGAGAAAAACTTTAGAACTATTGTTGCCTATTTTACGCGCATTGAATAAGATTTCAAAATTTAAAAATCCTATTTATCATAGAGATCTTAAGCCAGATAATATTTTATATGAAAAAGATGGAGAGGATTATAAATTGTTTTTAACAGATTTTGGGATTTGTTATTTAGATAAAGAAAAAGAAAGATTGACTGAAGTTGAAATAGCAGTTGGACCAAGGATGTTTATTGCTCCAGAATATGAAAAAGGAAGAATTGACAATGTTGATCATAAAGGAGACATATTTTCAATTGGAAAAGTCATTTGGTATATGATAAATGGTGTAGAAAATGATTTTCTACCATCAAATTATTGGTTTGTTGATGAATATAATTTAGTAAAAAAATTTGCTAATAATGAAGATATAATTTTTGCAAATAATATTATATCAATTTGTTTAAATATTAATCCTGAAGAGAGACCAGATTATGATGAATTAATTAACTTAATTGAAAATTTTCTTAAAGAAACAAAAATAGATAATAATGAAAGGTTAAAGTTTGAAATTAGACAATACAATGAAAAAAGAAAAATAGATTTAAAAGAAATAAGAGAAAAAAATGCTTTGCTAGTTAATACATTTAGCATATGCTTTGTCAAAGCTTTAGAAAAGTTAAATAATTGTTATAATTTAGATTTAATTTCTACAATATTATCAGAATATAAAAGTAAATCTAAAAATGGAGTAGATTATACTTCAATAAATATGGAACATAATTCTGCACATTATCTTTACAATAGAAGCTTTGATAGAATATATATTTCTATTAATTATAATCCGGCAAATGATAATGAAAAGTATTGCAATGTAGATATTAATTATCATATTTATTCAAAAAACACAATATCAAAATTATTTCGTATATTCTATAAAGAAGATGGAGAATTATATTCTGAATTTAAAAACAAAATTGAACTTTTTTCAGAAGAAGTTGTTTTATGTTGGGGAGAGGACTTAATTTCAGAATATGTACGTTCATATGTTTAAAAATAATGTATTAAACAATAAGAATTAATTAAAAAGTATTGTAAATTTTTTATAATTAACAAATTCTTCGGTAGCTTTACAGGAAGAGTATTTCATAAGAAGAAAGGGAATCTGATATAAAAAACTTAAGGTTTATCATTACAATTTTATTTATTATTTTTTCAAATGTAACAATTAGCATCACCAGCAGCAGTTAATAATATTTCAGTGATTTCTTTATTTGCTTCTGTACTAGTTGTAGTATTTGGTCTTTTTAGTGATAAAGAATAAGTACTAGTTCTTTGCCTTTCTTAATATAATTGGTGCGATGGAATTGTTTATTAATATTCAAATTATTTACTTCATATTTGGTGTTTAGATAATATAAAAAATATAGAAATCCCAGTTTATAGGATTAATAGTCCACCTGAATAGATCTAAAAATTAGCAGCTTTAGCTATTGATTTTACTATAGGATTTTATAGGTGGGTTTAGTGTCATAATAGTGATATAGGCAAATAGTTATGTAAATACAAGGAGTTCAAGACTTCTACCAAAGTCAAAAACCGAAAAAACTGAAAGCTTGTGTGTTGCTTAGCGCCATTATCTACCAAAATAAAGGTTCTAAGCAGCACACAAGCCAAAGAGAAAAACGAGGTAGTGTATGCTATGGATTTTGAAAATTATCTTATTTCCGATTAGTCTTGTCTTAGGAGCCGTGACAGCTTTTCTGAAATTCCTACTTGGCATAGGAACGGCACTTTTGTATATCGTTGTGCTGTTCTGCATATTCGGAGCAATAGCTTCTTTCATTCAAGGTGAAGTCGGAACAGGAATATCGGGACTTATTATCGGATTCTTATTTATTCCTTACGGACTGACGATGATAGGAGCGACAGTCATAGCCTTTATTGAAGTGATAAATGATAGGATAAGGGTAGTATAGATAAATTTTGAATTTGAGGAGGATGTTGAAATGATATTCATTCAGGAGATACCTGTTTCAAAAATCAACGAGTATTGGGACATTCAGTTTCAGTATTTGGTAAATGACGGGTTTATAACGACAGAGGAAGAAAAGAAATACTTCCAGAGTGCGGAGTATCGAGATGTATTGCAAAGTTATATGTTGCGCACTCCGGACACTTTACACATGGTATATTTTGTGCGTGACGGAGTTAAAATAGGCGCTTCTCAGTACTGCACTTACAAAAGCGAGGACGGAAAATGTTTCATTCTTGATTTTTGGGTGTTTCCAGAGTATAGAGGGAACGGGACAGGACACAAATGTTTCCAAACGCTTATGGAATACACAAAAAACGACGGCGCAATTTATTACGCCCTTAACTACGCTAAAGAGGATTCGCATAGATTTTGGGTATCGCTTGGTTTCTCTGACAATGGAATAGATGAATACGGATCTCCATTGATGATAAAAAGAAACTGATAAACCTAAGTTTGCCTGGCTGAATAAAACTAGATACTAAAGATACAAGACGATAGAAATTAAAATCTCTATCGTCTTTTTCTATGCAAAAAAAGACAGATCAGACGCATTTTTAGATGATGATGAAATATTTGAGGGATATTCGTGGATATTCAACCGCGTAATCCCAATCGTTCCATTTTCAGTAAAAGGCAAACTACATCTGTTCTAAGTGGATCGTGAACTAGATGACCTCGAAGCAATCGACATAGATTACGACACAAAACGATACGATGTAGATGTCGCAACGTGGTGGAAAGAAAATGGATTCATAGAAAACTTGGATATATTTGGAGAAGAATAATTTATTTTTCCAAAATTTTAAAATCAGATCGAAAGAAACCAAATTTTCGATTTATTTTTATGCAGAAAATCAAATGCTACAATACTGAATTTACCAACTCATTTTGGTATAATAATAGGTAAGAATATTTAATAAACAAGAATGAAAATATAGCAGGTGATTACATGTATAACATAACAGGAGCTAACCTTGGATTTGAAAAAGAAATTTTCCAAGCGGCAGACAAATTAAGAGGCAACATAGATGCAGCAGAGTACAAAAACGTTGTACTTGGACTAATATTTCTCAAATACATATCGGACTCATTCGAACAAAAATACAACCAACTATTAGAAGAAGGTGACGGGTTCGAAGAAGACCGAGACGAATACATCGCAGAAAATGTATTCTTCGTACCAAAAACAGCCAGATGGGAATACGTAGCATCCAAAGCAATGACAGCAGAAATCGGAAAAGTAATCGACGAAGCCATGGTTGCAATAGAACAAGAAAACGACAGACTAAGAGGAATACTACCGAAAAACTACGCACGTCCCGAACTTGATAAAAGAAGACTTGGAGAAGTCGTAGATTTGTTCAACAATTTGAAACTAAAAGAACACGGCGACTCAAAAGACATCCTCGGACGAACTTACGAATACACAATCGCCCAATTCGCATCTCTTGAAGGAAAAAACGCCGGCGAATTCTACACACCAACAAGCATCGTAAAAACACTCGTAGAAATCCTCGAACCATACGAAGGCCGTGTGTACGACCCTTGTTGCGGCGCAGGGGGAATGTTCGTACAATCTGCCAAATTCGTAGAAAATCACCAAGGAAGAATCAACGAAATATCAATTTACGGACAAGAATACAACACCAATACGTGGAAGCTTGCGCAAATGAACCTCGCCATTCACGGATTGGAAGGTGATTTGGGACACGGTGCTGCAGATACATTTTTCAAAGACCAACACTCATCATTAAAAGCAGACTTCATATTGGCAAATCCACCATTCAACCTAAAAGAATGGGGCGGCGACAAACTATCAGAAGATTCCAGATGGAAATATGGAACACCACCACAAGGAAATGCAAACTACGCATGGATGCAACACATGATATACCATTTGGATGATAACACTGGCAAAATGGGACTCGTACTTGCCAACGGATCATTGTCTGCATCTGGAAAAGAAGGAGAAATCCGAGAAAATATAATAAAAGATGACCTAGTGGAATGCATCATAGCAATGCCCGACAGATTATTTTATTCCACGGGAATATCAGTGTCGTTGTGGATATTAAACAAAAACAAACAACAAAAAAACAAAACACTATTCTTGGATTGCCGTAACTTAGGCCACATGATAGACAGAGCGCACCGCGACTTGTCAGAAGAAGACATCATGAAAATTACCACAACTTACAAGAACTTCGTCAATGGAAAAGACGTCGAAGAATTGGGCTACGCACACGCAGCAGACATGGATGAAATAGAAACAAACCTATACGTACTCACACCAGGAAGATACGTTGGACTTGAAGAAATGGATGATGACGGAGAAGCATTCGAAGACAAAATGCAACGACTAACAGAAGAGTTAAAAGATTTGTTTGATGAATCCAACGAGTTGGAGCAAAAGATTAAGGAACAACTTGGAGCTATTGGCTATGGAATTTAAAAAAAAGAGTTTATATAGTCCAATGTTTCCAAATCAATGGACGCCAATAAAATTATATGAATTAGCAGAATGGATAAATGGAAAAGCATTTAAAAAAGATGATTATAATATTACGGGACTTCCAGTAATTAAAATTGCAGAATTAAATACTGGACTTTCTTCTAATACAAAATATTCAATCAATAATGATGAAAAATTCTATATAAAAAAAGGAGATATTTTATTTGCGTGGTCAGGAAATCCTGATACATCAATTGACACACATAAATTTAAGGAAAAAGAGGGTTACTTGAATCAGCATATATTCAAGGTTCTGCCTAATGATAATAAGATTGAATCTGATTTTTTATACTATATATTGAAGTATTTAAAACCTTTTTTTAAAGAAATAGCAAGAAATAAGCAAACTACAGGTCTTGGACATGTTACTATTTCAGATTTGAAAAAAATTCAAGTTAGAATTCCAAGTGAAAACATTCAGAAAGAAATTGCTGATATTTTTATTATTCTAGACTCAAAAATCGAAATAAACAATAAAATTATTTCCAACTTAGAGAGCCAAGCGCAAGCGATATTCAAATCGTGGTTTGTGGATTTTGAACCGTTTCAAGATGGGAATTTTGTTGAGAGTGAGTTGGGAATGATTCCAGAAGGCTGGGAAGTTAAAGAGTTGGGAGAGATAATAAATCTTTACGATAACAAACGAGTGCCTATTTCAAAAATGGATAGAGATAAAATGGAGAAAAATTATCCTTATTACGGGGCCAATGGAATAATTGACTATGTAGACAATTATTTATTCGATGGTAAGTATTTACTGATGGGTGAGGATGGGACTGTAAGAACAGAAGAAGGATTTCCAATTTTGAATTATGTGGATGAAAAATTTTGGGTTAGTAATCATGCTCATATTATGAGAGGTACGCTAGTTTCAACCGAATACATTTATTTATTGCTATCAAAGATGTTTATTAATAATATTGTAACCGGTGCTGTGCAAGAAAAAATTAATCAAAGGAATTTAAAGAAAATAAAAATAATTTTCCCTGAGAAAAAAGAATTAGAAAGTTTTGAAAAAATAATAGAACCTATGTTTAAAATGAAATTATATTTAAACAACCAAAACACCAAGCTTGCCGAATTACGTGATGCTTTGCTACCGAAGTTGATGGCGGGTGAGATTGATGTTAGTAATATTAAAATCGAGGGAGAGGAGGTCAAAAATGAGTGATGTTTATTTGGAAGATGGTTTTGAGAAGATTTTCATCAAGGCTATCGAGGATTTGGGATATGAATACGTGGCTCACCAAGATATTGTAAGAGACAGTATGAAAAGCCCGATTGCATCTGAGATGTTGAGGGAGTCTCTTAGAAGAATTAACTGTGAGCTGGAAGATGCTGCAATTGATCAGGCTATTCATGTGATTAAGAATATCGACGCGGGCCTTCTTGTGGATCGAAACGAGATTTTCTTCGAATATTTGCAAAACGGTATCGAAATTGTTCACCTGGAAAATGACATGCCTGTGACAGACAGGGTGCATTTGATTGATTACGATCATTTTATGAATAATACTTTCGTGGTGACTAATCAGCTTACGATTGTCGGCAAGGATACGAAAAGGCCAGATATGTTGGTGTATGTGAATGGTCTTCCGTTAGTTGTCGTAGAACTTAAATCGATGACTTCGTTAAATTCTGATGTGTCGAGCGCTTACAGGCAAATCAAAAACTATCAGCACGATATCGAAGAGCTTTTCGTGTACAATGTTTTCAATATTATTTCTGATTTTACGACTACGAAGGTGGGAACTATTACTGCGGGAGAATCGTGGTATAAGGAATGGAAATCGACGGATGGTTCGTATGAGTCGACGAAGTATGCAGATTACAAGACGCTTGTGGAAGGCGTGTTGGAGCAACATAGGTTGTTGGATATTATCAGAAATTTCATTTTTTTCGAGCATCAAAATGATTCTACAAATAAAATCCTCGCGCAATATCACCAATATTTTGCTGTGGAAAAGGCTGCGCATTCTACTACACAAGCGATGGCTATCGGCGATGGCAGGGGTGGTGTTTTTTGGCACACGCAAGGTTCAGGTAAATCGAAGTCGATGGTTTTCTATGTGCATTATTTGATGAATATGGATCAATGGTATTCTAATCCGACTTTTGTGGTGTTGACGGACAGGAATGATTTGGATACACAACTTTTTGAACAGTTTGCAAGGGCGAGAAGGTTTTTGAGGCAAACTCCTGTTCAAGCAACTTCGAGGAAGAATTTGCACGATTTGCTTAATGACAGAAAGTCGAACGGGATTTTCTTCTCAACGATGCAAAAATTCGCTGAGTCTGATGAGTCGTTGACTGATCGTGACGATGTTATTGTGATTGCAGATGAGGCTCACAGGTCACAGTACGGTCTTCGTGAAAAAATATCAAAAGACGGGAAGGTTCAGTCGGGGATGGCAAGGCTTGTGAGAAAATCTCTTCCGAATGCTACTTATATTGGTTTTACTGGAACTCCTATTAGCAAGAATGACAAGGATACGCAGGAAATTTTCGGGGAATATATTGATATTTACGATATGAGCCAAGCTGTTGAGGACGGAGCAACTAAGCCTGTGTATTATGAAAACAGGGTGATTAATCTAGGTTTGAATTCTGATATTTTGAAGAGGATTGATGACAAGTACGAAGAGCTTGCTGAAAATGCGAATGAGTATGATATCGAACGAAGTAAGCGTGATTTGAGTAGGTTGGAGCAGGTTATCGGATCTGATGAATGTATCGATACTCTTGTTCGCGATATTATTCATCACTACGAAACTACTAGAAAAGATCTTCTGACAGGAAAGGCTATGATTGTCGCTTACAACAGAGAAATTGCGGTGAAGATTTACAAGAAAATTATGGAGATTCGTCCTAATTGGAATGAGAAGGTCAATGTGGTGGCAACTTCAAGCAACAACGATCCGGAGGATTGGAAGAAGATTATCGGCAACAAATCCGATATGGAAGAGTTGGCGAGCAAATTCAAAAACGACGATGATCCGTTCAAGATTGCGATTGTCGTGGATATGTGGTTGACGGGATTTGATGTTCCGAGTTTGGCGACGTTGTATGTGTTTAAGCCAATGCAAGGTCACAATTTGATGCAGGCTATCGCGAGAGTTAACCGCGTGTTCAAGGACAAGGAGGGCGGCCTGGTTGTGGATTACATTGGGATTGCAAATGCGTTGAAGAAGGCTATGATTGATTATACAAAATCTGACCAACAAATTATCGACAATGCCGATATCAGAAAATCTGCTTATCCTTTGTTTGTAGCTAAGTTAGAAAAAATTAGGGAAGTTTATCTCAAAAGGTTTGATTATGAGGAAATCTTCGATGAAAATGTCAATGACGAAAAAATTGCAGAACTTATAATGAATGGCTTGAATTACGTTTTGGGATTTTCAGAAGATAACCAAAATAAATTCAAGAAGCTATCCTACGAATTAAAACAATCGCACACTTTGTGTTCTTCGATTACTTCAGAACATGAGCAAAGAGAGGCTGCATTTATCGAAGCTATACGAACGAGTTTGAACAGGATTACAATTGGTGGTAAGATTCCAAAACACATAATCGATATGGAGATTTCGAAACTTTTAGAAAAATCTATTCACAGCGACGGCGTTATCAATTTGTTCCAAGATTTTGAGAATGGCTTTAGTTTGTTTGATCCTTTGTTTATGGAAAAAATCAAAAAGATGGAACAAAAAAATATCAGTATTGAACTTTTGAATAAATTATTAAAGGATGAGATTGCTATTTTCTCCAAGGGAGATATTGTCAAGGGACAGGATTTCTCCGAAAGACTTCAAAATATTATGAAAAGATATCGAAACAATATGGTCGATAATGCGAAGAGTTTGGACCATTTTGTGGGAGTTGTGGAAGATGAGAAGTCAAAGTACAATCTGGATTATATTCGTGAAGAGCTGATAAAGCTAGCGCAAGATATGGTGAAGATGGATGAGGAGAACAAGAAGCTTGGTCTTAGCAAGGAAGAGTTGGCGTTTTATCATGCGATTAGTAAGCCTGAAAATATTACAGACTTTTACACTAACGAGGAGCTTGTGAAGTTTACGCAGGATTTGACAAGAACTATTGCAAACGAGATGACTTCTGATTGGATGATGAGAGAATCGGGCAGGGCAAATATGAGAAGAACGATAAAAAGGCTTCTTGCAAAATACAAATATCCACAAGATTATCGCTCGAAAATCATCGATCTTATCGTGGAACAAGCAGAGTATATCGACGAAGTTGTAGGATAAATTTATCAACAAAGGAGATTATTATGGAAAGAACTATTCGTGTAAAAGGTAAGGGAAAGATTTCGGTGAAGCCTGACACTATCAAGATTACGATAAAAGCTGAGGGTTTGCGCTGGAATTACGACGAAACTATTGAACAATCGACACAAGACACGAGGATTTTACGAGACGCTTTGAAAAATGCGGGGCTCGATCCGAAGAATTTGAAGACAACTCATTTTTCGATTGATTCAAAATATAAGAGTTATCACGATAAAAATAACGACTACAAGGAAAAGTTCGTAGGTTACGAATACGAGCATCGCACATATATTGAGTTTGAAAATGACAATAAGATACTGGGGAAAGTTTTGTACGAATTGGCGCATTGCGATGTAAAAGTGAAGTTTGAAATCAATCACACTGTAAAGGACAAGGAAAAGGTCAAGAATGATTTGCTAGAAAAAGCCGTAGAAGATTCTACGACGAAGGCAAAGGTGTTGGCGAAGGCTTCTGGTGTGAAGTTGAAGGAAATACTAAACATAGAATATTCGTGGGGAGAAATTGAGATATATTCTTCGCCGATGGATGATTGGATGGTTTGTGAAGCGGCATCGACATATGACATAGACATCGAGGCTGACGACATTGATGTGCAAGACACTGTTACTATTACGTGGATAATAGAATAAATCAAAAAAAACCAGAGAATGTTTCTCTGGTTTTCGTTTACATAAACAACAAATGTGCAATTGGTGCTACTATCAAAAGCGAAATTATTGTTCGTTCGATAAATATAACGAATAATTCGAACAAGTTTACAGGAATTGACGATGCGAGGATTAGTCCACCGACTTCTGATAGATAGATCAATTGTGTTACGGAGATTGTCGCTACGATGAACTTGGTCATTTGCGATTGAATTGTGCTTGCAGCGATGATGGATGGTGTGAACATGTCGCTGAATCCTACAATCATTGTCTTGGATGCTGCCAAACTTTCTGGAACTTTCAGAAAATTCAACAGTGGCAAGAAAGGCTTGCCCAAGATTTCAAAAACTTGCGTGTTGTTTGCAAGTACAAGTGATGCTGTTCCGATTATCATAACAATCGGCATTACTGAAAACCACATTCCAAATGCGTTTTCGATTCCGTTTTTCAAAAATTCTCCGATTCCTTTGTGAGACTCTGCACGTTTGATTGCCAAATCTAGTCCGTATTGTACCGATGAAGAATAATTCTCTGCAATATCTTCGTTATCATGATTAGAGTCTACAACGTAGTCGTCTTTTTTGAGTGATAATGGTGGAATTCTTGGGACTATAATCGCACAGACAATTCCAACTAAGCAGACCAAAAGGTAGTACACTCCGAAATAGTCGACCATGTCAACTTGGGATAAAACGATAAGGCTGAATGTGATGGAAACTGCAGAGAAATTTGTAGAAATAATTGCAGCTTCTTTTGCAGAATAATATCCAGATTCGTATTGGTTTGCAGTCAGCATGACACCCAATGTTCCATCTCCAATCCAACTTGTGATGCAATCTACTGCGGCACGTCCAGGAATCAAAAATACTGGGCGCATTATTTTTGTGAAAATCGCACCGATAAATTCCAAAAGTCCGAAATCTAATAAAAGTGGAAGAAGCATGCTTGCTATTACAAAAATTATTACAAGTGATGTTAACAAATCGTTGAGTATAAATGTAGCAGATTCATCGGCAACTATCATGTCGAAAAACGGCCCAAGGTTAAGCTTGTTCTTCAACACGACCATCCACACGACTATAAATCCCAAAATTCTAAGTACTAGCCACACAGGCGTTACAGAAAATGTTTGATCTAAAAGTTTGTTTTCTTTGATGAATTTTACATTGAAACTTGCCAAAACACTCATCACAAAAGATATCGTAATTATTATTGTGCAAAGTGCTGGCAGATAATCGCCGATGGTTTTGGCTATAAAATCAGCGAAAATTTTGACAATTATAGTCCATTCTCCATCGAATTTTACGGGTATCATGAAGATAATTATCCCAATAATCGATGGAATTAGAAAATTCATTAGTGATTTTTTGTTGGTTTTCATATTATCTCCTCGCTTTAAAATATTTCAACTAGTATAACACTTATGAAAATATGATGCAAGAAAATAACAAATAAAATTAATTAGGAGAAGCAAGAAATCATATGGCACGAAGAATTAGAAAAATCCTCTAGCACGAATATCTAGACTACACAAATTGAAGATTTCTAAATCTCAAAATCCTAAAATCGTAAGCACGTTAACGCTTACGCAAATACGATTTTTGACGGATTTTTTCGATTTGAAATCAAACAATTTGTTTCGTATGATATTCTTAGCCAGAGGATTTTCTAATCTACAAAATCTCAAATAAAAAAGGCTACCGATATAGTAGCCCGTAAATTATTCTTCCGTATCTTCTTCATCATCATCTGATTGATTTTCTTCAGCCATTGTTTCCATTTCTTCTTTCAAAACTTTGTTGTCCAAGTTTGAATCTTCAATCATGGATTTTACTTTTCAGGCATCTTTTTTGCTGTAATGTTGATCATCGTCGTATTTCTTTTCCAATAAATCCAAGATTTTAAATCTTCTTTTGGATTCTTTTTTGATTTTTTGAAAATCTCTGATGTATGCGTAAATCAAAAATATTATCAAAATTATTCCGGCGTAACCAATTATAGGGTATGTGATGCTGATAAGTTTTCTGAAACCTAAAAAGCTTAGAAAAAATCCTATTGTTACAAATCCAATCAAATACATTTTGTATTTTGTAGGATTGTCCTTGGAAGCTCTTTTAGCTAACGAATAATACAAGCCGATAGCTGTGTTGAAAATCATTCCGAATATTACAAAACTCATTATCAAACCTAAAACTGGATTGATTTCTTCGATTAGAGTTTGTGTTGGAAGATCTGCATCTTTTAATATGTCGACTCTCATGAATAGTACAACTGCCAAAAGAGCGGTTACTGTTCCTGTGATAAATCCTCCCAACAATCCACTAACTTTGGCCTCTTCTGATAAAACGTGATTGCCACCGATTGCAAACGCCGTACTTAAACCAACCATCATACACAATGAAAAATAGTTGACTACAGAAAGCCAAGGATTGCCGAAATTTTTTGGAATAGTTCTTGCAATTGGATCCAATTGGTCAAAACTTCCGTCAAATTTTATAATTGTATAGACCGATGCGATTAAAATTAACGCAACAATAATTGGCGTGAATGCTCCGATAATTCTTGTAACTTTTTCAAAATCCATCATTCCCACGAAAATTACAAGTAGTGCGCAAATCAAAGACCCTATCCATGGAGCTAGTCCGAATTGTTGGTTGAGGTTGGATCCTGCACCTGATAGCATTACGAATCCGATTATAAATCCTGTCAAAATAAGTAAAATGTCGAAAATTCTAGTGAATTTTTTGGATGCTATCTCGTCCAAAACATCGCTGTGTTCATCTGCAAAATAATACGAACCCAACTCTAAAATAATCGCTCCAATAAATGTATGCAACAACAAAACAAATAGCGCAGTCCACAAACCAGATTTGCCATAAGCTGTGAAATATTGCAAGATTTCTTGTCCACTTGCAAGACCAGCGCCAGTTAGCACTGCGACGTATGCAAGGGATGTGCTTAATATTTTCTTTTTCATAGTTCTCTCCTTCTTTTGTAAAATTATATAATAAAATTTAAAAATAGCCAAGATGTAATTATATAACAAATTTTGCAAAAAGCAAATTAGCGAATTGAACAATATGATATAATATTCATGAAAAGAGGTGCTATATGTTTAAAGTTAAAAATTTTGAAGATAATGATGATGTCATAATCAAGGAACAAAATGGAGCGTTTAAAGTTGTAGAATACAAGAGGGATTTGTCGGTTGATTACGAACAAGCACAAAGCTCTTATTTCGCATCTGAAATGAATGTCAGAAGAAGACAATTGGTGTGTGATGTTTCTCAATCAAATATAACTGTACAAGCAGGTGCTATGCAATGGATGATTGGAAATGTTAGCTCAACTACTGGAATAAAAGGTGCTGGAGATTTCTTCAAAAAAGCATTGCGTGGTTCTGTAACTGGTGAAGGTGCGATAAAACCAGAATACACAGGCGACGGGCTTTTGGTTTTGGAACCGACATACAAGCACATTTTATTGTTGGATGCAGATGATTGGAACAACGAAATCATTATTGAAGATGGATTGTTCTTGGCTTGTGATTCTGAATTGGAACACAAAGCTATTATGCAATCCAATATTTCATCGGCTGTTGCTGGTGGCGAAGGTCTATTCAACTTAGGATTACATGGAACGGGAATTGTCGCGTTGGAATCTTATGTACCAAGAGAAGAATTGATTGAAATAACGCTTGACAATGATGTGTTGAAGATAGATGGAAATATGGCAATTGCTTGGAGTGGATCGTTGAGTTTTACAGTTGAAAGAGCTGGTAAATCATTGATAGGTTCTGCGACAAGCGGTGAAGGACTTGTGAATGTGTATAGAGGAACTGGAAAAGTTCTAATGGCACCAGTTTTAGAATAAATTTGAAAAATTAAATATTGAGTAATTAATGACAAACCATTAATGCTAAAAAACTGGATAACAAACCTTAATGCACGAATATCTAGACTCCACAAATTGAAGATTTCATAATCTCAAAATCCTAAAATCGTAAGCACACTTCGTTTACGCGGTACGATTTTTGACGGATTTTTTCAATTTGAAATCAAAACAATTTGTTCCGTATGATATTCTTAGCATTAATGGTTTGTTATTTTTAATTTGTCGTAATAAATTTTAATCGTGAAAGTTTGCAAAAATTTTCGCGTTTTTTTATTCGGACAAAACGAATATGGTATAATAAAGAAAAGTATATTCAAAGTAATGTAAAGAACATCTTGGGAGGCACTACTATGAATAAATTGAGAAACAAATTATACAAATACGAATTTAGGACGATTATTGTGGGTGTAATTCTATTTATTATGGAATTGAAACTTAGAATGGGTTATCCGAAACTTGTAAGCGTTTTGATATCACCGTTATCAAGCATTTTCATTTATGCTTCTATAGCTATTGTGTTGATGTTGATGGTTTTGGAGATGTTGGCAGCGATTAAAAATAGAGATTTCGATATTTTGTTTTTCATTTTAATCATTTTAGCGGGACTTTATTTGATGTATCGTATTATTTAAAATTTGGAGGATATTATGGGTATATTTGATAAATTAAAAAGCGTTTTTTCTTCAGAAGAAAAGGAAACTAACAGTCAAGCTCACAAAAATGATTGGTATGTTTTTGAATGGAGTGTAAAGGACACTGGAGAAATCTTCTACGTTGGTTATGGTTATGGTGAGGATTCTAAGTCTTTCGGATTTGAAAGTTATCACGGAGAAAGAATCAAGGAAAAATTAGATGTGGAATCGAAAATCATCAAGGACAACTTGGAAGAAGATGAAGCTCGCGATTTGCAACAAGAAGAATTGAAGAGAGTGTTGAAAGAAACTGATAATGTGATTATCAATCGTGTAACTCCTAATATGATTACTAGAAAATCGGGATTGTTAAAATCAGATACGACACCAAACTACAGATTTGAACAAGCGCCGGTGTTATATGTTGCTGAATATGAACAACATTATTTGGATATGGATTATGATGATTTCGAAAAAGTTGACTTGGATAATTTGAAGTCTGTGTACTTAGTTGAAAAGGGCGTTGACGATGAAATTATAGCGAACATTTACAAGGATGATTTGGACAAGTATTTGAACCAAACAAAATCTTTGTTGGAACACGAAAACATTAAAATCGTCGATGATCAATTTGCAAATGATGTAACTGCTTGGATTTACATTGGCGATGATTCCATTGCAAAGGTTAAGGAATACGAAGACAAAGCCCAACAAAAACTTTCCAAGAAAATTCCTGTATATCACATGATGGATGTGTTGAAGAAATTAAAAGAAAAGAACAAGGACAGCTTGGATGAGATTTTCAATAAAATAAAAACTACAAAGGAAGTTGAAATTCACCCACACAACAGTAGGGTTGCTGTGTTTGATATCAAAAACTTAGACGATCCAGCGAAGGGTGCGAAGGAAGGTTTGAGATATTGGAACGAAGGAGAAAAATTCAGAAAGGATTCTCACTTCCAATCTGCAATCAAAAATTACGACACTGCTCGTGAAAACGGATTGTGCACTCCTGCACTTTACAGCTCTTATGCCAGTGTGTACAGAAGCATGAAGGATTATGACAACGAAATTGATATTTTGCAAGAAGGTATCAAGAGATTGTCCGATCAAGATAACGTGTCTGAATCCCACATCAATTCTATGAAAGAAAGATTAGAAAAAGCAAAGGAACTTTTATTAAAAGAATAATTTGAACGAATTTCCCAATTTGAGAAATCAAGTTGGGGAATTTTTTACCCTTAAGCGTTATATGATATAATATACAAAGGTGGTAAAATGAAAGACGCTCTCGGAAGAAAGATAGATTATTTGAGAATTTCGGTGACTGACAAGTGCAATTTGAGATGCAAATACTGTATGCCAGAAGAAGGAATCACGCATTTGAATCACGACGAAATTCTAACTATAGATGAAACTTTGAAAATCGTAGAAGTTTTCAAAGATTTGGGAATAAAAAAAGTACGTTTAACTGGAGGAGAACCTCTTGTTAGAAACGGAATATTGGATTTGGTAAAAGGCATCAAGGCCATGGGAATTGAAGAAATCTGCATGACTACCAATGCGATTAAATTGTACGACATGGCTGACGATTTAAAGGAAAGTGGCGTGGACAGATTCAACATTTCGCTGGATACTTTGGATGCGGATAAATTTCGTGACATAACGCGCGGCGGAGATTTGAAAAAGGTTCTGAAATCCATCGATAAATTAAAACAAATGGATATAAAACCAATTAAAATCAACACCGTTGTGATGAGACATTTCAACTACGATGAGATAGAGGATTTTGTGAAATTCGCAGAAAAAGGTGTGGTTGTGAGATTTATTGAGTTGATGCCAATTGGTGAAGCGATTGGAAAATCTGATGATTACGTGTCTAACGAAGAAATTATCAAAAAAATTGGCAATCTTCAAAAAATTGACAGCGATTCACAAAAATCGAAGGTCGCAGAATATTACACCAATCCAAATGGTGCGATTGTGGGATTTATCAATCCGATTTCTCACAAATTCTGCTCAGAATGTAACAGAGTTAGGTTGGATTGCAAGGGCAATTTGTTGATGTGTTTGCATTCTAATAAGTCGATTAATTTGAAAGATTGTATTCGAAATGGCGAGGATATACGACAAATTATTACACAAGAAATATACAATAAACCAGAAAGACATTATCTCGAAGAAGGTAACTTCAACAAAAGGGATATGAATACTATAGGAGGTTAATGTGGATTTAACTCATTTTAACGAAGATGGTTTGCCAAGAATGGTGGATGTATCTGAAAAGGAAACTACTAAAAGAGTTGCTGTGGCTCATAGTAGGATTTATATGAAAAAAGAAACTATGCAAAAAATCACAGAAAAATCCATCAAAAAAGGCGACGTTTTGAGTGTCGCACAAACTGCTGCGATTATGGCTGCGAAGAAAACATCGGAAATTATTCCAATGTGTCACAATATTTTCATCACAGGTGTTGATGTTAAATTCGAATTAGCAGATGATTTTATAGATATTTTCGTCCAATCAAATACTGAATCAAAAACAGGAATTGAGATGGAAAGTTTGACGGCTGCAAGTGTGGCGGCTCTTACGATTTACGATATGTGCAAGGCAATTGATCGTTCAATGCGAATTACAAATGTGGAGTTACTTCACAAAGAAGGCGGGAAAAGTGGCATTTACAACAGAAGTGTCGACAGTGATGAGGCAGTTGTAATCGATGTGAATATTAGCGAGAAAAAAGGCACTGTAAAAACTCCTGTAGAATTTGCAGAACTAAAAGTGGATCATGGATTGATTGGAGATGCACACGCTGGAAATTGGCACAGACAAGTGTCACTTTTGGCAGAAGAATCCATCAATAAAATGCGAGAAATGGGTCTTGATTTGAAAGACGGAGATTTTGCTGAAAATATCACAACGAGAAACATTGAACTATTTACGCTTCCTGTCGGTCAAGTGTTGACGATTGGAGAATGCGTGTTGGAGGTGACTCAAATCGGAAAAGAATGTCACAAAGGTTGTGCGATTAAGCAAAAAGTCGGCAATTGTATTATGCCAACGGAAGGAATTTTCTGCAAAGTTTTAAAGGGTGGAATTATTAAGAAAAACGACAAAATCAAGCTTGTAGAATTAAATTAAAAGTTTGTGTTATAATATATTCGGAGTCTGGGGGTGCTTTACGCTGAGATCTTTTTAGAAACCCTTAAACCTGCTCATGATAATGCATGCGAAGGGAAGAACTTAGAATGTTTTTTGCGGATACATGGGTTATGTATCCGTTATTTTTTTTCCAGTCTCCAAATCAACATAGGAGGTATTTATGGAATATACAACTCAATTAGACGCTGCGAAGAAGAAAATCATTACAAAAGAAATGAAAAGAGTAGCGGAAAAAGAAAACATAGACGTAGAAATTCTTAGAGAAAAAATCGAAAAAGGATACGTGGTTATTCCTGCAAATAAAAACCACAAATCATTGGATGCTCACGGTGTTGGTGAAGGTTTGAAGACTAAAATCAACGTGAACTTGGGAATTTCAAAAGATTGCTACAACATTGAAAAGGAAATGGAAAAAGTTAGAGTAGCAATCGACATGGATGCAGAAGCGATAATGGATTTGTCAAATTACGGAAAGACTAGACAGTTCAGAGAAGAACTTATCGACTACTCTCCTGCAATGATTGGTAGCGTTCCGATGTACGATTGCGTAGGAATGTTGGATAAAGAATTGAAGGATATTACTGAAGAAGAATTCTTACAAGTTGTGGAACAACACGCAAAAGACGGGGTGGATTTCATCACAATTCACGTTGGACTTACAAGAGATATCGCTGAACATTTGAAAACAACAGATAGAATTACAAAAATCGTATCACGTGGTGGATCATTATTATTCGCGTGGATGATTGCTAATAACAAAGAAAACCCACTTGTAACAAGATACGACGATGTACTTGAAATCTGCGAAAAATACGACGTCACACTAAGCTTGGGAGATGCTTTAAGACCGGGTTGCATTAACGATGCTACAGATGATTTGCAAATTCAAGAATTGATTAATTTATCTAGAATGGCAAAAAGAGCCTACGAAAAAAATGTCCAAGTAATGATTGAAGGACCAGGCCACGTTCCAATCGATCAAATCGAAGCAAATATGAAAATCGAAAAAACAATCTGCAACAATGCACCATTCTACGTTTTAGGACCTTTGGTTACAGATATTGCACCGGGCTATGACCACATAACATCAGCAATCGGTGGAGCAATCGCAGCAAGTACTGGAGCAGATTTCTTGTGCTATGTGACTCCTGCAGAACATTTGAGACTTCCTAACTTGGAAGATATGAAAGAAGGAATCATCGCTACGAAAATCGCAGCTCACGCTGGAGATATCGCAAAGAAGATCCCTGGAGCAAAAGAAAGAGACGACGAAATGAGTAGAGCTCGCTTCAACTTGGATTGGGAAAAAATGTTCGAACTTGCAATTGACAGCGAGAAACCAAAAAAATACAGAAAAGAATCTCAACCAATCGAAGAAGATAGCTGCACAATGTGCGGCAAGATGTGTTCAATGAGAACAGTGAAGAAAGTATTGAACGGCGAAGATGTCAATTTAATTTAGAAAATTTGATTAAAAAATTTATTTTAAAATGCGAATTCAACCATCAAGAATATCTTGGTGGTTGTTTTTTATTTGAACGAAATTGGAAAATATTCGAGAAAATCATTGACAATGGTTATTAGTAGTCGTATAATTCTAATAGTATTAGGTAAAAAGGTGATATTATGAATGAAAAATTAGCAAAAGAAGTTATAAGATGCGTGCATAGTATTGGAAAACACCATCCTCACAAGCAAATCAACGATTCTGTTAGAGGAGAAAACATGGCTTTAGGATTTATAAAAGCAGAAGGTGGATCGACTTATCCGAAAGATATTGAACTTGCTATGGGGATTTCCAGTGCTAGAGTTGCAGCAATTATAAAAAAACTGGAACAACGTGGATTTGTAACCAGAACTGGCGACAAAGTGGACAGAAGAAAAACTTTGGTAACTTTGACCGAAAAGGGACAAAAAGTTGCTGAGGAAACTGAATCAAAAATCATTTATACATTAGATCAAATGTTTGAAGTTTTGGGTGAAGAAGACTCTGAAAACTTTGTAAGAATAATCGACAAATTAATCAAAAATTTGCCGAAGATAAGCAAAATCTGCGAAGATAAATTTAAAGAAATGGATGATGAATTTGATAAGAATAATTAGATACTTAAATAAAAAACAATGGATTCAGGTGCTTTTGAGTTTGGTATTCATAGTAACTCAAGTGTTCTTGGATTTAAAAATCCCGGATTATATGTCAAAAATCACGATGTATGTCGAAAGTCCGGGTCACAGTGTAAGTGATATTATCGCAGAAGGAAAATGGATGATATTGTGTGCACTGGGTTCTTTGATTTCTGCAATTATTGTAGGATATTTGGCATCGAAAATTTCGGCGTCATTTTCCAAAAATTTGAGGTCTAGAATTTTCTCTAAGGTGGAAAGTTTCTCCATGAAAGAAATCAACGAATTTTCTACTGCTAGTTTGATAACTAGGTCTACAAATGATATTACGCAAATTCAAATGGTAATAGTGATAGGATTACAAATTTTGATAAAAGCTCCTATCATGGCTGTGTGGGCAATCACGAAGATCTACAACAAGGGATTTGAGTGGACAATGGCAACTGCTGTGACTGTTTTGATTTTGATTGTATTCGTTGCAATACTGATGCTTATGGTTATGCCTAAGTTTAGAATGATGCAAACTTTAACCGACAATATCAACAGGATTTTGCGTGAAAACTTGACAGGACTTGCCGTAATCAGAGCATATAACTCTGAAGAATACAGGGAAAACAAATTTGATGAAGCGAATGAAGAGTTAACTAGCACACAATTATTTACAAGTCGTGCGATGTCAACGCTTTTTCCAATGATTAACTTCAGCATGTCGATTTTGACACTTGTGATTTATTTTATAGGCGCAGGGCTCATAAATGCCGCAGAAATGATGGACAAATACGTTTTGTTTTCAAATATGGTTGTGTTCAGTTCTTATGCAATGCAAGTTATCATGTCATTTATGATGATGAGTATGATTTTCATCATGGTTCCAAGAGCGCAAATCTCAGCAAAGCGTATCAACGAAGTGTTGGATACAGAACTTTCCATTAAAGATGGAAACATCGACACATCAAATGATGATTACGAATACGAAATAGAATTTGATAATGTGTCATTCAAATACACGGATTCTGAGCAATACATCTTACAAGATATTGATTTTAAAGTGAAAAAAGGTGAAAAAGTAGCGATAATTGGTTCTACTGGTTCAGGAAAAAGTACGATATTGAATTTGCTTTTGAGATTTTACGATGCCACTGAAGGGGTTGTCAAAATCCAAGGAATTGATATCAAAAAATATAAGCTTAAATTTTTGTACGAAAAAATTGCTGCAGTTTTGCAAAAATCTTTCCTTTTCAAAGGCGATGTAACATCTAATATTTCTTTTGGAGATGAAGGAACTGACAAGAATTTGGTAGAAGAAGCTGCAAAAACTTCGCAATCTATGGAATTTATCGAAAAATTTGACGACAAATTTGACCACGAAATCGCACAATTAGGGAAGAATGTTTCTGGGGGACAAAAACAGAGATTATCCATAGCAAGAGCTATTTACAGGAAGCCTGATATATTCTTGTTTGACGACAGTTTCTCTGCACTTGATTTCAAAACAGACAGTGAGCTTAGACATAAGTTGAAAGAAAACAACCCTGATGCTACGACAATTATTGTCGCACAAAGAGTGGGATCAATAATGGATTCAGATCAGATAATAGTTCTTGAAAACGGACAAATCGCTGGAATTGGTCAACACAAGGATTTATTGAAAAATTGTGAAGTGTACAAGGAAATAGCCTACTCGCAATTAACAGAGGAGGAATTAAATGCCTAGACAAGTTATAAATGAAAAACCAAAAAAATTCAAAAAAACATTAAAAGAAATGACTGGGTATTTGAAACCTTACTTCCCATTGATACTAATTGCAGTTGTAGCAAGCGTAATAGCGACTATATTGCAAATAATTGGACCAGATAAATTAAAACTCATCACAGATGAAATCACAAAAGGTCTTCCTAAAATGATAAAAGGAAAACCTGTGATGGCTTCGATTGATATGGACCAAGTAAAATCAATCACGATGATGCTTGTGATATTTTACGGATCGTCTTTGTTGTTGAATTTGTTACAAAGATTTATCATGGCAGATGTTACACAAAAAATCTCCAAATCATTTAGAGAGAAAATTGCTGTTAAAATCAACAAATTGCCATTTAGCTATTTTGACAACACAACTTACGGAGACATTCTAAGTAGGGTTACAAATGATGTCGACACAATCAGTCAAAGCTTGAACCAATCAATAGGAACGTTGTTGACAAGTATTGTAATGCTTTTAGGAACTGTAGTTATGATGATTTACAACTCAGGAATATTAACCATAACTACAATATTATCCTCACTTGTAGGTTTCGTGTTCATCACAATAATAATGAACAAATCACAAAAATATTTCAAAGCACAGCAACAAAACTTAGGTGATATCAACGGACAAATCGAAGAAGTGTACACCGGTCACAACGTAATTAAGTCATACAACGCTGGTGAAAGAGTGGTAGATGAATTCGAACAAATGAATACACAACTTTACACAAGCGCCTGGAAATCACAATTTTTGTCGGGACTAATGATGCCAATTAT
Organism: Finegoldia magna; assembly: GCF_003182075.1. Lineage (GTDB taxonomy): Bacteria > Bacillota > Clostridia > Tissierellales > Peptoniphilaceae > Finegoldia > Finegoldia magna. Next base: position 50,527 of record NZ_QGTH01000012.1, read on the forward strand.
GCAATTTGCAGGAAACTTTTCCTACGTTATGGTCTGCATAGTCGGAGGAGCTTTGGCGATCAACGGCAAAATATCATTCGGGGTTATCGTAGCTTTTATGATTTATGTAAGACTGTTCACAAATCCTCTATCAGATATCGCACAAAGTTTCAACACTTTGCAAAGAGCTGCAGCGGCAGGGGAGAGAGTGTTCGAATTTTTGAACGAAAAAGAATTAGAAGAAGAAAACGTAACTGAAAAACTCGACAGAGCAAAAGGCGAAGTCGAATTCAAAGATGTTAGATTTGGATATAATCCAGACAAAATCATCATCAAAGATTTCAGCGTAAAAGTAAATCCAGGAGAAAAAATCGCCATCGTTGGGCCAACTGGAGCCGGAAAGACTACGATTGTAAATCTATTAATGAGATTTTACGAAATAAACGATGGACAAATATTGGTAGATGGAATAGACACTAAAAATATTTCTAGGGATAATTTGAGAGACCAATTCTGCATGGTATTACAAGATTCTTGGGTATTCGAAGCAAGTGTCAGAGAAAACATAACATTCGGAGAAAAAGATATAACTGATGAAGAATTGATTGACGTGTGCAAACGTGTAAATCTGGATCACTTTATAAGAACACTTCCACAAGGATACGACACGATTTTAAACGACAAACAATCATTGTCGCAAGGACAACTTCAACTACTCACAATCGCACGTGCAATGGTAAGTCACGCACCAATGTTGATATTAGATGAAGCCACAAGCTCCGTGGATACAAGAACTGAAATAATCGTTCAAGATGCAATGGATGAACTTGCAAAAGGAAGAACATCATTTGTAATCGCGCACAGATTATCCACAATCAAAAACGCGGATTTGATACTTGTAATGAAAGATGGTGACATCGTAGAAAAAGGAAAACACGAAGAATTATTAGCACAAGACGGATTCTACGCACAACTATACAACGCACAATTTGAGAGAAAATAGTAAAAATATTGTAAATTGAGATTGGGATTAATTGGTCCCAATCTTTTTTACATCCAAATTTGATATAATAAAAAGATAAAGAGGTGATTAAATGAAATTAGAAATAATAGACATGATAGATGACGGAAGATGTGTCGCAAAATACGAAGGAAAAACAGTGTTCGTAGATGGAGGAAGTGTTGGAGAAATAATCGAAGCAAAGAAAATAAAAGAAAAAAAGAATTTGATATTCGCAACAAAAACAAAAATAATACAACAATCACCTCATAAACAAGAACCGCTCTGCCCACATTACTACGAATGTGACGGATGCAGCATGCAAGACATTACATACGAAAAAGAATTGGAAATCAAAAAAAATTCCGTACTCAATAAATTGCAACGAATCGCGAAACTAGATATAAAAGATGTCGACATACTCACAAATGCTGAATATTATTATAGAAACAAAGTCGATTTGAAAGTGGAAAATGGAAAACTTGGATATTACAACAGAAAAACACACAACTTAACACAAATATCCACTTGCAAAATCGCATCAAAAGCAATCAATCAAATGATAAATTGGTTGGAAAATCAGGATTTGAATGGCGTGTCGGAAATCAAAATCAGATCCAATTACAACGACGAAATCCAAATATCCATGGATTATTTATCAGATGAAATGCTAGAAAATTTAAAATCTGTAGAAAGCATCGTAGAAATTTATGCGAAAAATAAAAACTTTGATTTGGTTTATAGGAAAAAACAATTTGTGGATAAAATTGGAGATTTATCATTCATAATAAGCCCTAAATCATTCTTCCAAGTAAACAAATACAACACAAGTTTGCTCTACGACACGGCAAAACAAATGATGAATGCAACTGCAAATGACAGAATATTGGACTTGTATTGCGGAATCGGAACAACAACAATGTACATTGGAAATGACAACAACACAATCGGAGTCGAAGTCGTAAAAGATGCAGTAAAAGATGCCAACCAAAACAAAAAACTAAACAATTTAGAAAGCATTCAGTTTATTGAAGAAAAATCAGAAAACGTCGTAGGAAAACTCACAAAAGAGCCGTTCGATATAATACTCGCCGACCCACCACGAAAAGGAATGGACGAAAAAGTAGTCGAAGCAATAATAAAATCCACAGCAAAAAAACTCGTCTACATCTCCTGTGACCCTGCAACCCTTGCAAGAGATTTGAAGATGTTAACAGAAAACGGATTTGCAGTCAGAGATGTCAAATTGGTGGATATGTTCGCTAAGACAACGCATGTGGAGACTATAGCATTGATACAAAAGATGTAAACTTAGAAATCCTGCATTTCAAGCAGTTTTATAAGCATTTTGTCTTCGATAAAGATGAAGAAGGATACGTCAAAAAGACTCAAAAAAACTACATGGATGTAAGAGTTGTTTTGCAACTGGTATGAGGAAACACAAAAAATATATTTAACTCATTTTGTACTTTCTATAAGAGTAGCGTAAAAGGCTGCTCTTTTTTTGTTAAAGGGAGTAAGGATTCGTTACATCCTTTTCAAAATATGAAACATTCACAAGCCTACTTTACATATTCGCTTTTATAACATATAATAAAAGCGTAAACGAGAGGAGGCAGACTATGGATACGCTTAAAGAATATATACAAGAAAATTTAGTAATCACCAACAAAGAAGCAGAAGAACTTGGATATAGTAGGCATAATTTATCTGAATTAACAAAAATCGGACAATTAGAAAGATTAAGACCAGGTCTATATCAATTAAAAGGAAAAGTAATAGACGATTTTGTTTTAATATCATCAAATAGTAATCGAATTATATTTTCCCATCAAACAGCCCTATACCTCCACGACCTATCCGATAGGACTCCAAATGTATTTCATATATCTGTACCCCAAGGCTACAATGCCAGCCATATCAAAAAGAGGTACGAAGATCTACAAGTTCACTATGTAAAAAAAGATTTATACGAAATAGGAAAGACAGAAATAAAATCACCACAAGGCAATCTCATACCAGTTTATGATATTGAAAGAACGGTTTGCGATATCATAATTGACAGAGAAAAAATAGATAAGCAAATTTTCACAGAAGCAATAAAAAGATACTTTAAATCACCAAATAAAAATCTAAGAAGACTCATAAAATACAGTAGATTATTTAAAATAGAAAATGAAATTAGGAAATATATGGAGGTATTATTGTGATTAATATCGAGAGTATAAAGGGCAAGATAAGAAGCATGGCAGAGAAGAAAAATCTAAAGTCACAAGAAGTTTTGCAAATATATTTTTTTGAAAGATTTTTAGAAAGGATATCTAAATCAAAGTACAAAAATAATTTTGTAATAAAAGGAGGATTCCTAATATCTTCCTTAATTGGAATTGAAAATAGAACAACTATGGATATGGACACAACCATAAAAGGCATACCCCTAAAAGAAGAAAAAATAAAAGAAATCGTAGATGAAATTATAGATATCAATGTAGATGATGGAATAAAATTTGAAATAAAAGACATAAGTTATATTAGAGAAGAGGATGAGTACGAGAACTTTAGAATTTCATTAATAGCAAATGTTGGAAAGACCAAAAACTCTATGAAACTTGACCTAACAACGGGTGATGCAATAACACCAAGGGAAATAGAATATACTTATCCCTGTATCTTTAGCCAAGAAGATATAAAAATAATGGCTTATCCATTAGAAACAATTTTAGCTGAAAAATACGAAACCATAATCAGAAGAAATATAACAACCACACGAATGAGAGACTTTTATGACCTATACACTCTCTACAAACTAAAAAAAGATGAGATAGATTATAAAATTTTAAAAGAAGCAATAGAAAGAACCTCAAACCAAAGAGGAAGCTGGGAGATAATGCAAGACTATGAGGAAATAATTGATGATATAAAAGAAGATTCATACCTAAGATCCTTGTGGGTAGTATATCTCGGTGAAAATAAGTATATTGGAGATTTGACCTTTGATAAGGTTGTTGGTGTAGTGAGAATTATTTCAAATAGAATTAATTAGATGTAATATTCCAGACACTGTTTGGAAATTATAGACAAGAAAATATTAAGTATGAGAAGTAGATTAATCTACTTCTTTTTAAAAACTTAAATGCATTTTAATGAGAACGTTTTTATATTAAACCGACATTTAATGGTATAATATAATAAATATTAATTTTCAATGTAGGGTATATAGAGAATTTTTAGTTATAAAAGATTATTCAAAAACTAATAGAATTAATATTACAAAAAGAACTTGATGAAAATAGCAAAATTTGTAAAAGTTATATTTTATAAAATGAAGAATGGGCAAAATGTGACTACGGATGTTTTGCTTAGGATTTGCAATGCTTTGGATTGTGATATTAAAGATATTATGGAGTGCGTAATTATTGAAGATGTAAGGAGAATGGGAGTCTAAGTTTACAGTCATAGATTTATTTTCAGGTGCTAGAGGGATTATCTAAGGGATTTTTAGACGCTGTTATTTATGTCGATAACATAGATATATTTGTAGCAATAAATGAATGAGGCGTAAAATGGAAGATAAAAAGTTAAAGTTTATTGACCTTTTTGCTGGCTAGGAGGTAAACACATGTGGAAAGATAGTGAAACGGAACTTGATTTTCTGGATTATGATTATTTAATACAAACAGTTCAAAGTATTATTACAGATGATACTCTTTTGCCTGCCAGTATTGGAGTATATGGCGATTGGGGAAGTGGAAAGTCAAGTCTGATGTATATGTGTAAAGAATGTTTGATTAAAGAAGATGATAAAATAAAGTGCTTGGTATTTAATGGTTGGTTATTTGAAAATTACGAAGATGCAAAAACGGCGATATTAGGCACTATTCTTGATGAGATAAGCAAAGAAAAAAACTTAACTGACGAGGCTAAAGGTATTATTAAAGGTCTATATAAAAGTGTTGATAAGTTTAAATTGGTAAAGGGTGTATTAAAGTATGGGACTGATTTTCTAGTGACAGGGGGAATTGGTTCTTTACTTGGTATTACAATAAACCAAGCTTTAAAAAGCACTCAAGAAAAAATAGAAGTTACCAATTTAGAAAAAATTCAATCTAATATTGAAAATGAATTAAACAATAAAGAATTACGTGAAGATATTAAAAAGTTTCAAAAAGAATTTGCGTCTTTATTGGAAAAAACGAAAATCAGCCGTTTAGTTGTTTTTATAGATGAATTGGATAGATGTAGACCAGATACTATTTTAGAAACGCTTGAAGCGATAAAGCTATTTCTTTTTGAGGGAAAAGTCGCTTTTGTTATAGGCGCTGACGAGCGTCATATTTCGTATGCAGTTAAAAGTAAATTTAAAGATATTGAAGGTATTCAGATTGATATTGGAAAAGAATATCTTGAAAAATTGATACAGTATCCCATCCGCATTCCACAATTAAATGCAGAGGAGGTAGAAATTTACATTGCTTGCTTGCTTTTGCAATCAGAATTACCAGAAGACGATTTTCAAAAGGCTCTATCATGGATAGTTGAGAAGAAAAAAGAGGATTTCGAGAGGTTTAAGATTGAATCAGTTATAACTTTATTTTCTGATAAAGAAGATGGTTACTCAAATATTGTAGAATCACTTTCTATTGCAAATCAATTAGCATTTGTTTTATCTAATGGATTGCATGGAAACCCTCGTCAGTGTAAACGATTCTTGAATTCCATGTATATGAGATTGCAAATGGCTTCTTACAAGAATAAGCAGCTGGATAGAAAAATTCTTGCAAAGATAATGATGTTGGAATATATAAAACCTAGAATTTTTAATAAAATAGCTGAGATGGCAGCAGATAATAGTTTAAGTAAGGAATTAGAATTGTTTGAGAATGGTACTCCTGAAAAAACCGATAAGTTGAAAATTTGGAAGGAAGATAATTGGTTTTTAAATTGGTGTAAAATAAATCCAAAATTATCTGAGGAAAATCTTAATACGTATTTTTACTTTACGAGAACTTCATTGGATGAAAAAATTAGTCGTATATCATCTTTTCTTTCGCCAGCAGCACAAGAAATATTGGAACAACTACTTTCAAAATCAGATGTTAAAATTCAACAAGCTATTAAATCTGTTGCAAATATATCAGACTCTGATGCGGCTGCAATTCTTGAAGCCATGTATTCTTCCATGATAGCTGAAACAACAATATCCAAAGAACTGATGAAATCATTTTTGCTATTTGCGCAGCAAAGAACAGAACTAACCAATGATACTCTTAGTTATTTACAATCGTTTAGTGGATCGCAAATTAATCTCGGTTGTATAAGTTATATAGCTGATTATGCAGATAAAATGAGTAAGAAAGTAGAAATTTTAGAGATAGCATCTCAATGGGATAAGAATAAGTCTGGATTACAAAATAGCATAGAGAAGCTATTAGAAAAATAGTATAAAAGGAGGGTGATTATGGGAACATCAAGTATTTTCAATGGAAGGAATGATAGAAATCCCTTATTGCCAGAAGATTATAACCCTAATCAAGATGAAGGCACTGATGTAACGAAACCAGTCAAATGGAAAACTGTTAAGTCAGATATGTCAAAGTATATCAATAGTGGAGGTACGTACGGTTCTGCAAAGCATATTGCACGCCAGTATGTTAGAGCGGCTGGTGGATCCAGAAACATGGCTTCACAGGCATACTCTGGAAGAAAAGCCGGAGGAAATCTTGGGAATCTTTTTAATGGAATTTTTACTAATGGCGTAAAAGTAACATTTAAGAATCTTGGTATTGAATATGAAGGTAAATCTGTAGAGGAGATTTTTTCTGGGTTAGTAGATGTAATTGCACCAAATTCAAGCACTAAAGAAGATATCGTGGCAAAGGAAGCTACACAAGCAGCTCTGTCTAAAGTATTTGATTATGTTGAAAATAATTCGATGGATATAGACTGTCTTAATAATATGTCATTTGAATTAATGCATGAAGCTTTAAAGGAATATGTTGGTGCATATATTTGGATTACTATGATGAAGGATTTAGGCAGTAGGTTAGAAATGTATATAACTAATGCGGATGATTCATATGCTATGGAATGTGAATTTAAAGACATGATTATGGGAATTGTAGATGTTGAGTTTAATAAGCAAGGTAATATAATAAACAAAAATATTTCATCTACAATTAGAGATATGCATGAATGCTGTTTGAAAGTTATGGAGGGAATCTTATGAAAATAGTTTGTCGCATAAATAAAAAAGATACTTTTAAAGTTGATGAACAAGCAACAAATGTTGATTTTTTCGACTTCAATTCTTTTTCGTATACATTTTGGAAGAATAAAAATAAGTTACCTTATTGGTATAGTCAACAAGCGTTAGATTTGCTTTACATTTCTATGGCTGTTTTTTCAGCAGATAGATTATGTTTAAGAAAAAATGCACATGATGGATGGAGTAGAGAGTTTTCGGTATTTATGCCTATTTTAGAATATGATATGTGGCAAAATGCAAAATCAACACTTGAGGAAATGTTGAATTTTTTAAGTGGAGATAAATGGACTTTTATTTTTAGAAGAAGAGAGCAATCTGAAGAGGAAAAGATAAACTACGATAAATGGGAAAAATCAAAACAAAAAATAAAAAACTATGATCAAATTTGTATGTTTTCAGGTGGAATGGATTCGCTCATTGGTGCAATTGATTTGTTGGAAAGTAATAGTGATAAAACTTTATTTGTGAGTCATTATGGTGGGGGGAAAGGAACAAAGGAATTTCAAGATATTCTTAAAGAAAAGTTTATTAATCAATATTCATTAGAATCAAGAGATTTTCATCAGTATTATGCAAAGGTTGTATCAGGTGTTGAAGACACTACAAGAACACGTTCTTTTATGTTTTTCTCTCATGCATTAGCAGTTGCATCTTGTTTGAGAAAGCAAGTTCATCTGATTATACCAGAGAATGGATTTATTTCACTAAATATTCCTAGTACATTTTCTCGAATAGGTACTAGTAGCACGAGAACAACACACCCGCATTATATGAGTTTGTTTCAAAAGTTGTTAGATTTAATTGAACTCAAAGTAAAGCTAGTTAATCCATATCAATTCAAAACAAAAGGTGAAATGCTATTGGATTGTAAAAATCAGCCTTTTGTTAAAAAAAATTTAGAGAATACAATGTCTTGTTCACATCCAGATAATGGTAGAATGCAAAAGGAAAAGGAAGCTCGACATTGTGGTTACTGTTTGCCTTGTGTAATAAGACAAGCAGCTGTTATGCGTGCAGGTATTGTAGATAAAAGTTCTTATAGGGATAATAAATTCATTGGAGGTAATGTTTCTAGAACCTGTTTAAATTCTTATCGTTTAGGGTTAAGAAAATTTAATCCTAAGTACGCTTTTATGACCATTCAATCTAGTGGAGCAATAAAAGATAATATTGAAGATTATACGAATTTGTATATTAGAGGTATGGAGGAATTAAAAACATATTTGGAGGAATTGGATGACTGATTTTTATATGGATATGCATATGCACTTTGATTTATATAAAAATAAATATGAAGTTTTGAAATATATTGAGAATAAGAAGTCTTATACGATTGCAGTTACTAATTTACCAGATTTATATAAGAAATATTATGCAGAGAACTGGAATTATAAATATATAAGATTAGCATTGGGATTTCATCCAGAACTGGCGGCACAATATAATGACCAAATTAGAACCTTTAAAAAATTCTTTCAAACAACACGTTATATTGGAGAGGTTGGCTTGGATTATCCTGTAAAAAATATTAGAAATATAGAAAAACAAAAAGAAGTATTTAAACAGATTATTGATTTATGTAAGTCTGATAAAAAAAAGATAATAAGTGTTCATACAAGAAAAGCAGAAAGGGACTGCCTAAAGATTCTTGATGGATTTGAGGGAAGAGTAATATTGCATTGGTACACTGGTAATTTAAGAGATTTAAAAATTGCAATATCTAGAGGATATTTTTTCTCTATAAATCAACAGATGATAAAGAGTCAAAACGGAAAAAATATTATTAATATGATTCCGATTGATAGAATAGTCATTGAAAGCGATGCTCCATTCACGGATGGACTTCATACAACTTATAATATCTCTTTTATGAATGATATTATTGAATATTTACATATTAGTAAAGAGTTAGATAAACAATTTATTTATGCAAAATTACAAGAGAATTTTAGAAAAATTCTCTTGTAATTTATAATGAAATCAGTTACCTCTCTATCTCCTTACCCATATATTTCTCATAATTTTTTCTGATTTGAAAAAGGTCTTTCATATCGGATTTGGTAGAAGAATACTCTTGCATAAGGGTATTCTTTTTTCTTGCAATTTATCAAGTCTATCTAAAATATCCTTTGAATTTGGCAGCTTTGAATGGGACTTTTTTAGTTCTGAAAGGGCATTTTCGTATAGGGCAATCTGAGCTTTGTACTCTTCAAAAAATGTCTTGTCAGACGGATTTGCCTTATATTCCCTGTAGTACGCCCTGTATTTTTTAACAGTATGAACCTGTTCCATAGTAGCAGAAAGCTCCTGTATTTCCTTATCAATAACCTTGATTTTATCCTGTAAATTTTGCCTTTCATCGGCTGATTTTTGGATGTACTCATCAAGTTGCTTAACGGATTTAATACCTTGTTCTCTGAGAAAGATAACAGACTCAGCCATTGTATTAAGGTTATGTTTGGTTGCCCAATATTCATAGCCTTTGCTTTCTTTTACCTTCACATTAGTGTTCATATCAATAACATTGCCAATGCGTTTTTTGACAGTAGGGGTTTTAATAGACGATATTTCTGCAATGCGTTCTTTTAACCTTTCTTCGGTATAATCTTCTCCGATTGTTTTAGATCTTGTAAATCTCGGCTTATCTTTCGGTTTAAAAGCAATGTGTTTGCCATACTTAATTTCATAGCCAAGATCAGCTATTTTCTTTAGAAAATCGTCCCAATCCTTAGACTATTTTATCAAATGATAAATGTCAAATTGAAGTCTGTTTTTCCAAGAAGTACATGTATTAAATTGCTCATATTCGTACCAAGATTTACCAGCAGTTTTATATTTTCTTTTGTAAGCTTCATAATATTTATCAACGACTGAAAGCTTATTTTCTTTACACAATTCATCACTTTGATACCTGATTTTATGGTAAGTTTTTTTGTTAGATTGGTAGCATTTACCAGTCTTATAATTAACATTATTAAAAATAATATGGTTATGGATATGCCCTCTATCTATATGAGTTGCAAGAACAAATTCATAATCTTCTTTTAAAATTTTCTTGCATAATTCCATTCCAATTTCGTGAGCTTTTATAGGATCAACCTCTCCTGGTAGAAAAGATTGGATTAAATGTCTAGCCAAAACTGTACCTTTAGTATCATTATTTTTTCGTGTTTTCATAAACTGAATATGGGCAGTAGATGGATGACATTTAAATGAAGATACCAAGACTTTTTCATCAGTTTTTTCACTCTTAGTTATATAATCTATTGCCAAATTTAGAGTTGATTTTATTGGATGTATTTTTGTAATTGCCATATTAATCACCAGAACTTTCTCTTGATTTATTAAGAAGTAGGGAATGGATCTGCCATATTTCTCTTGATAATTTTTCTATCTGCTTATTCATAGATTCAATTTCATTCTTGTAAATAACACCAGTTGTATTAGTAGCTTTTGCAATCTGGTTTATATTATTTGTTGCATTTGAAAGTAGCCATTGTAGGTTTCTGAATGGTTCTAAATCTACAACATAAATTTCTTTTTCTAAGACACATTTTCTAAGAAAGTGGGACATAGTTTTGCAATTAGCAAGTTTCATTTTTTTTTCAAAAACATCTTTTTCTTCTTTGGTTAGTTTTATTTCTATTCTTTCATTTCTAAATCTATTTGCCATTTTATTCTCCTTTATAAAATATATTTCGGGGTCTTAGGGCTCTCCCTAACAAGGTAAAAATTAAAAAAATGGAGCATTCCGTAAAGGTTTGCTCCATTAATTTTTTCGTAAGTGTCCGTACACTTACTGTGCTTGCTATTAAAGTTATAAGCGTTAAGCGTTTATTCAGTTTTATTAATTATACCGCATTTAAAGAAATTAATAAAGAAGTATAAGCGAAGCTATTGACAATGATTATCAGAGTTGATACAATAATACCGACAAGAGTGTCGGTTTGGAGGTTATTTATGAAATGAAAATGGAAGCTGATGAAAGAAAAAAGCAGATTAGACAAGCAGCTATTAAAGTCTTTTTGGATAAGGGATTTAGAAATACAGTTATGAATGACATTATGGAAGCTACTGGGCTTTCTAGAGGTGGCTTGTATCATCATTATGGTTCTACGCATGAAATCTTATACGACATTATGATGGAAGGTAATTTAAATAGAAAAGATATTATTCAAAAATCAATTTATGATGAAGGATTAATATTAAGTCCACAGTTGTTTTCAAGAATGATTATAGACAAGATACTTGCAGATAATGATTATGTAAAGCTTTATGTTATGTTTTTATGTGAGTTAAAAGAAAATGATGATCTGAAAGAATTATATGTGAAAATAAAAAAAGAGTCCATACAAGTATTTAAAGAATTGTTTTCTACTTTGTTTAACGTGTTACCTTCTGATGAAACATTTGAATTTATGATTAATATTATGAATTCTGGATTGATGGCT
>NZ_QGTH01000013.1 GCF_003182075.1 Finegoldia magna
AAATATTCTAGTACTAATTTTATTTTAAATTCTTTTGTGTATTTTGGCATACAAAAACCCCTCCATCCGTATTCCGGATTTTGGGGTTCAGGTTAATATGAGGTGTTTTTTGATTGCTATTAATTCATTTGTTATCGTTAAATATTAGTTATCACTTCTTGCGAATCCGTTTTTCATTTCGCAGCTTGCTGTGAATAAAACATCGTGAAGTAATTTGTCTGTTTTTTCTTTCAAGAAGTCTGCCATTTCTTGGTTTGCTTTTTCAAGTAACTCATGAGCGTTTGCTGAATTTTTAGCAAATTCTTCGTCGTATTTATTGATTATTTCGTTGGATTTGGATTGAACTGCTCCTTGATATCTTTCGATGAAGATTGCTGTTTTGTTGAAATGTGCATCGCAAAGTGCAGCTATGATTCTGTTAGCCCAGTAGAAGTTTTCTGAAGTTGCCTTTGTAACTTGATCTCCAACATAGCTTGGAGTTGTTTCTACGTTTGCGTAGAATGCAACTGCTGCGTTGAATGCGTTGCTACCAAATGATAACCATTGAATTGCTCTGATTTCTTCTGGAGCGTATGGTCTTATTTGTGTGAAATGAGTTACATTGTCACGGCTAATTCCCAATGGACGATACATTCCACGATAGTTTGGATCTCCATGTTTTGCGTAGCAATCGTAAGGTGTTCCTTCGTAGTGGCTGGACAATATTGTCTTCATATCTTCAACTGTGATTTTTCTTTCTGGTACCATTGCCCATGGCAAATCATCAGATTCTGGTGTAAAATCAGCATCAACTCCATCCCAAATCAATGTTTTTGGATTGAAATATCTTAGCATAATCCATGCTCTTGGTGTGTTGTATGTGTGATCTGAATGATCATGAGATCCGTATGCTAATCTTGGATTTACATAATCTTCTTGATCTAAGAATAGGTGATGTTTTTCGGACCATTCTTTCAAATCTTTTGAGCACATGAATTCATTTTGTTCGCCGTAAGCATCATCAAAATCGAAATAATCAATTCCCAATTGGTTTGGCATTACAACGTATGCATCATCAGGAACTCTTCTTGCCATCCAGTGATGTCCACCGATTGTTTCTAACCACCAAATTTCATCAACATCTTGGAAAGCAATTCCGTTTGATTCGTAAGTTCCGTGTTCTTCAAGTAATTTACCTAATCTTTCAACACCTTCTCTGGCTGAGTTAATGTAAGGAAGAACCAAAGTTACGAAATCTTCTTCTCCAAGTCCACCGAATTTTTCATCTTTTGTTGGAGATTGAATCAAAGGATCTGCTCCTTGAACTCTTGCGTTTGTAGTGATAGTTTCAGTAGCGCTCATTGAAATATTTTTTTCGTTAACGCCTGATGCTGCCCAATCTCCTTCGAATGTGTCAGAGTTTGGAAGTGCTGTGTATCTCATAGGATTATCAGGTAAATCCACCTTGCATCCTGATAAAACTGATTCGTATTTTCTTGGTTGATCTTCTGGTTTTACAACGATAAATCTCTTAGCTGTAAAAATTCCAGAAGGAGAATCTTCACTTCTTGAAATAATTGTGGAGCCGTCAAAGCTCGCTTCTTTACCTACTAATAATGTAGTACATGCCATAATTACATACCTCCTTAAATGTGATACTTTTTTAATATCCAATATCATTATACCCCTTTTTCATATTTTTTACACAGAAAAAAGAAAAAAGGACTACCAATAAATTTTTTAATAGCCCTTTTGATTTTATTCCTCTTCACCTAATGCATCAATTGTGTCGTCAGTCAATCCTTTTAATTTTTCTACATAATTTGCATCGTGGTTTTTCTTAGGAATCAATATTATCTTGTCGTTTTCAAGTTCACATTCGAATATATCTCCAACCCTTAGGTCGTATTTTCTCATTAATATATCCGGTATTGTTACTTTGTTTCCTTTTTCTACTTCCAAATTCATATTATCCTGCCTTCTTGTAATATTGTATTTACTTTATTTTAGCATTATTTTGTGAATTTGAAAAGTTTTTCCTATTTGGTTGTTTAATTTTTGAATATACTACGAAAACTATCATACCTATAACTGCATTTACTACGATTGCTCCACCTGGTTTAATGTCAAATTGATACGATTGGATTATTCCTAGCATCATGTATAAAATCCCTAGAATTATTGTTGTGATATATGTTTTCTTGTAGCTTTTTGCAATTATGAGTGCTGTTGCTACGGGAAGTACAATCAAAGATGTCACCATCAACGCTCCAACTATTTTCACTGCAAGAGCTATAGTAATCGCTGACAAAAATGTAAATATCGCATTGATTCTATTTACTTTGACTCCTGCAAGACGAGCGATGTTTTTGTCGATAGAAATAGCCAATAATCCTGCGTATTGCGATATAGACACTGCTAAAATTAATATGAAAATTACAGAAATATTTATCACATCTCTGTTTGTTACAGAAGAAATGCTTCCGAAAAGATACGATTCAAATGAGTTTCCTCCAGGAGCAAAATCAGATAATATCGCTGCAATTCCAAGTCCCGTACTCATTATGACAGCAGTTGCCATATCTCCATATTGCGGGAATTTTTTTCTGATTAATTCTATTAAAAATGCCGCTACAACACAAACTATTGCAGAGCCTACTAATGGGTCGAATCCTAAAATAAGTCCAAGCCCAACTCCACTAAGAGCAGTATGAGAAAGCGCATCTCCTATCATCGATGTTTTACGATTAACCATTATTATTCCAATCATCGGAATCATTATCGAAAGCATCAATCCTGCTACCAATGCTTTTCTCATAAACGCAAATTCTAGCATTTTACAAGCCTCCCTTCAATCATTTCGTATTGTGTTCTCTCAATATCCAAAGCTTCTATTTCTTTTATTTCGTGAGTTACCATTATTACAGTTATGTTGTAATCTTTGTTGAGTTTAGCAATTGTTTTTATAAATTTCTCTTTGTTTTCTTTGTCAACACCTGCAGTCGGCTCATCGAGTATAAGAAGTTTTGGCTCATTAATCATCGCCCTACAAATCATAGCTCTTTGTTGAAGCCCTCCAGACAATTCATTTACAGGTCGGTTAATGTATTCTTTCATTCCCATTTCTTCCATAATTTGTTTTGCCTTGTCGTAATGTTTTTTGCGTGCGACTTTAATTAGCCCAAAATCTTCATACAAATTTAACGTTACAAGCTCCAAACAAGTAATCGGAAACGCTATTTTGTTTACAATATTTATTTGGGGAACATAGCCTATATCTCGGTAGCTTTTGTAATCTTTAATATTTTTATCTAAAACTTTGATTTCTCCGTCATCAGCTTTTAACTCTCCCAGCATTAATTTCAATAAAGTTGATTTACCGCTTCCATTTCCACCAAGGATTAGAGCCATTTCTCCTTGATTTATCTTCAAATTCAAATCTTTAAGCACCAAATCTTCATTATAACCAAAGTTTAAGTTGTTTATTGTTACTGCATTCATTTATACACCTGCCTTCTTCATAGATTCGTATAAGTTTTTCAAATTCATCTCAATTAATTCGATATATCCTTGATTATTGTCCTGTTGCTCTTTTGTTATAAATTCCATCGAAGCCAAAGGCTTTATATCTCCTCCCAATTCTTCCGATAAAGTCTTCGCTTCTTTAGGAGGTTTCCCGTATTCATAAAATACCGTAGTAATGTTTTTTGTTTTCGCAAAATCCACGGCTTTTTTTATTGTTTTAAGACTTGGACTTTCCATGCTAGTAAGACCTTCTAATGGATACTGAGTAAGCCCAAAATCCCTCGCTATATATGCATAAGCGTAATGTGTTACCAAAAAGCTTTTGTTGTCTAATTTACTAAATTTTTCTTTGTATTCTGCGTCAATGTCTGTCAATTTATCAACGTATTTCAATTTATTTTTTCGATAAATTCTCTCGTTATCTGGGTATTTTTGTATCAATTTGTCTTGGATACTATTCAAATATTTCTTTGCATTTACGACAGATAACCATGAATGTGGATCGTAAGTTATCTTGTCAAATCCTGACGAAGAACCTTCCATTACAGGCTTTAATTTGCCCTCATCTTGAAGCAATTTTCCATTAGTATCTTGTAAATAATATGGTAGCAAATCTTCGCTTATTCTGTCCGATACGAAAATCCACTTGCCATCATCTTTTATGTTGTAAAATATCTCTCCAGATTCATGACCCATTTCAAGGCCATATACTTTTCCTTCTTCAACATCGAAAGTGTTTTTTTGGTGAACAATCTCACCTTTTTGATTCATAATTTCCTTAGCTTTTTTGACTAATTCTTTTTTGTCTTCTCCATTGTCCTTGAAGAACGCAACCCTCATAATATCTTCATGAGTATGCCCAAAATCTATTTTTCGTTTTCCCTTTGTTAAGTCCAATTGTGCCATATATTGAAAATCGCCCCTTGCAGCAGCTCCTTTATACGTGATTAGCTCTACAGAATCCGACAACTTCAAAATATCCAAATTAGGCAAATTCTCGTGCACCTTGTCTACCCAATGTTCCATATTCGCACCATTTACAACCAGCAAATCTGCATCGGCAAGTTTTTTCATATCCTTAGCAGACGGCTCCCACAAATGAGGCTCCTTATCCACAGGCATAAAAGTTCTCACCTCGACAGTATCTCCTGCAATCATCTTCACCAAATCATGCACAGGAAAAAACGATGTGTAGATAACCGGTTTTCCTGAAGATTTTTTCGTGTGATTGGAACATCCCGCAAACAAAACCATGCACAAGGCTAATAGAAAACTCAAAAATCTCTTTTTCATCTAAATTCTCCTTTTCAAAAATCAAAGGACAGGTCGTCCCTGCCCTTTGTCAATTTCATATTCCAACCTTATTCTTCGATTTCTCCGATAATTTGTTTATCAGTTGTGTTTGGTTTTACGAAAGTTGGGAACCAGCCTTCCTTTGCAAATAATTCTTCCTTGTCATTACCATATCTCATGTGGAAATGTGTCAACTCTTCTTCGCCGTGAATTGGCATCATCAACAAAACTTTGTATTTTGCATTAGAATCCACAGCTTCAAAAACATCCCATTCTAGCATGTGTGATCCATGTTTTACAGCCTTTTTTTCCACAAATTTATACTCAGTTTCAGCTATTTTGTCTCCATTTTCTGAAGGGATTTTGCTTGTAAATGTAATCTTGTTTCCGTCGATTTTCAATCCGTTGAATTCACATTTTCTTTTTTCAAGATAATCCGCTTTTGCTTTTTTCTCATCAATATTTTCTTTTTTTGCTAAAGTTTTGTAAGCACCTTGAACTTCTGGTTTTTCCAAATAACTTCCCATATTGTTCCATTCTCCGTCCCAATCAGACAAGCTTACTTCTTCCTTTTTGTCCTCAGTTTTTTCAGTAGCCTTGCTGTCTTCTTTTTTATCTTCTTGTTTTTGCTCAGTTTGCTTAGTATTTTCTTTCGGTGCATCTTTTTGTGCTCCACAACCATTCAACAACAAAGCCGCTGACATCACACCAACCAAAGTCATCAATTTTAATTTATTCATATCAATACTCCTTATTTATATTTGTTAGCACGGAAATACAAATAGTTATTAATATCTCAAAACAAATTTGAATGCATTCTAATTTTATTAATTAATTAACTTATTACAATAAAATCTTATTTCTCATCCTAATCATTCTATTCAATTTTAAATATGTAATAAGTTTTTTGAGAATTAAAAACTTATTTAGTTGCAAATTACGTCTAATCTGCAAAATCAATTGTAAAAATCATCCTACTAACTTTATCCAAATAAATAATAACATTATTTTTTTATTCTGTCAATAATGATAATCATTTGAATTTAAAAAAACTCCGAGATATTTCTCGGAGCCAGTTTTATTCTGTTAGAGCTTGCATCAATATTTCTCTGAATTTATCGATGTCGATTTTAGTTATTACTTTACAGTTGAATTCACCATTTTCTTCTTTAATCAAATCTCTGTAGCTCATTCCTCTTGTTCCGTCGTTTTGCACATCGATTTTGATGTACATGTCTTTCGTTTCGAAAACTTCTGGATTATCCAATACTATTACTGAGCAAGGATCATGAATTCCTGCATCGTTTGATGCGTAGTATTTCAAAATTCTGTGTGCAAATTTCGTTCTTTTCGTTTCAATTGTGTCCAAGAATTTAATTTGCTCATCAGTTATGCTGGCTTTTTGTGTTACGTTTAGTCCTGCCATTATGATTTTAACTCCGCTTTCAAACACGATTTTCGCTGCTTCTGGATCGACGAAGAAATTAAATTCGCTGAGACTTGTGACGTTACCTCTTGTAATGGAGCCACCCATGATGCTGATTTGTTCGATTTTTTCCTTGTCTTCCGGAAAAGTTCTTAGAAGTAGTGCAATGTTTGTAAGTGGTCCCACTGCAATTATCGTGATTTTTTCAGTTGAGTTTTGGATAATTTCGTGCATCATTGTAACGGAATTTTTGCTTGTAAGTTCATTCACATCTTCTGATTCGATCATATCTCTGAATCCTGCAATTCCATCATCTCCGTGAACCGTTGCAAAGAAAGGCTCTCTTACAAGTGGCACTTCTTGTCCTTTTCCCATAGGAACATTTATGTCCAAAAGTTTTGCCAAGCATTGCATGTTTCTTGTTGTGTGTTCGATTGATACGTTTCCGTTTACCGAAGAAAGTGCCAACAGCTTTAAATTTTTCGAATTTTTAATTGCAAATAAAGCTGCTGCATCATCAACTCCCGGATCAAAATCCAATATACAATTAATCATTAGCACCTCCAAAATTTTTGATGTAATCTACAAAATCATCCACCGACAATAATTTTTCGTTCAAATTAATTGAGTTGCAAAGTCTTTTGACAACAGGTGGTTGGATGTATGCTTTTTGTAGGATTTCATCTTCATCAAAAACTTCCTTTTTATCAGCATCTTTGATGATTTCTTTGTTGGACATTACTACAACTCTGTCGAAGTTTTCAACGACGAATTCCATATCGTGAGTTATCGTTATGATTGTTTTGTTCAAATCGTGCAAATGATCGATTACTCTTTTCAAGCAACTCATAGAATATGCATCTTGTCCTGCTGTCGGTTCATCAAATATGAAAATGTCGCAGTCATTTGCAATTGTAATTGCTATCGTTATGAATTTTCTCGTACTAAATGGCAAATCATAAGGATGGTCGTCCAAATATTCTGAAAGTTCACAGATTTCACAAGCTTGTCTGACACGTTTGTCCATTTCATCTTCGTCGACTTTTAATGCTCTCAACGAAAATGCAACCTCATCGTAAACTGTGGAGTTAAAGATTTGATCGTTAGGATTTTGGAAGACGTAGCCTACTTTTCTGGATATTTGTGCTGTGGTCATGTCTTTTGTATTTTTCCCATCTAACAAAATCTCCCCAGAATTAGGTCTCAATAGTCCGTTCATTAGTTTTGCACAAGTCGATTTGCCGGCTCCATTTTGTCCCACGATTGCAACTTTTTCTGAAGAATTTACGACCAAATTCAAATCATTAATCGCTTTGAATCCATTAGGATAAGTAAAGCTTACATTTTTAAATTCTAATTTGCTCATTAGTTTTCCTCCAATTCTTTCTTGCATTCATCTAAAGTTATAGGAACTTTTTTGAAAAATCCTGACTTTTCTTCATTTAATTTGTATGCAAGTTTTGAAACTATAGGCATAGATACATTGTGCTGTTCGATTTTATCGTTTGATAAAACTTCGTGAGTTTCACCGTTGAAGATGATTTCTCCATCGTCCATTACCACAACTCTATCAGCGTATTCTGCTATCA
Organism: Finegoldia magna; assembly: GCF_003182075.1. GTDB lineage: Bacteria > Bacillota > Clostridia > Tissierellales > Peptoniphilaceae > Finegoldia > Finegoldia magna. The sequence goes on from NZ_QGTH01000013.1 coordinate 7,813, forward strand.
AATCAATCTTGTGTTCTACCAGTATTATTGTTTTGTTTTGTGATTTCAAAAGTTTCAAAATATCGAAGATTTCTTCAGTTCCTAGTGGGTCAAGCTGACTTGTCGGTTCATCGAATATCAAAACTTTTGGATTCATTACGATGATTGAAGCTATCGCTACTCTTTGCGATTGACCACCAGACAATTCATTCGGATTTTTGTCTTGCAAATCTTCTATTTTAAGTAATTTAATAACATCAGTTACTCTTTGTCTGATTTCTTCTCTTGGAACTCCCAAGTTTTCAAGTCCGTAGGCTATTTCTTCGAATACAGTTTTCTTTATTCCAGAGATTTGACTGAATGGATTTTGGAATACAAATCCAACTAATTCCGCCATTTCTCCTCGTTCAATATCGTTGATATTTTTATTGTCGATATAAATACTTCCTGTAATTTCTCCTTGAACAAAGTCTGGAATTATCCCTCTAATGATATTGCACAAAGTAGTCTTGCCAGAACCATTTTTGCCAATAATCCCCACAAATTCTCCTTGTTTCACGTACAAATCCAAGTTTTTTATCGTTTTTTCTTCTTGAAGTTCATATTTGAACGAAACATTTTTAATTTCTATCATTATTTAAACCTCCACACCAATACCAACACAACCAATGCAATGAAAACGTAAAAAATTATTCTATCTGCAGTTGTTTTCTTAATTTCCTTAAGACATGTTTTTTCATTTTCAGATGCAAATCCACGTGCTTCAAGTGTAATTGTCTTTTCATCAATTTCTGAAAGTGATGATATAATCAAAGGTCCAAGTGACGGGAAGAACGCCTTCGCTCTGTTTTTAATGGAGCCTGTTGTTTCAATTCCACGTGCTTGTTGTGCTTTTATGATTTTGGAACTTTTCTTAATCATTTCTGGAATCATAGTCATTGTCGCCATAATTACGTAACTTGTAACGTGACTTACTCTTTTTTGTTGAAGAGCTATCATTAAATCTTCGATGTCTGTTGTTTCGAAGAATAATAAAAACAAAGTTATAAGCGTTAGAATGAATTTTGTTTGTTCCAAACCATTTAATATTCCGTTAAGTGTCACTCTCATAAATCCTAAATTCAAATACACGTGTTCTGTTGATTTGTCCAAGAATAATTGGAACAAAAACATTATTAATAATACTAATAACAAAACTATCCACAATTTTTTCACGTATTGTTTGAATTTATTATCCAACAAAGCTAATATCAAGCTTAATGGAAGTACAAAAAGGTATGCGAATTGCCATGGCAAAACCAACGAAATAATAACTGTAACTATAACCATAAAAAGTTTTGTTGTTGGGAAAATTTTAGATATCATTTTGCACCTCTCACGTATTTGTTCTTCTTTTCTTTTATGTATTGAATTCCATTAGGATATCTCAACAAATTTCTGTTAGGAATGGATTTGATAAGGAAATACACTGCAAACGAAGTCAAAAACTTATCCAAAGTTTCTGTAAGCACAGTTGAACCTATAACAGATTCCCATAATCCTTTTCCTGTTGCAACCAAAAACGTCGTGATTGCACTTGAACCACTCGCTCCAGTAACACCACCGAAGACCAAAACAGTAATTGGCGCAGATGTAACCATTGCAACAAGCCAAATAATAACTGCTACTACAAATGTTTTTGCTGGAGTCTTGAACATTGCCTTTTTCCCACAAACCCCTGCAACCAAACCAATCGCACCACTTACAATCATATATGGTAGTTGCGTAGGGTTAGTAACAGATGTCACGATGTTTGTGACAACACCTGTAAGAAAACCAATCCAAGGTCCACACAATACACCTGTGAACACAGTTCCTATAACATCCAAATAAACCGGTAATTTTAATGCTGCAGTTAAATTTGCACCAACAAAATTGATAGCTATACCAAGTGGAATTAGTAAAATTACCGACAAGTTATAGCTCATCTTAGATTTAGATTTCATAAATTCCTCCTATAAATTTTACGAAAAAAATTTTCGCGTTGAATAAATTTTATCATAATACGACCAATTAATAAATCATTTTTCGTTAAAAATATTAACAAAAATTTTGTGTTACTAAAATATTTAATTCAAAGTTTACAAAACTCTTAGCATACCCTTCTTGTTAGGAAATTGTTTGAAATGAAATTTTTCGTAAAATGCATCGTAAGGAGTGTTCGCCAACAAAATAATATAGCTATCCTCATCATAATTTTCGTCCAAGTATTTGTTAATCTCATTCATTAAAACTCTTCCCAAACCATTTTTCTGATACTGTGAATCCACCATCACATCAGTAACCACAAGACTAATCGCCCCATCTCCGACAACCCTTGCCATCGCAATCAACTTATCCCCATCATAAATCGATGTAATGAAAAGAGAATTTTCTATTGCAGTTTCCGCATTTTCTTTCGATTTTTTATTTCCAATACCAGATTTTTCACGCAATTCGTTGTAATCATCTGGACTAACCGCTGCATTTTTTATAACGTATTTTGTATTCATAACTCACCTCACACATATTATCCATTATTTTTCTTAATTTTACAAAAAAAGAGACATCAGCTATATGCCAATATCTCTAAGATTTTATTTTGAAATACTTTCTACTCCTCCAATTACTTGGATTTCTTTGATATTAGAATCGTTCAAATATTTTTGAACAGATGCTGGGATTTTATCTTTTTCCAGTAATATTATTGGAGTTTTATTGATTTGTGTTATAGGACCTGCAACTAATGCATCTACATAATTATATCCATTTGCTACAAGGATTTTTTCTGCATTTGGATAGATGTGTTTTGCACATTCTACTGAAGTTTCAAATCTATCTTTTCCACTTAATCTAGTTACTTTTATTCCCATAGATACAATCTCTTGTTCGACTTTTTCTGATACAGAAGATTTTCCACCTACAATTACAATTTCATTTATATTCCATTCTTTAATTGCTTTCTTCGTGTATTCATTCAATTCATCGATTTGAGTTAACAATACTGGGATATTTTCCTTGGCGGAAATACTATTTCCACAAAGTGCATCGACAATGTTCACTCCACTCGCCAACACAATTTTGTGTTTATTTCCAGATTTTTCCACGACTTTTTTGCCAACTTCGACAGATGTTTTGTATCTATCTTTGCCGGAAACTCTGACTACATTGTATCCTTGTTGTTTTAAATTAGATTCTACTGTTTTTGATATAGTAGATTCTCCACCTACAATATAAATATTTTTTGCATTTAATCTTTTAATTTCATTCAAAGTATTTGCATTTACTTCTAATTTACCACTTAAAAGTATTGGACTTTTTAAAGATGTCGCAAGTGGAGTTGATGTCAATGAATCTACCAATTCATTTGCTGATGTTAATACTATATTTTCAGAAGATGTAAAGTGTTTTTTAGAAATTTCAATAGCTGTTTGATATCTGTCTTCTCCTGAAATTCTAGAATTTGCAAATTGCTTGTACAAATCTTCGAATGTTTTCACTTCTTTTTTATCAGAGGGATTAGTATTATCTTCTGGTTTATTTGGTTTATCATCTGGAACACTTGGATTATCTTCTACTGATTTTTTAGTATATTCAATCGCGATATCATTAATAGACAATGTTTTTGTTTTAATGTCTACTAAATCTTTATCTTGCTTGAATGGCAACAAGTTTAAGTTTCCATATTTGTCGATTTCATAAACCGCTACAACATTTTTATCATTAGGAACAACTCTTTGTATTGTGAAATCTCCTAATGCCATTTTTGTAACTTCACATCTATGAGGATTTATTAATTTAAATCTGAATAAATCAAAATCTTTTCCTGCAAGTTGTCTTATATTTGATTTCTCTGGATAAGTCGTTTTAAGCATCAAATCTCCAAAGTTCATTCCTTTGATAGTGGTACTCTTATCATCAGATTTCAATTCTGTATTGTTGTCATTTTCTTCTCCTTTTGGAACTAATGTCAAATAAGTTGCGTTAGTGCAAGAAGTTTGATTGAATACATATTTGCCGTCGCCCCATTTTAATGGATGGTTTGGTCCTCTTTCTGATTTATCAACAAGTGTGAATGGGAAATTAGCAATTGCAAATTCATCTTTTGAATCTTCAACTCTTACAGAATATTGCACTCCTTCGTATAAATCAATTGGAGTGATTGGAACTCCCCATTCATCTTCTTCTAATGTAGTTGCAGTTACAGTGTCGTATTCACTTGTAAATATCAACTTAACATTGCTGCAATCTTTTGGATTATTCTTATCTTGTAATATTCTTACATAATCAATAGTGTATTTATCTTTGATAACTTCATCTTTTTTCAAAGGTCTTATTGTTAGATGATCAATTTTTGGATCAACTGGTTTTGCGTAAGGGTTTTTAGTTTTGTGTCTAATTGGTAAATTTCCTTCGCCATTTGCTTTGAAATAAAATTCGTTTACTTCCTTATCAAAAGGAGTATCTGATAATATGAATTGCTTATTCTTAGAGCCAGTTGTTAGCATATAGTCGTCATTTTCATATACGTACAATGATGCCAATTCCCCTTCATATGCCATGAAAGTTCCAACTTTTTCAGATCTAGTTAAATCATATAATGTGAAATACAAATATTCTCTATCTGATAAAGGTCTAGTCTTTCCATCTTCATTAACCATAATTGGAATTGGAGCCATTTTGACTTTTTTGTCAGATAATTTGCAAACATCATCCACAGATTCTTTTGAATAATCTAACTTAGTCAACAAAATTTCTTCCAAAACTTTATTATCATCAGTTATTGCCACAATCTTGCCGTTGACTTTTTTCGCAGTCACAGTTAAAGGATCAAGCTTGTATTCGTCATTTTTCTTTAAACGAATTTGGTATTTTTCGCCTTCTGTTAAAGTGAACTTAACCTTAGCAGAATTTGCTTTTATGCTTGAAACTTTTTTAGTGTTCAAGTTTTCCAATTCAAATTCCAATTCTTTATCAACTGGCAATCTGTTGCAAGAACCACATAATACATCTAATTCAACTTCTTGTTCCAATTTTTCTTCTGCTTTTTTTCTATATTCAATTACAGTATCGTAAATTGATAATGTTTTTGTTTTAATATTTGCTACATTATCTTTTACAGTAAAATCTAATTTTGTAAGGCTACCGTCTTTTTCAACTTGATATACAGCCTTTACTGATTTATCTTTTGGGATGTTTCTATGAATTGTAAAATCTCCATCAGCCATTTTGGAAACTTCACATCTTTTTGGATTGATTAATTTAAATCTGAATAAATCAAAATCTTTTCCTTCCATTGATTTGATTTGTGATTTGTCTGGATGAATTGTTCTTAACAATAAATCTTTAAAATTCATTCCAGAAACAGATGTGTTTCCATTGATACATTTGATAACTGTGTTGTGTTTGTTTTCTTCGCCTTTTTTAACAACAGTTATGAAGTTTGCATTTCCACAATAAGAATGGTCGAATCCGTACTTTCCATCTTCCCATCCCATTGGATGATTAGGTCCTCTTTCTGATTTGTCCACTATAGTGAATGGAAAATTTTCTATTGCGTATTGTCCCTTAGGGTCCTCAATTTTTACGGAATATTGTACTCCCTCGTGCAAACTAAAAGGACTCAATAAAGTTCCGTATTGATCTTGCAAAATAGGAACTGCTGTTACTGTATCATATTCACTTGTGAATACAACTTTTAAATCTTTAAAGTCTTGCTTATCATTTTCAATTGGAGCTATACAAACATAATCCAAAGTAACCCTGTCAGTGATTTTTTCATTTTCTTTTAAATGACGAACAGTCAATGAATCTATTTCTGTTTTTGCTGGTTGTAAGTATGGGTTTTTAGCTTTATGTCTAATTGGCAATTTACCTTCGCCGTTTTGTCTGAAATAGAACTCGCTAACAATTCTTTCAAATGGTTTATCTGCCAATATAAATTTCTTATTCTTAGTGCTTGTGAATAAAATATAATCGTCTTTTTCGTAAACACTCAAAGCAGGGATTTGTCCATTAACAGTTTTTACTTCGCCTACTCTTTCAGCTTTTGAAGTATTATACAAATCAAATATAACTTCTTCATCTGATTTCAAAGCTCTTTTGTTTCCATTTTCTTCCACCATCATTGGAATAGGTGCCATAGTTACTTTCTTGTCTGAAAATTCACAAACATCGTCGACACATTCCTTAGAAAGATCAATTTTGGATACTAGGATATCTTCCAAGATATAATTATCTTCTTTTGCTAAAACAAGATCTCCCTCATATTCCATTACTTCTACATTAAATGGATCCATTTGGTAATCTTTGTTCTTCTTCAAAGTGATTTTGTATTTTTGACCAACTTTAATATTTTCAATATTAAATTTGGCAATTCCTTGTGCTGATGTAAACTCCATCACTTCTTTTGTTTCTAAATTTTCTAATTCAAATTCCAATTGATTTGCAACAGGTTGCAAATTGCACACTTGGCACAATACTTTGACAGAAAATTCCTTTGTTTTGACATCTGATTCTGGTAATGTGGCTTCATTATTTACATTACCATCAACTTTTTCATCTGCTGCTTTTGCTACTGGAGCATATCCAAAAACAAGCGCAAAAGCTAACAGAAAAGCTACAACTCTTTTCAAAGCTTCCTCCTAATGATTTTATTTTTGGTAGTTAATCTTATACCGATATCATTATAACTCAATAACACATTTAAAACAATTAATTTAATAATAATTTATTATCTTATTTAAAAACAAAATTATATACTTTATCACAGCATATTTATTTGCAAATAACGTAAAAACTCCTAATTAATCGCTAAACTAATTAGGAGTTTGTATTGAAAATATTTATAATTTCATTGACAAGGAAACCAATCCTCTTTCTTTATCTATTCCAATTATTTTTACTTTTACGGTGTCACTTACTTCGCACACTTCTCTTGGATTTTTGATGTAAGAATTGCTCATCTTAGAAATATGGCAAAGTCCGTCTTCTTTTATTCCGATGTCTATGAATGCTCCGAAGTCCACGACATTTCTAACCGTTCCTGTGACTATCATTCCTTCTTCCAAATCATCGATTGACAATACATCTTGTCTTAGAACTGGTTTTGGCATTTCGTCACGTGGATCTCTGCCTGGTTTTTTTAGTTCTTCGATTATATCACGCAAAGTAGGTTCTCCTACTTCTAATTCTTCGGATAGTTTTTTCACATCTATATCGTTCAAATCGTATTTCATGATTTGTTTTGCGATTTCATAGCTTTCTGGGTGAACTTCTGTGTTATCTAATATTTCTTCGCTTTCAGGAATTCTCAAAAATCCTGCACATTGTACGAATGCTTTTGGTCCAATTCCTTTTACTTTCAAGATTTCTTGACGATTAGTGAATGGTCCGTTTTCTATTTTGTAATCCACGATGTTTTTCGCAGTTGTTTTCGTAATTCCAGATACGTAATTCAAAAGCGCAGAGCTTGCTGTGTTGATGTTGACACCAACTGTGTTAACGCAATCTTCCACTACTTCTTCGAGTGATGATTTCAATTTCTTTTGGTTGACATCATGTTGATATTGTCCAACTCCGATCGATTGTGGAGAGATTTTGACCAATTCTGCAAGTGGATCTTGAATACGACGTGCAATCGAAATAGCACCTCTTATTGTTACATCTAAATCAGGGAATTCTTCTATTGCAAGTTTTGATGCAGAGTAAATACTTGCTCCCGCTTCGTTTACGATTGCATAAAAGATTTCATCGTCGATTTGCGCTAACAAATCAGATACGTATTTTTCTGTTTCACGAGAAGCCGTTCCGTTACCTATTGCGATTAGTTTGACGTTGTATTTGTCGATAAAATCCTTCAAAGTTTCATCTGCCCTTTGGATTTGTTTTCTTGCATCAGTTACATAAATTACTGCACTGTCCAAGAAATCTCCGTATTCAGAAATTACAGCAACTTTGCAACCAGTTCTAAATCCTGGGTCAAGTCCAATAATCGCAGTTTCTTTGATAGGAGGTTGCATCAAATACGGCTTCAAATTGCTTTTGAATACGCCGATTGATTCGTCGTCTGCCATTTCTTTCATACTTTGACGCACTTCTGTTTCAATTGATGGAACTATCAATCTCTTGTAGCTATCTTTTACTGCTTTTTCTATCAAATCATAAGTTTCAAAATCATTATTTCTTGCGATTTTTCTCATAATTTTGAAAATATTGTAATCATCATTTAAAATGAATGAAACTTTCAAGAATCCTTCTTTTTCTCCTCTAAATACTGCAAGAACTCTGTGTGCTTTGACATCTTTTACTTTTTCTGAATAATCGTAGTACATCTTGTATGTGCCGGATTCGTCTTCATTTTTTTCTTCAGTTTTCATAATTCCATCAGTTATGAACGAATTACGAACTATATCTCTGAATACTTTTTGTTCAGATACAAACTCTGCTATGATGTCCAAACTTTTACTAATAGCATCATCAACTGTTTTAATTTCTTCTCCGTTGACAAATTCTGAGGCTTTTTTCTCAATCTCAGATAAAGAGTGAGTTTTCTCCATTATCATATCTGCTACTGGTTGTAGTCCCAATTCTACAGCGATTGATCCACGAGTTCTTTTCTTTGGCTTAAATGGGAGATAAATATCTTCTAATTCTGTCAAAATAGTCGCTTCGTCGATTTGTTTTTTCAAATCTTCAGTGAGTTTTCCTTGCTCATCGATAAGACGTGTGATGTCGTCTTTTCTTTCTTGCAAGTTTCTCAAATATGTAAGCCTATCGTTTAATTGTCTCAACGTTTCGTCAGTCAAATTCCCAGTGATTTCTTTTCTGTATCTGGCGATAAATGGAATTGTATTTCCCTCATCTAATAATTCAACTGTCTTAACAACGTTATCATATTTTATGTCTAATTCTTCTGATAATTTTTGTAGTATATTCATTTTCTTCCTTCTCTTTTAATAAACTATAATCTATATTTTAACATTATTTTATTTATTTTTCCACATTAAAGCAATTTGCACCAAAATTTCAAAAACCATCAAGCAAAACACTTGATGGTTTAATTGATTACGATTTAAATAATTTGGCATTTTTTTCTTTTTCTAATTGTTCCAAGAAAATCTCCTTTTGAATCAAGTGAGTTTTTCTGATGGATCCAGCTATGTCTGCTACTAACATGAAAATCGTCGCCGCCGACACGTAATAAAAGTCTATAAATGAATATTCGATAAATCCTCTTGATGGAGGTGTCATTTGTCCGATGAAAAGCATCATAAATATCGCTACGAAAACAATCGTAAAATTGAATTTGAAAATAAATCCATGAAAATATCCAAGTAATGCTGCGATAGCCAAGAATATCATCAAGCAATGGTCAATCAAAAATCCATGCGCATGAGACAATGTGTATCTGATGATTATCATGAACAATATGTAAATCAACGAGTAAATAATAAATTTTGTGTTTTTTGACATTTCAAATCTCCTTTTGTTAAAACATTTTCCGTAATTGTGATTTGCTTGAATTTTTTGTAAAGTTTGTAATAAAATTTACAAAATAAAACATTTCAATATTATTTTAGCACAATTTATAATTTTATTCTACAAATAATTAAAAGGTTATCCTAATTTACAACCTTGAAAAATTGTAAAATTTATATTAAAATTAACTAATAACTAGGAGGCTATTATGAAACCGTATATTGTGGGAGTCGCAGGTGGAAGTGCTTCAGGCAAGACTGAAATCGTAAAGACTTTGAAAAAACATTTTGAAGATAAAATAGAAATTATTGAACACGATAATTATTACTTTGCTCATGACAATTTGACTATGGATGAACGTGCTAGTTTGAATTACGATCATCCCCAAGCTTTTGAAACAGATTTATTGATTGAGCATGTTAAAAAAATTATAAATAATGAAGAAATCGACATTCCAACTTACGATTTTACAATTCACACTAGAAGCTCTGATACTTTGAAGAAAAGTCCAAAGCCAATTGTGATTGTAGAGGGAATTTTGGTTTTGGAGAATGAAGAACTTCGTAATTTAATGGATATGAAAGTCTTCGTAGACTGCGATGGAGATGTCAGACTCATAAGAAGAATTACAAGAGATGTCGTGGAACGTGACAGAACTATTGAATCGATTTTGACTCAATATATGGAAACTGTAAAGCCAATGCATGAGCTTTTTGTGGAACCTAGTAAGAAATTTGCCGATTTGATTGTGCCAAAGGGTGGCAAGAACAAGGTTGCTATCGATGTGCTTATCAATCATTTGGCTACGAAACTATAAAAAAACATTTTGCTATTGACTAAAATTAGTTTCTAGTATAAAATTTTAATAACTCAATAGAAAATTATGATTGTGACCAGTACCGATTATTCGGGAATTACAACACATGAGTTTTCAAGGTAGTTTCATACTTTGCATGGAACATAAGCTTTTGATAAGAAAGGTGGTACCGCGTAAATTCGCCCTTTCGTGTCAAGAGTTTTTTTATTTTATAGGAGGATTTTATGATTAATTACGAATTTGAACATGAAAATGTGTATGACGAATTGGTAGCGCGTGGATATTTTGAACAAGCTACATACGAAGATGAATTGAGAGATTTACTCGGAAAAGAAAGAGTTCCATTTTACATTGGATTTGATGCGACTGCAGATAGTTTGACTATTGGTCATTTTATTCAATTGATGGTTATGATGAGAATGCAAGCTCACGGTCACATTCCGATTTGTCTTTTAGGTGGCGGAACTACAATGATTGGAGATCCTTCTGGTCGTAACGATATGAGAAGTATTATGACTAAGGAAGTTATCAACGAAAACGCGAGAAGATTTTATTCTCAAATGACAAGATTCATCGATTTTGGTGAAGACAAGGCATACATTGAAAACAACAAGGATTGGTTGTTGAATTTAAATTTCTTGGATTTCATGAGAGAAATCGGCGTTCATTTTTCTGTAAATCAAATGTTGACTTTGGAAAGTTACAAAAACAGAATGAAAAAAGGCCTAACATTTTTCGAATTTAGTTATATGTTGATGCAATCATACGATTATTTGGTATTGTACAGAAAATACGGTTGTAAATTACAAATGGGCGGTTCTGATCAATGGTCTAATATTTTGGGCGGATACGATTTGGTTAGAAAATTAGAAAACGACAAAGTTTACGCTATGACTTTCAAGCTTTTAACTACTGCTGACGGAGTTAAAATGGGTAAATCACAAAAAGGCGCTGTGTGGTTGGACGAAAACAAAACAACTCCTTACGATTTGTTCCAATACATGAGAAATGTAGACGATAGAGATGTGGAAAAATTCTTGTTGATGTTGACATTCTTGCCAACTGAAGAATGTAAGAGACTTGGTAATTTAGAGGGAAGTGACATCAATAAAGCTAAGGAAGTTTTGGCATTTGAAGTGTGCAAATTAGTTCACGGAGAAGAAAAAGCAGAAGAAGCTCGTCAAACAGCAAATGCATTGTTCAATTCAAACGCTGTTGATGAAAATATGCCAACAACTGAAATGAAAGCTTTGGATTTTGAAAATGGAATTGGTTTGTTGAATTTGTTGACAATGACAGGACTTACTCAATCAAACAGTGAAGCGCGTAGACTTGTAACTCAAAACGGAATTTCTGTTAACGACAACAAGGAATCTGATCCAAAAAGAATTGTAACAATTCACGATTTTAACGACGATGAACTTATCATAAAAAAAGGAAAGAAAGTATATCACAGAGTAAAATTAGTATAATATTTTTAAAAATAGACCTCGGCGATTTTGAATTGATTTTCAAAGTTTGCCGGGGTTTTGTGTTATAATTAAGTAAATTTAAAAATATATGTGGAGGTTAAAATGAAAAAATTATTCAAATTTTTAACTAGTAGAATAATGCTTTTGGCAATTGTATTTATCATTCAAATTTCACTATTAGTTTATTTGATTTTAAGTTTCCAAAGAAATTTTGTGTATGTCTACACATTAAACATTATAATATCCTTCGCTTTTACTATAATGGTGGTCAACACCGATGTAAACCCGAGTTTCAAACTAGGATGGCTCATTCCTATATGGATATTCCCGTTGTTTGGAGCGGTGTTCTATTTGTTTTTCAGAAGAAACAGATTCGTTCGTGCACAACAAAGACGAATGGATAAGATTAGTTCAACGTTTAACAACCATATTTTGTCGAATGGTAATGTAATTGACGAACTGGAGGGCGACTCCAAGTCCATCGCAACTTACATAAACACAACAGCTCATGCTCCTGTATTTTCTAAAACAAGTTCGAAATATTTGAAAAACGGTGAAGTTTTCTTTGAATATTTGATGAAAGATTTAAAAAACGCAAGAGATTATATTTTCTTGGAGTTTTTCATAATCGAAGAAGGTTATATGTTTAATAATATTCTGGAAGTTTTGGAACAAAAAGTAAAAGAGGGAGTCGACGTCAGGATTTTGTACGACGATTTCGGCTGCATCACCAAACTTTCACGTAGATATTACAAAAAACTAGAAGAAAAAGGCATCAAGGTTCAAGTTTTCAATAAAATCAGAGTTCTACCAATGCCCCGTCACAATAATAGAGACCACAGAAAAATTGTCGTTATCGACGGAAAAGTCGCTTACACTGGCGGATTTAATTTGGCAGATGAGTACATGAATAAAATCCAAAGATTTGGATATTGGAAAGACACTGGAATTAGAGTTACTGGTGATGGTGTGTGGTCATTTACAATAATGTTTTTGTCCATTTGGGAGTTGTACGACGAAGAAGAACTAGACTACAAATATTACTTCGAAAAAACTGTTCGTGATGTTTCTGAAAACGAAGGTTACTGCCAACCTTACACTGATTCCCCACTGGATAATATACCCGTTGGAAAAGGTACGTACTTGCAATTATTATCACGTTCCAGAAAATATTTCTACATCACAACACCGTACTTAATCCCTTCTGATGATATGATAGATTCACTTAGAGATGCTGCTCAGAGCGGTGTCGATGTTAGAATCATAACTCCGGGAATACCAGATAAGAAATTAGTGTATATGGTTACAAGAACTTACTACAAAACGCTTTTGGAAGCTGGTGTTAGAATTTTCGAATATACTCCGGGATTTTTACACGCAAAAAGTTGTGTATCAGATGACAAACATTGCGTCGTCGGCTCAATTAATTTGGATTTTAGATCCTTGTATCTACATTTTGAAAACGGAGCGATGTACTACGATTCACACATAGTCGATGACTTAAAGGAAGATTTCTTGGAAATGCAATCACAATCACAAGAAATATTTTCACGACAATTGGAAAACCAAAGCGTATTTAGAAAAATACTATCCGTAATTCTGAAAGTATTCTCGCCAATGATATGATGAAAAGAAATAATCTAATCGATACGTTAAGGGGATTTGCAATTGTCAACATGGTAATTTACCATTTGTTGTTCGATTTGGTCTACATGGAAAATTTCAAAATTGAATGGTTTGAAAACACACCAGGCATGATTTGGGAGAGATTCATCTGCATCAGCTTCATTTTGATATCGGGCTATTGCTTCAACCTATCTCACAATCACAAGAAACACACCATCACGCTTTTTATCGTGGCTATGGTTTTGAGTGTGGTGACGTATTTCTTCGCAAATGAGTTTTTCATAGTCTTCGGAATAATTCATCTGTTGTGCTTGGCATCATTCATAACGATTTTTGTCGACAAATTAACCCTTAACAAAAAAATATTGTGTGTCCTATCTTTTGTAATGTTCATTCTAACTTACAAAATAAGCTCTCATCCAATGAATATAAGTACCAATCTGTTTAGTTTCGTGGGATTCTACAACGATAAGTTCTACAGTGGCGACTATTTCCCATTACTACCTTGGTATTTTATGTATTTGGTTGGATATTGCGCAGGAGACTTTTTAGATATAAAATTAAATGTAAGAGAGAATTTATTATCTAAAATGGGCAAAAAAAGTTTGATGATTTATTTAATTCACCAACCTATAATAATGATAATTGTACAAATCGTAAAAATTTAAGGAGGATTTAATGAATAAATTCAAAAAATCTATCGTTATGTATCACGATAATTCAGGACAACAAGATATATTTGAAGTATTAGGCAAATGTAGTCCTAATATATTAAAATTATCAAATGAAACAGTGTTTTTTCAAAGCGAAGAACAAGGTGATTTCTACAAAAAATGTGAAGAATTAAAAGATTTTGATTTGGTAATCGTAGTTGGGGGTGATGGAACAATAAACGAAGTCATCAACGGATTATACGATTACGATATGGATCCTGTTATAGGAATTATTCCTGGAGGATCGTTCAACGATTTTTCAAGAACTGTCAACATCGGAGCAAATCCAGTAGAGGCAAGTGAGAATTTGTTAGATGCAGAAGTCAAAGAATACGACTGTATATTAAATGACGACAAAATCGCTCTGAATTTCTGGACAGTAGGAATGGCATCCGAAAACGCACAAAAAATGCAAGACGCTGACAAATCAACATTTGGTGTGTTGACATACATTCCAAAAGTTTTTGAAACATTAACACAAGACAATTCATTTGATTATGAAATGGAACTCGACGGCGAAACAGTAAAAGGAAATGCCGTTATGGTATTTGTCGCTAACGGATTGTACTCAGGAGGAGTTGAAGTTCCAATCTCCGACATCAGCCCAAGCGATGGAGTGTTGAATGTGTTTGTAGTTGAACAATCAAATATCGGAGCGTTCAAAGCAATGTTCGGACAATCAAACAGCTTTGATTTCAACGAACAAAACGAAGGCGTTCAAACATTCAAAGCAAAAGAAATAAAGTTCATCTCACCTGAAGGATTAGTCGCAGATACAGATGGCGAATTGTACCAAAAAACACCATCGAACATCAAAGTCGTAGAAAAAAGATTCAAATTCTTATCCAAACCATTAGAACAATAAAAATATAGAAGAAAAGCTAACTCAAAAATGAGTTAGCTTTTTTAGGTTAAAATTTTAATATAAAAAAGAGACCATCTGAGTGGTCTCCAGTTTAATCTAAGGTTAAAACAATATTAAGGGAGGAGATTGTTTCTTGAGATTAAACTTACTTTGTTTATACTTATATAATAGACTATGAATGTGTACTAATTATGTTCAAATTAGTAGAGATTATGTTTTTTGTTTTTTAGTGAAAACGCAGCACATTATTTTTATGTGCTGCGTTTAGTTTACTTAATCAATTCTTTTACCACTGATTCATTTATTGAGTTTTCTCCACCAAATACATTAACTTTTTCAAATTTTGATTCTTTGAAAGCTTGTTTTGTAGCTTCTGGAATTTCATTTGCTTCTGCTAATAATATTGGGCAATCAATGGAGCCTATTACTAAGCTGTCTGCTGGAACTGTTCCGTTTGCGATGTTAACTTCTACTCTATCTTTGAAGCCATATTCGTAGATTTTCTTTGCTGTTTCGTAACGGTTTGCTCCTGCTATTCTTGTAGGGTTTGGAAGTTTGTTTTCTACTTCTTTAGAGATTGTCTTTTCTCCTCCTACAACTATTACTTCTTCGATTTGTTTCAATACTTCTTTTGCTTCTTGTGGTATGTTGTTTTGTTGTACTAGTAGTATTGGCATGTTGTTTTTGTTTGCTAATGGAGCTACTGTTAATGCGTCTGCGAATACTTCACCACTTGCTATTACAGCTTTCTTTGTTCCTGTTAGTTTGATTACTTCTTGTGCGATTTTTGCACTTGTTTCATAACGATTAGCTCCTGCTATTGTTCTAACGTTGTATTGTGATAGGCTGTCTTTTGTTTTATTTACTGATTTTTCTCCACCTATTACGATTACATTTTTAGCTTCTAATCTCTTGATTTCTTGTGCTACTACTGAATCTAATTGATCTTTTTTAACAAGTAGGATTGGTGCTTTTAATGCTTTCGATAATGCCGATGCTGATAAGCTGTCTGCGAATTGTTCGTAGTTTGCTACGATTACTGTGTCAGCAGATTCGTAGTATTTCTTGGATACTTCTACTGATGTTTGAATTCTGTCAGAACCTGCAACTCTTGTTGTAGTTTTTTGTTGTTCAGCTGGTGTGCTTGGTGTTGGTGTTACTGTACCAGGTTGATTTGGTGTTTTCCCTGGGTTATCACCTGGTTTTGTTGGATTTTCCTTTTCAAAATCTTTGCAAGCATCTTTTATTGCATTGAAAATTCCTTCCCTATGGTATTTTGCTCTATCATCAACTTTTCTGATTTTTCCAAGACTATCTACATTTGATTTCAAAATATCTGAATAATTTAGCCCTTCATAATCATCCAAAGTCTCCAAAGCCAACATATGATAACCTTCATTATCTTCATCAACATTCAAAATCTCATTTCCGTATTCGTCTTTTTGTCCTTTTCCAATAGTGTAAGACATGTCTAACACATACAAGATTTTGCCGTTTTTGTCAAAATACACATTCATTCCAATATGATAGGATGGAATCGGAAGTGGCGTTTTAAGTTCAAAATGACCTTGTTTCATAATTGAATCCGCCATGTTCCCTTTGTTTTCAACAATATTAATAAGATTTTGTAATTCTTTTGTTAAACGAGTTAATTTATTATCCACAACGGCAGAATTATTATAAGATTTTTTTGCGTATTCAAGTTTATCTTTCAAAATCTCAGAATTTTGTGGATGATTTTTAATCGTTAATTCTCCTTTTTTAATTAATGAGTCTAACTTATATCGACTTACAAAAAATTGAGTATCATGGATGTATTTTAACTTCGCACCCTCAGATAATTTGTCTTTTCTTAAAAGCTTCTCACCTTCAGCCTTCATATCTTCAAATTGCTTTTGAGTATCATCTCTGAGTTCTATTAAATTTAACTTATTTAATTCATCCAAAACTTTTTTCAAATCATCTTTGTTTTTCGTAGTTTCTTCAGGATTAACAACAAAATTATTTCCATCAGCTAGTGTTTTTCCTTTAATTCTAACTAAAACTTTTTTGTAGTTATCCTCAACTTTGTTATCGTCAAATGCGTTAAATCTAATCTCTTTAATTTTATTCGAAAAATCAATCTCTTTTAAATTATTGTATCTAAATGCTTCTTCTTTTACACTTTCCAAATTTTCGGGCAATGTAACCTTTGTAATGCTATTTTTGTAAAAAGTTTGAACAGATATTTCTTTTAATTTTGTTAATAAGCTCAAATCCAACTCAGATATTTTGTTATTACAAAAGGCCATTTCTCCTATTTTTTCAACTTTATCGCCCATAAACATTACATTTTGTGCATCGTTA
The DNA here is from genome assembly GCF_003182075.1 of Finegoldia magna. Taxonomy (GTDB): domain Bacteria; phylum Bacillota; class Clostridia; order Tissierellales; family Peptoniphilaceae; genus Finegoldia; species Finegoldia magna. The sequence continues at coordinate 25,129 of NZ_QGTH01000013.1, forward strand.
TTTCTAAAAGCTGAAATCCCAATTTCCCTAACATTTGGATAAATCACAATTGCAAATAATTTATTAATATGGAACGCACTACTTCCAATTATCTCAGTATTTTCACCTAATTCAAGCATTTCTATCTTGTTATTCATAAATGCTCCGTCTCCAATGATTTTCAGAGCCTCAGGTGCTTCAAATTCTGTCAAATAATTAGACTGGAATGCAAATTTCCCGATTTTTTTCACAGTTTTCGGAAGCTTTACGCTTTGTAAATCGTACTTATTCAAACTACTATTTTCAAAATTCACATTTCGAAAAGCATCATCTCCAATTTCATCAACAACATATTTCCCATTCTTTTCAGGAATTACAAGATTTTTGTTTTCACGAACTTTTAATTTTCCTATACTAGAAAATCCTAGAACTTTACCCTTATCAAATACAAAATCTTTTTCATCCCATTTTGAACTATCCACATCTACTGAAGTCGTCTTATCTTCTTCTGTCGGATTAACAATAGAAGAAGAATCTTTGTTGTCAACATTACCTTTTGACAAAAGCACAACTTTCAATGCATAATTTTCATCACCAAGATTTCCATTAAACGCACCAATCTCAATTTTTTTCACACTATTTGGAAGCTTCACTTGCTTAATTTTATTATCTTGAAAAGCTTGTTCTTTTATAGTTTCTAATTTTTCACAATTAAATTCTATATCTGTAATTTGATTAGATTTAAATGCTCTTTCTCCTAAATTTCTTAAATTTTTAGGTAAAATAAGTTTGCCTTCTATTTGATTATCAAAAAATACTTGATCTCCCAAAAATTTCAAATTATCTGGTAATTTTATAGTCTTTAAACTTAGATGTGCAAATGCATAATCACTAATTTTAGTGATGGTTTTCGGCAAATTAACGCTTTTAATGTTACTATTTTCTTCAAAAGCATCTTGTCCAATATAAGTATATCCTTCAGGAATCTCTACAGATTCTATGTCTAATTGATGGAAATCCTCTCCTAGCTTTTTAATTTCGTTTCCATCAACATCTAAGTTGTTAACCTCTCCATTTTCGCCTTCTCTTTGAGTATACTCATCTATCGCACTACTCTTATTGTAGACAAATGCAAAACTTGCTATTTTTTTCAAATCTACATTTTCTTTGCTTTTTGTTGGTAGCACAACATTTCGATTTCTTTTTAGTTTTTGCACTCCACTTTTCGAAAAACCGTATACAGTATCTCCCACAATTTCAAAATCATCCGCTGTATATTTGTCATCAACGGCTTTAGAATTAATATTTAATCCAAAAAGCAAAGCAAATACAAAAACTAAAGAAAAAATAATCTTCTTTTTGTTCATACGAACCTCCTATTAAATTAATAATGATATTCTTTATCATCTAAAGAACTTTTTTTATTTTACTATAATCTCAATTTCTTTTCAATGATATTTATTATCAAATTAATTTTAAAAAAAGTTTCGTGCTTATCAATATCTTCAAACACATAATATTGAGCTAGCTAAAATTTTATACGTTACTTTTAGCAATCTTATATACACAAAAACAGCTCTTAATAAATTAAAAGCTGCATTTAGTCAATTTTATATTCTATTATAAATTTTCAATCTCTATTAACTCATTCTCGATTTCAAGCATTATATGATCCCAAGAATGTTTTAATACTAATTCGTGAATTTTTTCTGGTAATGGTTCTTTGTTTTGTACTCTGATTATTTGTTGTTCAATTCCTTTTGCTAATCTATCGACAAATGGTTCGATTTCTGAATCATAAGGTTCATCGATTGATTTGAGTCGTGGCATTTCGACAAATTCAATTGCGCTACTTTTATTTATTTCATCGCCTAATGTTTCGATTAGTCCTTCTATTTCTGTGACTACGACTCTCATTCCACAACCCAATGCTTCGATTGCGATAAGTCCCAATCCTTCATAATAGCTTGGCAAAATGTAGATGTCTGAATCTCTCATTTTATTGGAGAGTTTTTTCTGACAAGATGTGTTGTGCAAATCGAAGTGAAGTGAGTTTCCTGTGTTATCCCACAACTCAACTTTTGTTTCTATGTCGACATCTCCCACTAGTGTTAATTCCAAATTATCGTATTTTTCTTCTAGTTTTTTAAAAGCTTTGCAAAGTTCGTACACTCCTTTTGCGTGTGATAATTTCCCTGCAAACAATAATTTGATTCTGTCGTTTTGTGGATCTTCTTTTCTTCTGTAGAATATGTCGCTGTTGTAGCCTCCACCCATTACAACGATTTTTTCTTTGTCGATTCCAAATATATCGGAGATAGGTTCTACGTCTTTTTTGCTTAGTGCTAGGACTTTTTGTGCACGGTTTAGATTATTCACACAAGTCATAAACAATTCTGGGTTGAGATTTGTTTGTCTGATGTCGGTTCCATGATTTAGTAATAAAACGGGAGTTTCATCGAAAATATCTAACACGAGACTGCTTAGCATCCAACAATGATGAGATACGACTACGTCTGGTTGGAATTCTTTCTTTGCTTTTTTCAATTGTTTTGTGAATTCATTTGTCCAATCTTCAATCATATCGTGTGTCATATCGCTGTATTTTGTGGAATCGTAGGGCATTTCATCGCTCATTCCAACTATTGGGAAGTTCAACTTTTCGCTTTTAAATTCCACTGGATATTTTTTGATTGTTTCATCCAAATTTAATTGGATATTATCTTGTATTCCAAATATAGCAGCATTTTCATGATTTTGTTGCATAAATTGAATTACGTTGGTAAAATAAACGCCGCTTCCTGTTTGCTTCGGAAGTTGCGCGATTACGTGTAGTATTTTCATGTTATCATCCTTTTTATTATTATTCTTACTTCTATATTATCATAATAAGATTTTAATTTCTTTAGTTATTTATTGAATTTTTTTATAAATCATTGATTATGTTTGTTTTTTAATGTATAATAACTTGTATTATTTTGATTAGGAGGCGATTATTATAGAAAATTTAAACGAACAACGATCAAATCTTCTCGGCAATGAATCCATTCCGAAATTAATCTGGAAGTTTTCAGTTCCAGCTACTATAGGAATGTTGGTTCAAGCTTTGTATAATGTTATAGATAGAATCTTCCTAGGTGCCGGTGTAAATCAAATGTCAATTGGTGGCGTTTATTTGATTTTCCCGATTTTTTTATTTTTGATGGCATTCGGAATGTTGATTGGTGTGGGTGGCAATTCCCTTTCTTCAATCAAATTTGGTGAAGGTAAGAAAAAAGAATCAGAAATCATTCTTGGCACATCTATGTTTTTATCTATTATTTTCGGGATTTTGATATCAGCGATTTTTCTTTTAAATTTAAAATGGTTTTTGAAAATTTTCGGCGCAAGTGACACTTTGATGCCTTACGCTTATGAATATGGAAAAATTATTTTGTATGGTGCACCTTTTCAAATGGTTGGTTTTGCAATGAACAACTTCATCCGTGGCGAAGGAAATCCTAGAGCTGCGATGGTGACGATGTTCATCGGTGCAATCAGCAATATTATTTTGGATTATGTGTTCATTTTCCCTATGAAAATGGGAGTGCAAGGAGCTGCTTGGGCGACTATTATAGGCCAATTTTTGTCTTGTATTTGGGTTGTTAGATATTTTCTTTCAGACCGTGCACTGTTGAGACTTAAAAAGGAAACATTCAAGCTTGATTTGCACTACTGCAAGCAAATTTTTGCACTGGGTTCTGCTCCATTCGCAATGCAACTTGTAGCTAGTGGTATTAATATTATTTTCAACAATTCCCTTAAAATTTACGGTGGAGATTTGGCGACATCATCTATGAGCGTTATCTACAGTGTCTCACAAATTGCATTCATGCCAATTTTCGGTATTAACCAAGGTATTCAACCAATTTTAGGATTTAATTTTGGAGCGCACAAATACAGACGTGTTCAGCACACTCTAAGAATTGCAGTTGTTGCAGGAACTGTGTATATGGTTTTGAACTGGGCATTCACTATGCTTAGACCAGATTTGTTGGTGAAGATTTTTATTTCAAGACCAGAAGATTATGCAGTCATCAAGGACATTGCAATTCCTGGACTTAGAATATACAATTCGATGATTTTCATGCTTGGATATTCCATAATTGGATCGTCATTATTCCAAGCAATCGGCAAACCAAAAATTGGTTTCATATTGACAATGACAAGACAACTTATTTATTTGTTGCCGTTGATGTTGATTTTCCCAAAACTTTTCGGACTTACAGGCGTGTGGTCAGCGATGCCAGTGTCTGACGTTTTATCCACATTAACTACAACTTATTTCTTGGTTAAATCAGGATTTTTGGTTAAAACAATTCACAACGACGACGAATTTGTTCTTGGAATTTAAAAAAGGTTTGAATATTGGATTTCCAATGTTCAAACCTTTATTTTTTTAGAATATAAATACCGAAACTAGAATAGACACTACAGCCGTTATCATTATCATAGGTAGTTTGTAATCAGAAGATGTTTTCTTGAATGATCCTTTATTGAAAATTGCAAACACAGCCGAAGCTACTACAAAAATTGTAGCTGCTATTTTCAAAAATCCTACAGCATCAAACTCATTTGTCCTGAAAAATCTGTAGATTGTTATCAACAAAATATATCCAATACAATACGCATATAATTCCAACACTCCAAATCTATCTTTTTGTTTCAATTTTACCTCCTTATTTTCCTGCAATAGTCACATTATCAAACGCAATAACAGCTGGTGCTAAGCTGTTTTTGCGAGATTTCAATTCTTTTGAGAAAATCATAGAATCTTGAACTTCTTTTACATTTAATGAAATTGAACCACCTGTTATGAATGATTCCTCGCCATCTTTTACAAGTCTTGCAAGTCTGAATTCTCCACCGAAATCTCCCGTAGCACTGTCCATCAAGAATGATGAGAACGCCAACACTTCAATGTAATCTTGTGATTTTAATTCTTCGGCAGAAATATCTCCACCATTTACTTCGAAAACTGGTGATTGTCCCATATTTTTTACGTTCAAATAATAACTATACTTTGCGTTAGTAACCAAGTTTTCTACGACACCATTTTTGTACAAATCATATTCTACAAGTTTTTTACCTTCTGAATCGACAGGTCTTTTGTTGATTGATGTCTCCAATGTTGGATTGATTTTCATGTTGAAGTTTACTTTTGGATTATCTCCGAAAAATCTCTCGCCTAATTTAGCAGAGCTGATTTGTTGATAAATCATGGCATCTCTTGCTTGGTCGTAATAGTAATACAAGAATTCTTCAACAGCTTCGTTTGATAAAATAACTCTCATATTTTCCATTTTTTCATTTCTAACTGCGCTGGATCTTTTTTCAGTTTCCAAAAGTTGTTTGTCGACGATTTCTTCGATTTTTAAGTAATCGATACTTGTCAAATCATATCCGTTGAATATTTCAACAGGTTCATCACCAACGTTGCAATCAGTTACGATTTCAAACGTAAATTTGTTGGATGGATATTCTACATCCACACCCTTTGATGTAACGACATGCTTGTGATTTTCGTAGGCGAAAATCTCACAAGAATTCACTTTTGATTGGTAGCCGTAATCTTTGTAGATAACATCGTGTACTTTTTTGAAATTATCTGTCAAATCTTCGCACACTTTGATGTCTTTGAGTGTGGCATAACCTTCTTCTTTTTCTGGAAGTTCGTAGTATTTGTTCTTGACAAATTTCGCTGCAAAAGCAGTTCTGTCGATTTTTTCTTTGATTTCGTCTTCACTGTCATTTAAATTCAACACAACTGTGCTGTCACCTTTGAATTTGTCGCCATTTTCTTCAAAATCCACGAATACTCTTACAGATGTTTCATTAGTCACACAACTTCTGTTCATGTCTACTTTGTCTTTTATCAAAAATATTTCGTTGGATTTGGACACAGTGTTGACAACTATCCAGTCGGTAATTTTTTCGTTTTGTTTTAATATATTTATTAATCTTTCCATTAACTTAAAATCCCCTTTGCCTTAATATATGATCCACCAGTCGATGTCTTAACCCATTCTTTCCAGCCTTTTCCGCAATATCCTCCACCAGAAAGTACAAGTCCGTTGGAAACTTGCGTGATTGATTGCAACAAATCAGGTACATATCCTGTCAAATAAACTGGGCTTACGATTTTGCCAGTTAATTTGCCGTCTATGATTTCACGGCCTTTCATTGCAACGCATTGAATTCCCCAGTTTTTTGGATCTTCCATTCCAGATGAGAAACCTTCCAACAAATATCCTTTGTCAACGGATTTAATCATATCTTCAACGGAATCTTCGCCTTCTTCAAAGAAAGTGTTAGTCATACGAGTGTAAGCTTTTCTCTTGAAAGATTCTCTCTTGCCGTTTCCTGTGGATTCTTGTCCCAACAAAATCGCAGACAATTCGTCGCACATTCCATGACGCAAAATTCCCTTGTCGATAATCACAGTATCTCTTCCCAAGTTACCTTCGTCATCGAATAAATAGCTTGACACTTCATCGAAAGCAGTCGCACCGTCGTGCATTATTATCTTGTCACTTGCAACTCTCTTGTCTTGGTATTCTTTTCCTTTTGCACGTTCTTTTACATACATATCCATTTCAGCTCCGTGGCCGAAAGCTTCGTGAGCTATAAGTCCTGTAAAATCAGGATCGCAAATTATGTCGTATTCTCCAGGAACAACTCTGTCTGCTGTAAGTAATTCTTCAGTCCTTCTGCAAGCATCATCCGCTGCTTTTTTGAATTCAGAAATCAATTCACTTCCACACAATCCAGAACTAGAAATGAAATCTAGCTTAGTATTCTTTCCATCAGTTGCTGCTGCCATTGCAAATCCTGTTGAATAAGCGTAAGATTGGTACAAATCTTTGTTTTTCGATAAGAAAATTTTATTAACTTGCGTAATATTCAATCTCAAAGAAAGTTGAACGATTTTTTCGTACTTCGCTTTAACTTCGTCGTGAATTTTTTGCAAAGTAGTGATTATTTTTTCAGGATTATCTTCTTCTGGTAAGTTTTCAACTTCAGTGATTCTTTCTTTTGTAATTTCATCATCATTTGGAAGTCTGTCGTAAGTTACTCTATCCAAGCCTTCGACGATTTTTTTACGATCTTCAAGTGCGATTTTACGGACATTTTCGCATACTTCATCTACATTTACTTCATTAAATGAATACTCACTAAATCCCAAATCAGTGTACACTCTGATTACGAATCCTCTTTGGTAATCAGGAGATGGATTTAATGAAATTGCTGATGTAGTCACAGAATAACTTGCCCCATCAACATCGCAACCCAAAATAGAAACGTATTTGAAATCAGTTTCCAATTTTTTTATAATTTCTTGTAATTTAGATTTATTATCTAATAAAAATTTTGATGTAGTTAGTTTTTTCATGTTCTACCCCTTTCATTAATAATTATAGTAAATACTTCTAGCTATTACAATGAATTTCAAGAAAATGATATCACAAAATTAGATAATGGAGTAAAATATGTATAAAGGAGTGTAGCATTATGAAAATTAATATTCAATTAACTCAAGAAGAAATGATTCTCGCGAAAACTTATGCGAAAAATCATTCTATTACTTTGGAGGACGCTTTTAAAAATGCTTTATTCGAAAAAATTGAGGATGAATACGACGCAATCACAGCTGAAAAAGCATATGAAGATTATCTAAAAGATGAAAAAAATAGCAAACCAATTTCTGAATTATGGAAAGATTTAGACTTGTAATAAACCTAAAAATGGCTACCGATTTTCAGGTAGCCACTGTAATTTATTCGTTTTATCTATTAGCCATGATGACTTTTATCTCATCTGGATTAATTCCAACCATTGCTTCTCCCAAATCTTTGCTCACTTCAAGCAATACATCTGGATTGTTGTAATTTTCCACAGCTTTTACGATAGCCTTGGCACGTTTTTCAGGATTTCCACTTTTGAAAATTCCACTACCAACAAACACACCTTCAGCTCCCAATTGTCTCATCAACGCCGCATCAGCAGGAGTTGCAACTCCACCTGCAGAAAAATTAAGTACAGGTAATTTTCCATTTTCGTGAACGTATTTCAATAATTCAAAGCAAACTCCCATTTCTTTTGCTTTGTCGTATAATTCATCTTCCTTCAAAGACTTCACCAATGAAATTTCGCCCATGATTTGTCTCATATGTGTAACAGCTTGGACAACATCTCCAGTTCCAGCTTCACCTTTTGTTCTAATCATCTTAGCGCCTTCTTTGATTCTTCGTAAAGCTTCCGATAAATTTCTCGCTCCACAAACAAAAGGAGTGTTAAATTTCGATTTGTCGATATGATACTTGTCATCTGCCGGAGACAAAACTTCTGATTCGTCAATGTAATCAATTCCCAAAGATTCCAAAATTTGTGCTTCAACAAAATGGCCAATTCTAACTTTTGCCATTACAGGAATTTTGACAGCTTTCATAATTTCTTCAATCATTTTAGGATCGCTCATTCTGCTAACTCCTCCTGCAGCTCTAATATCTGCAGGAACTCTTTCAAGTGCCATTACGCTTACTGCTCCTGCTGCTTCTGCAATCCTCGCTTGTTCAGCATTGATTACATCCATTATTACTCCGCCCTTTAATTTTTCATTTATATCCATTAAAATCACCTCGCCTTTATAATACATGCAAATTGCATCTAATCATAGTAGCAAAATAAAATAATTTTATGGGTACAGATGTGTTATACTTAATCCAACGGAGGATTTTATGTTCATAAATTTAAACGACAAAGATTATTTGTATAATCAAATTTACGATTCTATAAAAGAAAAGATTAACACGAAACAATTGAAGACTAATGACAAGCTTCCTTCTATTAGAAAATTATCAAATGAGCTGAATATTTCGATAAATACTGTATCCAATGCCTATTATCAATTGGAAAAGGAAGGATACATTCGTTCCAGTGAGAGAAGTGGATTTTTTGTGGAAAAATCTGGTCATATTTTGCAAAGCGATACAAACTTAGATGATGAGGATATGATTGTTGAAGAAAAGAATTCTTACCTGTATGATTTTTCATTTTCAGGTGTGGATAAATCTTGTTTTAAATACAAGCAAATCAGAAAGGCTTTCAGAGATTCTATTAATGAAGATGATGATGCTATTTTGGGTAAGGTCGATGGTTTAGGATTATTTTCGTTAAGGTGTTCTATTTCAAATTATTTGAAAGATTTCAGAGAAATTATCGTGAATCCCAACCAAATCGTCGTGAGTTCCGGCAGCAACGAGTTGTTGATTTTGATTAAAAACCTTCTTAACAATCCCGTTTTTGGTTTTGAAAATCCTGGATATGCTTATCACGGAATTGGTTTTTACAATAATTTCAACAGTACGCCGATTGATGTGAATGAAGATGGAATTGATATAGATTTTCTGAAACAAACAGATGCGAATGTTGTAAGCGTGACTCCTTCTCATCAGTTTCCTACTTCTGCGATTATGCCGATTAATAAAAGGATTGATCTGTTGAATTGGGCTTACGAAAAAAATAATCGCTACATAATCGAAGATGACTACGACGCAGAATTCAAATACAAGCTTCGTCCTATCGCCCCTCTGAAAACTTTGGATGTGAATGATAAGGTGATTTACATCGGGAATTTTTCACGTACTGTAACCCCTGCGATGCGTGTGAGTTTTATGGTTTTGCCTAAAAATTTGATGAATAAATTTTATTCTGTGCTAAAATCTGAGAGATGTCCTGTGTCGATTTTCGTTCAATCTGCTTTGTCTAAGTTTATCGACAGTGGAGATTTTGAAAAGCAGGTCAATCAGATGAAGAAGGTGTACGCAAAAAAATACGAGATTATTTTTTCAAAAATTAACGGCTGCAAATTCATTGATTTTGAGAAAACTGATTGTGGAACATCTGTCGTAATCAAGGTCGATAAGAGGATTGACAGTAATGTTTTGTTGAAAACTTTGAGGGAAAAATCAGTGTATGTGAATTCTATCGATGATTTTTATTTGGATAAAAATATGAACACTAATGTGTTTTTGATTGGGTTTGCGAAGATGAGCTACGATGATATCTCTAATGGTATGGATATTATCGTAAATGTTGTAAATAATCTTGTCAATTAGATTACAAAATAATGTAAAAGAGTTATAATAAAGTAAGAATATATATAGGAGGTTACTCATGCAAAAATATGAAGATTTAGAACCAAAAAAAGTGTTTTATTGGTTCAAACAATTAAACTATATTCCTCGTGGTTCAGGAAACGAAAAGGCTGTTTCAGATTTTTTGGTTAGCTTTGCAAAGGAAAGAGAATTGGAAGTGTACCAAGATTCTCTTAACAATGTTATTATCAAAAAAGAAGCTACAGAAGGTTACGAAAATTCAGAACCTGTTATTTTGCAAGGACACATGGATATGGTTTGCGAAAAAACTGATGATTCAGACCACGATTTCTTAAAAGATCCTATTTCAATGCACGTTAAAGACGGATATGTTTATGCAGATAACACAACTTTAGGAGCAGATGACGGAATCGCTGTTGCTTTTTGCTTAGCTATTTTGGATTCTGATGATGTTTCTCATCCAAAATTAGAAGTTCTTGTAACAATTGATGAAGAACGTGGAATGGACGGAGCAAACGGCGTGACTGCTGAACATTTGAGCGGAACTCGTTTGTTAAATATCGACACTGAAACTGAAGGAGACTTCATTGTAAGCTGTTCTGGTGGAGCAAATGCTATCACTACTTTCAAAAGCGAAAAATCAGAAGGTTTGTCAAAAGCTATTGAAATTTCTCTTTCTGGTTTGAATGGTGGTCACTCTGGTCTTGAAATTCAAAAACAAAATAAAAATGCTATCAAAGTTATGGCAAGACTTTTGAACAAAGTTGCTTTGGAAATGGATTTTAGATTGCAAGAAATCTCCGGTGGTTCAAAACACAACGCCATTGCTAAGAACGCTCACGCTATCATCACTGTAGATGATTTGGATAAAGCGATGGATATTTTAAACGAAGTTGGAGAATACGTTCGTCACGAAGGTAGAAAAACTGACCCTAACTTGGTTTTGGAAATTAAAGAAACAGAAAAAACAGAATTTTCTTATTCAAAAGAAACTTCCCAATCAATCGTTAAATTCTTGTATTTATTAATCAACGATGTTATTTCTACTTCACAAGACATCGAAGGTTTAGTTCAAACAAGTTCTAACGTTGGTATTGTTGAAGCAGACGACGAAAAAATCAAGGTTACTTGTTGTGTAAGAAGTTCTGTAGAAAGTGAACTTCACAATATGTTCGACAAAATCAAATCATTAGCTTATTTGACTCATGGAACAACTGTTATCGAAAAAGAATATCCAGCTTGGGAATTCAACACTGATGGAGAATTGGCAAAAGTTGCCCCAGCATTGTACGAAGAAATGACTGGCAAGAAAGCTAATGTAACTGCAATTCACGCAGGTTTGGAATGTGGTTTGTTGAAAGGCGTTCTTCCTGATTGCGATATGATTAGTTTCGGTCCAGATATCATTGGTGCTCACACTCCATTAGAACATTTGGGAATTGAATCTACTCAAAGAATGTACGATTACACATTAAAATTATTAGAAAAATTAAAATAACAAAAAATTAAGGAAAGTTCTTTTTATGAACTTTCCTTTTTAAATTATTTGTATTCATGATTTTCTAAAACATGGATTAAATCTTCATTAGTTTCTTTGCTTTTTTGAACTTCAAACATTCCCATATATGAATAAAAATCGAGCAAATACATATCTTTTATATCCTTATCTATCTCTGAATCCGATAAGTTTTCTCCATTCATTACCAATGATTTTTTAATATAATTTTTTATATCTTTTTGGGATAGTTTAGTTTGATAATTTGCTGATTCTATCATATCTTCACTAACTTCTTTTTCTACAATATAGCCTTTATTATCCTTATGCAATAAAATTCTTACAATTCCACCTTCTCCAGATTTCTTATCCTTAGTAGAAATCCATGTCTTCACTAAAACTAAAATTTTGTCTTTACTTTCATACTTATCCAATATTTTCAACTCGGATAATTCATAATACTTATAATCTGGTTTTTTAGCTAAAAATTTTTCAAGACTTTCACTCAATCTAATTTTGTTTGTATCTTTTTCCAGCTTGTAGTATTTTTGCGTAAAAAACATTTTTACGGTCTCATTAATATCAGCTTTATCCTTTTCATCATTAGCAACTTTTGCTGTTTCGTTTTGATTTGCTACACGTTCGTCGTTTCTAATTTCTTGTTTTTGACAAGATGATAAAAGTAAACACATAATAATAACAAGAGTGATTGTTTTTCTTAATTTACCTACTACCATATGAACCTCTAATATTTTTTCATGATTATCACTTCAATTTTATTTTAGTTAAACGATTTCTACTTGTCAACTATTTATTTATCATTTTATCTTTCAAAATTCAACATTTTATTACAATAAGTCTACAATTGTGAAATGTTTAAAATCATTTGCCCAAATCTGTTATAATAATATAGTCAGGGGGAATTTATGAAAAAGAAATTTACATTAGTGTTATTATCACTACTTATGGTAATAACTTTAAGCGCTTGCTCTCAAGCAAAAGAAAAAGTGAGCCTATTAAACGATTTTAGAAAAACAACTGAATGGAAGAACCAATCTTATGAGTTTAAGAACGAAACTTCCAAGCTAAAAGAAATCAAAGTCAAAGCAACACAAGACAAATCAACAGGAGTTGCAATGGCGACTGTTACAAGTGATGTAGCTCAATTAGCAGGTCAAGGAAATAATTTGGGTGAACTTCACTTCGCAATCCAAGATGGAAAAGCGTATTTGAATTACGATGCATTTGCTAACAATCTTCCACCAAAAATGAAGGAAGCTTTGATTCAAAAAAACTTGTACTTCAATGTTACACAAATTTTGCAAAAATTAACTGAACAAAATTTCCAAGCTACAACTGTAAGAGATTTCACAGTATTCATGCCACTTTTATCATCTAATACGAAATTCCAAGTTAAAATCGCAAAAGATTTCGTTGTCGACAACAAGGAATTGAAGGTTACAGATGATGGCAACCACAAATATTCTGTGAATTTGACTGGTGAACAATGGGCAAAAGTTATGGAATATTCAAGAAAAACTTTATTGAAAAACTTCAAAGAATACGCCAAACTTGCCAAGGGAAGTGATCTTACAGAACAAGAACAACAAAAAATCCAAGAAATTGAAAACAATCTAAAATCAGAACAATCCAAAAAAGAATTCGAAGACAAAATGAACACATTAAAGACAACTAACAAAGACGATATGTTCAATTTAACATTTGAATTCAAGGACAAATCATACGATGTTAGATTAAAATCAACTCCAAAATCAAAAGATACTGAAAGCATTAACATCTCACTAAATTCAAAAGAAGATAAATCAATCAATAATCCAAAAGTTCAAGTGGATAATGGTCCATTTGAATACATGCAACAATTTTTGAATGTAAAATAGAACTAAAAAAATCCCGAAATTCAAATGAGTTTCGGGATTTGTTGTGTTTATTTGTATATTTCTTGTAGTAAATTATCCAATCTAACTAATGCGTCTTTTACGACTTTTGTAGGAGCTGCAACGTTAAATCGTACAAATCCATCGCATTCTCCGAAAAATCTTCCGTCAGTGAATACCAAATCAGCTTTTTCGCCCAATGTTTTAAGCAAATCATCGCTGTTTAATCCCAAACATCTGAAATCCATCCACATAACGTAAGTCGCTTGAAGGTGATTTACTATGATTTTAGGATATTTTTCTTGGAAGAAATCGTAGACGATTTTTTGGTTAGTATCTATTACTTCGATTAATTCGTCAAGCCAGTCTTCAGCTTCATCAAAAGCTAATTGTGTAGCTTCAAGTCCCATAACATTTACAGTGTTACTTCTCATAATATCCAAAGTCTTCTTGTATTGAGCCATCATTTCGGAATCGGAAATAATTGTATATCCACAGCAAAGTCCTGCTAAGTTAAAAGATTTTGTTGAAGATTGACACACTACAGCTTTTTCGATTAATTTTCTATCCAAAGAAAGCACAGATGTGTGAGTGTTTCCCGGCATAACAATATCTTGCCAAATCTCATCAACCACAACAATCACATCATTATCATTCGCAATCTTGATTACTTTTTCCAAATCATCCTTGCTCCACAAAATTCCACCCGGATTATGAGGATTACAAAGAATAACCATTTTGTTTTCAGACTTTTTGCATTCTGATTCAAATTTTTCAAAATCAATTGAGTAATTGTTGCGTTCGTCAGCAATCAAAGGAACATCTGCCATAACTCTGTCGTTAAATTCAATGGCAAATCTGAAAGGACCATAAACTGGTCTCATAATCATTACAGAATCGCCTTTTTTAGTGAAAGCACTTACTGCGGCGAAAAATCCATCTACAACAGTTGGAACTTCGACAATCCATTCTTTTTTGATATCTGCATTGTGGCGTTTCTTGTCCCAATTTATAATGCTGTTGTAAAATCTGTCTGTAGGAGAGCAATATCCCAAAACCAAATTATCTAAGCGTTTTTTCAAACCGTCGATAATTTCCGGTGCGTTTTTGAATTCCATATCTGCAACGCTAAATGGAACTACATTTTTTTTCATATTCGGAAATTGTTCGCTTCTTACAGCCCATTTTCTAGATCCCATTTCGTTTCTGTCACTAATCGTTTCAAAATCGTATTTCATCATAAACTCCTTATTATAAATTAATCATTCCTTTTTCAGTATAACACAAGACAACAAAAAAAGAGGATAAAATCCTCTTTTGATGAAACTATTCGCTTAATTGTGATGTGCAATGTGGACATCTAGTAGCAGTAATGTCGATTTCGCTCTTGCAATATGGGCAAGTTTTTGTTGTTGGATCAGCTGCTGGTTCTTTATGCAAAGCATCACGACCTTTGTTTATAGCCTTAACCATCAAGAAAACAATAAATGCTATAATGATAAATTTAACCAAAGCATCCAAGAACAATCCGTATTGTAACTTCACTCCTGCAACAGTTGCTGCCATTTCTTTCATGTTTATACCAGCTGTTGCTGCTCCAATCAAAGGTGCTATAAGTCCGTTAATAAGTCCGTCAACCATTTCCTTAACAGCAGCACCCATGATAACTGCAACTGCCAAATCCATTACATTACCTTCAGTAATGAATTTTTTAAATTCTTTTAGCATAATACCCCCTATAAAATCTATTCATTCATTAAATTCATTTTTTCCTTTTGTAAATTATACACTTCTTTCTTCAATTGCTTAATAGCAGCGTCACAATTTCTCTTGTTATTGAGAATTTGCATTTGAATTACAGAATCAAAAACTTTGTTATCAAAATAATCTGCCAAGAAAAATGGTTTTTTATATCTGAAACCAACACTTGGTTTCTTGTCCAAATCAATCATAATATTGTTGAACTTTCTAATCGCCAAGTCAGCCTTCTTCGCTTGATTCTTCGCCTTTTTTAAATTCGATCTTTTAATCATAGTAGTAATAGTCTTACCCTTGAAAATATCGAAAATTCCCCATCCTGATGCTGTACCTAAATAAGATTGCACCTCATTCAAGCTAGCTATCGCAATTTCTCCAAGCTTAATAGCTTCGTTTATATTATATAATCTAGATCCTACTTTTGCTCTTAACATAATAATCTTCCTTTCCTTTATTATTTATACCCTTAAATAATAATTTTAAGCAAATGAAAAATCAAATAAAATTTATATTTTATTAATCAATAAAAAATCAACCACTGACGTGATTGACATATATAAAAAATATAGCAAACCTTTCATGCTAAGAATATCATACGGAAAAAATTGTCATGATTTCAAATCGAATAAATCCGTCAAAATCGGACTGCGTAAGCTTCAGCGTGCTTGCGATTTTAGGATTTTGAGATTTAGAAATCATCAATTTTTGAAGTCTAGATATTCGTGTATGATGGTTTGCTATCCATAATCAACCACCGAAGTGATTGATTTCTCATTTATTTGTATTTTTGTTGTTGTTTATTAATCAATTCCACATCTTCAAAGTAGTTGATTCCCATTGCAGCTTTTACTTTCTTCAAAGTTTCTGCTCCAACTTCTCTGGCATCTTCTGATCCTTTTAACAACATATCGAAGATTTCTGGAATATTTTGTTCGTAGTGTTTTCTTTTTTCTCTGATTGGAGATAATTCTTTTTGCAAAATATTGTTCAAGAATTTTTTGATTTTGACATCGCCAAGTCCACCACGTCTGTAATGATCTTTTAATTCGTCCAAATTTTTGTAATCTGGAAGAAATTCTGAGAAATCATCGTCTGTACAGAAAGCGTCCAAATAAGTGAATACTGTGTTTCCTTCAACTTTCCCAGGATCTGTGATTTGAATGTGGTTAGGATCTGTGAACATACTCATTACTTTTGATTTGACATCTTTTTCAGAATCCGACAAATAAATACAGTTACCTAATGATTTACTCATCTTAGCTTTGCCGTCTAATCCTGGAAGTCTGGAACAGATTTTGTTGTCAGGAATTACAGCTTTTGGTTCAACCAAAACTTCTGAGTAATAGTTGTTGAATGTTCTGACTATTTCACGCGTTTGTTCCAACATTGGAAGCTGGTCTTCTCCAACAGGAACTATGTTTGCATTGAAAAGCGTGATATCAGCTGCTTGGCTGATTGGATAAGTCAAAAATCCAACAGGAATGCTCGCTCCAAATTCTTTTTGTTTGATTTCTGCTTTAACTGTAGGGTTTCTTTCGAGTCTTGAAAGTGTAACCAAGTTCATATAATAAAACATCAATTCTGTTAGTTGTTCAACGTGTGATTGCACAAAAATCGTAACTTTATTAGGATCAATCCCACAACTTAAATAATCAAGCGCCACTTCAATTATGTTATCTCTGACTTTGTCAGGATTGTTAAAATTGTCAGTCAATGCTTGTGCATCGGCAATCATGACATACATCTTGTCGAAATCCCCTTTGTTTTGCATGATAACTCTGTTTTTTAATGAGCCTACGTAATGACCCAAATGTAATTTTCCTGTTGGTCTGTCACCTGTAAGTATTATATTTCCCATTTTTACTCCTTGTTAAATATTTTCTCGTAATGTTGATTTGCTCTGTTCAATTTAGATATTATTTTGTCTTTTCTTGGATAATTTATCTCTGAATTGAGGACTTGTTTAACTGGAACCACGACATATCTTGTAGTCACACTATCTGTGTATTTGTCTACATAGTATGGCTTGTTTTCGAAACTTTTTATAGTTGTCTTGTCCCCAATTTTCTCAATTTTAATATCAGAGTACACTCCAATCTCTACACCGTAATATTGTCCGTAGGATTCTCTTTGATCTGAAACTAGATTTCCCATTGAATAAACGCAATATGATTTTTTGCCGTCGTTTTCAATAACATCAGCCTTTTGTATTGTGTGCGGGTGCGATCCTATCACCAAGTCAACTCCCATATCTGAAAATTTCTTGAACGTGTTTTTCTGATAAGAGTTAGGATAATCAGAATATTCCTCTCCCCAATGCATGTAGCACATTATAACATCGGCGTGATTTTGCTTTAAATAATCCACATCTTTTTGGATTTGTTCCATGTTTATTATATTTACCGCGGTGTCTCTTCCGGAATTAAGCATAGAATTTTCAAATCCATTGAGCATTTGTGTATATGAGAAAAATCCAACCTTTATTCCTTTGACATCTACGATAAGTGGATTGGTCGATTCATTTTCCTTGAACGTACCAGTCCTTTTCAAACCGTACTTTTCAATAGCATCTATCGTGAGGTCAATCCCCTTCAATCTTCTATCATAAGAGTGATTATTCGCAGTACTTACGACATCAAATCCTGTATCTTTTAAAGCTTTTATAACATTTTCGTGCGTTGCAAATTCTGGATAACCACTCATGTCTGATGCATTCTTTGCAATAGTCGTCTCCAAATTGACTATGGATAAATCACTCTTACCCACAATATCTTTAATAACCGCAAAAGAATCCGTAAAATCATAATTTGTAGCTTTTGCTTGGCGAATTTGAGTTATGTGATTCATATAATCGCCCCAACAAGTTATGGTTATCTCTTTCTTTTCCAGATTTTTATTTTCTTTTTCGTTATCTGATTTTTTGTTTGATTTTTCTTCTGATTTTTTAACACTCTTCACTTGAGAACTTTTTTGTGATGCTTGAATTGGAGATTTCCCAGAAATTTCTGAATATCTAACGCCAATCACACCAACTAAAATCACTATAAGAAAAGCCAATGCAACAGTTGTCTTTTTTCCCTTCATTTTATCCTCACTTATGATATGGTAAATTGTTGATTATTCTGAAACTTCGGTAAATTTGTTCCAACAAAATCAGCCTCATCAGTTGATGTGGAAATGTAAACTTGGAAAAAGAAAGCGCATAATCGCTCCTGTCAAGTACACTTTTTCCCAGTCCCAAAGATCCGCCGATAACAAAACAAATATTAGAATGACCTTGTACAGTTAAATTTTCAATCTTGGCGGCTAATTTTTCGCTAGTAAGTTGATTTCCCAAAATCTCAAGCGTAATCACGTAGTGATTGTCCTTGATTTTCGACATAATTTTCTCTGCTTCCTTGTCCTTCACAATCTCCTTTTCGCTGTCAGACAAATTCTCTGCAGCACTCAAATCATCAACCTCAATTATGTTGAGCTTGCAGTGCGCAGATAATCTCTTAGAAAATTCTGCAATACCAAGTTTTATGTATTTTTCCTTAACCTTACCCACCGAAATAATATCGATATTCAAAATAATCACAACCTTTTTACTTTAATAAGTATATCATATATTGATTAGGAGTATAAAATAATAATTTTTTACGCAAATAAAAAACCCACAGACAAAAATCTGTGGGAATAATTTCGAAAAAACTATCTCTTACTGAATTGTGGAGATTTACGAGCTTTTTTAAGACCGTATTTCTTTCTTTCCTTTTTACGAGGGTCTCTAGTTAAGAAACCTGCTCTTTTTAATTCAGCTCTGTAGTCTGGGTCAACTTCTAATAAAGCACGAGCAACACCATGTCTAATAGCACCTGCTTGACCAGTGTATCCGCCACCTTTTACATTAACAGTAACATCATAGCTTTCAGTGTTGTTTGTTAATTCCAAAGCTTCCTTAGCTATAACTCTTAATGTATCGAAGTTAAAGTATTCACTTATATCTTTTTTGTTAATTGTGAATTTTCCACTTCCTGGTACTAAAGTAACTCTAGCAACAGAAGTTTTTCTTCTACCAGTTCCTTGATATCTATTATTAGCCATTTAATTACCTCCTACTTAATTTCCAAAACTTCAGGGTTTTGAGCGATGTGATCGTGATCAGCGCCTCTGTAAACTCTTAATTTTTTAGCCATTTGACGTCCTAAAGAGTTGTGAGGAAGCATGCCAACGATAGCATGAGTTACAGCTCTTTCTGGGTCTTTTTGCATTAAGTCTTTGTAGGTAATTGATTTAAGACCACCAGCGTATCCTGTATAATGTCTTAATTCTTTTTGTTCTAATTTCTTACCTGTTAATTTAACTTTTTCTGCGTTAATTACAATTACGTAATCTCCAACATCCGCATTAGGAGTAAACATTGGTTTGTTTTTTCCTCTTAAAATAGAAGCAACTTCAGTAGATAATCTACCTAAAACAACATCTGTTGCATCTACTACATACCATTTTCTTTGGATGTCATCTTTCTTAGGTATATAAGTTTTCATTCAATTCATCCTTTCCTTTATTTACAATATTTGGCTACTTGGACATCGCTGCCAAAAAGCGATTGTTTTCTCACCGGGAATTTAGACACGTCGCACACCCGGCCATCGGCGACTTTCTGTATTGTATAAAAGGAAATGACTCCTTTTACATACCAAAATATTATATACTCTCTTGATTCAATTGTCAACTATTTTATCGTAAAACACAGCCACACGCATTCATCACTTGTGCTTTTTACTTCGTGAACTACATTTTTAGGAATAAAATACGTATCTATTTCTTTAAGTCTTACATCTTTTCCTTCGACATTTAACATTGCCTCACCCTTAATTATGACAACAAATTCGTCAAAGTCCTGATTATATGGTCCTGATGTTTCGTTTTTCGATTGGATTCTGTGAATGTCAAACTTTTCATTTCTAACAATTGTATCCTTAATAATATGATTCTCATCAAAATTCAAATCTTCAAGTAAATTCATAAAATTCTCCTAGTATATTTTTATAATCTTCCCAAAACTCATCACAAAAATCTTCACATCGACATCAATTCTATCAATAATATCCACGGCATTTTCAATATCTTGTTTTGTGTCTGCCTTGTTCAAAATCAAAAACTTTTTCGCATCGTACGAATTTTTGAACAGACCACAATTAGAATTGATGATTTCAGCGTAGCTTTCTGTTGTCAAAGTCTTGGGATTTCCAATAATTTTCTCCATATATTCTTTTCTGTGGCAAAATCTCTCATCAAAAGGCTTGTTCACGCTATCAAGTCCCATCACACCAACGCAGTGCGTGATGTTTTTAGGATTTACAGGCTCATCTTCTCGAGGAGCTTTAATAGGTCTTGTCTTTGCTCCATCCGTTTCCAAAATTATATTGGAAAACAAACTATCAAGAAAAATTTTATCGAAAAATTCAGGTTCAAATCCGATTTCTTTTGTGTCGGTACGTGATTTAGATGCGAAGTATATTTTGCCATCTACAATTTTCGTTTTCTCATTAAATATGTACAAATAATCAAATTTATCCTCACTCACAATCCCCATCTTCGTAGTCGTACTTATAAGAGATGCTTCATTCATCGATTTGAACTCATTTGCAAGCAAAAAAACGCTCGAAGTTTTCCCGCCAGCACCTTGAACAGCTATCATGTTTTTATCATTTAAGTTCATAAACTCTAACATAATATCACCGTTTTTATTATCTCACAAAATTTTCAAATACAAAACCCAATTGAAAATCCGCATAAATGAATTATAATTAATATATAATAACAATTATCAATTAAATGTAAAAGCTAAAGTATTTCGAATATCTTTTTGAAAGCAAAAAAATAAAGCCATATCAACGGCATAAACATTGAAAAATCATAATAAGGACAGTAAAAAATAAAAGTATTGATAACACAATTATACAAGTGCATAGTATAAGTGTAAGCTAAAAAACCATAATCCAGAGCCACCCAACAAGCTCAAAAAAATGGAGGTGGACTCATGGACAAGGTCAAAGATTTCATAAATAAATTATATTATAAAATTGGTTAATAAACAAGTGGATAAAATTACAAAACATCACAAGCAAAAATAAAAGAATAAAAAAACTTGATAATACAATTCTGCAATTGTATTATCAAGTTATAAGTTAAAGAAATGCTTACACACAACCACACATCAAAAAATATTATAAAAAGGCGGTGAGTTGAATGCGTAAGCATAAAAAAAGCAAATTAATAATAGCCTAATTATCGCAATTTTAAAGCTTGTTATTACATTGCTTGAGTTGGGACTATTATAGTCTTAGCTCGCCTTTAACTTATGTAAATAATACCATAAAGATGGTTAATAAACAAGTGGATAAAAAAATCAGACACTCAACTACAGGTAGTTAAAAAATAGCAAAAAGACTTGACAAATTAACTTTAAAACTATGTAATATAATTATAAATTAAAAAATGCAAAAAATAGTTCGAAAGATAAGAGAAATAATATATAAAGGAAGGCACTTATGAAAATAGGATTCAGAACACCAAGCTTGAAAAAATCATTCAAAGCAAGAACAACTTCAAAGTACAAAAGACAACTAAAGTCTGCAATCGATCCTACCTATGGAAAAAAGGGCATTGGTTGGTTTAAAAACCCCAAAAAAGCACTTTACAACAAGATTTATAACAAAACTACAAAAAGTATATTTGATATTTTCAAGTAATTTAACGTAAAACAGAGGTACACATGAAAAAATTTCTAAAATTATTTGGTATAGCATTTGCAATCGGAATAGCCATGCTAATCATTAGCCTTGTCTTCAAAATCGACGACAAAGTCATGCTTAAATATTATTGGATAATCGGTGGGGTTGTCTTGGCAGTCATTTTAATAGTCAACACAATTTATTACTCCTACAAAACAAACGAATTGAAACACTCAATGAAACTGTTTGAAGAAATGAAATACAAAGATTTCGTCAATGAATTAGAACCAAAAATTCCAAAAATCAAAAACAAGCACATACAAACAGTAATGAAAATGAATTTGGGCGCTGGATATTTAGAACTTAATGAACCAAATAAAACATTGGCTACT
Organism: Finegoldia magna; assembly: GCF_003182075.1. Classification (GTDB taxonomy): domain Bacteria; phylum Bacillota; class Clostridia; order Tissierellales; family Peptoniphilaceae; genus Finegoldia; species Finegoldia magna. Next base: position 47,527 of record NZ_QGTH01000013.1, read on the forward strand.
TATGAAACAATTGCAAAAGACCAATTGAAAAATCAAGACCTTCAATTGATATATTGGCTCAACACAATGATTGCCCACTTCAAATTGAACGATCAAATTAAGTTTAATGAACTCTTCACAACACACGAAAAGCTTTTAAAACAATTTGAAAATAGTCCAAATTACGGCGAAAACATCAAACAATTGTATATAATGAAAAACATATTTGACGGTGATTTTGTGTTAGCACGAAAAAACTTAAACGAATTGAAATCAAAATCCACAAACCCGAGATTTAAAAAAGAATACAAAAGATTAGAAAATATAATCAAACAACACGAAAAATAAAGGCTGTGAGCATCAAAACTCACAGTCTTTTTCCGTTTCTTGGATTATTCAAAAAACGGGTGTTTTATTAGGGCCATCTGTTAGGAAGTTGTTCTTAATAAATTAATTATTTTGTCCTTTTAGGCTTGATTTTTTCGTTTTTTGTTTATTGATTTCTTTCTAAATATTGTTTATAATACTCTTCTAACATTTTTTCAGCTTGTATGTTATTTTCATGTGTGTTGAGCATATTATTCCTCCAACAATTCTATTTCTTTAACTTTCAACATCTTAGATTATTAATATTTGGGGTTTTATTAATTTTATGCTAAAAGATAATCTCTAGCTTTCTTGTATTTTTCAACTCTTTTAAAGTCTTTTTCTGTAGAGTAAACAAGCCTATTTAGATTCATATTATCTTCTAAATCCATTAGTTTTACTTTTCTTGCAATGCTATTACTTTTTATATTTTTTACATAATCCATGTATGCTACATTTTCTGGATGCGTAAGTTTAATCAAAGCATCTTTTTGTTCAGAGTCAAGAAAGTCAAAATCATTAATTGTGTATTTGTCAGAATCTTCTAAAACATCGTGCAACAGTGCAACTATCTTATATCGCCTGTCACTTATTTTCTTAGAAACTCTTAATGGATGTAAAAAGTACGCATGTCCGCCTTTATCTTTTTGTCCTTTATGTGCATTCAACATAATAAAAAAGGCTCTAAGATAGTTGAGCATAATATTCTTCCTTTGTTATATCTTCGGTATATATCGACCCCAAATCAATTTTAGAATAAAAGTCATTAAATATTTCTTTGCCATCTTTTATGCAGTAATACATGCCGCCTTCACATTTCACATATTTTTTATAGTCTGGGCAATAATAATATACAGTTGGCGTTTTAAACTTCATAATCATTGATCCTTTCTTTTTTATGTTCACTTTCTTTTACAAACCATGTACCAACTTTTATGTAAATATTCGATAAACTGAAATATATTTATATTATATCTTTTATCTCCCAGAGATCCAATATTATGATGATGATTTGTAAAATTACTATTAAACACCTTTTCGCTTTTATATTGTATAGAAATTTTCAGTATTTTTTATACAATAATGATATAATTTATAATAAATACCTAAGTAAGGCTTTAAAATCAAAAACTAAATATTGATTAATGTTTGAATGATAATAACAAAATTTATAGATATCTAAAATAGGAGTAAATTATGAAGTCAAAAATAGATTGGAAACGGTCCGAAGAAACCTTAAAAGCAATAATAATGGATATAGTTGAGTGAAAAGAAGAATATGAAAAAGAATCAAGCGGCGAATTTTATGAAGGTGTAATTGCTGGATATGAATTTGTGCTGGAATCTAAAAAAAACGAGTTAGAAGTTCGTGGATACGACTTTAATGAATGGATAAAAGATAAGAATTAATATAATAGGATGACAATGATGAAAGCTAAATATATAAGAGAAAATTGGGGTATATCTCTAACTAAAAACAAAATTTACGAAGCATTCGGATATGAAGGTGAATTTATAAGAATTATTGATGATACTGATGAAGATTATTTGTACGATCCAGATGATTTTGAAATAATAGAAGATGATTATATTCAACAACGCTCCGACTTTTAATTCATGGTTAACAGGTCTATATAATCTAAAGTTTCAACTGATTTAATTCTGACATATAAAAACAAAAATATCCTGTCCTACTCTCATTTCCAATCCATCTTCTTAAACTTCATAACTATCTTTTGCGCAATAGTAGGCATATATTAATCATATCTATTTCTATTTATATCTATTGTGTTCAATATATCGTATTGTACTCCAATAATTCTATATCCAAACCTTTTTTATTGTATATTAAGGTTAAATGCATTCACTATGATTGATTTTAATAATAGTATAATTGATAATCCATCACTCTCAGCACGATTTACATTCCACTTTGGTTAAATTTTAATACTACTCCCATATCCTTATCAATACCACTAATCGTATTTACATTTCAGTATGAGTAGATTTTAATGGAAAGGTTGCAACGCTTGCACTGGGATATCAAGGACTTACATTTCAGTATGAGTAGATTTTAATGCAAAAGATTTTTATGATGTAGAAGATGTAGTACTATTTACATTCCACTTTGGTTAAATTTTAATGTTAATTTTTCCTGTATTCCAGTCTTTTTGGTCTTGATTTACATTCCACCTTGGTTAAATTTTAATTCGGACTTGAAAAAGAACTCACTTACTCAAGTACAAGATTTACATTCCACTATGGTTAAATTTTAATCCCTGGTGGTCCTTATGGTCCAGTTGCACCAGTTTTCCCATTTACATTCCACTCTGGGTAGATTTTAATTCAAAGCTACAGTGAATTTGATTGATGTTGAGAAATTTACATTCCACTCTGGGTAGATTTTAATTTCCAAGCCAAAAAAGCACCTGCAATTCCCAAGCCAACATTTACATTCCATTCTGGTTAAATTTTAATGTTTGTTGCATATCCTCACTTCCTTTAGTTTAAATATTTACATTCCACTCTGGTTAAATTTTAATATAGATATATCAAAAACATAAAAGCCTCCACTCCATCATTTACATTCCACTCTGGTTAAATTTTAATTATCAGGAAACTTACCTATTCCGACACAATTGTTCTTATTTACATTCCACTCTGGTTAAATTTTAATCCAGTCAGTCGCATTGTTAGTCACTTTTCTGTGTAAATTTACATTCCACTCTGGTTAAATTTTAATTTATTCGTAAGCAACCAACATTGGAAGTCGGAGAAATATTTACATTCCACTCTGGATAGATTTTAATTAGATTTCAGAGCATGTTATAGATACGCGGTTAAACGATTTACATTCCACTCTGGATAGATTTTAATGTGGTAATGATGGACAAGAGCCATCAGGATTTGTATTTACATTCCACTCTGGATAGATTTTAATTTGTTATTAATTTCATTTTGCATTTTATCAATGATATTTACATTCCACTCTGGATAGATTTTAATGTTGTACTTTCTTCTACTGTATCAACAACTGTTCTATTTACATTCCACTCTGGATAGATTTTAATAGGGACACCTGCTTGATTTTCAAAACGAGTTTTGGAATTTACATTCCACTCTGGATAGATTTTAATCAACAAAATTATCTATGTGACTAATTTCATTTACTAAATTTACATTCCACTCTGGATAGATTTTAATTGGGAATATGATTTAAAAAAAGCTACTTTTAGTGTATTTACATTCCACTCTGGATAGATTTTAATTTTAACGTCTATAACTATTTCCAAATGGTGTTTCTTGATTTACATTCCACTCTGGATAGATTTTAATCACCTAAAAAATATTACTTAAATCATCAATTCTTATTTACATTCCACTCTGGATAGATTTTAATCGACAAGACGTATGTAAATTATGGTGGTAAATATGATATTTACATTCCACTCTGGATAGATTTTAATCTAGACAAATTATTATCGTATAATTCTATGTTGAATAATTTACATTCCACTCTGGATAGATTTTAATTTTAAAATATTCTTTATTAGCAACTTTTATTTGTAATTTACATTCCACTCTGGATAGATTTTAATGGAAGTTGTCAAATTAGAAAAGGTGGTGTTTTTGTATTTACATTCCACTCTGGATAGATTTTAATAAAAGTCGAAAACAATTGGGGAGGAATAACATATCCATTTACATTCCACTCTGGATAGATTTTAATTATAAACTGTACAAGATTATACATTAACTTGTAGTAATTTACATTCCACTCTGGATAGATTTTAATGAATTATTAAAATCATTAAGTGTGTCATTTATTGATTTACATTCCACTCTGGATAGATTTTAATAGGTGTTGATGTATCAAAATATAACGGAAAAATCAATATTTACATTCCACTCTGGATAGATTTTAATAGTGTTTGTTATGATTTAAATAAAAATAATAACAAAATTTACATTCCACTCTGGATAGATTTTAATCATTGAGAATATTTAGAAATTAAATTATATCTATCATTTACATTCCACTCTGGATAGATTTTAATTTGGAGATTGGAAGATTGAAGAACAAGCGACACGATTTACATTCCACTCTGGATAGATTTTAATGTACCCATTTAAATTTAACATTTTTTCAAGGTAGATATTTACATTCCACTCTGGATAGATTTTAATTATTATCACAAAATCTTTAACACCTGTAAAAGCTTAATTTACATTCCACTCTGGATAGATTTTAATTAATCATTCAACCTATTGCTAATATTTGAAGCAATATTTACATTCCACTCTGGATAGATTTTAATTGTCTCATACGCTTTTCGAATAAATGCAACGTCTCTATTTACATTCCACTCTGGATAGATTTTAATTACAGCAACAAAGCATTCCTTGATAGTCGCTTGTATATTTACATTCCACTCTGGATAGATTTTAATTTTTTCCATCTGAACCTTGTTTTCCAGCAATTCCTATTTACATTCCACTCTGGATAGATTTTAATTATGAATACTTGACCTTGTCCGTTAAATGGACTATTATTTACATTCCACTCTGGATAGATTTTAATAATGAAGATATTTCAAGGTATTTAAAAGAGTCTATATTTACATTCCACTCTGGATAGATTTTAATCCATTTTCCCCAACATCATGCCCATATTCTACATGATTTACATTCCACTCTGGATAGATTTTAATTTCTTGTCCATCTTTACCACTTGGAACGGATAGCAGTAAAATTTACATTCCACTCTGGATAGATTTTAATACAGTATGGAGTTATACTGATAATACTTCAGAAACATTTACATTCCACTCTGGATAGATTTTAATCCCGAATTATTCAGTTGGAGGACACACAAAGCATATTTACATTCCACTCTGGATAGATTTTAATGGAAAAAATAATGGACGATACAACAAATATTCTAAATTTACATTCCACTCTGGATAGATTTTAATCAAGGCAAGGTGTCTTTTAAAGACTTGAATAGCGAATTTACATTCCACTCTGGATAGATTTTAATATACCAGCTGTTGTTTCAGTTGCTTTTTCAAGAACATTTACATTCCACTCTGGATAGATTTTAATTTAGTGAAGTCTTTACCCTTGTTATCATTCGCATATTTACATTCCACTCTGGATAGATTTTAATATATGACGAAGATTATTATATCTTTGAGGATATACATTTACATTCCACTCTGGATAGATTTTAATTAAAGCTTTTGATATAAGATATACCTTGTCTTGTTTATTTACATTCCACTCTGGATAGATTTTAATTTTAAAAGTACAGACAGTAGACCTTTAGTGTATAAATTTACATTCCACTCTGGATAGATTTTAATCACGAGTTGATACATGATAGGTATAAAGTAAACAAAATTTACATTCCACTCTGGATAGATTTTAATTCAGATGTCAATGATTGAACATGAGTTGATAGCTGGATTTACATTCCACTCTGGATAGATTTTAATAATATGAAAAATTTCGCAAGTAATCGTTTAAATTCATTTACATTCCACTCTGGATAGATTTTAATGTGTTAAAAATTTGAATAAAAAAGAATATAAAACAAATTTACATTCCACTCTGGATAGATTTTAATTTGTGTTGTATTGTTTTATGTTTTCTGTACTATTATTTACATTCCACTCTGGATAGATTTTAATACAAGAAAAACATACGACATATCGTATAAGTTAATATTTACATTCCACTCTGGATAGATTTTAATGCACTTGATACGCCAAAGTTGATTAAATTTAATAAATTTACATTCCACTCTGGATAGATTTTAATAACGGAAAAATCAATTGGGAACAAGCCAAAAAAAGATTTACATTCCACTCTGGATAGATTTTAATTACAGAAATATTAAGACAAGTATTTAAAAATTTTGATTTACATTCCACTCTGGATAGATTTTAATAAACGGTGGATATGGAAGAAGAATCGACTTGTCGCATTTACATTCCACTCTGGATAGATTTTAATGTATCAGTATGTACATTCCCTGCATACGCCAATACATTTACATTCCACTCTGGATAGATTTTAATTCGTAATGAGATTTCTCAAGTGCTACAAGTTCAATATTTACATTCCACTCTGGATAGATTTTAATCAAGAAACTATTAAAGACCTTGAAAAAGAATTTGAAAATTTACATTCCACTCTGGATAGATTTTAATTTGTTATATTTGCAACTGTGAAATCTGTTGATCTATTTACATTCCACTCTGGATAGATTTTAATGACTGGAACACTAAAGATACAACTTGCACTGTACAAATTTACATTCCACTCTGGATAGATTTTAATCAGATACAGTTTTTGTTACAGTAGAAGTTATACTATATTTACATTCCACTCTGGATAGATTTTAATTGTAATATGATTAAGATAATGCTAGACGCAGGTCAATTTACATTCCACTCTGGATAGATTTTAATCAAAAGAGATGATGGAAGTATTTGTTACACAGTCATTTACATTCCACTCTGGATAGATTTTAATTTTACTTCGAATCACTTGATTAAGAGCTTTGAAAATTTACATTCCACTCTGGATAGATTTTAATTAGGTCAACACAAGAACTCACAGCATTTGGGAAAGCTATTTACATTCCACTCTGGATAGATTTTAATTATACCTATTAAGGTATATACTATAGTTGTAATCAAGAATTTACATTCCACTCTGGATAGATTTTAATGATTATTCAAAACTAAGAGGCTTAATCAAAGAATATTTATTTACATTCCACTCTGGATAGATTTTAATACATTTTCTCTAGATATATTGGGTCAATACTATCATTTACATTCCACTCTGGATAGATTTTAATTTATACCATTTCTTAGACGCTTTTAGCTGATATTCATTTACATTCCACTCTGGATAGATTTTAATCTTGCTTTTCCTATTAAAGTAACTATCGGATATGCATTTACATTCCACTCTGGATAGATTTTAATAATTCATTTACAGGCTTTTTAAGGCTTGTTTAATTGCATTTACATTCCACTCTGGATAGATTTTAATTGAGGGACAAATACAAGCTAGATATCCTAGAAATCATATTTACATTCCACTCTGGATAGATTTTAATAATTCATTTACAGGCTTTTTAAGGCTTGTTTAATTGCATTTACATTCCACTCTGGATAGATTTTAATTGAGGGACAAATACAAGCTAGATATCCTAGAAATCATATTTACATTCCACTCTGGATAGATTTTAATTTTATATCTCCCTTGATTTCTTTATTTTGAAAAACATTTACATTCCACTCTGGATAGATTTTAATGATAGGGAAGATAAAGAATGGAAGTTTTATTTGAGGCATATTTACATTCCACTCTGGATAGATTTTAATAGGTGACTGTCTATGACAGTATTTCCAATGCTTATAGACGGTGTTTCTGTCTATGTTCTTTTTAAGTATATCAAATTTACGATTTTTTTGAAAATAATTCAATGTAATACAAAATAATGTGTGATTTTAGGCGTTGTCGATCTACGCGTATTTTGTCTATACAGGTGATCGACAATTATATTAGATAAATTGTGGATCATCAATTTCTGTTCCCAATATATCTTTTTCAAGCCATCTTTCGTTTCGACTTTTGAATATTATTACTGAATCTAACTTCTCATCGATTTCTTTTTGGATTTTCTTCTTCAACTTAAACAAATCCGATTCCAAGATTTCTCCTTCGAACACGGAGTTTTGGATATGGTTTAAGTATTGTTTGCATATTTTGAATACTCTGTTCCATCTTCGTTGTCCATTATTTTCATTTGAGATGTCATACACTAAAATTATATACATTTTTACCACCAAATTATAAACGGTTCATATTCTTTTTCACCAATAAAATGCTTCACCAATTTATAACATTCTAATCTGATTAGATATCTGTAGCTTACATTTCTTGATAAATCTTTGTGCTTTATCGTCCTTTGCAAAGTTTTATTGTATTCTTGCAATATTACCTTAGACCCTGATTCTTTCATGTACAAATAGTTTAATTCTTGACTAAAATGTTTGTCTTGTATCTGATTTTTGTTCAATAATGAAAATATTAATCTGTCAGCTATCAACGGTTTAAATATTTCAGCAATATCCAAACTCAGCGAATATCTTCTATCGCCAGGTTCATGTAGAAAACTAATTGTAGGATCAAGTTGAGTTTTGTAAATTTCGCCCAAAACTGTTGTGTAGACTAATGAGTTCAAATAAGAAATCAAAGTATTCACGATATTATCGGGAGGTCTTTTGACTCTTTTTTCAAAGTCAATCTCTTGATTAATGATTGTGCTCCACGATTTGTAATATGTTTTGTGAATATTACCCTCCATCCCCATAAGTTCCGGCACATCTCTTGCTTTGTCTAGGTTTTTTAAGTAATAATTAATCTCATTCATATACTCTTCGAGATCTTTCCCTCTGCCATTATAATATCTAAGATTTCTGTATATATTTTTACCTGCACCCTCCACAAATTTCATCGCTAGTTGTAGTCTTTTTTCATCGTCCAAATAAAATTGGGCTTGTTTAACTGTTACTTTCCCAGAAACTTTTGATTTTTTTGGCACCAAACTTGCACTGTAGAAATCATAGTAGTTGAAAAAATGAACGATTATATCATTATGAGACAGAAAATCTATTAATTTAGAATTAATACTAACCTCTCCAAAAAGATAAATCTCTGATACCATATTGACTGGAATGTCCCTCTTCTCGCCATCAACCGTACAAAATTGAAGAGTATTATCTTTTCTTTTCAGTTCCCCATTTTGATAAACATACAAGCTATTCTTCATAAAATCTCCTATATTTTGCACAAATCTTCAAATGCACAACTCTTACAAATATTTTTAGCTTCAAATTCAGGTGGAAATTCACACGAAATTATCCTTTTTATTTCCTCGATAGATTTATCTATAGTAAGCTCATCCTCTTCGGATAATTCAACTTCCACCGTTTTCTTCAAAAGAGGATAATCTATTTTCGCATTCAAATTAAAGATATTACGTTTTTTCAAATAATACAAATAATATTTGACTTGCCAAATTGAAGCCTTCTCAATCTTTCTACTTTTCTTAATCTCGTGAATAGTATTTGACTTCTCTATAAAATCTAAATTTATCTCGTTATTAATCATAATGTGTTTTCTGTTTTTAATGTAAGAAGATTCATCAACAAATTTTCCTACAGATACATTTTCGTTCTCCGATTCCATAGATATGTTTTGGCAAGAATACCACAACTTCCTTTTGCAAACAAAATAATAGTAAATCATAAGCCCAGTAATCTTATCTTCTATCATATGAATATCCCTCCTGAATTAGGTTGTGCTTCCGAAATTCCAAAATCATAACTATAATTACAATCTACAACGTGAATTTTTTCATAGCTGCTTATTTCAACAATATTTGTGAGACTATGCTTATAAACATTAGCAAATTCTTCATAGCCTAATGTTAATGTGTATTTATAAATATTTTGTCGTGCGATAACTCTCTTGGAAATATCATTCTTGAAATCATTTAATTCCTCTAAACAGTTGAGAATCTCTTCTTTGTTTTCATCATATACTGTTTTAGGCATTACAGTTACAGATGCTATTTCTCTAAAATTTTGTTGAGCTTCTTTTTTGTCTGTTTCAGCTGGAAGATATAGTTCTGGTTTGTCAATAAAATGAATGATTGTTTTGTAATATTTTGTATTCTTAATATTCTCATACGAATAGATAGATTCTACCAAATTCATTTTTTCTTCTTCGGTAATTTTAGAAGAATGAGAAGCAAAAAATCGTCTTAGATTTTGCTTAGAAATGTTAAAAATTTCCTCATCTATAACACTTGAGACTCCTGAACATTTCTTTTCCCCTCCATCAAACACATAGCAATTATATCCTTCATCTGACCATTCTCGTTTTCTATAACACCTTCCAAACCTTTGAAACAGGCTATTAACATCAGATAATTCAGTTATTAAGATGTCGAAATCAATATCTAATGATGCTTCTGCTACCGATGTTGTTATCCATATTCCTACATCAGTATTTCTTTTTTCGTTTTTAAATAGCTTACCAAATTCTAATATGTTTGCTTCTTTTTGCTCTCTGTCTTTTTTGATAAATTTCGAATGAAACATATTTACAGGAATTTCTTTATCCTTCAATTCTGTATACAAGCTTTGACATTCTTTTACCGTATTACAAATTACCAAAATTCTATTATCATAATATTTTTGTTCAATAAAATCAGAGTTTATTTTCTCTTCAATCCATTTAACGCTGTGTCTAATTTTACCTTTATCAACAAATGGAGCCGGACTAATTTTGTATTTCAATCCATATTCATTCATTAATTGCTTCAAAAATCCAGGAAAAGTTGCCGTTACTATCGCAAACTTTCCCCCAATATTTTGAATCATTATGAGCCCTGCAATTAAATACCCTATCAATTCAGGTCCATACATTTGTATTTCGTCGATTACAACCTTTGAATAGGACAATGTCGCAAGTACACTTTCGTAATTCCTATATTTAAATACTATCGTGAATAATTGATCCAAAGTACTTACAGTTATTGGCAATGACAGCTGCCTAGTTTTTGTAAAGTAACCTTCTATATCTGCTGTTGTCTCGTTTTCTGGAGAGTTATTATAATAAAAAGATTTTGTGTCTCCATGAAGCAGTGCTATCCTTTCATTAATTTTTTCTCCATTTAATATATCGAATTTAAGACGATTATATATAGCATTGTTTGCTGTTCTTATCGGTAATGTAAAAAAACCCTTATTATTACCAATCCATAACAATGAACCTTCTGTTTTTCCCATTCCTGTTTGTGCTATTATCACTAAGTTTTCATTGCTATTCTCTTTCATAAAAAGTTGCAAATCATTCCATTTGGGTTCTGGATTTCCTTTTTCAATTTCTTTTTTCTTTAGTTTTTTCATAAAAAGTTCAAGATATTCTTCCAAAAAATCATTTTTATTTTCAACTTTTATGTGTGCACTTGCTGCATAATCTAATCGATTTAGTAACCCTTTAAGGATAATATACTTTTTAAGAAACTTTGTTTGATCTTCAATTGTGCTATTATCTAATAATCTTTCCTTAAATTCCACTAATTTAATATCATTAAGTTTATCGTAATGGAAATTTTCTAGTTCTAATTTTAAACTATCCATTTGATTTGTAACTTTGCTTTTATTTACATTATCCAAAGATTTTCTATGGTGATGATAATATACGCTTTGATAAAGCAATGAAACTTCTTCCGAAGAAAAACCTAGTTTTTGACCTGAACCCGTAAACACGGAATAATTTAATAATATTTTAAGCGGAATGTAATCTGTACATAACAGGGGACATTCCGTTTAATTTTGTTTTAATTCTATCTTCATTGTACCATTTAATATATTTTTCTATCTCACTTATCAAATGATCATAACTAGTAAAATCCTCTCCATAATACATTTCTTGTTTCAAGATTCCAAAGAAGTTTTCCATTGGAGAATTGTCTAGACAATTGCCTTTTCTTGACATACTT